>DASPTU010000131.1:0-57390 GCA_035623255.1 Terriglobales bacterium | reverse complement strand
GCGAGAGCCCAGAAATCGATCCGCGCCGGGCCTGCTGACTACGAAAACGCCGCCGACTAGGTCTGTGCCATATCAGCTTGGCGCGCCGATTGCCTTGAATGGCATAATCATCGCCAGTGCCAACAGAATCTAAATCCGATCTCTACCGGAAACTCCCTTCCGTTGATGAACTACTGCGTCGATCAAGCCTGTCAAATCTTGTTGCCAAAGAAGGACAGGTGGCGGTCCGAGATGCGGCTCGCGCAATTCTGTCTTCTTTGCGAAGCGAGATCGAAGCCGGCAATCTCGACTCCAAAACCCTGGAGCTTGCGGTTGAGCAGATCGATGCCGCGGTCGACCGCCAAGTCCGACGTGACCTTCGCTATTCTCTCCGCTCGGTGATCAACGCCACGGGCGTTATCTTGCACACCAATCTGGGACGAGCCCCGCTCTCAAACGCCATCCTCGATCACATTGCCGGAACCTCGCTAAGCTATTCGAACCTCGAATTTGATCTCGAAACTGGCCAGCGCGGTAAGCGCGATATCCACGTGGATCGCTTGTTCAGGAAGGTCTTAGAGATTGTGGACCGGCTCGTTCGCGACAGTTCAAATCAAGCTTATGCGGAGATCTCAACGATTGTCGTCAACAACAATGCCGCCGCTGTCCTCCTGGCCCTAAACACATTGGCGGAAGGTGGCGAAGTCATCGTCTCGCGCGGCGAACTCGTCGAGATCGGCGGATCGTTTCGAATTCCCGACGTGATGGCGAAATCGAATGCCGTTCTGCGTGAGGTAGGCACCACCAACCGCACCCGCATTCAGGATTACGAACGAGCCATCAGCGAGAAAACCCGCCTGCTGCTGCGCGTGCATCGCTCAAATTTTCAGATCACGGGCTTTACCGAGCAGCCTGAACTCGACGAGTTGGTCCAGCTTTCTCGGAAACGCAAGATTCCTTTAATGGAAGATCTCGGGAGTGGCGCGCTGTTTGACTTGCGATCGGTCGGAGTGACCGGCGAGCCAACGGTACTGGACAGCCTGCAGGCCGGAGTGGACCTGGTCACTTACAGCGGAGATAAATTGCTGGGAGGTCCGCAGGCGGGGATGCTCAGTGGCCGCGCCGATCTGATTGCCCGCATGCGCTCAAACTCTTTGTTCCGCGCTCTTCGCGTCGACAAGCTGACGTACGCGGCTTTGGAAGCAACCTTGATGGCATATGTGAAGAGCGACCACGACGCGATTCCCGCTGTCCGCATGATGCGGCTCAGCAAGCAGCAAATCGCCAATCGGGCTGAGACGATAGTGAGCGCGGCGCGCTCCCCGAAACTGGTGCTGGAGTTGGTCGACGGCGAATCTCTGATCGGTGGCGGCGCAGCGCCTTCCGCCTCGCTTCCCACCTGTCTTATCGCCGTTTCTCTCAGTCATAAGGACGCCGACGAAATCAGCAAAAGGCTTCGTGCCGCCGATCCGCCAGTCGTTGCAAGGGTCGATGAAGGCCGGGTCTTGCTCGACCTCCGAACCGTATTTCCCGAGCACGACAATTCACTAATTCGTGCACTTCAGCACATCGCTTCGGATTGAATACATCGGACTAGAGCTTCCCAAGCGTGCGCCCAACGCCTTCGGTGTGGTGAAATGCTGCCTTGGCAAAGCTATTCACCATCGGTCATTCCACCCGGAGCTTGCAGGAACTGGTTGACGCTCTCAAGGCACACGGGATCCAAACTTTGGTCGATATCCGTTCATTCCCCATGTCGCGCCGTTTGCCTCATTTCAACCGCGAGGCATTAGAAAAGAGTTTGCCTGCTTTCGGAATCTCCTACGTCTGGATGAAAGGGCTGGGCGGCCTCCGCAAGAAGATCCGCGATGACTCGCCCAATGTCGGATTGCGCAACCAGAGCTTCCGCAACTATGCCGACCACATGCTCACGCCCGAGTTCCACGATGCAATCACTGAACTCATCGGTTTGGCAGAAAAATCCCGCACCGCATACATGTGCGCGGAACGGGTTTATTTTCATTGCCACCGTATGCTGGTTTCCGACTGGCTGGTGGCGAACGGCCACCAAGTTCTGCACATCAATGGCGCCGGTCCTTTGAAACAACATGAACTGCTGCCAGAAGCTCGGCTCGAAGACGGGCAGGTCATCTACCGTGGGGACCGTCTTTTCTAGAAAGAAAGGTCGTGGTGCAATTTCATTGTCATCCCGAGCAAGTTTCTTTTGCGCCGCGAGGGATCTGGGCGGGCCGCGCGAGGTGTCGCGCCTTTTGCGACACACACTAATCGCGCGTCTGGCTCGCTTCGTTACTGCACTACTACCAGAGAAATGGTTGATTGCAGACCTCCCTCTTTATTGTGCTAACTTGTCCCAATGATCGTCGGAACCGGAATTGACATTGCCGAGGTGCCCCGGATCGCCAAATCCATCGCGCGCTTCGGTGACCGCTTCCTGCATCGAGTCTTTACCGCCGGTGAGATTCGTTACTGTGACAGCAAGGCAAATCGGGTGGAGCGTTACGCTGCACGCTTTGCCGCCAAAGAAGCAGCCATGAAAGCAATCGGAACCGGCTGGAACCTCGGTGTCGCCTGGCGAGATGTCGAGGTCTCCCGCACGCCCGGTGGACGCCCGACGATCATCTTCCACGGCAAGGCCGCGGAGTTCGCCAACCGATTGGGCGCCAAGCATGTCGCGCTTTCTATCTCCCATACCGAGCAGATCGCCATCGCCCAGGTCATGCTCGAGAGTTAGCCCTAATCCTCAAAGTCCTTCTGTTAGACTGTCGCCTTTCTACTGAAGCCAACGTGCATGTCATCACAAATCCGGTCGCGGAGACTCCGGGCTCCGTCACGCGTGAGACTCGACCCACGCTGCTTTTGGCCGGAGTGGCCATCGCCAGCTTCGCCGCCTTGCTTCTGGAACTGGCTCTGACGCGTCTTTTTTCGGTTGTCCTCTTCTATCATTTCGCCTTTCTCGCAATTTCCATTGCACTGCTGGGTCTCGGTTCCGGAGGTGTATTCGCCTACCTGGGCAAGAACTGGCTGGCCCAGTTTGAAACTCGACGCCTGGTGGCTGTGCTCTCCTGCGCAAATGCACTCGCCATACCATTCGTTCTGGAAGTCGTGCTTCACCTCCCCGTATCGCTTGACGTGTCGCGAGAAAACTTCCTTCGACTCACGGCAATGTATCTGGCCAGCGCCGTGCCGTTCTTCATCACTGGCCTGGAGTTTTCTTTGATCTTCGCTCGCCAACCGAATCACATTCCGCGGCTCTACGGAGCTGATCTCATGGGAGGAGCGCTGGCATGCCTCGGAGTAGTTCCACTACTCAACCTGCTTGGCGGGCCGAACACGATCATGTTTTCCGCTCTCATGACGGCGGTTGCGGCTGGAATATGGGCTGCATCGAGCACCACTCGAAAACTGGCGCTCGCTCTAGCCGTCGGGTTGGGTGGCCTTATTGCTGTAAACATCTCGGGAAGACTTATCGACGTCGTCTATGCCAAAGGGAGATTCCGGGATCCATCGTGGGTGGAATTTGCGCGCTGGAATGCGATTTCACGAATCGAGGTCGATCGCCTGGGCGATGCAAAGGCCATTGTCATCGACGCCGATGCATCCACCTACATCATGAACGCTGATCCCGAGCAGTGGGATGACAGTGACTGGCAAAGGGATCTGATGGCAGCGCCGCCGGCCATCGCGAATGTCCTGCGTCCACGCGGAACCTATGCAATCATCGGCCCCGGGGGCGGAGTTGATGTGCTGCGAGCCCTTGCCAACGGCAGTCCGCTAGTTACCGGAATTGAGATCAATCCCATCATCGCCAACACCGTGATGCGTGGTCGCTACGCTGATTACACCTTCAATCTGTACACTCGCCCGCAGGTCCACATTTTTGTTAGCGACGGACGCTCATTTGTCCGCAACGCATCCCAAAAGTTCGATGTTGTACAGATGACCCTGGTCGATACTTGGGCTTCGACTGCGGCAGGCGCCTTTGCACTCAGTGAGAACACCCTTTATACGGTTGAAGCTTTCCGGGCTTATTTCGACCATCTGAACCCGGATGGCCTCATAGCCATCACGCGATGGGAATTCCGCCAGCCCCGTGAGGCACTGCGCGTAGTTTCCGTTGCAATGCAGGCCTTGCATGAGCTTGGCGTGGGAAATCCTGCCAGAAATTTCGCCGTTGTCTCGGAAGGAGCACTCGACGAAGACGGCATCCCAGTCGCCGTATTGGTAAAGAAAACGCCATTCACCGCAGAAGAAGAGAACGTCATCCGCACGCATCTGCGCAACTATCCAAAATTGGCGCTTCTATATCTTCCTTCTGATCCCCAGCCGGATCCGTTCTCCTCCCTGATTGCGGAAAATGATCCGAACGCCTTCGCGCAGCACTATCCGTACAACGTGTCCCCGGTGAGAGACGACGCCCCTTTCTTCTTCTTTACCTTGAAGCTGGATCAAGTTCTGCATGGAAAAGACCTCGCACAAGCAATCGACTGGAAAGTGAATCTGGGTGTAGCCGTGTTAGGCGCGGTCCTGCTGATCTCTTTGGCGGCAGTCGCCGTCTTTCTGATTATTCCCTTGGTTTGGCGTGGTGGGCAGCATCAAAAGCTGACTTCACTTCTGTACTTTGTCGCAGTCGGACTCGGCTACATTCTGGTCGAGATTGCTTTCATTCAACGTTTCGTGTTGTTCCTCGGGCATCCAACCTACGCCTTAACGGTCGTGGTGTTCCTCCTCCTGCTTTCAAGCGGACTCGGCAGCTTGTTCTCACGCAACTGGCTCACGGACCCCGGCCGAGTCTGGGCCCCTTTAGCCTTCATTACTTCAGGAATCCTTTTTTATGTGCTGATCTTGCCTGCTCTGCTGGGTACTCTTATTGGCTTACCATTTGCCGCCAAGTTTCTTGTAAGCGCCGCGGTATTGATCCCCCTTGGCTTTGCGATGGGGATGCCGTTTCCCACTGGTCTGCGCGCATTGGCCTACGCGCCACTTCAGCGGAAAGGCAAAGCTGACGCTGCGGAGAACGCGGTCGAATGGGCTTGGGCGTTGAATGCCGGTGCCAGCGTCCTGGGATCAGTTCTGGCTATGGTGGTTGCAATCCAATTCGGATTAACTATTACCTTAGCCAGCGGAGCGGCAGCCTATCTATCGGCGATCATGTTTTCCAAGACGTTGCCCGCGCGCCTTTCCTGATATCGAAAGCCTTCCACCCGCTCTGCTATGATGCAGGCATCCTCGGGTTCAAATCACCGACGTTCTTATGAGGTTGCGGAGAGCCAGTGCCTAGCCAGAAGCAGTTGAAGTGGTCTCAACTGAAAGTCGGGCTTACGGTGGTGGCAGGCAGCCTTATTCTCGCCATCTTGATCCTGCTGATGACCAGCACCGGGGGCATATTCACCCGCAAGATCATCCTCAAATCCTACTTCGATAACGCCGCCGGAATCCAACCGGGAGCCGTTGTACGTTTGCAGGGCGTGGATATCGGCAGTGTCGCGAAAGTGCTGGTAGTATCCAACCCTCGCTACCGCCTGACTCCTGTCCAAGTGACCATGAAAATCAGTACCAGATATCACGAAAATTTGCGAAAGGACTCGGTAACCACCCTGGCGACCGCTGGCGTCCTGGGCGCGACCTATGTCGACATCAATAGCGCTCGGGCCAGAGGGCCAGAGGCGCAGAACGGCGACGTGCTTCCGACCGAAGAAACTCCGCAAGTCGAAGATGTGGTTCGCGCCAGCCAGAGCACACTGCAGAATCTTGATGCTCTGGAAAAGCGGGTAGACCGCATTCTCGCCTTCGTGGAAAGTGGCCAGGGATCCCTCGGCAAGCTGGTTTACGATGCCAGCCTGTACAACCAGTTGAACTCAACTGTCAGGCAATTCCAGGGCCTTGTCGCCGACGTAGCCAGCGGGAAGGGCAGCATCGGCAAGGCTATCGTCAGTGATGAGCTCTACCACAACGCCAACGACGTCATCACCAAGTTGAATACCATCATTGACGGCCTGAACGCCGGCAAAGGAACAGCCGGTAAGTTTCTGACAGATCCGACGCTTTACAACAACGCGAACGACACCGTCGCCAATGTCAAGAAGTTCACTGAGGATGTTAGCGCTGGCAAGGGAGCGCTGGGAACGATGACGCACGATCAGGAATTCGCCGACAAGTTAAAGAATACGGTGAACCAGCTTTCCACGCTGACGGACCGCCTCAATTCTGGACAGGGAACAGTCGGGAAGCTGTTGCAGGACGAATCGGTTTACAACAACACCGACAAGCTCCTTGTAGAAACTCGCGATCTGATTAAAGCCATTCGCGAGAACCCGAAGAAGTATCTGACGATCCGCGTCAAGATATTCTGAAATTTATCAGCTGTGTCCGGGGGAAGCGACCCCAGTTTGCTCGTGCGCGTGATAGCTCGAGCGTACCAGCGGCCCCGATTCCACATGCCGGAAACCGCACTGCAAGGCTGCGCCCTTCAGGTATTGAAATTCATCGGGGCTGTAGAAACGCGCAATGGGAAGATGATCACGCGAGGGCCGCAAATACTGGCCGACGGTAAGAATGTCCACGCCCCTCCGACCGAGATCGCCAAACACCTCAATAAGCTCCGAGACAGTCTCGCCTAATCCGACCATCACGCCCGACTTCGTTACCGTCCCCGGCGAAAACTTCTTTGCATTCTCAAGCAGCTGCAACGACCGTTCGTAGCGGGCGCCAGAGCGCACAACTCGATAGAGCCGCGGAACAGTCTCGGTATTGTGGTTCAATACGTCGGGAGCGGCGCCAAGCACGATACGCAGCGCGTCATCTACGCCTTGAAAGTCCGGGATCAAGACTTCAACCCGGCAGCCAGGCGAAAGCCTACGAATTTCTCTGATTGTTTCGGCGAAGATTCGGGCGCCGCCAATATTGTCGTCGTCGCGATTGACGCTGGTCACAACTGCGTGCTTTATCCCCAGAGTAGCCACGGCCCGTGCGACCCGCCCGGGCTCTTCCCAGTCGATGGCCAACGGCTTGCCCTTGGGAACGGCACAGAAGCCGCAGCGCCGCGTGCAAATGTCGCCCAACAGCATGAATGTTGCGGTACCGTGGTTCCAGCACTCTCCGATGTTGGGGCACTGGGCGGATTCGCAAACCGTGTGCAGACCCAGGCCGCGCGCCAGCCGCTTCAATTCATGAAAGGTTTCGCCAGCAGGCGCTTTGGCTTTCAGCCAGCTTGGCTTCGGCTGCCGCAGCGGCGGACTCAACTGGATCTGTACCAATTGTGAGGAACTGGCCATCGCTTTCCTGATTTTATATTGGGAACCTCTGATTCACGAAGCGGACGGTTTCAGGACCGAATGCCTCCTCCCATATAATCCTACCTTTCTCCAACCCAACTTCGGTCCAAGGAGCCTATGAGATCCCTACCCCCTGTGCGTGCCTTGATTTTGCCTCTCGTCATGATGTCCTTATTTTTTCCACCGTCATCACACGCGCAAACGGCGCCCTCCAGCAATCAGTTGCCGAGCGAAACGCCGTCAACTTTTGTGAGCGTTACCGAGAGCTTCGACTACGTCAGGCGCGAGGTCATGATTCCCATGCGTGACGGCGTGCGGCTTCATACGGTCATCCTGGTGCCCAGAGGAGCGAAGCGTGCGCCCATACTCCTGACCCGCACCCCGTATGACGCGAAGGCGCTCACAACTCACGCCCATAGCTCTCATCTTGGCCCTACTCTCGAAGGCTATGACAACGCTACTGAAGTCATCCTGGGTGGCGGATACATTCGTGTGGTCCAGGATGTCCGCGGCAAGTATGGCTCCGAAGGCGATTACGTCATGACGCGCCCTCTGCACGGGCCACTGAACCCGACCGCGGTCGATCATTCCACCGACACGTACGACACCATCGACTGGCTGTTGAAGAATGTCCCCGAAAGCAACGGGAGGGTCGGCATCCTGGGCATATCCTATGACGGTTTCTTGCCGCTGATGGCGCTGGTCAATCCTCACCCGGCGTTGAAAGTCTCCGTTCCCATGAATCCCATGGTTGACGGCTGGATGGGTGACGACTGGTTCCACAACGGCGCCTTCCGCGAACAGAACCTCGCTTACATCCTGGAGCAGGAGGCGAGCCGAAAGAACGACATCCATTGGTGGACCAGCCACTACGATGACTATGACATGTTCATGGAGGCAGTCTCGGCCGGCGAACTCGGCCGCCGGCACGGTCTCGAGCAGGTGGGCTTCTGGCCAAAGCTGTTGCAGCATCCCAGCTATGATGAATTTTGGCGCGACCAGGCGGTGGATCGCATTCTGGCGGGTCAGCCGCTAAAAGTCCCCGTTATGCTGGTTCACAGTTTGTGGGACCAGGAGGACATCTATGGCGCGATTGCGGTTTACAAAGCGATCAAGCCGAAAGATACGAATAATGACAAGGTATTTCTCGTGCTCGGCCCATGGCGTCACGCCCAGGAACTCGGAGATTGCAGCGCCCTCGGTCCAATAAAGTTCAGCAGCGATACTGGGCTTTACTTTCGTGAGAAGATACTGCGTCCCTTCCTCGATCATTATCTCCAGGATGACGCGCCCAAAGCGGATGTCGCACCTGTTTCAGCATTTGAAACCGGGACCGACACCTGGCTGCGGCTGTCGGCCTGGCCTGCAGGGTGCCCAAACGGTTGTAAGGTTCAATCCGCGCCGCTTTACCTGAAAGCGGGACTGAAGCTCAGCTTCGACGCCCCAACGTCGACTGACGCACAGTTCGAAGAATACACTTCTGATCCTGCGAAGCCTGTGCCTTTCATTGCCCGTCCAGTCCACGTGACCGACTCCGACGGCGGAGATCAGTGGCGCCAGTGGCTCGTACAGGATCAGCGCGAAGCTTCCGGGCGCCCCGACGTTCTGACGTTCGTCTCTGATGTTCTTCAGGCGCCGGTAAAAATCAGCGGACAGCCGCTCGCCAATCTGGTGGCTTCCACCAGCGGCACGGATTCTGATTGGGTCGTAAAACTCATCGACCTTTATCCTGACGAGGTCGCTGCGCAGCCGGCCATGGGCGGTTATCAGCTAATGATTTCCGCCGACATTTTCCGCGGACGCTATCGCGAGAGCCTGGAGAAACCGGCAGCCCTCACACCCAATAAGCCTCTCCTCTACCGCTTTAATCTGCCGACTGCAAATCATGTTTTCCTGGCAGGGCACCGGATAATGGTCCAGATTCAGTCAAGCTGGTTTCCGTTGTACGACCGAAACCCGCAGACCTTCGTGTCGAATATTTTTTGGGCTAGACCCGACGATTATCACAAAGCTGTGCAGCGCGTGTACCACGCACCCGGTACGGCGAGCTTCATTGAACTCCCCATGAGTACACAAGCGGGAAATTGAATCGCGGACAATTGTGCTCAAGAAAAGAGGAGCCCCTCCGGCTCCTCTTTAGCTGCATCGTCGATGGTGTAACTAGCTGGCCCGCTTCATCTGTTCTCGTTCGGCTTCGGTCTCCGCGGCTTGCGCATCGTGCCAGTCCTGCACTTGCCGTTCAGCTTCCTCTTTATGGATTCCGTATCGCTCCTGAATCTTGCCAACCAGTTGGTCTTTGTGTCCGGCGATCACCTTGAGATCGTCATCCGTCAGTTTGCCCCACTTGGCTTTTACCTTACCGCTCACTTGTTTCCACTGACCCGCTATCTGGTCCCAATTCATTAGGCCTTCTCCTTTAGCTTACGATTCGTACCTCGGAAGTCATAAGCTAACAGCGAGAAAGGTCCCTAACAATACAGCAATAACCTGAGAACGAGGATTTACACAACCGATATCTCTTCTTGGAATAAGACTGAGAACAAGCTAGTTTTCCAGGTAAGCTTCGACCCACTCTTTGAGTCGCAGACGGCGATTGTCCGCGCTGTCAAAGCGAATGCCGAAAGCTTTCCCCACAGGATTCCGCCAGCTCACGTTGGCGCGGACCCAGACGCGCGGTAGAGTCAGCAGCGCAAAAGAAATCTCAACCGTCTGGCCAGGAGCAAGGTCCTCATTACTTCTCATCGACATGCCGCCGGAACTGACTTCGATGCTGGTCGCCGTGAATCGTCGGTTTTCGTTCATGACCACCACGTTGGTTTCCGTTATCACCGGGATTCGTACATAGCGGCGCATTTCGTGCAGCACGAGCATCTGCGTGGCGCGCACCAGCTTGATGGCTGCAGTTCTCTCCAACGGCTCACGAAAAATCGCATTCACCCCGTACTTGGAGAATCGCAGCGCGTCCTGCGCACTCCCGCCCAAGCCATAAATGATCATGCGGCTATTGGATGGTGAGCTGCGGGCCGATTCCATCACTGGACCGGCGAGAGCGCCCAGCCTCAGCACGCAAGCTTCGAATTTCTCCCGTTTGAGTCGATCGGCAGCGTCGGAGGTCAGAATGGTTGTTTCGATACCGAATTGCCGAAAGCAGTCAGACAGTACGCTTCTTATGGGGTCTTTAAGGTCGATCAATGCCGCCCGAGCTGAAGCCTTGCGGCTCATAGGAAGCGGCACAACAGCGGTTCCCAAACCTCTGTCGATGAGCATGTCCGGCCTCGAAGCCTATTCTCGGCGGCATTCCGAGGCTTGGCAAAAGCGAAGAAGGACAATCCCCGGTACCAAGGTGTCATTACTTGTGGTGGAAAGCGGGCATGCCCCAGCGCAGGACTGCATCCTTTCCAAGGGCTTACGGGCACCCGCCGCGCAGGCCCAATTGGCAGGTAAGTTCTACACCTAAGCAGCAGAAAGGGCTATTCCGGCCAGCGGCGGAACAGGAGGGCCCCATTCGTCCCGCCAAATCCAAACGAATTCGACATGGCGTATTCCACATTCGCCTTTCGGGCATGGATTGGAACGTAATCCAGATCGCATTCAGGATCGGGGTTTTCGAGGTTTATTGTCGGAGGCAGAATCTGCTCGCGCAACGCAAGTACTGTTATTCCGGCTTCCAAACCACCGGCTCCGCCGAGCAGGTGTCCGGTCATCGATTTAGTTGAACTGACCGGCAACTTGTAGGCGTAATCCCCGAAGGCGTGCTTGATCGCCACCGTCTCCAGCTTATCGCCAATTTCAGTAGAGGTACCATGCGCGTTGATATAGCCGACCTGCTCCGGCTGAACCTTCGCATCTTTCAGGGTGTTTAACATCACGCGGTAGGCGCCATCCCCATTTTCCGCGGGCTGGGTGATGTGATAAGCGTCGCCGCTCATCCCATAACCAACAATCTCGGCCAAAATCTTTGCCCCGCGACGCTGGGCAATCTCAAGGTCTTCCAGAATCAGGATTCCCGCTCCCTCGCCAATCACAAAGCCATCGCGTGCTGAATCCCAGGGCCGGCTCGATTTCTTCGGCGCATCATTGCGGGTAGAAAGTGCCCGCATCGCGCCAAATCCACCCACAGACATCGGCGTCACCGCAGCTTCCGTGCCACCCGCGATCATGATGTCAGCATCGCCCCGCGCAATAATTTTGTACGCATCCCCAATGGAATGCGCGCTCGAGGTACACGCCGTGCATGTCGCCTCGTTCGGCCCCTTGGCGCCGAACCGTATGCTGACGTGACCGGCAGCTAAGTTGACGATGGAGGCAGGAATGAAGAAAGGAGAAATCCTTCTCGGTCCGCCATTGAGCAGGTTCTTGTGCTCGCGCTCAATCACGTCAAACCCACCGATTCCCGACCCAATATGCACTCCCACGCGAGTGGAATTTTCGTCCGTGACTTTGAGGCCCGCAGAACTCACAGCTTCATCCGCGGCCGCAATAGCCAGGTGGATAAAGCGCCCCATTTTCTTGATTTCTTTTTTGTCGATAAACTGCAGCGGATCAAAATTTTTCACTTCCGCCGCAATTTGGCAGGCAAATTGGGAAGCGTCAAATTGTGTGATGCGGCAGATGCCCGACCTGCCGGCAATCAAATTCTGCCAGATTTCCTCGGTGGTGTTTCCAACTCCGCAGATCAGGCCCAGCCCAGTAACAACAACGCGTCGAGCCAACTACTTCCCGCCTTTCGCGTGTTTGGAGATGTAGTCCACCGCGTCCTGTACGGTGCGGATCTTTTCTGCGTCTTCATCCGGAATCTCGATTTCGAAGGCCTCTTCGAAGGCCATTACCAGTTCCACCGTATCCAGCGAATCCGCACCCAAGTCGTCTACGAAGGAGGCATTCTGGGTCACTTCGCTTTCATCCACGCCCAACTGTTCAACAATGATTTGCTTCACTTTCTCGTCAACCGCGGCCATGCGTTCTCCTTGTACTATTTTGCGTGTTTCTCAACGTAATCAATGGCGTCCTGTACTTTAAGAATCTTCTCCGCGTCCTCGTCAGAGATACTTAAGTCGAAAGCTTCCTCCAGTGCCATGACAAGTTCAACCTGGTCCAGAGAATCCGCCTTCAGGTCCCCCGTAAATGTTGCGCCGGGAACAATATCGGCCTCATCGATCCCCAATTGCTCGCTGATAATCTGCTTGACCTTCTCGACTAACTCCTTTTTCGCGGCAACTGCCATTCGCATCTGCCTCCCGATGAGCTTAAAAGGAAATGAGTAGTCTAATGGCCCGTACGATTCGGTGTAAAGGAGAGTTCCGCCGCAACAAAAGCGGAACGCGGAAGCTTCAGCAACTGTCCACAAGCATCCTAATTGCTTGGAGTTGCTGGGGTCAAACCGTAGGCAATATCGATTCAATACCCCCTTGTGATTTACATTGGTGACCGACTACGAGCGGGCCATGACGGGGAAAGCGGACGAAAGACAATCCTATTTCTTGGCCACTGGCGAGCAATCGGTCTCTCGTCTGGATCTCTTGGATCGCATTTTCGGTCCTGGAACGCGTGATTTGCTGAAGACGGCGGGCCTGGCTGCCGGCATGCGAGTGGCCGAGATCGGGTGCGGAGCCGGTCAGACCGCCCAGTGGATTGCCGCACGAGTAGGTCCACATGGTTCGGTGGTGGCAGTCGACGCGAGTGGCGACCAATTACAGGTTGCCAAAGCGAGCGCAAAGAAGGCCGGCATCAAGAATCTTTCGCTTCACGAGACGCACGCCTATGATCTGGGCCTGCCCGAGGAATCATTCCATCTGGTCTATTCTCGGTTTCTCTTCTGCCACCTGGATGATCCGGCCCGGGCCCTTAGAGAAATGAAATCGATTCTGAAGCCTGGAGGTGTTCTGGTCTGCGAAGACCACGATGACGGTGGCATCTTTACCGAACCGCAGACCCACGCTTACCGCCGGTTGGTTGAAATCAGCGATGCGGTAAACCGCGCACGTGGATTGGATTCTTATATCGGCGTGAAGCTGCCTCGCCTATTTCGCGCGGCGGGATTTTCGCGCCTCAATGTTCGGGTCAACCAATTGGCATTCTTGCGCGGCGAAGAAAAGAGATTTTGGGAAATTACGTTGCGGGAAGCCGCGCCAGCGATCTTGTCCGCCGGCGCGTCAACGCCTGATGAACTCGTGAGCATTTGTCAAGAAATGCAAACAATCGCAACCGACGAAAACATACTCCTGATGCTCGCGCGTGTGACCCAGGTGTGGGCGCAAAGTTAATAAGCGCTCACTGTCCCCAATATTGATCGCGCAATCGCATTTGCCGGCTGACCATGGGGATCTCCTGGCCGGCGATGAATACCTGCTTTACGTCGGTCCTGACATCCAAAGGGTCCCCGTTTGCCACCACGACATTCGCGGTCTTCCCAGCGTCGAGCGAACCCAGCTTGTCGGCGACGCCCCAGATTTCCGCTGCATTCAGCGTAATCGCCTTCAGCGCTTCGTCGTATGGCAAACCAAACGCCGTGGCGAAGCCGGCCTGGTAGGGCAAGTTACGCGCATTGTGGGCGTCGAATGAAGCGAACACTATCTTCACGCCTCGTTTATTCAATTGGCCCGGCAAGCTGTAGACGGTATCGTAGCGCTCAAAAGCTTTTGGCGCTTCATAGATCGGCCCCACGATCACCGGAACGTTGAGCTGCGCGACGTAGTCGAGGACTGGTTGCGAATGACTGACATGGTTTAAGACAAACTTTAGATTGAACTCGTGAGCCAGGTTCACGGCGGCTTCAAGGTCGCTGGCTTCCTCGGCCGCCAATACAATCGGCTTCTTGCCTTGCAGATATGGAATGAGCGCCTCGAGTTTCAGGTCGCGTTTCGGCTGCGTCGGCGGCTTCTTGTCTTTGTCTTCGGTTTTCGCCGCATCGTTCTTCTTTTTCTCATAGTCAGCCCAGTGCTGCTGATAGTCTTGGGCATCAAGAAATGCCTGCCGTAACTGCGCCGCCATTCCCATCCTGGTCGAAGGATACTTTCGCTTGTCGCGAGGTATGTTCCGGCGCTGATCGCCAGTGAAGTTCAGTGGCATGGCGATATCGCGAATCAACAACATTTCTTGTGCCGATCTCCCCGCAAGCTGCACAAATGAATCCTGCCCGGGCAGCGTGTCTTTATTTTGCGGAGCCACGATGGCATTCGTCACTCCATTCAAGCGAGTCACCGGGATCAGTTCGGACTCCGCATGGAACGCGTCATACACATGCATGTGCGGCATGATCTCTTCGCTTATTTCGACCAGGTCATTGGTCATCTCCTCGGCAGAAATTTCCGTCAGACCCAGGTTGGTCTCCGAATCAATCAACCCCGGGTAAACCGTCATGCCGCTGACATCGATGACACGCGCGTTCTTGGGAACTGCCGCCGAGCCTTCGGTCGCAACCACTGTGATCTTGCCGCCTTCCATCACGATGACACCGTGTTCGATGACGCCGTGCGAGACCGTCAAAAGCCTCCCTCCACGCAGCACAATCGGCTTCTGTTGCGCAAAAATCGGGATGCACGCACAAAAGCCGAAGCAAACCACCTGTAACCAGCCCAGGACTTGCCTTCTCATTCCCCCTCCCTGTAATGGGGCATGCCGAACCTCGGCAACGAGCGGTCGAAATAAACGTCTCCATCAATGAAAACTTTGTTGGGCACGCCGTAGCTGGAGAGCGGATATCCGTCCCAGATCACCAGGTCCGCATCCTTGCCGACGTCAATCGACCCTACCCGGTCATCCACTCCGATGATCCATGCCGCGTTCAGCGTGATCATCTTCAAAGCTTCTTCTTCCGTGGCGCCACCATAGTGAATTGTCTTTCCGGCCTCCTGATTCAAACGGCGGGCAAAATCGTCCGAGTCGCTTTTGATCGCCACCCGCACCCCCTTCCGCATGCATATCACCGCATTCCACGGAATCGCGTCCCACGCTTCCTGCTTGTATCCCCACCAGTCCGAAAACGTCGCAATACCGATCCCGTTGGCCGCGAGCTGATCTGCCACTTTGTAGGCTTCGAGTGCATGATGAAATGCGCGCAGCTTATATCCGAATTCCTTCGCCATCGCCATCTCGGTCAGCAACTCGTCCGCGCGGTAGCAGTGAATCTGTACCAGCAATTTCCCTCGCAGCACGTCAGCCAGCGCCTCCATCTTCAAATCACGCTTGGGTGGAGTCGCATCCTTGTCGCCCCGCTTCAATTTCGCGTTGTAGTCATCCCATTCACGCATGTAGTCCTGCGCTTGCACCAGCGCCTCGCGTTGCACTTCGAAATTTCCCATGCGCGTCGAGGGCAGCTGATCGCGGCTGCCATACACCCGTTTTGGATTTTCTCCGCTGGCGAATTTGATGGATTGCGGCGCTCCCGGAAACAGCATGGCGTCCCGATTCAACCCGTATTTGTGCTTGATCACCACCGCCTGTCCACCGATCATGTTCGCCGAACCGTGCAGTAACAGCGACGTCGTGACTCCGCCCGCCAACACCCGGTAGATTGCCTTGTCCTGATAATCGAAGGCATCAATCATCATCATCTGCGGCGTGATCGGGCTGGTTGCTTCGTTCACATCGTCGTCGAGTGCGATATGCGAGTGGGAATCAATGAGTCCCGGCGTAACATACTTTCCCCCCGCATCAATTACTGTTGCACTCGAGGGAGCGTTGACCTCCTTTCCGACCGCCGCAATCTTGCCATCCTTGATGTAAACGCTGCCGTTGGAGATGTTGCCGTGCGTCACGGTCATCACCACGGCATTCTTGATGACCACTTCGTTGTGCGCAGACGGCAGCTGTGCCACGGCCACAGACGCAAGGAGAAGTGCGACAAGCAGAGCCGAACGTATTGCAACCCGGGTCATTCTTGATTACCTCAAAGATTTCGAAGCAAAAGAAACCGAATTGTAGGTGTCGGCATGGCTGTCGTCAATCAAAGCTTGCGTATATGATGAGAAACTTTATTGGCGAAGACGCGGAAAAGATGCGTGCCGTAGTTCAACGCGTGAGTCGGGCTGAGGTATCCGTCGGCCCTGAGATCACCGGCCAGATCAAGCGCGGCTTGCTCGTGCTGCTCGGAGTCGCAAAAGACGATTCCGAGAAAGATGCCGACTACGTCGTCGACAAGATAACGGGACTGCGCATCTTCGAGGACGAAGCCGGAAAAATGAACTTGGATGTGGCAGCAATCAAGGGTGCGGTTCTGGTCGTCTCCCAATTCACGCTCTACGGTGACGTCCGCCGCGGCAAGCGCCCGTCTTTCGATGCGGCCGCATCCCCGGAGCGCGCCCGCGAACTCTACGAGTACTTCGTTCAACGAATCCGCGCGACCGGCTTGCACTGCGAAACCGGCCGTTTTCAGGAAATGATGCAGGTGAAACTGGTCAATGAAGGGCCAGTCACAATTCTGCTCGACTCGGCAAAAGCATTCTGACCGCCCGGACTGTCCTCCTCCACGCGCTCTGTGTCCTGTGTGGTTTGGGTTTTACGTAGGCCCAGTGCCGCACAAAAGCTTATGCCGTCACCGCCGCCGGCTTCGGTCTTCCAGCGAGCAGTTGCCGTAACACGAACTGCAGAATCCCGCCGTTCGCGTAATATTGCGCTTCTTGCGGTGTGTCGATCCTCACCAAGGCCTCGAATTCAATCGTCTTTCCGGCTCCTTTCGCCTTTACTTTTGCTTGACGGCCCGGCGCAAAGTGCTCAACCATCTCGCGTACCCCGCTGATCTCGAACACCTCCTCGCCACTCAGCCCTATCGACTGGGCATTTGCTCCATCCAGGAATTGCAAAGGCAGAATCCCCATCCCCACCAGGTTCGAACGATGAATGCGCTCATAGCTCTCCGCCAGGACGGCCCGAACTCCCAGCAGCAGTGGCCCTTTGGCAGCCCAATCGCGCGACGAACCCGAGCCATACTCTTTGCCGGCAATAATCACCAGCGGAACCCCTTCAGCTATGTACTTTTCCGAAGCTTCAAAGATCGTCATCTCCGTCCCATCCGGCAGATGGCGCGTGAATCCGCCTTCAAGATTGGGCACCATTTTGTTGCGCAAGCGCACGTTCGCGAACGTTCCTCGCACCATGACTTCATGATTCCCCCGGCGTGAGCCGTAGGAGTTGAAATCCGCCGGTTTAACTCCATGCTCTATCAAATACTTTCCCGCCGGGCTGTCTTTCTTGATGGAACCTGCCGGAGAGATATGGTCGGTGGTAACGCTGTCTCCAAGCACTGCCAGCACGCGCGCACCCCGGATGTCCTCAACCGCCTGCGGTTTTAGCGTCATGCCATCGAAATAAGGGGCCTGTCGAATGTAAGTGGAATTCGGATCCCACGCATAGGTTTCGCCTTTGGGTACCGCCAACCCCCGCCAACGATCGTCTCCGTGATAGACCTCGCTGTACGTCTTGCGAAACATGTCCGAAGAAATCGACTTGCCCATGGCATCTTCCACTTCGGTGCGCGTGGGCCAGAGATCGGATAGATAAACCGGATTCCCCAGTTTGTCTTTGCCAATTGGATCTTTCCGCAAATCCACATCGACGCGGCCCGCCAAGGCAAAGGCGACAACCAGCGGCGGGGACATCAGGTAGTTTGCGCGAACATCGGGATTGATTCGGCCCTCAAAATTACGATTGCCCGACAGCACCGACGCCACCACCAGGTTGTTTTCGTCGATGGCGCGCGCGACCTCCTCGGGCAGCGGTCCCGAGTTGCCAATGCAAGTCGTACAACCATAACCCACAATATTGAATTTCAGCTTTTCGAGATAACCCGTTAGTCCGGCGCGCTCCAGGTAATCGCGTACAACCTTGGATCCTGGCGCCAACGAAGTCTTGACCCATGCGGGAACCTGCAGCCCGCGCTCCACGGCCTTCTTCGCGAGCAAACCTGCCGCAAGCATCACCGAGGGATTCGAAGTGTTCGTGCAGCTGGTAATCGCTGCGATGACTACGCTGCCATGATGAAGGTGCCCGTTTCCGGATGCCGCCTCCGAAGTTTTTGCGGTGCCTTTGCCCGGTTTGATCAGCGTCGGCAGTGCCTGATCGAATGACGCTTTCGCCCCTGAAAGCGGCACGCGGTCCTGCGGACGCTTTGGCCCGGCAAGGCTTGGCTCGACCGTGGCCAGATCGAGCGACAGCAACTCCGAATACTCGGCTTCAGGAGTCTTCTCTTCATGAAACAAGCCCTGTTCGCGGCAATATGCCTCTACCAAGCCGATCTGCTCCTCTGATCGTCCAGTCAGCCTTAGGTAGCTGAGAGTTTCCTTGTCGATCGGGAAAATGCCGCAGGTGGCGCCGTACTCTGGCGACATATTGCCGATGGTGGCGCGGTCCGCCAGCGGCAACTCCTGCAGCCCGGGTCCGAAGTATTCGACGAACTTTCCAACCACCCCGTGCTTGCGCAACATTTCGGTGATCGTCAGCACAAGATCGGTCGCAGTCGCTCCCTCGCGCAGTTTTCCAATCAGCCTCACTCCGACAACGTGCGGGATCACCATCGATACCGCCTGCCCCAGCATTGCGGCTTCAGCCTCTATCCCACCGGCCCCCCAGCCAAGTACGCCCAGGCCGTTGATCATCGTCGTATGCGAATCGGTGCCAACCACCGTATCGGGATAAGCCACTCGCTTTCCCGGTGACTCCTGCACGAAAATCACGCGTGCCAAATATTCCAGATTCACTTGGTGCACGATCCCGGTGTCCGGTGGCACGATCGCCAGATTGCGAAACGCGGTTTGCCCCCATCGCAGAAATGCGTAGCGCTCCTTGTTGCGCAGGAATTCAAGCTCGGCGTTCAGTTGCAGGGCGTTCGCAGTTCCGAACTGGTCCACCTGCACTGAATGATCAATCACCAATTCCGCTGGCTGCAATGGATTGATCAAAGCCGGGTCGCCCGAAAGGCGTTCCATCGCATCGCGCATTGCCGCCAGGTCAACCACCGCAGGAACTCCCGTGAAATCCTGCATCAGCACACGGCTCGGAGTGAACGCAATTTCCTTGTCGGGCTTGGC
The DNA here is from genome assembly GCA_035623255.1 of Terriglobales bacterium. Taxonomy (GTDB): domain Bacteria; phylum Acidobacteriota; class Terriglobia; order Terriglobales; family Acidobacteriaceae; genus JAFAGX01. Next base: position 38,096 of record DASPTU010000131.1, on the reverse strand, counting down.
CCTGCCACTCCACGCAGCCAGCGTCCGAATGTCATGCTGAGTCACATTCCGCCCATCCTCTGTCCGCAGTAAATTCTCCAGAAGAATGCGTAGCGAATAAGGCAGATGTTTAGTCGAGATTCCCTGCTTGTCGAGCGCATCGATGCGGTAAATTTCGTAATCTTTGGTGCCAACGTGTAGGACAGACCGACTGCCGAAACTATTCATAACTGCCTTCCTCTATTAATGGATGCTGGAGCATGCTGTGCGGAAGCGTAGCGGCGCAATCCAGCTTGCGTCTATTCTATGCGTTTTTGTCGGGCGCTGGCGGAGGCGCTGAAAGCCTGTCAGTGGCGGGTCAGTTTGGCTTGTCATCTCGAGCAAGCCGCCTTTACGCCGCGAGGGATTTGGGCGCGCATCCCTGGATGGCAAACTGCCCCACTACCAACCTGTTCGGCCGTTTGAAACATCGGCCGAAATCGGGGGATTCTATGCGTGCAGCGCTTGTACTAAGAGCCAGCAATTAAGGACAGCAATGAACACCGCCGTGACCCAGGAAAGAGACTTCAGCCAGAGTGGATTAACGAACTCACCCATCTTTCGTTGGTCACTGGTGAACATCACTAGCGGAAACACCGCAGAGCTGAGCTGCATGCTCAAGATCACCTGGCTGAAAATCAGAAGATTGGCGGTCCCGCGAGCACCCCAGAATGCCGTGACCACGATGGCGGGGACGATCGCGAGGGCCCGCGTGATGAGGCGGCGCAGCCAGGGCCGCAGGCGAATACTCAGAAATCCTTCCATCACCACCTGCCCGGCCAAAGTTCCGGTTAACGTGGAATTTTGCCCGGAAGCCAGCAGCGCCAAAGCAAACACGGTACTGGCGGCGGTGACTCCCAGCAGCGGCGACAGAAGTTTGTAGGCGTCTTGAATCTCGGCTACCTGGTGATATCCGTTGCGATAAAACGTTGCCGCCGAAACCACCAGAATCGCAGCATTGACAAACAATGCGAACATCAGTGCCACCGTGGAATCGATGGTGCTATAACGGATGGCCTCACGCTTCCCCTCTGGAGTACGTTCGAACTTCCGCGTCTGCACAATGGCCGAGTGCAGATAGAGATTGTGCGGCATCACGGTTGCGCCCAAAATGCCAATCGCAATGTACAGCATTCCAGGATCGCGAATGATTTCTGGAGAAGGCACAAAAAATCCGGAAAGCAGACCGGTAGCGCTCGGTCGCGAGAACAAAATCTCCAACCCAAAGCAAATGCCGATCGTAGCAATCAGCGAAATCACCAGCGCTTCCAGGAAGCGAAACCCTTTCTGCTGCAAAAAGAGAATCATCAACACATCCAGGGCCGTCAGGCACACACCCCAAATCACAGGAATGTGAAACAGCAGGTTCAAAGCGATGGCGGAACCGATCACCTCCGCCAGATCACACGCCGCGATCGCCACTTCGGCAAAAACCCAAAGGCCAAACGATACCGGCCGGCTGAAATGGTCGCGGCAAGCCTGTGCCAGGTCCCTTCCCGTTGCTACGCCAAGCTTGATGGCCAGTGCCTGCAGCAAAATGGCCATAAAATTCGACAGCATGATGACCGACAGCAGCGTGTAGTTGTAACGTGATCCACCGGCCAGGTCGGTGGCCCAGTTTCCCGGATCCATGTAGCCGACCGCAATCAGGAATCCGGGCCCGGCAAATGCCAGCAACTTGCGTAAGACAGCCGATGTCTGTGGAATAGCCAGGCTGCTGTGGACTTCGGGCAGACTGGGCTGAAATACCTCAGAACGCCACGCCTGTCCGCCGGAATCGATCGCGTTAGTTGCCATCGTGCTGGAACCGCCAAGGGGGCCCTATGATCTTAGCATGAGTATACCTGTGGATGTAAACTACAGTTAATTACTTAAGTAATTGTACCCGCGAAAACGCAAACAACTAAGAGGAGGCCTTGCGGTGGGAATGACGTTCTCCCGACACCCAAACTTTCTCCGATGCAGAGTGGCCGAGCGCCACGTCTCCGGCGTCGGTCTTCATCGTAAGAGTTTGATCGTAATTTCTGCCCGATACATGCAATCGCGCGCCGGGACGGATGCCGCGGTGCTCCAGAAATTCGAGCAGTTGCCGGTCCCGCTCATAAATGCCGCTGACCACATACGCCTTTCCGGCTTCGGCCTCCGAAAGCAGCAGCAAGCCGCGCCTGCGGCGGCTGGCCGGACTCTCCAGTTCGGTCAAGTTGCCGTGTGGACAAGCGCCTCCGCGTCCCAGTTTGCTCAACAATTTCGCCTCGAAATCAGGGGAGACGGCATGTTCCAGGCGCTCCGCCTCATCGTGGACCTTGTACCATTCCATGCCGAATATCTCCGCCAGCATGCGTTCGATCAGGTGGTGCCGGAGCGTCAGCTTGCGGGCAATTTTTCGTCCCGCCGGGGTCAGCCCAACCTGGCCATCCACCTGCACCCGCACCAGACCGTCCTTTTTCAGTCGGCGCAACGCCATCGTAACCGCGGGAGCCGACACAGAGAGCCTATGCGAGAGCGTTGCCGAAATGACGGTCTCCCCTTCGCTCTCCGCCTCGAGAATCGCCTTTAGATAGTCTTCTTTCGAGACCGTGATCATATCTGCCGATTATACGACGCGTTAAGCGTGGTTAATAAGATTGTCCGCCGAGGCATCCACATCGGATACAAGAATGATCTTCGACCAGAAAGTGAAGTCGCAACTTCGAGGATCATGTCCGATTCTGGCCTGTGCATCGAGATAGCTGCAATTGAAAATTTCCCGGTTTCCCCCTAACCTTGTCTGTCCTGCTATGAAAGTTCTGGTGATAGGAAGCGGCGGCCGCGAGCACGCCCTGGTTTGGAAACTCCGCCAATCTCCGCGTGTCTCGAAAGTCTACTGTGCGCCGGGCAATGGCGGCATTTCTGCCGAAGCCGAATGTGTGCCCGCCGACTTAAAGAATTTGGACTCGCTGATCGCAGTCGCAAATCAGCTTCAGCCCGATCTGACGGTCGTCGGGCCCGAATTGCCCCTCACCCTGGGTGTAGTCGATGAATTCACGCGCCGTGGATGGAAGGTTTTCGGGCCGACCCGTCTCGCAGCCCAGCTCGAATCCAGCAAGAGCTTCGCCAAGGAGTTCATGCAGCGATTCAACATCCCCACCGCGCACTACGCCATTTGCAACTCACTCGCCGACTTCCGCGACGCTCTCCCCCACTTTCATATGCCGGTTGTGCTGAAAGCCGATGGCTTGGCTGCCGGCAAAGGTGTTGTCATCTGCCATAACAAGGAGGAAGCGACCGCCGTCGCAACCGATATGCTCAGCGGAAAGATGCTGGGCAACGCGGGTCTGTGTCTTGTTGTGGAAGAGTGCTTGAAAGGAGAGGAAGTTTCGTTTCTGGTTTTGAGCGACGGAGAACGAGTAGCACCGCTTGTTCCCGCACAGGACCACAAGCGAGTTGGCGATGGTGACACTGGCCCGAATACGGGTGGGATGGGCGCGTACTCGACTCGAACCATGCTCGACGATCAGATGCAGCATTGGCTGGTGCATCACATCGCGCGTCCGGTTGTGGCTGGCATGAAAGCGCAGGGAATGGAGTATCGGGGCGTGCTCTATTGTGGCCTGATGATGACCGCCCGCGGACCTATGGTCCTGGAATTCAATTGCCGTTTCGGTGATCCCGAAACCCAGGCGATTCTGATGCGTCTGGAAAGCGATCTGCTTGAGGCCATGGAAGCCACCATTGAAGGACGCGTCAGCGACGGCGATTTTCGCTGGTCACCCGACCCCACGGTCTGCGTTGTCATGGCCTCCGGCGGCTACCCTGGCACATTTGAAGCAGGAAAGAAAATCTCCGGACTTGAGGACACCGCCAAAGTTGAAGGCGTGAAGGTTTTTCACGCCGGCACAACCGCGCTTGATGGTGGATACGTGACCTCTGGGGGGCGCGTGTTAGGTGTAACCGCGCGTGCGCCGGATCTCGGTACCGCAGTTGATCGCGCGTATGCGGCCGTGTCCAGGATCGCCTTCGATGGCGCTCATTACCGCAAGGACATTGCGGCGAGAGCTCTCAAGAAATAGCTCTCAAGACTGTTGTCATCCATTCGGCAGCCGAAAGGACGTTATGCCTAAGCCACTCGTCTCCATCGTGATGGGAAGCGACTCTGACCTGGAAATCATGCGCGAGGCCGCCAAGACGCTCGACGACTTTGGAATAGGCTACGAAATTGACGTCACCTCCGCCCACCGCTCTCCCGAGCGGACCGCCGACTTCGCCCGTAAGGCCGCCGATCGCGGAATTCGCGTCATCATTGCCGGAGCGGGTGGTGCCGCGCATCTCGCCGGAGTCATCGCCGCTCACACCACCTTGCCCGTGATTGGAGTTCCCATCCCCTCGACGGCGCTCAACGGACTGGACTCACTCCTGGCTACTGTTCAGATGCCGGCTGGGATTCCCGTCGCCACCGTCGCAATTGGAAAAGCTGGCGCCACTAATGCGGGAATTCTCGCCGCCCAAATTCTCGCCCTCACCAGCCCGGCCCTGGCAAAAAAAATGGCGGCTCACAAAGAGAACCTGGCCAACAGCGTGGAAGAAAAATCCAAAAAGCTGAAGATGACGCTCGGCGAGTCTTAGCCTGGATATACGGAGTTGCTAAAGTTTCAGACTTTTCAGGTATTGGCGAAACGGTTCTCCCAGGTCCGGCCGCTTCAAGGCAAACTCCACCGTTGCCTTGAGGAATCCCAGCTTGTCGCCGGTGTCATGTCGCTTGCCCTCGTACACGTATGCGTACATCTTTTCTCGTTGCAGCAGCAGTTTCATGCCATCAGTAAGTTGCAGTTCGCCGCCGGCTCCCGCCTGAGTCTGTGACAGTGTCTCGAAAACTGCCGGGGTTAAGATGTAACGGCCGATGATGGCCAGGTTCGATGGCGCATCTTCCAGCCGAGGCTTCTCCACCATATTGCGAATCTCGTACAACCGCCCTTCGAATTCCCCCTTGACCGGCTTTACGTCGAGCACACCATAGGCTGAAATAGCTTTGCCCTCAACAACCTGGGTAGCCAGCACCGAGCACTGCATTTTTTCGAAGACATTCATCATCTGCTTCAGGCATGGCGGATCGGCATCGATAACGTCATCCGCAAGCAGCACTGCAAACGGCTCGTTCCCCACCAATTCCCGCGCGGTAAGCACCGCGTGTCCGAGTCCCAATGCCTCCTTCTGACGCACGTAGGCAACGTGAATCAGGTCCGAGATGTGCCGCACAATTTCCAGCAGATCGGTCTTCTTCCGGTCTTCCAGCATGTGCTCCAGTTCGTAACTCACGTCGAAGTGATCTTCGATCGCTTGCTTGCCGCGACCGGTCACGATGATGATCTGATCGCAACCCGCCGCCAGTGCCTCTTCTACGCCGTACTGAATAATGGGCTTGTCGACAAGAGGCAACATCTCCTTCGGCTGGGCCTTGGTGACAGGTAAAAAGCGCGTACCCAGTCCGGCGGCGGGAAAGACGGCTTTGCGAACTCGCATTCTCATAGTAGTAGGATATGGCCTCTGCCGCTGAGTCGGCACTCAGGGCGAATCAGGATTTTACCTGCAACCCTGACAGATGACCACTTAAGCCGCAGAGCACCGAATTGCGGCCAATCCGCGTGTTAGAATTTTGCTAATTACCTCTTCGTCCCGGGAGCCTGGGTTGGTCGAACTAGCACCATCGATCCTGTCTGCAGATTTCAGCCATTTATCCGAACAGGTGCACGCAGCGGCCCTGGGCGGTGGCACAGTCATTCATGTCGACATCATGGACGGTCATTTCGTCCCCAATATCACAATCGGCCCTCCGGTTGTCCGGTCTTTACGCAAGGCCACCGATCTGCCGCTCGATTGCCACCTGATGATTGAGAATCCCGATCAGTACATTCCGGACTTTGCCGAAGCCGGCGCTGACTGGATCTCTGTACATCAGGAAGCAACCCGGCATCTGAACCGGACGTTGCATCTCATCCGCACTCATGGGGCGCGAGTGGGCGTAGTGATCAATCCTGCCACTCCGGTGGCAACCTTAACAGAAGTGCTTGATATCGTCGATTACGTTCTGGTTATGTCGGTGAATCCGGGCTTCGGCGCGCAAAAGTTTATTCCCAGAGCGGTGCATAAGATTCGCAATCTGGCCGAGATACGTGCCCAACGGCGGCTTTCCTATCGTATCGAGGTGGATGGGGGCATCGACGTTGAAACCGTGGGCGATGTCGTCCGGGCTGGAGCCGAAATCCTGGTCGCAGGCAACGCAGTGTTTGGGGAAGGCGATCCAACTACCAATGCACGCAAATTGCTCAAAGCGGCCACTGAGGCAACATTGCTGAGGGTCTGACCTCCAGGATTTTCGACTGGAAACCGGAGACCGGAAGTTAGAAACTGATTCCTGAGGTTCTATGTCACGTCGTATTTCGGTGTTAACGATCGCATTGGCCGTGCTTTTCCTGGCGGCTGCCTGCACCAACAAGAAAGTTACTAACCCGATCGCCAACATCGATTCCAAGCAGCCTGACAAGGTGCTGTTCGATCGCGCCATGGATGCGATGAAGCACAACCGCTTCGACGTGGCTCGTCTTACGTTGCAAACCCTCATAAACACTTATCCTGATTCGGAATACATCGCCCGTGCCAAACTGGCTATCGCCGATTCCTGGTACGCAGAGGGGGGTTCGGCATCGCAGGCCCAGGCAGAAATTGAATACAAAGATTTCATCACATTCTTCCCCAATATGCCGGAAGCTGCCGAAGCGCAGCTGAAAATCGCCAACATCCATTATCAGGAGATGGAAAAGCCGGACCGCGATTACACCCACGCCATGCGCGCCGAAGAGGAATACCGGCAGTTGATCATGCAGTTTCCCGACAGCAAGCTGGTCCCGGAGGCGAAGCAACGTCTCCGCGAAGTGCAGGAGGTGATTGCGGAACGCGAGTATCGCGTGGGCCGGTTCTACTATTTACGCCAGTCTTATCCGGCTGCCATTGCCCGCCTGCGGTCTCTGGTGGACAAGTACCCGCTGTATAGCAAGGCCGACGAAGCGCTCTACCTCCTGGGTCAGTCCTACGAAGGCGAGATCAACATGATTCGTGCGCGCCCCAATTGCGTCGCCTTTAACAAGCCGCCCAACTGTATATTTGAGCCCTTCAAGGCGCGTATGATCGAGCCCTTCACCAAGGGTGCGAGTGAAGCCTATTCCCGCATTCTGACCCGGTATCCGCTAATGGACCGGGCCGATGACGCCAAAGCTCGGCTCCTCGCCCTACACCAGCCGGTTCCCAAGCCAACCAAGGCAGCCGTTGCGCAGAACAAAGCCGAAGAAGATAGTCGTAAGGCCCCTGGCACGCTCTCTCGGCTGGTCAAGAATTTCGAAAAGCATCCCAGCGTTGTCGATGCGGCCCACGTAGGCGAGCCAACTCTGGTTGACCCCACTCCCATGAGCGCCAGCGATGTCGTGCGAGACGCCGCCAAAGAATCAGCCATGCCAGCTAAGGGCGCAGGCGATAAGAACGCGGTCTCGGTCGAGATTGGAAAAGGAACGCCCCCGGCGGATCAGCCAATACCTCGCTCCGACGCGTCAGTTGCTGCAGACAGCAATGCCGACGCCGCCGCCAATGCGGCAACTGCTGCGACGCCTGAGCAAAATGAACTCAAACCCAATGTCCCCGCAAGTGATGCCAATGAGCTGAAACCCAATGTTCCCTCCGCGGGCAATCAGCCGTTGCCTCCTCCACAACAGGTGAACGAGATCCAGACAGCCGATCAGTCCGCAAACACAGCCAGCAGTAGCCAGACCGCTGATTCGGCGACCTCTTCCAACAACCAGGCAAGCGACGACTCCGATACCGCTTCCAGCAAGAAGAAGAAAAAGAAGGGCATTCACAAAGTCGTTCCATTCTGAGCCGGGCTCGTGCCTGGCCACCCAGAAACCCATTGACATTACCACCTCGTTATCGTTAGCATGTCCAAACCGACCGGTCGGTTACATCAAAGCCAAGGAGCTACCCGTGCCCACCATCTTCTATGAGCGTGACGCCAATCCATCGGTCCTCAAGAATAAGACCATCGCCATCTTCGGCTATGGCAGTCAGGGGCACGCACAAGCCCAGAACCTTCGTGACAGCGGGTACAAGGTCATCATCGGTCTTGAGACGCATCGCCCGAGCGCCCAGCAAGCGCTGGCCGATGGCTTTCAGGTCTTCGCACCAGCCGAAGCCGCCAAACGGGCCGACTGGATTCAGATCCTCACTCCCGATGAAACGCAGCATTTGCTCTACGAAGCTGCCATCAAGCCATCTCTGACGCCGGGGAAAATTCTCGGCGTCTCCCACGGGTTCAGCATTCATTTCAAGACCATTGTTCCTCCGCCCGGCGTCGATGTTGTCATGATTGCTCCAAAGAGTCCCGGACATCTGCTGCGCCGGATCTACAGCGAAGGCCGCGGCGTTCCCTCCTTGCTCGCGATCTATCAGGACGCCAGTGGCCGCGCCCATGAGTATGCGCTGGCCTACGCCAACGGAATCGGATCGACGCGCGCCGGAGTTCTGCAGACTACGTTCAAAGAAGAAACAGAAAGCGATCTCTTCGGCGAGCAGGCCGTTCTCTGCGGCGGCCTGACTTCGCTCATCAAGAAGGGCTACGAGACTCTGGTTGAAGCCGGATATCAGCCCGAGGTCGCCTACTTCGAGTGCCTCCACGAAATGAAGCTGATCGTCGACCTGATTTATGAAGGCGGCCTCAGCCGCATGCGTTATTCGATCTCCAACACTGCCGAATACGGTGATCTCACGCGTGGCAACGAGGTGGTCGGCGACAGCACTCGCACGGCCATGAAACAGATTCTGGCCCGCATCCAGGACGGTACCTTCGCGCGTGAATGGATAGAGGAAAACAAAACTGGCGGCCGCAAGTTCGCTGAACTGCGCGAGCAGGAAAAACGCCACCCTATTGAATCCGTCGGCGCTCGCCTGCGAAGCATGATGTCGTGGCTGCCGAAGGAAGTTCAGAAACCGGCAATCAAAGCCGAAACCGCCGAGCGCCCCGCTGCCAAGGTCGTGAATGCTTAGAGGAGCCGAAATCGTCCTAAGCTGTTTGCGCGCCGAGGGGGTCGAGCTGGCCTTCGGCTATCCCGGTGGCGCGATTATGCCGCTTTACGACGCGCTGCCCGATAGCGGCATACGGCACGTGCTCACCCGCCATGAACAGGGCGCAGTTTTCGCCGCCGAAGGATATGCCCGCGCCAGCGGCAAGGTGGGCGTCGCCATCGCCACCAGCGGCCCCGGCGCTACAAATCTGGTCACCGGTATTGCCGATGCCAAAATGGATTCGGTTCCACTCGTTTGTATCACCGGCCAGGTTCGAAGTGGTCTGATCGGCACGGATGCCTTTCAGGAAACCGACGTTTTCGGACTGACACTTTCTCTCACCAAGTGGAGCCGTCTGGTCCGTTCCATCGAGGAGCTGCCCTCGGTAATTGCCGAAGCCTTTCACTGGGCACGCAGCGGCCGTCCGGGGCCCGTGGTCATCGACATCCCCACGGATGTGCTGAAAGCAAAAACCGAGTTTGCTGGCCCGGTCAAGTTCCAGCCTCACACCAGATCTGCCGACATTCACGGCGTTACCACGTTTACCGAAACTCTTGTCGCCCTGCTCGAAAATGCCAGGCGGCCCGTTGCACTCGTGGGTGCGGGAGTTAAACTCTCCGGCGCCGTCGCAGATCTCCGTCTTTTGCTCGACCATCTGCAGGTCCCTGCTTTTGCCACGGTCCACGGGCTCGGCGCGGTGCCACCCGATGCTCCCTACTATCTCGGTATGGTCGGCATGCATGGCACCCGTGCCGCAAACCTGGCGCTGCATGAAACCGATCTGTTGCTCGTCTTCGGCGCCCGCCTGGATGATCGCGTAACCGGTGATCCCTCGCGTTTCGCGCCTCATGCTCGAATTGTTCACTTTGAAATCGATCCCGCGCAGCTCGACCGCGTGCGTGCCTGCGACCTGCCCGTAATCGGCGATTTGGCCGAAACCATTCCAGCATTCCAGGCCGTCCTTCGTCGCGTAACATTGCCCGACTGGAGTTCATGGCGAAATACAGCTTGCACGCTGGAACGAGCAGAGTCTGACCCACGAGGTCTCGCGTCACCCACAATTCGCTTTCTGGACGAGCTTTTCCGGCACCTGCCCGATGACAGCGTGATTGTGGCCGATGTCGGCCAGCACCAGATGTGGGCTGCCCAACGCTACCGTTCCTCAGCTCCGCGCGGATTCATCACCTCCGGTGGATTGGGCGCCATGGGTTTTGCCCTGCCGGCGGCAATTGGCATCCAGCTCGCCAAACCAGAGACCACCGTCCTTTGCATCTCCGGTGACGGCGGCTTCCAGATCAACATTCAGGAGCTTGCCACCGTCCGCCGCCTTCGCTTGCCCATAAAAATGGTCGTTGTCGACAACAAATATCTCGGCATGGTCCGCCAGTGGCAAGAGCTTTTCTACGCTCGAAATTACTCGGAAACGGACTTAAGCGATAACCCGGATTTCGTCGAAGTAGCCCGAGCTTACAGGATTTACGGCGACCGGCTGAACGAAGATGCCATGCGTGAATTCCCCGTGAGCAGCGAGACTTCGCAGATGCTGCAACGATTCTTGTCTTCGCCGGAGCCGGAGCTGTTGGCTTTCGATTGCCATCCCGAGGCCAACGTTTATCCCATGGTGCCTGCGGGAGGAACGCTGTCAGAAATGATTTTCGAACAGGAGTAGCGCCGCCGTCGGCCGGCGGTCAGGAGAACGAATATGCAAGCCTTTCACATCGAGTATCGCAACACACAGGGCACGCTGATGCGCATTCTAAATGCCGCCTCGCGCCGCGGCATCGAACTGCCTTACGTGCAGGCAACTCCTGCCGATCATGCCCATGCTGTGACCTTGCTGCTGGAGGTCAGCCCCAGGCAGATCGGTCAACTCTGCCGTGACTGGCATGCGATTGTGGATGTCACCAAAGTCCGCGCCGGAATTCCGTTCACCGTCGCCGCCCATGCGCCTGAGCAATCGGCTACACCACATCTCCCGGCTTCGGTCAGAGTCGCCTTGAACGCCGCCGCGAGGACCGCGACGGCCTAAGCACTCCGATCACACTTCTGGACACGCGCACCGAACTGCGGTTCTAATCTCTTAACTATGGATCCCAAACACCGCAGCCATGCCATCACTGACGGACGCGATCGCGCCCCGTCCCGCGCCATGTTCAAAGCCATCGGCTTTAGCGACGCCGATCTGCGCAAACCGCTCATCGCAGTTGCCAATACCTGGATCGAAACCATGCCCTGCAACTTCCACCTTCGCCGCCTTTCCGCCAGGGTGAAGGACGGGATTCGCGAGGCAGGCGGCACGCCCATGGAATTCAACACCATCGCGATTTCTGACGGCGAAACCATGGGCACGGAAGGCATGCGCGCTTCTTTGGTTAGCCGCGAGATTATTGCCGATTCCATCGAACTGGTCTGCCGCGGCCAACTCTTTGACGGCGTTGTCTGTGTGGTGGGATGCGATAAGACCATTCCAGCCGCCGCCATGGCTTTGGCGCGTCTGAATATTCCGGGGCTGGTCCTTTACGGCGGCACAATCGCCGCCGGCAATTATCGCGGCAAGGATGTCACCATCCAGGACGTTTTCGAGGCGGTCGGCGCAAACGCTGCCGGCAGAATGACCGACGCGGATTTGAACGAACTTGAGAACGTCGCCTGTCCCGGCGCCGGCGCCTGCGGGGGCCAGTACACCGCGAACACCATGTCCACCGTCATGGAAATGATTGGCCTTTCGCCGATGGGATTCAATAGCGTTCCCGCCATGGATCCCGCCAAAGATCAGGTCGCGTTCGATTGCGGCAAGCTTGTCCTGAATCTCTTGCGCCAAGGCATCGTCCCCAAAGACATTCTGACCCGCGCTGCCTTTGAGAACGCAATCGCCGCCGTCGCTGCGACCGGTGGCTCAACCAACGCAGTGCTTCATCTGCTGGCGCTGGCCCGGGAATCCGGAGTGCCGCTGCACATCGATGATTTCCAGACCATCAGCGAAAAAACGCCTCTGCTGGCCAACTTGAAGCCCGCGGGAAAATTTGTTGCGGCAGACATGCATCGTGCCGGCGGCGTACGTCTGCTGGCGCAGCGCTTGATCAGTCGCATTCACGGCAACCAGATGAGCGTTACTGGAAAGACCATCTCTGCCGAAACCCAATCCGCCGTGGAATGTCCCGGCCAGGAGGTGATCGCTCCCGCCGACAAACCGCTAAAGAAAACCGGTGGTCTCGTCATTCTGCACGGCAATCTCGCCCCTGATGGCTGCGTGGCCAAAATCAGCGGCCATGAGCGGCTGAGTCACCGTGGCCCAGCCCGGGTTTTCGAGTCGGAAGAGGATGCCATGACCGCGGTCACCTCCAAGCGCATTCATGCTGGAGATGTTGTCATCATCCGTAACGAGGGCCCAAAAGGTGGCCCGGGCATGCGCGAGATGCTCAGCGTGACGGCAGCCATCGTTGGCGAAGGACTGGGCGAATCGGTTGCCCTCATCACCGACGGCCGTTTCAGCGGCGCTACTCGCGGCCTGATGCTCGGGCACATCGCGCCTGAAGCCGCGGCTCGCGGCCCAATTGCGGCGGTTCGCGAAAACGATGTGATTGAGATCGACATCGCCAAACGGACTGCACAGGTCGAAATCAGCGACAATACCCTGAAGCAGCGCCTCGCGGAGTGGAAGCCTCGGCCGCCGGTCTACACAAGCGGTGTCTTTGCCAAATATGCGGCTCTGGTGTCGTCCGCCTCAGAAGGCGCCATCACCATCCCCCGAAGTCCAAAGAGCTGACCAGAATTGGACCTTCTGCCCTTCGGCTTGTCCTCCCACGCATTCCAGACTACAATCCGCCCGGATGGAGGTTTCCATGGCCGCTGCGCCGGTATTGCCATCGCCCACCCCCGAAGCCGCCCCGCTTTCCGAAATGGCGCGCATCGTCGATGTTTTCATCGCGCCGTCAAAAATTTTTACCGATCTGCGCCGCAATGCCAGTTGGTGGGCGCCATTCCTGCTGCTCTGCCTGATGTCCGAGGTTTTTGTCTACACGGTAGATCAGAAAATCGGCTTTCGCAAAGTGGCCGAGAACCAGATCCAGGCTTCTCCCAAAGCCGCGGAGCGCATCGAGCAACTGCCCGCCCCGCAGCGCGAACAGGCCATGCAGCGCCAGACCACATTCTTCCGCAACTTCTCCTACAGCTATCCAGTCGTAATTCTGATCTGGAACGTGCTGGTTGCCGCCATCCTGTTTGCCACTTTCAAATTCGCCGCCAGCGCCGAGATCAAGTTCAAGACCGCTTTGGCCGTCGTGATGTACGCCAGCTTGCCGCTTCTCGTCAAGACCATCCTCGCCACGATTTCCGTGGCAGTCGGCGCAAGTGCCGACTCGTTCACTTTTCAGAATCCAGTGGCCACCAACCCGGGATACTTTCTGAATCCGGCCGATTCCCACTTTCTCTATAGCTTTGCCACCGCCATGGACATTTTCATGTTCTGGACCCTGGTCGTCACTGCCATCGGCTTCAGTTGCGTCAGCAAAGTAAAGCGCTCGACCGCTCTGGCTATCGTCATCGGCTGGTATTTGGTTTTTGCCCTTACCAGCGCTGGCCTTGGATCCTTGTTCTCATAGCAGAAGCTCAGTGACACTGCACTAAATGTGACCCCAATCACAGGCCAATAAGTGTTCTTTATATTAGGGTGTGCTGCAGGAGCTGGTTATGAAATGCTTCCCTATGCTTATCCTGCTCGCGAGCTTTTCTCTCGGAGCATCGAGTTTCGGTCAGCAGTCAAGCTCGGCCACGCAATGCATTGATTGCCACACTAAAGTCACTCCCAACATTGTTTCTGATTGGAAGTTGAGCAGGCATAGTCAAATAGAAGTGACCTGCGTGTCCTGCCACGGCGACCAGCACACCTCTGCCGGCGATGTTGCCAAGGTGAAGATACCAACTCCTGAAACCTGCGCCACCTGTCACCAGGCTCAAGTCGATCAGTTCATGAAGGGCAAGCACGCGATGGCTTGGGCAGCTATGAACGCCATGCCGACCATCCACTGGCAGCCCATGGCGCTCATCGAAGGGCAGAAAGGATGTGGCGGCTGTCACAAGATCGGCAACAAGACGCCAAACGAGATTGCTGAATTACGGCAGAATGGCTCCGGATTCGGGGCGGCACAATGCGACGCCTGTCACACGCGGCATACCTTCTCGGTCGAAGAGGCAAAGCAACCGCAGGCGTGTGAGACCTGCCACATGGGGTTTGACCATCCGCAGTGGGAAATGTATTCCGCCTCCAAGCATGGCGTCCGCGACGACCTCAAACAGCTGAAAGTCTTGCCCGCGAATGCAGCTGCTCCTACCTGCCAGACCTGCCACATGCAGAACGGTAATCACGAAGTACGCACCGCATGGGGTTTCCTTGCAGTCCGGCTTCCCATGCCGGAGGACAAGCAGTGGGCCGCAGACCGAGCGACCATCCTCCAGGCATTGGGTGTTCTCGATCCCGACGGCAAACCCACAGCTTTGCTGAACACCGTCAAAGCTGCCGACGTCGCCCGCCTCACCCAGGAAGATTGGCAACGCGAGCGCGACAAAATGATCAATACCTGCAACCAGTGCCACTCGGCCAACTTCGCCAAGCAGCAACTCCAGATGGGCGATGACATGATTCGCAATGCCGACCACCTGATGGCCGAAGGTATTCGCGTCGTTGCAGCCCTCTATAAAGATAACGTTCTTCCAAAACCCGCGAGCTACGCTTACCCGTTTCCTAACCTTCTCACTTTCTACGACGCGCCTACCGAGGTCGAACAGAAATTGTTCGTTATGTACCTCGAACACCGAATGCGCACGTTTCAAGGGACCTTCCACGCCAGCCCGGACTACGCGCTCTGGTATGGCTGGAATGAAATGCAGCGTGATTTGACCGAAATCAAGGCATTAGCGGCTGAAATGCGCCGAAGCAGAGGCGTTCACGTAGCGCCCGTGATCCAGTGAAGGCTGGAATTAATCTCTTCCGCAGGAGTATTCTTGGGGCGCACTGGAGGAATCATGATGAAAGGCGCATTCACCTTCTTTATGCTGCTTGCTTGTAGCTCGGCGCTGTTTGCCCAGGAAACCAAAAACCCGGTCTCGAGCGCTGTGCGTGAAATTCTTACGCGCCAGCAGAAAAACCTGGTCGCCGCTGCCGAGGAGATGCCCGCCGACAAGTACGACTACAAGCCCACACCCCAGCAGATGAGCTTCGCTCACCTCACAATTCACGTGACGGAAACCAATAATCTTCTTTGCGCCAAAATCAGCGACACCCCTGAGCCCAAAGCACCCGAACCGAAAGAAGCAGACGGTAAAGACAAGCTGGTGGCTGCGGTGAAGGCTTCATTTGATTTCTGCACTGCTGCACTTGCCAAAGTCGACGATTCCAAGCTCGGCGACTCCTTCGAACTCTTTGGCGGACATACTGGAACTCGCGCAATGGCCATGTTTATTCTAACCAACGCGTTGGCCGACCACTACAGTGTGGCCGCAATGTATCTTCGTTTGAATGGAATGCTGCCACCGACCGCACAGAAAAAATAAAGCCCCAGCGCGTCACCCGCTCCATTGTCATTCCGAGCTGTTCCCTGCCGCATCTGCGGCGAGAGCCTGCCCTGAGCAAAGCCGAAGGGACGTGTCGAGGAAACTGCAGTTCAAAACTCTCGTTAGGAAATTCAGTCGATCTGCACCAGCCCGCCGGCACTCGGCGCAACCGGCGCGGGCGAGGGATGCTGCGGGGCACGCCAGGAATCGAAGATCGAAACTTGATGCACGCACGAAACCGTGCAGTGTGGAGCGCACGATTTTTCCGTCACGTACTCCCGCCGAAGGTCGTGCACAGTGTATTTTTCGAGCGGAATCGCCGGGTAGCCGCGTTGCTGCGAACAATAGTGCACCAGCCCGTCCTCACAAATGTATAAATAGCGCGCCCCGGCGCGACAGCGCCACTGATTCGGCCTGCCCAGTGCGATGTTGTCCTGAAAAGCGTTGATCCGAGTGAAGCTGCGCTTCTCGAGCGCCTTCATTGCGTGATATACGCGCCGCTCTTCGCTTCCCAGTGGCTGCAGCTGCCCATCCCCATCGTGGATAATCCCCACTGTCGAACTGAATCCCAGCTCAAGCGCCCGCTTTCCAATGGTCAGCGCATCCTGGGGATTGCGCACACCACCACCGACCACGGAATTGATATTCACGTGGAATTCAGCGTACTCTGCCAGCATCTCGATTTTTTTATCCAGGACCTTCAGGCTTTTTTTCGAAACTTCATCGGGAGTCACATTGTCAATCGAGATTTGCAGCCACTCCAGGCCTGCGCGATTCAGGCGCTCAATTCTCTCCGGCACGAGAAGATAGCCGTTGGTGATCAGCCCCGCAACCATTCCGCGTGTGCGGATTCGTCCAATGATTTCATCCAGCTCGGGATGCAGTAGCGGTTCGCCGCCGCTGATCGTGATTACAGATGTGCCCAGTTCCGCCAGCTTGTCGACGCGCTGAAACATGGCTTGTGTGGGTACCGGCTTGGAAAAATCGTCGAACTCGTTGCAGTACTCGCAGGCCAGATTGCAGCGCCGGATCGGAATAATATGCGCCAGCAGCGGATGATCGCTGGACAGCAGCGCCCGGATCCCTTCGCGCACACCGCGAATATTTCGCCCCACATGCTTCACTCGGCGGCGCAGAATTGTTCTTGCAGACGGCATCAGAGCTTTCGAGTCCTTCTATTAGACCACACGCTGCTGCCCTAAGCGCGTTTTTCGCAGTCTGTGGCGCTTTTTCTCTGCTGAACGGCGAAACCTCGGCAACGAAAGCCAGCTGGCCGAATGTCAAAGGCCACGCGATTCGCGTGGCCTTTTCTTTTGAAAGCAACTTTCCTATCGCCTTGTCATTCTGAGAGCACAAGCGACAAGGAATCTGCAGTTCGTTAAAACAGGTTCCACAGGAACTGGTTGTACACCTCGTGGTGGTACTGAACCTCGGGTGCCTTTACAAACGTTCCCAGTTGACGCGGGCAGCGATCGGCGGAAGCTTCTTTCAGGTCGGCGTAGCGGCCCTTCACATCCTCACCCAGAAGCTTCGTCGTCCATCCAGCTTTCCTGAAATTGTCGAGTGCCGCGTAGATGTTGTCAGGCAAGTACCGCTGCGCCTGCCGCAGATTCTTGATCTTCGCAGTCTCACCCTCAAGGCCGGTCTTGAAGATTGAGTGCATGACCAGATACGGATTCGCATCCGGAGCAACGCAGCGCACTTCGACTCGCATGCTCCTCTCGTTGCCGATGGGAATGCGCACCATGGCCCCGCGATCGGTCGGCGAAGCCTTCAGCTGGTTGGGCGCCTCAAAGTGCGGATCCAGCCTGCGATAGGCATTCACGCTGGCATTCAGCAGCAGGCAGATGTCATTGCCGTGAGTCAGCAGGCGATCGACAAACTCCCAGCCAAACTTGCTCAGCTTCTCTTCGCCCTTCGCATCCCAGAACTGGTTCTTTCCACCTTTGCTGACCGACACGTTGGTATGCATGCCGCTGCCGTTGACCCCAACCACCGGTTTCGGCAGGAACGAAACGGTGCATCCCATTTTCGTCGCTACCTGGCGGCACACCAGCTTGTAGAGCTGAATCTGGTCCGCCGCCGCCACCACCTCTCCGTATCCGTAGTTGATTTCAAATTGTGATGGCGCAACTTCAGGATGGTCTTTCTCGTTCTGGAATCCCATCGCCCGCTGCACTTCTGCGACCGTGTCGATGAACGTCCGCAACGGATCGCCGGGCAGCGAGTGATAGTAGCCGCCCGTATTTACATATTCGAATTTCCCGGTCTCGTGGTAACGGCGCTCTGCGTCCGGCCCCTGAAACAGAAATCCTTCAATTTCGTTCGCGGCATTCAACGTGTAGCCATTCTTCTTGTGCAGGCTCTCGGCATACCCTTTCAGCACGCCACGAATATCGGCCGCATACGGTTCGCCGTTTTTGTCGATAACATCGCCAAACACCAGCACTTTGCCCGGCCCAAAAACATCTGCCGGCCCCCAATAGAAAGCGCCCCAGTCGATGCCGAGCCGCAAGTCACTTTCACGCTGTGCGGTAAAACCACGAATCGACGAGCCATCGAAAGTCAGGTTGTCGTAGCTCTTGAGCAGGAACTTCTTGTCATAATCCAGCATGTGCAGGCGGCCTTCCAGGTCGCTGAACAGCACGGTTACGGCCTTTATGCGCTTTTCGCCGCTCAAATAATCCAGCCGCTCCTCCTGAATTTTTTTCGGCGCGACCCGCGTCTGCCGCTGCTCCTTGGCATTCAGGTTCATTTCTTCCAGTTCGTCATAGGGGATAGCCAGGAAATTGCGCAATTCGTTCGACATGAATCTCCTTACCTGTTCATTTAAATTCGGGGTGCAACGATAAGCGTTGGGGGACGGACGGACAAGAACTTGTAAGGGTATCGCGACGCCCGCTTCACTGCCAATCAAAAAAGATAATCAGGTATATACAACGAATTTATAGCAGCGGCTTGGCCGCTCCCGACGCCATCGCACGCGCAACCACCTGCTCCGCGCTCCATCCGCATTCGCGCAGATGCTGGATGCTCAGGGCATCATGCCGTTTCGCCAGGCGCGCTCCAGAATCATCAGTTACCAGTTCGCAGTGATAGAACGCCGGCGGCTTCCAGCCGAGTGCTCGATACAAAAGCAGCTGCCGGGCCGTCGACTTCAAGAGGTCCGCGCCCCGCACCACCTCCGTGATTTGCATGTGCGCATCATCAACCGTGACGGCGAGCTGGTATGCCGGCACATCGTCCCGTCGCCAGACCACAAAATCGCCGAATTCTCCGCCCGCTACGAAAGTCCGCCGGCCCAGATGAAGATCAGTAAATGAGATCTCTTCTCCATCCGCAATCCGAAAACGCCAGTTCACACCCGCGGGCTCGGCAAAATTTCTCCCATCATTTCGTGAACGACATCGGCCAGGATAAATCGGCTCGTCATCCGTGTCATTCGGCGCACTGGCAGCCTGCGCCAGGTCTTTGCGCGAGCAAGTACACGGATAGATGAAACCTCCGTCTCGCAACCTTCGCCAGGCTTGGAAGTAATGATCGCACCGCTCGCTCTGTGAATATGGGCCGTACGGACCGCCACAATCCGGGCCTTCATCCCAGCGAAGGCCCAGCCAACGCAACTCCTCGATCATCGCCTGCGCAAATTCCGGCCGGGAGCGTTGCACATCCAGGTCCTCGTTGCGCAGGACCAGCGACCCGCCATTCGCAGAAGCTCGTTGTGCGGCGATCCAGAAAGTGCGCGCATGGCCGAGATGCAGCAGACCAGTGGGCGAAGGCGCCAATCGTCCCCGGTAAGTGACGCCACTCACAACGGCCTTTGGCTGGCTATCCTTCCAGTTTTGCATTCATGGTGATATTGGCCTTGAGCACCTTGGAAACCGGGCAACCGCTCTTGGCATTCTCAGCCGCTTTTTGGAATGCAGCCGCGTCCGCCTTCGGTACGTGCCCGACCACATCCAGGTGGACCGCCGTGATGGTCCAGCCGGAATCGAGTTTTTCCATCGTGAGTGTCGCAGCTGTCTCAATGCTTGATGGGGTCAGATTGGCACTGCCTAGCTGTGCCGACAGCGCCATGGAAAAACATGCGGCATGCGCCGCAGCAATTAACTCCTCAGGATTCGTCCCCGGTGTATTTTCAAATCGCGTAGTAAAGGAGTACGGCGTATTCGTCAGTACACCACTCGCCGAAGATACCGAGCCCTTGCCATCTTTAAGACCGCCCTTCCAGATTGCGCTTGCCTTGCGTTGCATTCGTCTCTCCTCTATGAACGTAAGTACTTCTGCCATTGTAGATGGGAACAGGAAAAACGTCTCAAGAGCCACAAGAGCGGCTGCTTTCATCCTTCGCTATTCAGCTAATGCATTAGGGTTGCGAATCCTGTATTCTGTCCGCCAGCACAAACGGGACCACAGCAATGTTGCTAATGCTTATTCATTGGGTGGTGAGCGCACTTGCCGTATGGATCACGTCGCGGCTCGTGCCCGGATTTGTCGTCAAGGATGCATCGGCCGCATTGATCGCCGCAATCGTGATCGGCTTCGTCAATGCCACGCTCGGGCTCTTCTTGAAAGTGGTTACGTTCCCCCTTACGATTCTTACGTTAGGGCTCTTCTGGTTCGTGATTAACGCTCTCATGATCGAGCTCGCGTCCAAACTCGTGCCCGGCTTTCACATCCAGAACTTCTTTTCTGCCTTCTGGGGAGGCATCGTCCTCACCCTTATCAATATGCTCCTCAAATGGCTGGTTCTGCCTGCCCGCTCATAGGACCTTTCCTTATTCACCGCAGCACGCGAACCGGGCAGACTCATAGAAAAGCCTTCCGCGATAATTGCGGTTTTCCCCGAATCACCACGACTCCCGCTTACCTCTCCATATCTGCCAGCGCAAATTTGCCGAGCAAAAATGGATGCGAAGTGGGCGGAGTAGTCCGCACTCCCGCGGCCGGGTAGGGATCTTGAGTCATGGTCGGGAATCCCCAGATATTTCCGTTACGTAGGTCCACCACGACTTTTCCCAACACTTGTTGGCTGCCATCGGGGGAGCGCAGCATCGCAACGCCCGGCTCGACATAGAACGCTCCGGACCCGCCAGACTGTGCCTCTACCGTAGGTGGAGCGAGATACGGACGTAGGGCAATTGCGCTCAGTGAAGTGGCGATCACCAGTAGCCGGACCTTGACTGCATGATCAAATTTCATATTCTTTCTCCGTCTCTGGAAAGGATTCCCTCGGCATTATGCCCCACTGCACGAGCAAGTCCGATGTTAACGTTTCGCTATAATGCCTCTGCGATGGCCAAGCAGCACTACTTCTTCACGCTGATTCCGCCCAGACCAACCTTCCCCCAGGATATAACCGCTGAAGAGAAAGCCTTGATGGACGCGCACGCGCTCTATTTTCAACGGCAATTCGAGGCAGGCAAGCTTCTGCTTTACGGGCCAGTACTGGCAACCGGCGGAGCTTTCGGGGTTGGCATTCTGGAGGTTGCAGATGAGTCCGAAGCCCGGCACTTCGGCGAAAACGACCCGTCAGTCCTCGGTGGGCTGAACCGCTGGGAGCTTTACCCTATGCGGGTAACCAATGCCCGCACCAAAGGTTGATTCCGGCCCCGCGATCTTACCTGCGTAACCTCGCCCCTCAGTTCCATACTCAGATGGCACTCTGAGGGAATTTTCTGCCTGGCCGTTCTCGGGTAGATCGGCAATCGATTCCCAACTGCTTACCATTAAATTCTGCTCATTCCGTCCGCGTCTGAAATCGCTTGCGCAACACCGACTTGCGCGAAAAGTACTGGTCACACCGATTGGCTGCCCGCATGCTCACGGGCTTAGCGGAGAATAAATTGAACAGCGGATACTATGCAGCGTGTGCGGGCTTGCAGGCGCAGAGTCGGGCGCTGGACCTGGTCGCCAATAACCTCGCTAACATCAACACCACCGGCTATCGTTCTCAGCAGCCTCTGTTTCGTTCGTTTCTCACAGATTCGTTGGCAGGTTCGGGCGATCCGCTGAACCGCGCCATCAACAATTTCAGTTTGCTTGGCGGCAGCCGCCTCGACCTGAGTGCGGGCAATCTGGATCGGACCGGCAATTCGCTCGATCTGGCAATCGAAGGGTCTGGTTTCTTCGCAGTTCAAACCCAGGGAGGAGTTCTCTACACGCGCAACGGGAACTTTCAGGTTTCCCCGACCGGGCGATTGACCACCAATGCCGGCGACCCGCTTCTTGGCGAGCAGGGTCCCATCACCATTCCTGGCGGCGCCATTTCCATCAGCCCGGACGGGACGCTTTCCTCTGACGGCGCGGTTGTCGACAAGTTGCGCGTTGTCCAGTTCACTTCGGCCAGTGCGCCCGCTGCTATCGGCAATTCGTACTACTCAGTGCCGCAGAAAGATGTGCGCCCCGCACCCGATTCCTACGTTCGCCAGGGGATGCTTGAGTCATCGAACGTGAATTCCGTTGCTGCCGTGGCGGAGCTGATCACCATTCAGCGCAAGGCCGAAATGCTGGAACGAGCTATGTCCGCCTTTCAGTCAAACCTCGATCACATCGCGGCAAGCGATTTGTCCCACGTATAGGAGGGCACGATGTTAAGAGCCTTGTACACCGCAGCCAGCGGAATGAGTGCACAAGAGACGAACCTCGACAATGTCGCGAATAATCTCGCGAATTCCAGCACCGCCGGATTTCGCAAGCGCCGTATCCAGTTCGAAGATCTGCTTTATCAGAATGTCATCATGCCGGGCACCGCCGCTACTCAGCAAACCACCTTCGCGGCCGGACTGCAGGTCGGCTTAGGCACACGCACCGCGACGTCCGAAATCGTGCAGCAGCAGGGAGACTTCAGCCAGACCGGCAACCCGCTCGACCTTACGATTTCCGGCAATGGCTTTTTTCAGGTGACTCTACCCTCCGGCGAAACGGCATACACCCGCAGCGGCGCGTTTCAGCTTGATGCCAACGGCAACATCGTGACCGCTGACGGCAATCCAATTTCTCCCAACATCACGATCCCCACCGGAGCTACCTCCATCACCATCGGTCAGGACGGTACGGTCAGTGTTACGACAGCCGGTCAGGCCCAGGCTCAGCAGGTTGGCACCATCCAGCTCGCCCTGTTCCCCAACCCCGGCGGATTGAACAGCATCGGCAAGAATCTCTTTCTTCAGACCACCGCTTCGGGTGATCCGGTGCAAGGCACGCCAGGTGGGAGCGAAGGGCTTGGATCGATCCAGCAAGGCTATCTCGAACAATCCAACGTCGACGTGGTCGAGGAGTTCGTTCAGATGATCGTGGCCCAGAGAGCGTATGAGGCGAACACGCGCGTCGTTCAGGCCGCCGATGAAATGCTGCAAGGACTCAACAACGTCAGCCACTAGGGATGCTTGCGATGAGAATTCTTTTCCTGACGTTTTGCCTCATATCGCTGAACTCCGTGTTGCTTGCCGCAGAAAAATTTCAGGAGCCAATTTACCTCCGTGATCTGGTCGACGTGAACCACACGACGGTTCTGCTCTCTGATCTGTTGCCGCTGAACGTATCTCAGCGTGTACAGCAATCAAGTGAGGCCGTTCCCCTCTGCCGGGCCCCGCAAACCGGCAGCTCGCGTACTCTACGCGTCGAACAGATCATGACTGCCCTCACAACCCACGCAGACTTGGTCCGTCAGATGGTGGTGCCTTCCATGGTGGTCATTCGCTCGAGTGGCTGGCCCATCAGCGAGGCCGGCGTGCGGAAAGCCATTTCCGAATTCCTGAGCAAATCTGGAAACGACCCTCTGCCTCAGAACGCGAGGCTAATCCTGCCCGAGTCGATGGCCGCCGCTGAGGAGAATTTCCAGTTGCAGGTCATGCGAATTCGGCCAGGCATATCGGGGCGAGGGGCAAACGCTCGCATTCGGTGTTTGGATCATAGATCCTGCGGAACTTTTCTGGTGCGCGTGCTCCTGCCGCAAGGTCAGGAGTGGCGCCTCAATCAAATGCCTGCAGCTCCGGCAACTGCAACGTCAGGCCCAGCCTTGGTTGCAAGAGGTAAACCGGCCACTCTGCTTCTGGAAAACGCCAGCACGCGAATTTCCCTGCCGGTGATCTGTCTCGAGTCTGGCCTGCTTGACCAGCGCATTAAGGTCTTCGATAAGCGCAGCCGGCGCACTTTTGTCGCACTGGTCGTCGGCGAGCAGATGCTGCATGCCGAGTTGTAAGCCCGAAAGGAGAATCATGTCCACGGTTGCAAAGAATGCGATTTCGGTTCTGATCTTGGCCTCGGTCGCCGCCGCTGCCAAAAGCTCTGACCCGCAGAAAATCCAGCAAGAGACACTGACTCAATATGTCCAGCGCATGCAGCAGCAGAGTCCCGACTTGAGCCATGCCACTCTTGGCAGCCTGTGGACAAACAACGGCCGGTTCGCCGACATGAACGCGGATTACAAGGCCATGCACGTCGGTGATTTGATCACCATCGTGGTGGCCCAGGGCATGACGGCCAGCAACGCCAATACTGTATCCACCGCTAGAACTTTTAATGCAAGTTCTGGCATCAGCGCCCTGGCAGGACATCTCAAGACCAGCGGAGTGCAGCAGATCTTTTCTCCCCAATCCTCCCAGAATCTGGCTGGCAAATCACAGGGGTCGACCACCTCCACCCTGAATACGACATTGGCCGGAAGGGTCGTCGCTGTGCTCCCTAGCAGGGCCTTGGTGATTGAAGCGGAGCGGCAGCTCACGATGAACAACGAGAAGCAGACCATCGTGCTGCGCGGCCTGGTTCGCCAGGGAGACATCGCACCCGATGGCAGCGTGCCCTCCAACTCGATCGCGAACCTCGAACTTGAACTCAAAGGAAAGGGCGTGCTCAGCGATGGAACGCGGCCCCCTAATCCGCTCGTCCGCACTCTGCTGAAGATTGTGGGCTTTTAACGGAAGCCGCCATGAAACTTCGCGCTTTGATCTTATTCGTCTTGTTCACAAGCTTGCTCGCCTGCGCCGATGACATGGTGCGCAAAGCCCTGATCCGCGACGTCACTTCTGTCGAGGGAATCCGCGACAATCCGGTTTTCGGTTACGGCGTTGTCGTGGGTTTGCGCAACACCGGCGACAAGCAGCAAACCCTGTTCACCAATCAAACGCTGGCCAACATCCTTCAACGCATGGGTGTGCAGGCTCCCGCCGGCACGATCATCGTCAAGAACGTCGCGGCAGTATTTGTGACATCTACCCTGCCACCTTTCGCGCGCCCTGGTACGCGACTCGATGTGACCGTTTCCTCGGCTGGCGACGCCCGCAGCCTGGAAGGAGGCACGTTGCTGCTCACACCTCTCTACGCAGCCGATGGACAGATCTATGCCAGCGCCCAAGGTCCACTTACGCTCGGAGGCTTCAGCGAGGGTGGTGGAACCAATGCCAAACAGGTGAATCATCCTACGGCCGGACGAATTCCCGGCGGAGCGCTCGTGGAGCGGGACAGTTCGATTGACCTGAGCGCACTTCGAAAGCTTTCACTGCTCTTGAATGATCCCAATTTCACTACTGCCGAAGCGGTCGCAAACGGCATTAATCAGGAATTTCAGCACGAGATTGCCACCGTTGCCGACAGCCGGCGAGTTGATGTCGATGTGACCGCTCCGGACCTCCAGAAAATTCCTGCTGTACTGGCGCGAATCGAAAATCTCAGCATTGAAGTACATCACCGTGCCAAGGTCGTAGTAAACGAGCGAACTGGAACCGTGGTAATGGGAAGGGATGTCCGTTTGGGGGCGGTCTCCATATTGCATGGCAACCTGTCGATCGAAGTGGCCACCCAGTTCTCCGTTTCGCAGCCTTTTCCGGAATCGAAAGGCAAGACCGAGGTCGTCCCGGAGACCAACATCAAGGCAGAGGAGGCTCCCGCACGGCGCATTGAATTAGCTGAGGGCGCCAGTGTCGAGCAATTGGTTAATGGCTTACAACGAATCGGCGCCACTGCCCGTGACGTAATTGCGATATTGCAAGCCATCAAATCCGCTGGCGCGCTGGAAGCCGACCTCGAGGTGATCTGATGAACCCCGTCGCATCATCATCCAATCCCTCGGCTTCAACGCCTGGAAAATTTAACCTGTTGCGCCTCACTCGCGCAGCCCATCAGTTCGAGGCGGTACTGCTCAATCAGTTACTGGGGTCGCTCGAACATACCTTCTCGACCTTCGGCGAGAAGAAAGCCGAAGCCATAGATCATTATCAATTTCTTGGACTGCAGGCCTTGGCATCGAGCGTCGCAGAGCACGGTGGATTCGGCATCGCGGATATGATCATTCGTAACCTATCGCAGCATCAAGGCCTCGGCGCTGACTGGCTAACCAGCCCACAAAAAAGCCTCTCAGAAATTGGTTCTGAGAGGCTTGACCTGAACTTTTGAGAAGTCGCGAGCTATCGCTCGCGCGACTTTAGTGTTTCTTCTTCTTGGCAGCTTTCTTCTTTGCTGGCATGTTTTCCTCCGTTATCTATTTTCCCTTGCTTGGTACTTCTTCTCTCTTTGAAGGCGATCACTTGTTGCCGCGACCGCTATCTCACTCCCGATATTGCGGTGGATCACTTTCAATTGTCAATAGAATTCTTCATGTTGAGGTTGTCTTATCGACCGCTGCTTGATGTCGCAATGTCGTAAACTTTCTCTGACCATGCCGCGCGATCCCATCGAAACCGAAATTTTCAAAAATATTTTTCACTCGATCGCAGAGGAGATGGGCGCCGCCCTGCGTCGGACCGCTTTCTCGCCGAACATCAAGGAGCGGCGTGACTATTCCTGCGCCGTCTTTGATTCCGAGAGTGAGGTGATAGCGATGGGCGATCACATGCCCGTGCATCTAGGGTCGATGCCCAAGTCGGTACGCGCGGCGCTGGAGACGTTCGACCTCGCACGTGGCGACGTCGCCATGCTGAACGATCCATTTCGCGGAGGTACCCACCTTCCCGATATTACTTTGGTCTCGCCGGTCTATCTCTCGAATAGTAGCCGGCGGCCGGAATTCTATGTCGCCTCCCGCGCTCATCATGCCGATGTCGGCGGCGCCTATCCCGGCTCCATGGGCCTGTGCCGCGAGATTTATCAGGAAGGGTTCCGTATCCCGCCGGTCAAAATCATGCGTTCCGGAAAAATGCAGGCCGACGTCCTCGCACTGCTTCTCAATAACGTACGCACGCCAGAAGAACGAGAAGGAGACTTGGGGGCTCAGCTTGCCGCTTGTCATACCGGAACGGAGCGGCTCCGTGAACTGTGCACGCGTTACTCAGCCTCGCGACTCAAGCGCGCTTCCACGGAGTTGCTCGATTATTCCGAAGAACTGATGCGTGAATTTCTTCAGCGAGTCCCTCCCGGCTCTTATAGCGCTGAGGATTTTCTTGACGATGACGGCATCAACGACAAGCCGATACGAATCGCAGTGAACATTACATTTTCGAAAGCCCGCAAGCTCCAACCTAAACCGGTCATAGTAGATTTCACCGGAACCGATCCGCAGGTTGAAGGCAGTGTAAACGCGGTCGCAGCGATCACCAATTCAGCGTGTTTTTATGTCTTTCGCTGTCTCCTGGCCGAAGACGTGCCCGCGACCGCCGGCCTGATGCGGCCCATCGAGGTGATTTCTCCGGAAGGAACCCTCGTGAACGCCCGCCCGCCGGCCGCCGTGGCTGGGGGCAATGTGGAAACTTCGCAACGCATCGTTGACGTTCTCTTGCGAGCTTTGGCCAAAGCCATTCCCGAGCGCATTCCGGCCGCAGCCTCGGGCACGATGAACAACTTGACCATCGGCGGGATTGATCCGCGGACCAACGAGCCGTTCGCCTATTATGAGACCATCGCTGGTGGCATGGGAGGGCGTCCAACCAAACCCGGCGTGTCCGGCGTACACACCCACATGACCAACTCGCTTAATACGCCCGCAGAAGCGCTGGAGTATGCATATCCATTGCGCATTCATAAATATTCCTTGCGGACCAGCAGTGGCGGCCGGGGCCGCTATCGTGGTGGAGATGGGATCGTTCGCGAGATTGAAGTTCTCACCGATGCGGAATGTACCCTGCTGGCAGAACGACGCAAGCGTAACCCGTACGGCTTGAGTGGCGGGGCAGATGGCGCGGTCGGCAAAGCCGCTTTAGTCCGGCAAGACGGTCCCTCCAAAGCATTACCCGGCAAATTCAATGTCCGACTTCGCAAGGGCGAACGAATTCGAATTGAAACCCCGGGCGCTGGCGCCTGGGGAAAACCATCCTGAACGGAGTAACAGCCATGAATGATCTCGGTTCTCATTATCTCGACGAAGTTCACCGGCAATTCCGCGGTTACAAACGGCTCGGTGAAGGCGCGATGTCGCAGTTGAAGGACAACGAACTTTTCGTGACCATTGATCAGGAATCGAATTCGGTCGCGATTCTGGTAAAGCATCTTGCGGGTAACATGCGGTCGCGGTTCACCGATTTCCTTACTTCCGACGGCGAAAAGCCGAACCGCAATCGTGACCAGGAATTCGAAATCACCCCCAACACTACACGTGCCGACGTTATGCGCTGGTGGGAAGAGGGATGGGAACTCGTATTCTCTGCGGCCGCAGGGCTCAAGCCGGAAGACTTGCAGCGTACCGTCATGATTCGCGGCGAGCCGCACACCGTCTTGCAAGCCCTCAACCGGCAATTGGCGCACTACTCTGCCCATGTAGCTCAGATCATTTTCCTGGCGAAGCATCTGCGCTCCAGCGAATGGAAGAGCCTCAGCGTCCCTCGGGGACAATCGCAGAACTTCATCCCTTCCGCCCAGAAATACGACAAAGGCGTGCTGCGCGATGAGCAGAAGAAGTCATCCGCATGACGGTGGCCCACTCAAGCAGTGGTGCTAGAATCAGGGGTTCTCGGCTGACGCGAATCTCTTCAGGTGCCTCATGCCAGAAACCATGTTAGCCGTCGTAAAGCCGAAAGCTGCTCCCGGAGCAGAGATTCGCGAAGTCAAAATCCCATCATTCGGACGCACTGACGTCCTGGTCAAAGTCAAAGTCGCCTCCATCTGCGGCACCGACCTGCACATTTACGAATGGGACCGCTGGGCGCAGAAGCGAATTCATCCCCCGCTCATTCCCGGCCACGAGTTTTGCGGGGAAGTTGTGGCCTACGGAGACGAAGTCAGTAGCGTCAAGGAAGGCGATTTCGTTTCTGCCGAAATGCATGTCGCATGCGGCAAGTGTCTGCAGTGCCGCACGGGTGAAGCTCACATTTGTCAGAACGTGAAGATCATCGGCGTGGATGCCGACGGAGCCTTCGCCGAGTACGTGGTCATTCCCGAATCCAACATCTGGAAACTCGATCCCGCGATTCCCCAGGAATATGCCTCCATCCTCGACCCGCTGGGCAATGCGGTTCACACTGTGCTGGCTGGCGAAATTGCTGCCAAGACCGTCGCCATTACCGGTTGTGGGCCGATCGGGCTTTTCTCCATCGCGGTCGCACGCGCAGTGGGAGCCGCGCAGGTTTTTGCGATCGAGGTGAATGAGCATCGGCGACGCATTGCGAAAGAAATGAAAGCGGACCTCGCCCTCGATCCTTCCAAAGAGGATGTCGTCTCCATCCTTATGGACCGCACCGGTGGGCTGGGGGTCGATGTGGTGCTGGAAATGGCCGGACACCCGAATGCCATCCGGACTGCATTCGACATTGTGCGGCGCGGCGGCCGTATCTCCCTTCTCGGCCTTACTTCCAAGCCCATTGCGCTTAACTTTTCTGAAGACATCATTTTCAAGGGCATCACAATCCAGGGCATCAATGGACGGCGAATGTATCAGACGTGGTATCAGATGACGGCCCTGCTTAAGAACGGCAAGCTTGACCTTCACCCGGTCATCACTGACCGGATCGCGATGAAAGACTTTTCGAAAGGTATGGAACGTCTCAAGACTGGGGAGTCGAGCAAGATCCTCGTCTATCCGAATGGCACGGGAAAGTAACTTTGTCCGGAGCCGGACCTGCTACGCTCCTGCCGGCAGCTTCACAATTTTTTGCTGGATTGCATAAGTTACCAGTTGGGCCTTGTTGTGAATGTCAAGCTTTCGCATCAGGTTGAACTTGTGAGCTTCCACCGTCTTGACACTCAACCCTAGAAGCGACGCAATTTGTTTGACTGAATTCCCTTCGGCAATCATCTTGACCACTTCGCGTTCGCGCGGAGTCAGTTTCGTGCCCCGGCTTTGTCCCCGCTGTCCTTGAGAGCGCGACCGGAAATCGTCCACGAGCTTTCCAAGCACTTGCGGGCTCAAATATTTTCGACCTTGGTAGACATCCTTCACGGCGACGATCAATCGCGACGCTGGAGCATCCTTCTGAATGTACCCTGACGCTCCCACGTCAAGGCATTGCAGCAGGTACTCTTCATCCTCATGCGTCGTCAGAAAAATCAGCCGCGTGCTCGGATTCTCACTTTGAATCTGCCGGGCGACTTCAAAGCTGGATACACCCGGCATGCCGACGTCCATGAGCACGACATCCGGCTTTAGCTTGCGTACTTGTTCGATGCCTTGGGCGGCATCGCTTGCCTCGCCGACAACCTGGAGATCCGCTTCGCCTTCGAGCACGCGGCGTAGGCCTTCGCGAAACAACGCGTGGTCATCAACGATGATGCACCGGATTGCCATTTGTGAATCCCAGTCTTGCCAGGTTCGGCTGTCGTGTCTGATCGTGGTGTTCCTTGCCTGTCGCGCCTTCTTCTCCAAACCCTTGAGAAGCCGGCCTGGCGATTGGATGTCTGCTCTGCTTCGGGGTTGCCCAGTTCATCAGGTACAATCCACAGCAATGCTGCGTTACTTCACTGCTGGAGAATCTCACGGCGAGGCCATTGTTGCTTTTCTTTCCGGGTTGCCAGCAGGACTGAAAGTCGACAAGAGTTTTCTGGACCACGAGCTCTGGCGGCGGCAGCAGGGCTATGGCCGTGGCGGCCGGATGAAGATCGAGCACGACACCGCCCACATTATTTCTGGTGTACGGCACGGAATGACAATCGGGTCACCTATCGCGGTGGTGCTGGAAAATAAGGATTGGAAGAATTGGCAGGAGTCGCTTCCCATCGACGAGGGAGATCCCGGCAAACATAAACGTGTCGCCTCGCCACGCCCTGGGCATGCTGATCTTGCCGGAGCTTTGAAATATAACTTTACAGAAGCCCGCTATGTACTGGAACGCGCTTCCGCCCGCGAATCTGCCGCTCGGGTGGCCATTGGAGCTCTCGCCAAGCTGTTCCTCCGCGAACTTGGGATCGAAGTGCTTAGTCATGTGATTGCTGTCGGCTCCGTTGCCGTCGAGAAGGATGTTCCGTGGGAGCAGATCAGCGCGTTGCGAAAACAAAAAGACATTCTCCTTAACTGCGCTGACGCCGTCACAGAACAGCAAATGAAGGAAGAAGTGGATCGAGCCCTGAAAACCGGCGACTCGGTGGGCGGTGTATTCGAGGTAGTCGCCGCCCACGTGCCTCCCGGACTCGGCACCTACGCTCAATGGGATGAGCGGCTGGATGCGCGCCTTGCTGCTGCCGTGATGTCCTTGCAGGCGGTAAAAGCGGTGGAGATCGGTGCGGGAATCAATGCCGCAGCTTCCTCTGGCTCTGAGGTACATGATGAAATAGGGTATGAGAAGTCGCGCAGTTTTGCCGGATTCACACGGACTCGGAACAATGCCGGGGGAATCGAAGGGGGCGTTTCCAATGGTGAGGAGATCCGTGTCCGGGGCTACCTCAAACCGATTTCTACCCTTCGCCGTCCCTTGCAGTCAGTGGATTTTTCCACCCGACAACCGGTGAAAGCAGCTTATGAGCGTTCGGATGTTTGCGTCGTTCCGGCTGCCGGTGTCGGCGGCGAAGCCATGGTGGCCCTGACCTTGGCCGTTTGCGCGCTCGATAAGTTCGGCGGAGATTCCATCGCCGAGACCATGCGTAACTTCAAAGGCTATTTAGAACAATTGAAAAATTTCTAGCTGTTAGCGACTCGCTACTGACCACTATCAATGATCTATTCCATCGTTAAGTTTGGGAACCCAGTTTTAGAAAAGCCCGCCGAACCTGTTACCGCCTTCGATGATGACTTGAAGAAACTTGTAGAAGACATGTTCGAGTCTATGTACGAGGCCCGTGGCGTCGGGCTCGCTGCGCCCCAGATTGGTATCTCCAAGCGTCTTGCCGTAATCGACGTCACTTTCAAGGAGGACCCCAATGCCAGGCTGGTGCTCGTCAATCCCGAAATCATCCACATTGAAGGCAAGCACACGCAACCGGAAGGCTGCCTGAGCATCCCCGAGTTTCGCGAGCCGGTGTGCCGCGCGCGCAAAGTGACAATTCGTGCCCAGGACGTCAATGGCAAATGGTACGAAAAAACCGGCGAGGATCTGCTCGCGCGCGCTTTTCTCCACGAAACCGACCATCTGAATGGCAAGCTGTATATCAGCCACATCAGCGCCCTCAAACGTGACCTGATGAAACGCAAAATTCGTAAGCTGATCAAAGCGGGAGAGTGGTAGAAATTCAAAGGTGAGTCAACCACTCAATCTTGTCTTCTGCGGCACGCCCCCATTTGCCGTTCCCACCTTGCAGAAGCTCTATGAGTCGGGATACCCGCTGCTTCTGGTTGTGACGCAACCCGACCGCCCGCGCGGCCGCGGAATGGAGGTGTCAGCTTCTCCAGTCAAGCAAAAAGCCATCGAGCTTTTGCTCCCCATTGTTCAACCAGAGCGCATCAAGAATAATGCGGAATTCCGCAGCCAGCTGGAAGCGGTCCAGCCTGACGCGATCATCGTCGTTGGCTACGGCCGACTCATTCCTGACTGGATGATCGCTTTGCCGAGGTTCGGCAATATCAATCTGCACGCCTCATTGCTGCCGAAATATCGTGGCGCGGCCCCCATCCAGTGGGCGATTGCGAGCGGCGAAACTCGGACAGGCGTGACCACAATGCGTATCGATGCCGGCCTCGACACCGGCGATATCCTGCTGCAAAAAGAGTCCGCCATCGGCCCCGACGACACGGCTCAGACCCTCTCGCCGCGCCTGGCTGCTATCGGAGCCGATTTGATGGTTGAAACTCTGCAGGGGCTTTCACTGGGAACCGTTCGTCCTCGCGCTCAAAACCACAGCCATGCGACTTTGGCCCCGACTCTCAAGAAAGAAGACGGCCGGATCGACTTCCAACGTCCAGCGCATGACATCTTCAACCGGCTGCGCGGTTTTCAGCCATGGCCGGGAGCGTTCACAACGTTTCGCGGTAAGAACCTAAGTGTCTGGCAAGCCAAGCCGATCGATAGCCGGACCGCTGCTCCCGGTGAATTGCTCATCGAGGGCGACCACTTGCTGGTCGGCGGCGGAGACCGCACCGCTTTGGAGCTGCTCATCGTTCAGCCTGAAGGCAAAAAACGCATGAGTGCCCGCGATTTCATGCACGGCTATCATCTGAAGAATCATGACCGCCTCGGGTAAGCCCGATCCTCTGTTTCCCCTCCGTGCTCTCTATGGTTAGATGTATTTCATATGCCCATTTCTCCTGCTCGTACCGCCGCTTACGAGATCCTGATGCGAGTGGACCAGCAGGATGCCTTTGCCTCAGATCTGCTTCATGCACCCGCCTGCGAAACGCTTTCGCCCAGCGATCATCGTCTTGCAACCGAACTGGTCATGAGCGTGTTGCGCTGGCGTTCGCTGCTGGATGAGCAGATCGCAAAGCACTCCTCGTTGAAACTACCGCGGCTCGATCCAGAAGTTTTGACCGCGCTGCGCCTGGGTACCTATCAGCTCATGTTTCTCGATCGCATACCCGAGAGAGCTGCCATTCACCAGAGCGTTGAACTAGTGAAACGAGCGCGAAAGCGATCCGCCGCTCCATTTGTAAATGCTCTGCTTCGAAAGTTGCTCGATAGCAAACCGCAGACCGCCCACCTTGGTAGTGTCTCAACTGCCTCGGAATTGGCAAGTTCGTTTGCGCACCCACAATGGCTGGTCGAACGATGGACCCAGGAATTTGGTTTGGATGTGGCCAGGCAAATCTGCGACTACGACCAGCGAGTCCCCGAGACTGCGCTTACCATTCGCGACCCTGCGACGATCGGCAAGCTTGAAACTCGCGGCGTCACTCTGGCCCCGGGCCGTCTCCTGGCCTCCTCGCACCGGCTGACCGGCGGTGACCTTACCCGGTTGCCGGTGGAACTGCGAGATCAAATCGCAATCCAGGATGAAGGGTCAGCGCTCGTGGCTCTCTTGCTTGGCGCTGGCTCGCGAATTCTCGACTGCTGCGCTGCCCCCGGCGGCAAGACTCGTGTCCTCGCGGCTGCAAATCCCGCGGCCCTCATCATCGCCGCCGAACTGCATCCCCATCGGGCCCGTTTATTGCGGAGTCTCGTGACTGCGCCAAACCTGCGCGTCATCGCCGCTGATGCCCGCAACCTCGCCTTAAAGTCAGCCTTTGATCATGTACTCGTGGACGTTCCTTGCTCAGGAACCGGCACGCTCGCCCGCAATCCCGATATCAAATGGCGGCTCAAACCGGAAGATTTATCCGACCTTCAGACTCGGCAGCTCGCAATCCTGCGTTCGGCAATGCGGCATGTCGTTTCTGGCGGAACGCTTGTATATTCCACCTGCTCTTTAGAAAGCGACGAAAACGAAGACGTCGTTCAAATGGCACTGGACAACACCTTCCGTCTATTCGATTGCCGTGATCGACTGCAGCAGCTTCAGTCTGATGGCGAGCTAACGTGGAAGAATCCCGACTCCCTCACCCGCGGACCCCTTCTGCGAACTATCCCCGGTGTTCATCCCTGCGACGGCTTCTTCGCTGCGATTCTCCAGAAAATCTAGCCAGCCAACGTATCACCGCACCTCAAAATCAACTGCCGATCCCACAAGCACCTTGCCGCCTGCGGCAGGATTTTGGGAAACAATGATGTCGGCGGGCGAAGGCTGGGAAGCTGGGGCCGAAACTTGAGGAGAAGTGCCTGGCGCTGAAGCAGGCGCCGCAGCGACTGTCACCTTTCCCATTCGCAAGCCCGCATCTTTCAATGCGGCAGTCGCCGCACTCAGCGGCTGTCCGGCAAAGCTGGGCATCACGAAGGCTTGCGGTTCCGGAGTCTGCGCCGCAAGCAGGCTGATTTTTGGGGCTGAAATGCTGCTCGCGCTCGCCGAGGGAATCTGCGCAACGATCTGATTGGGGGCAACCCCAGCCAATTCAACTTGCGCCACTGTTCCGATGTCCAAACCACGGCGAAGGATATTGATCTCCGCCGCCCGTTCGCTCTCACCGATCAAATTTGGGATTTCGACCCGCTGTGGCCCAAGACTCTCCGCGACTCGAATCTCCCACCCCCGCCGCGTCTTGGTGCCTGCCGGTGGCAATTGCGAGAGCACTCTCCCCGCCGCGATCTTCGGGCTGTAGTATTGGCGCTCCACTTCAAATTGAAAACCCTCCAGCTCTGCGATCCGCCGGGCCTCCGCGGGAGTCTTGTCAACCAGATCTGGCACCGCGACCTCTCGTGTGTGAATCGCGAAACGCATGGCAGTCAGCGCCGACACGAGAGCTACCACGATCAGCACCAGGGCCAGGAATATGAAGCGGAAAAAAGCTCTCATCTGCCGCGCATCTCCTCAGTGCGTCTCCTCGGTTGCCGGAGCATTGTCCGGCGTGTCCACTTTTTGTGCGACCACGCTTGGCGCCATTTCCGGCACAGGCTGGAACTCGCCAGGGTCCTTGCCCGCCAGCGCGCTCTTCATAAAATCCATCCAGATCGGGAGCGCCGCATGTGCCCCCGTTTCCTTCGCTCCCAGCGACTTCTTTTCGTCAAAGCCAATCCACACTCCCGTGGTCATCGACGGCGAAAATCCAATAAACCATGCGTCCGTAAAATCGTTCGTCGTCCCTGTTTTGCCCGCCAATGGATACCTCATGCTGGAAGCCGCGATCCCGGTTCCGTGCTGTACCACCTCCCGCAACATCCATGTCATGATCCTGGCTGTGCGAGCGCTGATTACGTCTTTTACCTCAGGATAATCTTCTTCCATCACACGGCCTTCGTAATCTGTCACCTTGGTGATGTAACGTGGAATCACCCGCACCCCGTCATTGGGAAAAACACTGAACGCCGAAGTCTGTTCGAAAAGCGTCACTTCTGCCGCGCCGAGTGCGACAGGAAGGTAGGGCGGCAGGTTCGACGTGATTCCAAACCTGTGTGCGTAGTCAATCACAGTCTTGATGCCCAAACTGTCGGCCAACCTCAATGCCGGAATATTCCGCGACTGGGCCAGTGCCCGCCGCAGCGTGATTGTGCCTTCAAACTTTTCATCGTAGTTGTGCGGAACATAGGGCCCCGACGCGGTATCAAACGCTATCGGCGCGTCGACCACCGTGTCGTTCGGTTGAGCGCCTTGATCGATCGCTGCCGTGTAAACGTAGGGCTTGAAAGACGACCCAACTTGACGCAGAGCTTGCGTCGCCCGATTGAACTTCGATTCCTCAAAGTCACGGCCTCCGACCATCGCCTTGATGCCGCCGGTCGCGTTGTCGATTGCCATCAACCCGGCCTGTGCTCCCGAGTCCTGCTCCAGTTGGGCCCGGGCCTTGCCCTCTGCCGGAAGCGACAGAATCTTCACGTAAACGATATCGCCAGTTTTCAGGATGTTCTGTAGCTTGCTCTGCGTCCACGCCGCATCGGATTGTGCCAAAGTCCCGACATATCGGCCGAACTTCACCGTCGCCGAGCCGGGAACTACGGCAGTCACCAGGGCATGCATGTAGCCGCCCGCCTCAGGCTCATCATCCCAGTCCGGGTGTTGATATTCCGTAAGTGAAGAACCTTGCGCCAAAACATTTTCAAGATGGCCCTTCCATCCATGACGCCGCTCGTAGGCCGCCAACCCATCGAGCACAGCGCGGTTGGCAGAGCGCTGCAGGTCCATATCTAACGTGGTGTAGACCCGCAGCCCGCTCTGGTGAACTTGGTCCGCACCGTACTTGTTCTCGAGATAACGCCGGATTTCCTCCACAGAATATGGCGCGAGTGAGTTCGTGTCCTTCTGCAGATTTAGCTGAATAGGCTGATTGCGGCCGTCATTCGCCTGCTTGGCCGTAATCTTGCCATCCTCCAGCATGGCGTTGATCACCAGGTTGCGGCGTTTCAGCGCCCGGTCCGGATGATTAATCGGTGAGTATTGCCCCGGCGCTTTGGGCAGGCCTGCCAGCAGCGCAGCTTCGTCCAGCGTCAACTGCTTGGCGGGCTTGCTGAAGTAATACTCCGACGCCGCCTCAAAACCATAAACGCCGTGGCCCAGGAAAATCTGGTTGGCATACAAGGTAAAAATCTGCTCTTTTGTGAAGCGTCGCTCGATTTGAATCGCCAGTAGCGCTTCCTCGACCTTGCGCTGGAACGACCGGTCCGGAGAAAGGAACAGATTGCGGGCGAGCTGCATAGTGAGCGTGGAAGCTCCCTGCACCTTCCCTCCAGATTCGATGTCACGATACGCTGCACCCGCAATCCGCCACACGTTGATGCCCCAATGCCGGTAGAACTCCTTGTCTTCGATGGAAATCAGCGCTTCCCGCAGAACCCGGGGAAAATCGCTGTAGTTCGCAACCACACGCCGTTGCAGCGCGAATGAACCAATCACCTGGCCATGGTCGTCGTAAAGCTCGGTAATCGAGCTGGGACGGTAGTGTTCAAGCTGCTCCACTTGCGGCAGGTCGGTGGAGTACACCAGAAGCAGGCCCGCAGACGCGCCCACCAGCGCAGACAATAAGAACAGAAGCCCAAATAGGACTCGGCCCATCACCCTTCGTCCGCCGGTTTCCGCGGCGGGAAGGTCCTGGTAAATCACCTTCATGGGAGATTAGGCTCAGGATAGCAGGTCTGGTCCACCCTGCTGCTTCTCTCGCCGTGAATCGCCGCTTCGCGCCTGCCCATTTCACGGCTTATATCCAAGCGTCTGGCAAATCAAAACCCCCACGACGGTAGTGTCCTAATTTGCCAGTTTTCACGGGTTGAGAGTGGCATGAATCGTGCTCCTAACCCATTCCGAGACGGACTGATGTTTTTCTTTCGCTGCCGCTTCAATCGCCTTCAAATCCTCGCTGCGAAAACGCACAGGTACGATCCGGCCCTTAGCTTCGCCCTTCGGTAGTTTCGGGCGTCCGACTTTCCGCTTCTTATTCGGCTGGCTCAAAATTCCTAAACTCCTGTACGATTGCGGCTCTAACCGCGTCCTGTGCTGATTTGATCGGATGCAGATGCAACACCGTCACGTGGCGGTGCGGATTATGCGGATCGTCGGTATCGTGCGACCATGCATAAGCTCTGTGTGCCGTCGCGTGTCCAATTAGTTCAAATACTTCCACGACGCCTTCCCAAACTACCTTTCCCTGAAATTCCTCTTTGACGGGCACGCTTTCAACGTGAGTCGCCTCTACACCATGCAAT
>DASPTU010000130.1:0-43911 GCA_035623255.1 Terriglobales bacterium | reverse complement strand
GTGACGGGACTTCCGGCAAATGCTGCCGGGTACAATGTCTACGTCTATGCCGACGGTGACAACGGCGCAGTCCAACGCACTGCCACCTATCAGATCAGTGGACCTGGAATCAGCAGCACGAGTGTGTCCCTGACGGACAACCCCAACACGAATTTCAATGGTGTGTTCCAACAGGCCAACAGCTCGGCTGGAAACTACGTGCTGTTCACCATCACGGCCACGCAGTTCACGATTACGGCGATACCGGGACCATCGGGAGACACGAACCCACGAGCGCCCGTCAACGCCATCCAGATCGTGCCGAACTAAGACAGCCGGATCGCTGTCCGCGGATCTCTAAGCCCGCGTCGCATGGTCTGTACCTGTGGCAGTACGCCGCTCGCCGTGCCGGCATTGAAGAAAAAGATTATTGGAATGAACGGAGATTCGAATGGAGGTTCCAAATCGCCGGATGCGAAAGCGGGAAACCGTGGCGATATGGATGGCCATTTCGGTTGCGTCGCTCCCGCTAGGTTTTGGGGAAGATCTCGCAGCGAGCGAAACTGTCCCCACCTTTACAAGAGATGTTGCACCGATCTCACTCAAGAATTGCGTCAAGTGCCACTCGCCAAGAGAAATTGCATCCCGAAGGCCGCTGACTTCGTATGACGCGGCGGAACCCCTGGCAGAAAAGATCAAGCAAAAGGTCATGGCGCGAGAGATGCCGCCGTGGCCTGCCGATCCCACCAGAGGCGTAAAATTTCGGGTGGTTTCAGCCCACGGAACATCTAGGACAGAAGGTTGTGGTGAAGGGGGTGGTCATCCCGGATCCGAAGGAAATGCGCATTAACGTGACCTCGCTGCAATCGGTCGCGGCCACGTGCAGGACTGAATCAGGGCAGAGGTAAACAGGTCGAACTATCCAAGGGGAGACAGGCAGGGTACGTAGCCTGCCCGTCGCGCTACGCGCGCACCGGGAATCCGAGACTCCGGCGGATAGTTACCGACATCGCAATGCTTCCTAACTCGGGCGCAGTCGGACTTCACTGGAGCGTGGCGGACCAACTGCCTGTCCCCCCGCTTAGAAGACACGATCCGGCCTCCGCGGTGTAAGTGCCTGAGGCCGAGGTGAACGCCTGGTTGGCCGCACCTGTCAGGTTGATTGCACTCTGCAACTGTGTCAGCTGCAGGGTCAATGCATTTCCCTTCACCGTTCCCGACATCGAAGCGTCAGTTCCGCAAGATCCTGCGGTCGAACTCAGACTGACCTGACCTGTGACATTATTACCGACCTGAGTCAGGTTGGCAGTTGCTTGAATCGCAGAGGTCGCGGAGCCAGTCGGCGTTAACACAAACAGCCAGGTTCCGGTCATCGCTGGATTCGAGGAAGTACCGCAGCCACCCAGAAAACCTATGGCTACGGTCAAAAGCAGACCTGCAGCAATCCTTATCCCTGATGCTTTCATCCCATTCACCAGAAGTCCCGAGCCGTGGTCGACTATCTTCGGGCGAGCACTAGCTACCTGCGCCCACTCACACGTTGATGTTGCCACAATTGATACGGCATCGAGCGTCGGGTTTCGGCTCGTGACGAAATGCCCGATGCACACTGTCATGCCGATAAGCTCACGTTCAATGAAGCCTCCGAGAATTGTCCCGTTTTTCCTCTGCCGTCCTCAGTTTTT
This sequence comes from Terriglobales bacterium, assembly GCA_035623255.1. GTDB lineage: Bacteria > Acidobacteriota > Terriglobia > Terriglobales > Acidobacteriaceae > JAFAGX01. The sequence continues at coordinate 42,247 of DASPTU010000130.1, read as the reverse complement.
TCCACACACTTGGCAGCCCGGCAGATATACTTCTGCTCAACTCGTTTCCTCGCAATCATCGAGCAGCCTTCGTTTGAGATGACCAGTTAAGCGTTGACAAAAATTTTAGACAGATTAGAATACGCGACGTTTTCCAGCGATAAGATTGATTCATGAGCCCCCAAGTCTTAGAACCCGTCTTACTCCGTACTGACTTCCCGAAACTGAAGCTTCATGCCAGCGGTAAGGTCCGCGACATTTACGAGCTGGACCAGAATCTCCTGCTGTTCGTGGCCACAGATCGGATCTCTGCGTTCGACTACGTGCTGGCGACAGGCATTCCGCACAAAGGCCGTGTGCTGACCCAGCTTTCTCTTTTCTGGTTTAATTTTCTCAAGAACGTCGTGCCCAATCACTGCGTTACCGCGGATGTCGACCGCTATCCTGCTGCAGCTCGCACCTATGCTGATCAACTCCGCGGCAGATCGATGATGGTCTTACGCGCCGAGATGATCCCGGTCGAGTGCGTGGTACGGGGATACCTCTCAGGATCCGCGTGGAAGGAGTACAAGGCGGGCTGTCGCGTTTGTGGGATCGACCTGCCAACGGGGCTAAAGGAATCCGACAAATTACCGGAGCCCATCTTCACCCCCGCAATTAAGGCTACGACCGGCCATGACGAAAACATTTCATTCGACCGGATGGTCCGAATTGCAGGAACCGAGCGCAGCCGTCAATTACGCGATCTCTCGCTGGAAATTTACACCAAGGCCGCCAAGTATGCGATCGAGAAAGGCATCGTCATTGCCGATACCAAGTTCGAGTTTGGCATCACGAAGTACGGAATCACTTTAGCTGACGAAGTTCTGACGCCGGATTCTTCCCGCTTTTGGCCAGGTGATCAATACCAACCGGGACGCGCACAGGATTCGTACGACAAGCAGTATGTTCGGGATTATCTGGAAAAAATTCGCTGGAACAAGCAACCACCGGCTCCGGCCCTCCCACCGGAAGTGGCCCGCAAGACCAGCGAAAAATATTTGGAGGCGTACCGCCAGCTCACCGGATACGAGCTGGATGTCTAGCAAGAGAGACCGGGCAGGCACGTAGTGAGCGGCGCTGATTGGATCATTCTTGCAGTGCTGCTCTTGTCCATAATTCAGGCAGCGAGCGCCGGCTTTTTCCAGGAAGCATTCGGCATCGCGGGGCTGGTCTTCGGTTATCTGCTGGCCGCATGGAACTATCAACGGTTGGCAGATCATTTTGCCTCCTACGGGGCCCCATGGTTACTGGAAATTGCTGGCTTTCTCATCATTTTTGCATGTGTCATGCTTCTCGCCGGACTGGCGGGGCGGGTTACCCGCTGGATCATGCGGGAAGCGGGTCTGAGTTTTATCGATCGCATTTTGGGAGGGGCTCTCGGATTGCTGCGTGGTTCTTTGCTCGTGGCCGTGGTTCTGGTTAGTATGGCCGCGTTCACTCCCACATCCAGGTGGCTGCGAGGTTCGCGACTGGCGCCGTATTTCCTGGTGGCGGGGCGTGCTGCAATCTGGGTAGCGCCTTCGGAACTGCGAGCCCGTTTTTATCAAGGACTGGATTTGCTGCGCCGGGGAGAGCCATAGCAAGAGTCGCGGACCGCAAATCTCAATTCATTCATAAGATTGTCGAAGAGCCCAGCTCTTCCAAAGAAAGAGAGATGCCGTGAGAGACCAGCTCGAAGCACTCGTCATGCAAATGTACAAGAGCAACATTCTTTATTCAGAGGCAGTGCGCGAGTTCAAAAAGCGGTTCATCTTGACCGTGTTGCAGGAGAATAAAGGAAACCAATGCCGCGCTGCCCGGCAGCTCGGCATGCACCGCAATACCCTCAGCCGAACCGTCGCCGAACTCAGGATCGATGTCCGGCAACTGCGTGACGGCGCCAAACGGCCCCCACGTAGCGCTCGCCCTGCCGCATTCGAGAAGAAGGCGTTTCGCTAAGCTCTTGAGGCTATCAAAAGCTGGTTTGACTTCCCCCTGTCTTTGAGGGAGAATTCCGTGCGCGTCGTCGCTTGGGTACCCTGATCCCTTAGCGCGAAGTATCTTTCTTTTTCTTTCATTCCGCCATAAAAGGTCTCCAAATACGGGTCAGGATATCGCCGTTTCATAAGGAAATCTGAGACGCCCTTAGTCGGCTCGAATCGTGTACGGGAAAACGCCTGCTGGAGCGCTGGGGAGGGACAGTGAAACGCTCGGCCTGTCTATTCCTTTCAATCACACTCTCACTGCTGGCATTCATTTCCAGTTGTGGCGGTGGAAGTAGTAACACGCTAAATCAGCTCAACATCCTTGTCTCCGTGACCGAGAGCGCCAGTACAGTACAGGCGGGCGGTACTGTCCAGTTCATCGCAACCGTCAGCAATGATTCAAGCAATAAGGGTGTCAGCTGGACTGTATCTTGTCCAACAGCCCCATGTGGCACGGTTTCACCGCCCACGACCCCTTCTGGCGTGACTGCTATTTACACCGCGCCAGCAATCTTGACCCCTGGCGGCTTTGGAGTAACGGTCACGGCGAATTCAGTGGCCAGCCCCTTGGATTCAGATTCTGCGATAGTCACAGTTTCCGCCGATACCATCTCAGTGTCCCTGGCCAACGCGACAGTTCCAGTAGGTACGGCCGAGCAGCTAACGGCGACAATCGATTACGATCCGGCGAAGAAAGGGATCAGTTGGAGCGTCTCCTGCGCTTCTGCAGATTGTGGCTCGCTCAATCCACCGATGACGGCGAGTGGGGCTGCTACCACTTACACAGCGCCAAAAGCCTTTCCGGCAGGCGACCTGTCAGTGACGATCACGGCTACGTCAGCGGCGAATCCCGCCATCACCAACTCCGTCGACATAACGGTCCCGGGTACTACGATCGCTATCTCGGCGACTGCTGGCACGGTGGAAATCGGCGGAGCTATCCAGCTGACGGCGACCGTGACCAACGATCCGGAAAACAAAGGGGTCACTTGGACTCTTTCCTGCTCAACCGCCCCGTGTGGCATGATCGCTCCTGCGAACACTGCAAGTGGGACTCCCACGACATACAGTGCGCCGAACACCCCGCCCGCCAGCAACGTCGATGTGTCAATTACGGCCACGTCTGTCTTCAACGGCGCCGTTTCCACTTCCACCGATGTCACGTTCCTCGCCGTGACGGTGTCGGTCACGCCGATCGGTGCACTGGTTCCGCTGAGCATCGCCCTCCCTGTTACCGCAACCGTCGGTAATGATCCCAGCAATGCGGGCGTGACCTGGACCGCAACTCAGTCCAAAACCGCTTGCTCTCCGGGCTGCGGAACTGTTTCTCCGACGAACACCAGCAGCGGCACAGCGTCAACCTATACTGCGCCGAGCAGCGCGCCTGCTAGCTCCACTGTCACAGTAACTGCCACCACCGTCGAGGACGCAACCAAATCGGCCCCAGCTACGGTCACCGTGTCATCCGGTACTGTCGAGCTTGTACCCAACACTTTGAATTTCGGGAATGTGTTCGAAAATATTGCGAGCAACCCTCGGCAAGTCGTTTTAACGAACGTCGGTGCATCGCCGCTGACCATAAAGAGTGTCAACATCGCCGGTACAGATCCGGGAGACTTCTCTCAAACAAACAACTGTGGTACGAGCGTCACAGCGGCAGCTTCGTGCACATTGACCTTAACCTTCAAACCTGCGCGCACTGGCGCGCGCTCTGCACAGGTCTCGATCAGCGATAGCAGTAGCGACAGTCCCCAGACGATCACTCTGTCCGGGACGGGAATAACCCGACGCGGCGCTTTTCTGCGAGCTACGGTTCGATCCGCTTTGGTTGCGAACACGGTGGCAGCCGTCCCGTCTCCCACGGGGCCTGCTCAGGTCGGCACCCGTGTTCTGAACTTAATGGATTCACTACGTAAGGACCCTTACTCGTCGAATGGCACTGCTAGAGAGCTGCTGGTCCGATTCTGGTACCCCATCTCGCAAACTACCGTCTGCAAACCTGCAGCTTACACATCACAAAAGGTCTGGGGGTACTTCTCTGAACTCGTAGGAGTCAAGCTGCCTGTGGTCACGACCAATAGCTGCCTCGATGCTCCAATGGAAGAAGGCAGCCATCCGGTCGTCGTGTTCACCCCCGGCTATACAGCCACATTTACAGACTACACATTTATTGCGGAAGATCTCGCCAGCCGCGGTTACGTGGTTGCTTCCGTCGACCACACGCACGAAGCAACCGCCGTAGAGTTTCCCGACGGCAGACTGATCAAGTCGGCGGTCGGGAGTCATTTGGGAGGGCCTGTACGCGGTGATGACCAAACCTTGTCGTTTGCGGTCGCAGTTCGTCTGCAAGACCTGCGATTGGTGATAAGTGAACTTCACCGGCTGAATATCAAAGCGAACTCCCCGTTCAAGGGGAGGTTCGACTTAACTCGGGTTTCGGTCGCGGGTCACTCGATGGGTGGCACAACCGCTTTTCTGGCTGCCGAACGTGACACTCGCATTAAGGCGGCGGTGCTTCTTGATGCTCATGTACCGGAGTCTCTGATCCAACAAACTCGCACGCCGATGCTGATGATGGTGATGGACGGTGAGAAGTGGAGCGAGGATCGTTGCCGCCTTTGGAGCAATCTGCGCGGGCCGCGGCTTGCGGTGAATTTTCCTGGAGCCGAACACGTCACTCCGTCCGACGCAGTCTGGTTGGCCAAGGATGCAGTCAAGACCGGCGCCATGGATGCTGACTCAGCCGTCTCAGCAGTCCGGGATTATGTCAGTGCGTTTCTTGACGACAATCTCCGCCAGCCCTCCGCCCGTTCCCTTCCAACTAGCCAGCTTCCAGCCCACCCCGGCGCGGAAGTAGTAACGGAAGCGCAATCGGTTTGCGGCACGAGGTGATTTGTCTACGTGATGAAAAAGATAGAGGGCAGCGGAGCTGCCCTCGTCGTTGAAAGTGTTTACTGCTGAGATGTGGTAGGACGGTGTGCCGGACGCTTTGCGGGCGTTGGCTTCTTCGCTGTGAGCAGCGCACCCTTCTCCATGTTCATGACGAACGGGCTTGATGTGTAGGAAACGGGAGTTCCCTCGAACTGCAGGTTGGCGCCGACCTTTGGCATCAGGCTCGCGGGGATGGTCCCGGACATGGTGACAACAATATCAGCCCGTTTCTGATCGATGTCATCCTGACTTTCCGCGATCTGTATTTCCGTGGGAGTTGCGGCAATGACTAAACCTTCCATCTGGAGTGGAATCCCTTTAATCACGCTCCAGACCTTGTCCTGATCCTCCGTTTTGCCCGCTGAAAGCACTAGTTCCCAATCCGCAAAGCTCATCTGTTTCACATCATTCGGAGTCTTGTTCTTCACCAGGTCGGCAGCCTGCTCGGCCGGAGTCGGAGGAACATACTTCGTGACGTCAAAGCCGGCAGGAGGCAATGGATTGGTTTTGGCACTCGCCAAAACGTCCGTCCAACCCTGATCGGACCCATGGTACTTGACGTACTGGCTCTTGCCGTAATTCTCAATCTGCGCTTGCCCCGGAGATCCCGCGGCGAGATTTGCGGCCCGAGCGATGAAGAACAGTCCTTCCACTTGGTTCGGCGGAGTTCCGGTGAGATCTGCCAGAGCCAGAGGATAAACGTTGCGCAGATCGTTGGGATCTCCCTGTACCGCGGCGCGCAGGTTGGTTTGTGCCGTTCCATAATCCTTGTTCTGCAGCGCTGCGATTCCCGTAGCCCCGTTGAATATCACCCCCATCTGCGTCTTAAGCTTGTCAAAATCAGCGTCCGACATGCCGTCCGGTTTGGGAGCAGTTTTCAGAGCATCCAGGCCTTTGTTGCCGTACTGAGCGGCATCTGCCAGATTCTGCTGCGGACTCTGTCCTGCCTCAGCCTGGGCGCGCTTGATGTAAGTCAGCAAAGCGAGAGCGCGCAGATTGTTGGGATTCGCTTGCAACAATCGCTGCGCAGCGTCAATCATCTTGGCTTGATTGTTGGTTTGCTGGTAAGCTCCCATCAGAATTTCCAGGGCGTCTTCCTTCATGACGCTATTCGGATATTGCGTCAGGAAAGCTTCGATCCCGCTGATCTTCGCCGCGGGGTCCTTTTGCGTTACTGCACCCACATATGCGTTGTATTCGGCCGGATCTTTGATCTCTTTCTTCTGCTGCGGCTGGGCTGGAGCAGCACTCTGCGCGGCTTGCGCCGGTTGCGCCGCTTGCGCCGGCGCGGTGGGCTGCGTTTGCGGTTGCGTTGCGCTCTGCTGGCCCCAGGCGACTGCAGCAAACGCCAGCACAATCGCCACTAGACTGGTCTTCATTTCCAAAGGCTCCTTAGGTTTTTTGGGAATCGGCGATGACAACCTGCTCCCGGGAAGACTTTGTGCCCGGGCTCTCGGTCATGAGCTTCGCCAGCTCATGCGTCGAAACCCGGAAGCTCACGCCCTTATGGAACATCCCCAAGATATAGTCCTGGGCCCGGTGAGCGGATTATAAGTATGTACCTCAACGAAGGCAAGTCGGCAAGTCCGATAATGCTTTAAGTTGTAAGATGCGGGACAACACCGGTTTGGTAGTTTTGTGAGTGCTAAAATGGCCAACCCTGAAACTCCGCCGTTGCAGGCCCAAGTCGCAGTCGTAACTGGAGCCGGACGAGGTATTGGTGCGGCGATTTCGCGGAAGCTGGCGTCGATGGGAGCCGCGGTGGTCCTATGCGGGCGTCAGCGCGGGCCGCTCGAGGCAACTGCCAAGGACATCTCCCAAAGCGGCAAGGCAGAAGTTGCGCCATGCGATGTTTCAAACCTTGACTCGGTGGAAAAGCTTTCCAGGCACGTTGCGTCCACCTATGGCCGACTCGATATTCTGGTAAACAATGCTGGGATAGGGGGCTTTGGTGGTCCTCTACACCAAATGCCGCCAGATTCGTGGGATGCCATATTGAACACCAACCTTCGCGGTGTCTACTACTGCATCCGCGCTTTTGCGCCGCTAATGATTCGGGCCCGCACGGGTCACATCATCAATATCTCTTCGCTCGCGGGCAAGAATGCATTGCCGAATGGCGCCGCCTATGCTGCGTCCAAGTGGGGTTTAAACGGACTGAGCTATTCGGTTGCCGAGGAGCTGCGCGGCTACAACATTCAGGTTGCAGTCATCTGTCCCGGATCGGTGGACACGGAATTGAGCCCTCACACTGGCAAAGACGCCAGCAGGATGCTCAAGCCGGACGACGTCGCTCATGTCGTGCAAATGCTCGTGACACAGGCGCCGCAGTCATTCGCCAGCGAAGTTCTGATAAGACCAACGCTGAAACCGTGAATTCTCAGCGACTGTTGCTGGATCGACCATCAATTTATTTCTTGAATAGATTCTCGAAGGCCTGGCGCGCATCCACTGGTCGAGTTGCACTCGGAGTGGAAGTTTCCTTTTCAACCCGTACACGCATCGAGTAGAACGTGCATTGGTTGCGCTCGTCTTTTCGCGAAATCCGTTCCGGAATCGGCTGGCTGCATTCGAATCGGCTGGAGGTATCGAAATACGTGCATTGGCGGCAGGAGTGCAACTCAAAGCCACACTTGGGACATCGGCCACTTGCATCAATTCCAGGCGGCAACAAAGTCCCGCATTGGGCACATCGCGAGACCGTATGCGTCCCCGGCATGTGCACTGGACGGGGACCGAAGGTATCCTTTTTGACTGGCTTTTCACCGGATGGTTTCGGCCGGTCGGCGCCGCTGTCCTGATATCCGCGCTGACGATACTTTCTGTCCGACACGAAAGCCCCACCCCGTGAGGGCACATTGTCTCGCTTGTAGGCCGTTAGCGCAAGTGGCGCGGTCGCATAAAACTGGGCTGTGGTGGAGTTTGATTGTTCATCTCGAGTAAGCCGCTTTTGCGTAGCGAGGGATCTGGGCAATCCGCGCGAAGTGTCGAGTTGCTTGCGACACAATAACCGCGCGCTTGGATCGCCTCCTTGTCGAACTGCACCACTACGTACTGCGACGAATTGTAATTCGCCATATCGGGTGCTACCATCCCGTTAGGTCGGAATGATTGGAGGCCTTCTTATGTCGGACAGAGACAGTAATAGTTTTGTTTGGTTCTTGGCGGGGCTCGGTTTGGGTGCCGTGGCTGGAATTCTGTATGCCCCGCGTGCCGGGAGTGAAACACGCGAGGCGTTGCGTTCGAAGGCCGAAGAAGGTCGCGACTTCATGCGCGAGCGCGCCCGTCAGGCCCGCGAGCAAGCCGGCGGATGGGCTGACCGCGGCCGTGACATTCTGAATCAGCAGAAGGAGCAATTCCGTTCTGCCTATGAAGCAGGCAAACAGGCGTACCAGGAGGTAACCAGGCCCGAAGGCGCCGGCACACAGAATCAGTAATCTGTCCTCCGTTTCGCCGTGCTGCGGGCGGAGCATCCTATGGAAAACTTGACGATCTTCATCGCTGTCACTGCGGCCGCTGTGGTCATTCAGGCTGGAATACTTGTCGCGATGTATCTGGCGGTTCGGCAGAGCACCGCTCGTTTGGAAGCTCTGGCCAGCGAAGTGCGTGGTAAGGTTTTGCCGACCGCGGAATTAGTGCAGTCCATGCTCGCCGATTTGCGCCCGAAAGTGGAAACTCTTGTGACCAATGCCAGCGAATCGAGCACCGTCGTTCGCAAGCAGCTAGAGCGCATCGATGCCACGGTCAGCGATGTAATTGACCGCACACGGCTGCAGGTGATTCGTGCCGATGAATTGCTCGGCCGCACGCTCGACCGAGTGGAGCAGACTACGGAACTGGTCCAGAAGACAGTTGTTTCACCCGTGCGCCAGGCATCGGGTCTTTTCCAGGGCGTCGTCGCCGGAATGGAATTCTTGTTTGCCGGAAAACGGCGTCAGCGGACTACGTCGCCTGTGGCGCAGGACGAAATGTTTATCTAATTTTCGCCTCGGGACTGTCGACGGGCTGCTATTCCACGCGTAAAACCATCTGCGTGCCGCCTTCCAGCTTCACGTTGTGCTTTTCAGACGTAAGCATTGAATCGTGAGCCGGGCCTGGGCTCAGCGAAACTCCTGAAATACCCTGGACTCCTTGCGCATTCGAGGAGATCCCACCGCTCGGAGCGTTTTGTGACGATGCTCCACCTGCGTTGCCCATATTGCCGGCGTTTGGAGCCCCAGCTGGCTGGCTGGGTTGCATTCCACCAGTGCGGGCGCCTCCACCCACCGGGCCATTCCCGCCACCCATCGGGCTATTCCCTCCACCCATAGGCGGCCCCGCGTTGTCGTATCCCGCGCTCATATTGTTCAGTGGGTTGGACAGGGCCTGGATCGTGGCCTGCAGAGGAACTTCCGAACCATTCTCCAGCTCCAGCTTGTCGAAGGCAATCTCCAGGCGTGAAGGCGTATCTTTCCCGTGCGGGGTGGCGGCAACCACGTGCCCGATTACCCTTGATCCTCGAGGCGCAATCACCTGTGTCCCAGACTTGATCTCGTCCAACGTTTTCGCGTGCACCACATCTCCTTCTTTGGCTTTCTTTGCATCAACCGTCTTTTCCAACACCGCGCGGAGCTCGGATCCTGGCGTAAACCGAACCTGGTTCTCCGCCGACGGGGTTGCGCTGCTCTGCTCTGAAGTTGAGGTCTGTGCCACAGCGATTCCTGTCAAAAGTGTCGCCAGGAGCACAAAAGAAAGCTGTCTTCTCATAGCATTTCCCTTTCTCCTATAGCTGAAGCCAGCAACCCGCAAAAGGTTTTCCGACGGGCTGGGTTTTTTGTTCGATGGGAAAAACTAGGCGATCCAGCCGCCGCCGACAACTACATCTTCGGCGTAGAACACTGCCGCCTGGCCGGGTGTGACGGCGCGCTGCGGCTCTTCGAAGCTTATCTGGATGTCATCAGCGCCGGACTTCTCGATGGTCGCGGCAGCTCCCGCATGCTTGTGACGAATCTTTACCGAAACTTTCATCGGCTCGCGCAGCTGGTCGACCGAAATTAGATTGACTCGCCGCGCGCGACAAGTGCGCGAATAGAGTTCCCCCTCATTTCCTACCACCACCTGACGAGCGTCTCCCTTGATTTGAATGACATATAACGGCGATCCGGTAGCCACTCCCAAACCCTTGCGCTGCCCCACGGTGAAGTTGTGAATGCCGTGATGCTCGCCGATCACTTCACCGCCGGTCGTGACTAGCTCGCCGGCGGTATCGGGCAGTCCCTCCCCCTGCTCGGCCATATAAGCATCGAGAAAATTCTTGTAGTCGCCTCCGGGAACGAAACAGATTTCCTGCGAGTCGGGCTTTTCTGCCAGCGCCAGACCGTATCGCTTGGCCAGTGCCCGCACTTCAGCCTTCGTCATTCCTCCTAGGGGGAACAGCGTCCGGCTGAGTTGCTCTTGCGTAAGGCCGAAAAGAAAATAGGTTTGGTCCTTGCTGACATCCGTCGCCCGCTTCAGGAGCCACCTGGCCCGGTGCTCGTCGAACTCGACCCGCGCGTAGTGTCCAGTCGCCACCGCCTCGGCGCCGATCTGGCGTGCAACGACCAAGAGCTGATCGAACTTCAGATGATTGTTGCAAAGACTGCAGGGAATGGGTGTCCGCCCTGAGAGATACTCTTCCACAAAGGGTCGCACCACATCGCGCTCGAAACGATCCTCATGGTTAACAACGTAATAAGGAATGCCGAGTGTCTCCGCGACTCGCCGTGCATCGTAAACATCGTCGAGAGAGCAGCAACGGCCCTGAACAGCTTCCGGTATGCCAGGGTGTCCCGCCAGCCGCCGCTGGTTCCATAACTGCATCGTCAGGCCAATGACGTCATATCCGTCCGTGCGCAGCATCGCCGCTACGGTCGAGGAATCAACTCCACCGGACATGGCTACGGCAATGGTCTTATGTGAAAGCATTCAGTAGTCAGCAATCAGCAGTCAGGCCCTCGTAGCAGGGGCCTTTACAGCCGTGCGGGGCTGCCTGCTAACGGCTGATAGCTTCTTTATTGTAAACCGGCGACAATTCCCGCAGGCGGGCGACTGTTTGATCAATCAGGCTGACTGCGAGCTCGACGTCTTCATTCGTGTTCTGCTTTCCCAGGCTGAAGCGAATGCTGGCGCGAGCACAGTCCGGAGCCAACCCCATTGCGGTGAGAACATGAGAAGGTTCAATCGCCCCGGAGGAACACGCCGCGCCGGTAGAAACCGCTAGTCCCTTCAGATCGAGCGCGATCACCAGCGCTTCCCCTTCGATGCCATCGAAAAGGATGTTGGAAGTGTTCGGCACGCGGGGCGCCCCTTGCCCGTTCACCCGAGTGCCCTTCACATCTGCCAAAATCCTGTTTTCGAGCTGATCACGCATCTCAGCCATGCGCGCAGGCTGGTCCCGCTCTAACGCGATCTTCGCCAGCTCTGACGCCCGACCCAGGCCAACAATTCCAGGTACGTTCTCAGTTCCTGCGCGGCGTGACCGTTCATGGCTTCCGCCCCAAAGCATGGGTTGCACACGTGCTCCTTTGCGAACGAACAGAGCACCGATCCCTTGTGGCCCGTGCATTTTGTGTCCCGATAGCGAAAGCATGTTGCATCCTATGCGCTTCACGTCGACTGGGACCTTCCCCGTGGCCTGTGCCGCGTCTGTATGAAAGTAAATATCAGCTTCGGCCGCGATTTTGCCAATGCCCTCGACCGGCTGCAGAACACCGGTTTCGTTGTTCGCAGTCATGATCGTGATGAGCTTCGTATTGGGACGCAACGCCCGGCGCACATCATCTGGATCGATCAATCCTCGCCCATTTACCGGCACATAGGTCACATCACAACCAATCGACTGCAGGTGCCTGCAGGAATTCAACACCGCATGGTGTTCGACGGTCGAGGAAATTACGTGATCACCTTTCTGAACCACGCCGAAAACAGCCAGATTGTCGGCTTCTGTGCCGCCGCTGGTAAGTACGACCTCTGATGGCTTGCACGCGATCAGCGCAGCCACCGACTCCCGGGCACGTTCCACCGCCGCGCGCGTTTCCTGCCCGTGATGGTGAATGGAAGAGGCGTTTCCGAAGTGCTCCGAGAAATAAGGCCGCATTGCCTCGAAGACCTCAGGTAGAAGCGGAGTCGTCGCGTTGTTATCGAAGTAAACTCGCCGCACGCTTTCTATTTTACGCGGAAAATCCTGGACGCTTCCGGCGAAACTTGGAGGAAGGCTGCGCGGCGTGCAAATTACTTCTTCTTCTTCGCTTCGGCGTGCCCCGCTTCGTCCTTCAGATAGTTCGCACTCAACGTGCCCTTGTGCTTGGCGATATCGATCAGGGTTGGATAGAACTGCACAAAAGTCGTGTCCACAGCTCCATGCTGCTCGTGGCATGAGTAGCAGGCAGCCTCTTTAGGAACCATCTTGGCCGTATCTTTGTCGTCGAAGCCGAAAAACGCCCACTTGTCGGAGAAGCGTGACTCATCCTTTACGTGAACTTCTCGCCCCATCAGTTCAGTGGTCTGGAAGTGGCCGCTCTTGTTGATGGACGCATTGCTGCCTGCAACCCGGACCTCCAGCACCAGCATGGTCTTATCAGGCCAGGTACCGGTCTGCAGAAATGATCTGTAGGCCTGCGGGTTAACAAACACAGTATCGAACATGGAGTGTCCCATGGCCGTTGGGTTCTGAAAGTAGCTCATGTCGACACCCGAGCTCAGATAAATCCATTCGCGATAATTTGCCGGAAATACCAGTTGGCCGTCCGCCGTGTAGTTCGGCAACTGGGAGGCGGGTCCGCTCTCAGCCGTACTCTGAGCCGTCAGCAAACCAGGATGACACAGCATCAAGAGCAGGAAAAGGAGCGTCCGAAGATACATCTTTCCACCTCTGGTTCGCGGTTTCCGTCAACCTGCGTTGCTACCAGTTCACTTTCATGGCGAATTGGAACTGTCGCGGATCATACGCCGCCGTCGGCTGGCCCGCAGCCGTGAATAACTGATTGACGGCTGAAACGTTGAATCGGTTAGCAATGTTGAACATATCAGCAATCAAGTCCAGGTTCACACGTTCACCAAAGTAGAGGCGGCGCGCAATGCGAAGATCATTGAAAACGGTCCAGGGTTGAAAACCCGCATTGCGGCCTAGAGTGCCGTCAAGGGAAAGCAATGTCGGAGTACCGCCGGCCGCAAAGATCGCGTAGCAGGGTTCCTGGAAAAAGCCCGTCGGTGAGAACTTCGAGGGAATGGCCGGACCGCACGGCGTCGGCGCAGTTCCCGATGGGACGACATTCGGACGACCGGTGTCAGGCGAGAACTGGAAATTGTCCGCAACCCCCGTGAGAATGTTGAACGGCCGCCCGGACGCAATATCAAGAATCGGCGCCACTGTCCAGTTGCTCAGCAGCTTGCTTCCAATGCCACTCCCGCCGACCCTGCCGCTTTGATATACCCCGCTGAATACAAAACGATGGCGCTGGTCGAAAAGTGAGCTGGATCGCTCGAGACTGGCGTAATAGCTGTCCTGTGGGGAAAGCGGTGCTTGCAGGTCGGTGGAATCATCAATGGCGTGCGAATATGTGTATGACGCCAGCAATTGATAGTGGCTGCCAAACCGCTTGCGGAGGTTCGCAGAAAAACCGCTGTAATTCGAGCTCCCGTTCGAGTAGTTGGCCACCATGTCGCTAAATGGAACACACCCCGCTAAAGTCGCGGGGTTGCAGGCAGTGCTCAGGCCCTCAGCCTGCAGAAGTTGCTTGGCTTCCGCTACGCAGGGCGCAGCGGGTGTCGTGAGCAGGGCTCCAGCAATTGCTGGATTCAGCCCGGAAGGCCGGAAGAAGTTTACGAGTGCTGCAGAAACCCACGGCCCGCCAGGCCCGGCGCCGCATGGGAGAGCTCCTGAGCCGACGCTCAAGGGGTTGTCAGTGGGCAGGGCAGCCCCGGCCGCAACCGCTGCTTGCCAATTCTTCACCAGGAAGTCGCCACGCGTCGTATTGGCGTTAATTGGACGGTTCAGATGCCGTCCGCCATTGAAGTTGTAAGCCAGGCTCAAAGCAAAATCATGGCCGAAATCATGTTCGATCGTGAAATTCGCCTGTTGCGAGTAAGCATAAACGAAATTCTTGGCCTGCGGATAGCCGAACGGCTGAAACGCCAGAGGGAAGAATGTCGCAGGATTAAGGTAATTTTGATTTACAAAGAGCCCGGGATTGTTAGGTGAAGGCGTGGTAAACGGATCCGGGTCGAACCGCTGGCCACTGGATTGGTAGCCGGGCACGCCCGGCAAACAGCTGGGCACCGTCAAGATTCCCTGAAAAATATTGGTTGCGTTCAGATTCGCCGGATTCAAATTAACCGGACCGGGCGCACACGGTGTTCCGCCTGCAAACAACAATTGCCCGCTTTTCGATCCGTCAGAGGCGTCGCCGAGGAAATACAGGCCGAGCAAAGGGTGGTCGTAGAAGATTCCGTACGAAGCCCGAATGACATTCTTGCCATCACCCTTAGGATCCCAGGCCAAACCAACGCGGGGCTGAACATTATTGGTATCGGTCTGAATTCCTTTTTGCAGGCCAAGGCTGTTGTAAGCTGCCAGGGCCAGCGGGTCAGGCGAGGCAAGCTGCGGCGGGAATTCGACGTCGTAGCGAACGCCGTAATTCAACGTCAGATTCGAACGTAGTCGCCACGAATCCTGCCAGAATAATCCCAGCGGCTTGTTCGAGAAGCTGTCGTGCGGATTGCCGATTCCCTGGACCAGCGTCTGTGGGACCCCGAGTCCGTATGCCTGTACGGCATTAAAACCCGGAACCAGTTGCTGCAGTGCTGGCGGTAGCGCTGAGAAAGCCGACCCCAGCACCTGGCTGTTGGTCAAGGCGCCAAAACTATAAACGCCCCCGTAATTCACCGTGAAAGTTGCGGTGATAGGGATGTAGTTGAAATCGACGCCAAACTTGGTGTCGTGACGCCCGATGCTCCAGGAAAAATTGTCGGTGAACTGATAGCGCTGTTCCGTACGTTGAATGTAAGAGTACGGCTCGCGTCCAAAGTATCCGAAGCCCGGAATATTTACGGCAACGTCGGAGCCGCCCGCAGCACTCGAATAGTTGTAAAGCAACCCGCGACGCGCATATTGAAAGCGAAATTCGTTGACTTTGTTGTTGCCGATGGTCCACGTGTCCTGCGCTTCTCCAGCCGCATCGCGATAGGTTTGTTCCGACGTCCGCGAATGAGCGTTCTGCCCGAAGGTCTGGTTCTCGCCGTTGACTTCGATTCCCGTTATCGTGCTCGGGCTGACGTTGGTGCGCAGCATGATTCGGTTTCGCTCGCTCAAGTTGTGATCCAGGCGAAGTGAATACAAGCTGGTGCCCTCAAATACTGGAAAGTTCCCCACCTGAGAATTCAAAGTCTGGAAAGCTCCTGGCAAGCCATTGCACAGAGTGTTGCCGGGATTACAGGAGCTCGCGAATTGAGCCAGGGGACTGGTTCCATTCGTAGGAATTGGTGGCCCGCCCGGGGTTCCGACCAGCAACCCAAACGCAGCCGGGTATTTGCCGTTGAGCCCGACCCCGGAACTGGCTCCGGCAAGAAACGCGTACTCTTGCAGCAGGGCCGCGGGAATTCCAGGGGTGCTCAAGAATTGCGCCTGCTGCGGGGTCACTTGAATGTTGAATGTTCCCGGCGGCACCAGCCCGGGCGCAAAGATGTTGGTGGCATCGAAGTTCTCGAGTCCCCAATATCCCAATCCGCCTTGCCCGAGAGTCGCAAATCCTGTCTCATGACGCCTCGTGATCTCGTAAGAAAAAAAGTAGTAGGTTTTGTCTTTCTTGATCGGCCCGCCAAATGCCACGCCCGCCTGCACTCGTGTGTAGGCTGGATTCGGTACGGTGCTGAACGGATTCGTGGCTTGAAAATTCCGGTTCCGGAGATAACCGAAAACATCCCCGTGAAAGTCATTCGATCCCGACCGCGTAATGATATTAACTACGCCTCCGGCAGCTCTTCCAAACTCGGGCGCGTAACCGTTTGTGATGATCTGAAACTCCTGGACAGCTTCCTGCGAAACCGTCGAGCGCACACCGTTGGTCGAGTTGTCAGTAGCATCTGCACCATCAACGTTGACAAGGTTGGATCGAGCGCGCTGCCCACTCATATTCAGACCGGATGTTGGTGCGGCCCCGATGTTGGGAGCGTTGTCGCGAACCACCTGTGAATCAGTCAGTGTGAAATTAATGTAATTGCGGCCGTTAATGGGAAGATCGTCAATGCTGCGCTGCTCCACCGTGTCAGTGGTCGAGCTTCGTTCGGTTTCCACCAGCTCGGCCGAGGAACTAACATTGACAACTTCCTTCGCTCCAGCCAGGGAGAGATTCAACGGCAAGTCGACAACCTGCCCCACCGTGACTGTCACGTTCCCTGTCTCAAGCTTTGCGAAGCCGGAGGCTTCCACTGTGACCTTATAAGTACCGGGAGGCAAAGCGAGCACTCGATATTCTCCCTGCCCGTTTCCTGTTCCTATGCGTTCCAGTCCCTTGGCAGGATCACTCGCGTCTACTCTTGCGTCAGTCACCAACTTTCCACTTGGATCCTTCACGGTTACGTGCAAGTCACCCGTCGCAATGCTCTGAGCGAAAACATAGGACGCAAAGAACAGCGAGACCAGAAAGCAGATCAGCTTGAATCGTTTCATCAACGTTCTCCCTGGGAGGCTTCCCATGCAGTTGACCAGAGGACGACCGGCCAATGAGATCCCGTCGGCAGGCCTCAGCGCGAAAACACGGCTCTATGAAGATTCAAACGGCTGGTTTTACCGCAGTGTGTAGTGGGAAATCAAGCTAAATCACTAGGGAGAATAGGCTTAGTAAGCGGCATCAGGGGTTGTGAGCGATCCCTGAGCTTTCTTCGTTCGCCGTCTTGAACGCCCACGCCATGCGCGGCGTGTTGTGTGCGATCCCAAAGCGTCCTCGCCCGTCGAGCAGAATGATTCCCCCATGCCCACCCACACGAGCTTGCAGATAATTGATTGCCTCCGCCGCTACCCATTCCGGCAGGTTGCCGGCCGCAACTCGATCAGCCGCCCACTTCGCAAGCACTAACTTCATGATCGGCTCACCCCAACCGGTCGTCGAGACCGCGGCGCTTTTGTTATCCGCATAGCAACCGCACCCGATAAGGGAAGAGTCGCCTAATCGACCCGGCGCCTTATTGAGGGTGCCACCCGTCGAGGTTGCCGCCGCAATATTCCCATCGCGGTCCAGCGCCACCGCCCCGACGGTATCGTGGGAGATTACAGGTGCAAACAGATTTACCTTCCCCTCCCCCGCATGGGCCTGAAATTCGCGTAAGCGCTGCACTTCCCTTGGAATCACGAGATCTTGGTTTTTACAAAGCGGGATGCCATGCTGGGCCGCGAACTTCTCCGCGCCCTCGGCAACAAAATACACGTGCGGACTTTCGCTGAGTATCTTGCGTGCCGCGCGAACCGGATTTCGCAGATGCTCAACGCAGCCGACGCCACCTGCTCGCAACGTGGCCCCGTCCATGATCAGCGCATCGAGTTGTACCCTGCCATCCCGGTTGAGAAAGCTGCCGCGCCCGGCATCGAAGGATTCATCATCTTCCATCACCACCACCGCTTCCTCGATGGCATCCAGAGCGGTTCCACCACTGCTCAGCACGTTCCATCCTGCGGCAATCGCGTTGCGCACGCCGTTGAGATGGGCCTCCACCATGTCGTCTGGAATCGCCCACGCGCCGCCATGGACAAGAAGGACAGGTTCAGCCGGCAAATTCTCCTCCGCGTTGCAGTCGAGCGGACAGAATAGCAGGTTGGCAAGTCGTGGGTTGAAGCGGAAGAATTCGCAAAAGGGCGAGGAACTCGAACCCTTGTATTGCTCGGAGATTCAATGAAGTCCTGATCTTCAAAGAAGCTGCGGTCGAAAATTCCCAATGCGGGAAGTGTGTCTATGCCGCTTGCCCGTTACTTGCCGCTCGGTCCACCAATTCCGTCCGCGTCCAGGTATAGCGCACACGGTGAATCACTGTAATTGTCGACAAAACGGCGATGATCCACAGTACTGGAGCCATGCGGTTGAAGAGAGCTCCAATGATTACAAGCACCAGGCGCTCCGGACGCTCGAGAAATCCCACCCGGCAGGAACCAATCAGGGATTCCGCGCGAGCACGCGTGTAACTGACCATGATCGCGCTCACCATGACGAACGCCGTCAACACCACATATGCAAACCGTTCGCCACGAGCGTAGAACACCAGCAGACCGAAGAATTGAGATGCGTCACTGTAACGATCGATAACCGAATCGAAAAATCCGCCAAATCGGGTCACGCGATTGGTAGCTCGCGCGACGCGGCCATCCACCAGATCAAAGAAACCAGATGCAATGATTACAAGCCCTGCGTAGCGAAATAAGCGGGCCTGATTGTCCGCGTTGGCGTAGCCGAATAAAACCGCCGCAATCGTATTGACGACCAGCCCGAGAAAAGTCAGAAAGTTGGGATTGATTCGCGCCAAGGCAAGCCAGCGAACTATGGCATCCAGCAAGACCCCACAGGCCCTCCCGAATGCGCTGGTCCAGGTCCCTGCCATCAGACCTCGGCTTCGTCGTGGATCGTGGTCAGGCCTAGGACTTCCAATTCACGCTTGCCGTTTGGAGTGACCACAGTCGCAGTGTCTCCGACTTTTTTGTTCAGCAGCGCACGGCCGATCGGAGATGTCGTGGAAATCCGGCCGGCTGCCACATCCGACTCCTCGCTTGTGACCAGCTTGTATTCCACTTCCTCGTCCTTCCCGTTGTCGTAAACCTTGACTGTCGATCCGAGACCGACTTTGTCTCTGGGGATGTTGTTCATGTTGATCAGCGAGAGATCCGCGAGGCGACGGCCCAACTGACGCAGTCGCGCCTTGACAAACTCCTGCCGCTGCTTCGCCATGTGATACTCAGCGTTCTCGCTCAGATCACCTAAAGCGATGGCTCGCTTTAGTTCTTTGGGGAGTTCGTGGCTTAGTTCGTGCTCCAGGGAGTTGATCTCGTCCTGAAGTTTTTTCTTGATGTGCTCGGTCATGCTTTTTGGGATTATAAACCTTGTGTTTGCACGGCGTGGCCTGTCGTTGCTGCCCCCGTCCCCAAGCAAAGATTTCACGTGATGGAATACTCAGGATGCGAATTCGGTCGCTTCGGGAAAGCGGAGTCCTGACCGGGAAAGGGCTTTCGTAAGCAATTCTTCGATGGCAATTTCTTCGCAATTGCGCGCCATAGCCAACTCGCTGACCAGCAGATAACGGGCCCTCTCCAGCATCTTCTTTTCTCGAAAGGAGAGCGGCTTCGACTGGTTAAGCAGGAGTAATCCTTTCAGTACAGCCGCCACCTCCAACAACGAGCCGGTCCGCATGCGATCAGAGTTCTCTCTAAAGCGATCCTTCCAGTCCGCGTTGTTGTCGCAAGTGCCATCCTCGAGAAACTCCATAATCTTCTGTATTTCGCCGTTCCTGATGACCCGTCTCAGACCAACGGCCACAACGCTGTGAAACGGCACCATCACCTTCAGACTGCTGGATTTAATCTTCAACAGGTAGAACTTCTCGACGGTCTGACCGATGGTCCGGCTGCTGATCTGCTCGATAACTCCGACCCCGTGATTGGGGTAAACCACCTTGTCGCCTATGTGGAAATTGCAGTCGCTACTTGGCATCAGGGACCGCCTAGAGGCGTAGGGAACCAGAGGAACTACGTGACTAGTCTATCGAAACGGGCGGCCAAAGGCAATTTGCACTGCCGCCCCGCAGAGAATTCTGCTACATACAATTTAAGTCATTTAAGATCAGTCGCTTGTGTTGTGGTCACACGAACCCGCTTTCAATTTACAGACACTCGCGTACTTCTGCGGAGCCTATAATTGACCGTGTACCTTGGAAGCGGTGTGCCTCAACCAAAGCGCATTCTAGGTTTGGATGTCGGCTCAAAAACGATTGGTCTGGCCATCTCCGATCCTCTTGGCATCACGGCCCAGGGGATTGAAACCATCCGCAGAAGCAACAAGCGCGCCGATTTCGAGCAGTTGGACAATGTTATTCGGAAGCACGATGTCAGAGAACTGGTTGTCGGCTACCCCTTGCGCATGAGCGGCAGTGAAGGCACTCAAGCCGAGAGGATGCAGCGCTTTGCGGAGGATTTGCGCAATCGCTTTCAGCTTCCGGTGCACCTGTGGGATGAACGGCTGACCTCCGCCCAGGCCAACCGGGTCCTGCGCGAAACCGACATGTCGGTCAAGCGTCGTGGCCAGGTCGTCGATCGCTTGGCGGCCGTGCTCATTCTGCAGAGTTGGATGGATGCTAGGTCCAATTCCCAGTGACCAACGGCTACCTACCTACGACTAACAGCGGTTCAACAGCACTCATCTAAACTAAAGGCAGTGCGAATCCTTGCTACAACATTTTTGTTACTTATTCTTACGGTCGGCGGATGGTTTGCTTGGGCCCTTCTCACACTCGTCACGCCGCCAGGACAGAGGTTCGTCCTCCTGCACCCTGGCTATTCGACTCGTCGGATCGCCCATGAACTGAAATCTTCGGGTGTTATTCGCAGCGACGAAGCGTTCATCATCTGGACTTACCTTAACCGCGCCCATTCTCTCAAGGCCGGTGAGTATCTCTTTGAAAAAGACGCAAACGTGATTGATGTTCACAACCGGCTAGTGCGCGGCGACGTCTACGTTCACACCGTCGTGATCCCGGAGGGCTACAACATTTTTGATATCTCTGAAGCCGTTCAGGAGGCAGGCCTGGGCTCCGCCCAGGATTTCCTGAAGGTCGCCACCAGCGACACGCCTTTGATCGCCGATCTGGCTCCGAATGCCAAGACTCTGGAAGGTTACCTTTTTCCGAACACCTACGAGTTCACACGTACACAAAGTGTGGAAGAGATCGCGGCAGCGATGGTCAAGCAATTCCGGCAAGTGGCTCATGAGATCGGTTTGAGCGCCGACATCGAAAGCACGGTCACGATGGCCTCCATCGTAGAGAAAGAAACCGCAGTACCGGATGAGCGACCACTCGTGGCAAGTGTTTATTACAACAGGATGGAGAAGAGGATTCCTCTGCAAGCCGACCCCAGCGTCATCTACGCTGAGCTTCTACGGGGAAGCTACTCCGGCGCGCTTCATCACACAGACATGGAACTAAATTCGGCCTACAACACCTATCGCCATCCCGGTCTTCCTCCGGGACCAATCGGCAATCCAGGGCGGAGTTCGTTAGAGGCCGCGATGCATCCCGCCGTCACCGATTATTTTTATTTCGTTAGCAACGGCAACGGCCACCACCGTTTCGCGCACACGCTGGAGGAACACAACCGCAACGTAGCGGCATACCGCAAAGCTGTGTTGCGGAGGTGAACGCTGGCTACCCGGAGATTAGTCAGCGGCAACACCTTGACTCGCCGGGGGAGCTTCGGGCGGGCGTTTTCCGGACCGATTCGCCGGCAATCCTGCGTCTCGAATCTTGTATAGAAGCGCGCGATAACTGATGCTCAAAGCGCGCGCCGCCTGTTTGCGGTTCCAGTGATGCGCCTGCAGCACTTTGAGAATCACCTTTCGCTCAAGTTCCCGCGTAGCCTGTCTCGTCAATTTCTTTAGCGAAATCGGGCCGTCCAGATTAATTTCGGGGCTGAAGAAATCCTGTTCACGGCGAACCAGAAGATCGCTGCTGATCACGTCCTCGCTGCCGAGGATGACATACCGCTTCATCAGGTTTTCCAGCTCACGAATGTTTCCCGGCCAGTGATATTTCTGGAGCACGCCTAGCAGGTCGGTGGAAAAAGGTTTCGCCTTGCAGTTGTACTTTCGGTTGTAGTAATCGAGGAAGTAATTGACCAGGCCTTCGACGTCGCCGCGCCGTTCCCGCAACGGGGGCAAGTGCAGATTCACCACGTTGATTCGATAGAACAAGTCCTGCCGGAAACTGCCGCTCTCGATCTCATGTTCAAGGTTGCGGTTGGTCGCGCACACCACCCGAACTTCGACTTTTTTATCTTCCTGCGCACCGATCCGGCAAAACTGTCCATCCTGAAGCAACTGCAACAGCTTCGATTGCAGCGCTAGGTCCAACTCTGATATCTCATCCAGGAACAGCGTGCCACGGTGAGCCAACTCTACACGCCCCGGTTTCGAACCATAAGCCCCGGTGAATGCGCCCTTCTCATACCCGAATAACTCGCTCTCCAGAAGCGTCCCTGGGATGGCGGGGCAGTTTACTTTCACGAAGGGCCCGCTCTTCCAGGGCGATTGCGCATGAATCATGCGCGCGATGATGTCCTTGCCAGTGCCGCTTTCCCCGTGAATCAGCACCGGGACATTGGCACTGGATACCTTGTCCATGCGGGCGCGCAGCGTCTGCATCGCCTCCGAATTACCAAAAACTACGGCCTCGGGTGGGAATTCCCCTAACGACTGCACGAGAGAGCTAAACGAATTGGCTGTTTGAAGTGGCATTACCGCCGTTACTCCTGTACCCACACTGAAACGCAGCACCCCAAAAGCCAAAGCCCGGACGGTGCGGCCTAGCTCGCCAGATCTGGGACCTAGGGACTTTGCTTTCAGAAGATTGCGATTGTGCTGTTATCTCGACCAGCAACAGAGCAGGAGGTGGAAAAAGCTCTCATGGTCCGGATTTTTCAAGGGAAAATCTTTTCACAGGGAAGAAACAAGTTTCCCTCTTCGGGACGCGCGGTTCGAGGCGGAACTGAGTAAAGCATGCGAGAACTTTACGCCCGACAGCTGATAACCGTTCTGGTAGGTCGTCCAGACCGTCTTGGCCTGCAGGTTCCGGGATGATCTCGGCAGTTTCGTGCCCGAGAGCAATGGAGCGCTGGGGATTTCCAGCAGAACCTGTGCGGAAAGCGGCAAAGAACGCCTTACCACAACCAGGGCTCCTCCCGCAGAAACGTTCAAAGCGGTGGCAAATTCCAGTAGCTCCCGGTCGTTTCCATCCTTACTCCGCACAAAAATAGGAATCGCCAAGGGTAAACGCTGCCATTTTCGTCGTTCGGTTTGGTTCCTCGATGCGCCCAAGAAGGTTCTCAGTTCTAGAACAAACCGGCTTTTGCCGCACATTCTGGGCCAAATGTGGGTCGCCGCCATACCCGGCTATCTGAGGATAACCCCAGAAGTTGTGCGTTCTCTCAGCTAATCCCAATGCAAATACATGACTTACGGTCAAGAACTGCCATCGGATTTGACACAAAGTAAAGGCCTCTTTTGCAGCTAATAAGTACTTTCGACTGCATACTTTTGCCCATCATGGGCAACTTCCTTCATTTTTCGTTGACACCTCCAAAGCCGTGTCATAGCATCAATCCAGGTCTTGTACTCTCTTTCTTTCCTCCCTCGACAACTGAACCGCCCGTTACTTTTCTGCGATGGCAGTGGTGCCTGAAAACACGTTCCTCCCCCAGGCTGGATCCAAGGCGAATGATGCCGACCTTTGCCCGGCCAAGCCTGAAGGCGAGTTAGTGTGCCCCGACCCGGCCTGCAGTCAAGAACTTTTACAGCATTACACCCAGCTCAGAGAACGCTACCTCCGCACTACGAACGCTCTGGCTTCTGCCGCTCACGACCTGAAGACCCCCTTGGCCATCCTGAACGGATACGTCGAACTGCTGCAGAGCGAGAAGTTGGGTCCGCTCAACGAGCGGCAGCGCGAAGTGCTGCGCGATATGAATTCGAGTGGAAAACGGCTGCAACATTTCATCCAGGATTTTCTCAGCTTTAGCGCGCTCGAAACTGCGGAAGTGAAGATGCGTTTCGAGAAGAGCGACTTGAACGCCTGCCTCTCCGAAGTCTGCCGCCTTTGGTCGCACACGTTTCAGGAGAAAGGTCTCGCGCTCTATTTTCTTCCCAACCCAAAGCTGGTGGAATTCGCCTTTGATACGGCCAAACTGCAACGCGTGGTGTCGAACCTTTTGGAGAACGCAGCCAAGTTTACGCCCTCAGGTGGCACGGTTTGGCTCCATGCCGAACCATACATGTGGGACCGGCGCAACGTAAATCAGCCCGGCGTCCTTACGGAGCGGCGCCGCCAGGCAGTCGTCGGGCCGAACTCCGTCAAGATTAGCGTCGCAGATACCGGCCCTGGAATCCCAGCCGAATATCACATCGAAGTATTCGACGACTTCTTCCGCTTGCCGCAGAATGAGCACCAGTCCGGCATGGGACTGGGCTTAGCCATCGCGCGCCGCTTGGTCGGCAGCATGGGTGGCAAGATCTGGGTTGAGAGTGAGCCAGGCGCGGGCTGCAAGTTTTCCTTTATCGTCCCCCTTAAACCTCCAGTTGTAGTCCAACAAGGGAACAATAAATGAAACATAAGGCCAATATTCTGCTGGTCGACGACGAGCCAGGGATGCTGCGCTACATTCGCACATTGCTGGAAGTCGACGACTACAAAGTGGAAACCGCCAGCAACGGCGAGGAAGCTTTGGAACGGGTACAGAAAGGTTTGCGCCCAGACCTGGTTCTGCTCGACCTGCTCATGCCCGGAATTGATGGTTTGCAGGCGCTTGAAAAACTCCGCCAAACCGAGCCTGGAATAAAGGTAATCATGCTTTCGTGCGTGGGCGATACACGCAAAGTGGTGCAGGCAATGCGCCTGGGTGCTTACGATTACCTCACCAAACCTTTCCAGAAAGCGGAACTGGACGCGGTCATCGATCAGTGCCTTGGCGCCAACCAGCAAAACTATCCGGGCGAAGTCGAGGAACTCGCCGACGATGTTTTCTTTGTTGCCGCCAGCCCCGTAATGCGAAAACTACGATCCGAAGCGGCTTTGGTCGCCAACGTCGATATCCCGGTGTTGATGCTGGGTGAAAGCGGCACGGGGAAGGAAGTCATGGCGCGCCTCATTCACAAGCTTTCACCCCGCGCCCACCGGACATTCCTGAAGGTGAACTGCGCCGCCGTTCCAGCCGATCTGCTGGAAAGTGAATTGTTCGGCTACGAAGCCGGGGCTTTCACCGGTGCGAATCACCCCAAGCCGGGCAAGTTCGAGCTGTGCAACAAGGGCACAATCCTTCTCGATGAAATCGGTGAGATGCCCACCAGCCTGCAGGCCAAGCTGCTGCACATCCTGCAGGACGGGCAATTCTCCCGCTTGGGCAGCCGCTCAGTCATCAAAGCCGACGTGCGCATCCTGGCTGCGACAAACATCAACATCCCCGAGGCGCTTGCGACGAAGCAGCTTCGTGAAGATCTCTACTATCGATTGAATGCCTTCACACTACATGTCCCTCCGCTGCGCGAACGCAAGGAAGAAATTCCAATTTTGCTCAAGCATTTCATGGCGCATCAGTCAGAGCGCTACGCGCGTCCACCGCTGCCAATCACTCCCGAAATGCTGGAAGCTTGCGTGGCTTATTCATGGCCGGGCAATCTCCGCGAACTGAGCAATTTCGTTAAGCGATATCTGGTTCTGGGGGATGAGAAACTGGCCATCAACGACTTGAAGCCGAAGAGCGACGGCAGCGGTGCGCAATTCGAGCCTGCGGCCCAGAACTCGAGCAATGGCAGCAGCGCTGGCGGCCTGAAGTCTTTAGCTCGGAGCGCCAAAGACGAAGCCGAGGCTGAAGCCATTGCCAAGGCTCTCGACCAGACGAATTGGAACCGCAAACAAGCTGCGGTATTGTTGAAGATCAGCTACAAGGCTCTGCTATACAAAATCAGGCAATATGGCATTGCCGATCGCAAGAATCATCAGCGGTTATCGGCTGGGGCGTGAAGTCCCCGCCGAGCCACTTCCTTACTGAACCACCAGCGTGACCGTCGCGTTTCGGCTTGCAGAGCCTGACGTGGCCGTTACCGTCACAAGATAGGTCCCCGCGGGAGTTCCGGTGGTCGTGGTAATGCTCGATTTACCACCGCAACCTGCCTGAAAAATCATCAGCGAGCAGAATCCGGCAACAAAAAATCCAAGCAAGAAACGTCGTTTCCACGAACCTCTGAATCCGGCCCCCAGCATCGCCAGACCCGGCACTGGTAACCACATCGCATAGAACGGCAGAGATCGCCGCAACTCGGTTGTGGTAGTTACTCTCGCCGTAGTGTTGATCACCAAAACGGTGCTCACCGCTCCGTTGCTGAGGTTTGGAATCGTACCGGTGGTCGTAGTGCAACTCGCGCCCGTGGGTACTCCCGAACTGCAGGAAATCGCGACGCTCTCGGGAAAACCGCTTCCGGTTGGCGTAATCGTTGCAGTATAGGTTGCCGGCACACCAGCTGGAACCGTAGCTGTTTTCGGTGAAATGCTGATGTTGTAATCGTTAACAACCGCCGGGATAGTCAATGACTGGCTGCAGGAACTACATCCTTCTACCGTTACCTTTCCCGTATTTCCCAAGGTCAGCGGGGTCGTGGACGGTACAGTGCTCGCAGTAGGCGTGAGAACTACCGTCGCAGTCGCGGTCGCACCCGCATTAAGAGTTCCGATCGTGCAGCTCACGAGGTTGCTCGTGGCGCCCCCGCAGCTCCCAGAGCTCACCGTCGCTGACGTGAAGGAGGCCCCCGAAGATGGCAGGCTGTCGGTAAAAATCACGTTGCTGGCGGCGTCGCCCGTGTTTGTGATGGTGTAGGCGAAGCTGATCTGATTGCCTACTCCCGCCACGGGAGGAGAACTATTACCAGTCAGGGTGAAAGCCAGGGTTGGTCCCAGCTTAACGATGAAAGCGTCTGTCCCGCCAGCAATATTCGGTTGAAAGGGCGGAATCTGCGGGACCGCGGTTAGCAGGAAGGTGGTTGAGGTCGTCTCGCCCGTTACGTAGCTCGCAGTCTGCGGATCGACCGCGATGCCGGTGCCGTAGTCAGTTCCTGATCCGCCCAAATAGGTGAAATAGTGACCAGGTGCAGTTGGAGCCGTAGCCGTCGTATCTATGCGGGCAGCGAATGCGTGGTTTCCGCTGGGTTGTGCTGGTTCTACTATGCTGTTTGGGATGTTGGTGGAATTCGTCCAACCCGTAAATCTCGCGCCCTGAATGCTGTCGACCGCAACCGCTAAACCTACGTCTGTTCCCGACCCGCCAAGATACGTGAAATAGCTCAGCGTGACCAATCCTGGCGTACTTCCCGTTGTCACCGGATTCGCTAACTTCGCCAGGAAGGCATCCGTGCCGCCACCATTGGTGTCTTGATACACACCACTCCCGGCAATTGGGAAATCGGTCGAATTCGTTGATCCAGTCACATATGTGCTAGTCCCGTCAGTCGCGATCCCGTATCCAATGTCCGTTCCTGTACCACCCAGATATGTCGAATACAGAAGTTGAGCTCCGGTCGTGGCATTGGGATTGAATTCGGCGACAAAAACATCGGGATTTGTGGCGCTCGAGGAACACGTCGTGGTTGCTGGCGGACTGTCCAAGCATCCCTGGTAGGCATTAAGAATCGGGAAATCGTTAGGGGTCCCTACATTCAGGAAGTTTGTCCCGCCAGTGATGTAAACGTTGTTATTCACATCCACAGCGATTCCACCGCCCAGTGCGACGCCGGTCGAAGGATTTCCTCCCCCGAAATATGTGGAATAAGCCAGGCTCGAGTCCCCGGAGAGGCTGGGGTTGACTTTGCTCATGAAGAATTGAATTCTCGATCCGTTCGCCGGCGCAGTCTGATAAGCACCCAACGTCGCAGGAAATGTGGAAGTCGCACTCGGCGTGTTGGTCGAGGTGGTAGTACCGACTACATACGCATTCTGATCGCTTTGCCCAACCGTTAACCCGGTAGCAAGGTCTGTGCCGTTCCCTGCCAGATACGTGGAATAAAGCAACGTATGACCAGTGGGGTCGAGCTTGCTCACGAATACGTGATTATTGGCGTTTGTGCGGGTATTCTGAAATGCGTTCTTGGTGGGAAAATTTGACGAACTTGTGGTGCCCCCAAGAATAACATTTGTGGCTGAGTCAACTCCGACACCGGCGGTGTAATCCTTCCCGTTTCCCCCAAGGTATGTTGAAAAGACCAGAGTATTCGCCGCGGCGTTCAATTTCGCGACAAAGATATTCGCTGTACCGCGTAATCCTCCCTGGAACGAAGTGGCAGTCAACGGAAAGTCCGCCGAAGTTGTGGAGCCAGCGATGTAGGCGTTCGACGCCGGATCGACTGCGATAGCCGGGCATTGCGAGGTGGGAGTGCCCAGAATCACCGAACAACCCTCTTCACCGCTGCCGCCCAGGAACGTGGCATAGGTCAACACAGGGTCAATCACCAGCGTTCGCCTACGATCGTATTCCCCCAACGCGAATCCAACTTCGTTCTTGCTCCGCAGTTCGAAGCGGCCCTCAACTTTGCGTTCTCGTCCCGCAACGACCTGGTAAACATGCGGAGCACGCAACCGGACATTGCCAGCCGACATTACTAGCTCAAGATCGCCATCGGAATTAACGCTCACACTCTTTGGGCCGCGCAGCTGCAACGCCACTCGCCCGGGGTCCCCTCCGGGAGCCACTTCGAAGTCATATTCCAGCTGTCCTCGATTTCCGTAAAAGACAAGATCAATCCCCTCATAAACTTCGGCATAGCGCACTTGCGCAAACTGAGGGATATCGCGGCGCCAGTTAGCAGGATCATTTCCAATGAAGTAATTGCTCCTGCCCGGGAGCTCGTTCTCTCCTCTCACTCTCGCCCCTGGGCTTGCATGTAACAGTTTCATAGAGAGCACAGAAGCGTCGCCCGGCTTTTGCAGCTTCAGCACGGCCGAGTCAGCGGTCAAAAACAGTCCGTAGTAACTGCCTCGGGCCAGGAACTTTACCCTTCGATCGCTTTGCCCTTGGTTCAGCTCGAAAAAGAGTGGTAGCTGCCCGAAAGCAGTCAGGACTGAAGTCGTTTTGGTTGCACTTGCAGAAACCCGTGAGCCGCTGTTATTGGCCTGCTGGAAATGGCCAGTGCCTACGACCGAGCCACCCACTAAAATCAATCCGCCCAGTGCGGCCAATAAACCCACTGCAGTACTGACAGCTATAACCGTGCGTGAACTCCGATATCGACAGCAATTCAGTATCAAGAAATCCTCCGGATTTCCTTACACGTGGAGAGGAAGAAGAACGGTATTTCGACCCGCGCCCGCGATGCGGATTGCGAATTCTGTAAGCAGAAAATTCCGCGCAAAGGTAAGTGATTACTTAAACATCTGAGCGATATGCTGTCAAGCCTTCGCTCCCCGCCTCTCGCCTGCGGTTGTGAGATGCAAAGTCGGGCGCAGGAAGATGCCGAGCGGAAACTCCTCTCACTGCTGCCGTTTCAGCTCCTCCATCTCATTTCGAAGTCGGGAATACCGCCGGACGAGGGTCCCAAGATAGCCAATGTGAATCAGCCAGGTGATGACGTATGCCGCGTAAAGATAACTCATCGGGCACTCCTCGGTTCGAGCAGCGACTCCAAGGCTTGCGTCTCCTCGACATCTCGCCGAACTACTTCCAGCCGATATCGCGACCAGCACACCAGGGCCCCGAAGCAGGTAAACGCGATCAGGTTCACAAGAAAAGCGTGCAGCATGCGCGGATCGATGGACCCGCCCCCTCCGATGACCGGTTGTGGATGCTGCGTGCGGAAGAACCAGATCGAGAAATACACCAGCGGGATATCGAGCGTACCGAAAATCGCCAGCACGGCCGCGATCACCGGCGTCTGGCCGCTGGTCGAAAAGCGCCGCAAAAGCAAGTAGCTGACATAGATCAGCCACAGCACCAGGGTAAGCGTCAGACGCAGGTCCCAGGTCCACCAAATGCCCCACACCGGTTTGGCCCAGATCGGGCCGGTCACCAGAACCACGGTGCAGAAAACTACCCCGACTTCCGCCGAAGCGACCGCCAATGCATCGGCCTTGTTATTACGCCATATGAGATATGTAATTGATGCAAGGAAATTTACAAAGAACAGAACGCCCGCGGTCCAGGCTGAAGGCACGTGATAATAGAAGATTCTTTGTACGTCACCCATGGTTCTTTCCGTGGGCGCGACTACCAAGGCCTGATATAGCCCGTAACTCAATAGTACGGCCGTTAGAATCGCAAGGATGGGAAATGCACGTTTCATTCCGCGTTTAACACAAGTTCAAAGAGGAAGAGGCTAGCCATAGTAAATACCACATCGTAGGCCGCAAGCAATACGATCCAGAATTTCGCCGAGAATTCACCCGTCAAAATAGAACTGGTTGCTTGGACCATTGCCAGTAGCGACGGAATCGAGATAGGAAAAAGCAACAGTGGCAACATGATTTCGCGGCTGCGTGTACGCAAGGAAATGGCCGCGAAAAACGTACCGTTCACCACCAGCGCCCAGGTCCCCAGCAGCGCTACGACTACTAACTGATATGCCGGCCCGATTGCGCGCAGGTTATAAAAAACGATGAACAC
The DNA here is from genome assembly GCA_035623255.1 of Terriglobales bacterium. Classification (GTDB taxonomy): domain Bacteria; phylum Acidobacteriota; class Terriglobia; order Terriglobales; family Acidobacteriaceae; genus JAFAGX01. Next base: position 11,935 of record DASPTU010000130.1, on the reverse strand, counting down.
CGGTGTCATCAGCATTTCGAGCACGGCAACAAAAATGAAGTTCCCGATTGTTTTTGCCAGGAACAGCGAATTCGCTGGTGCGGGAGAAACCCGGTACGCGTCCAGCACCTGATTGCGGAGTTCCCGGGCCCAGGTCTGGTTCAACGCCACTACCGCAGCAAACAGGAACGCAACCCATACCAGTCCGCCGGCAATGCGCCGCGACTCCTCCGCCGTCGGATCGAACGAGAAACTGAAGATGACCACCACCAGCAGCGCAAAAAACAGCATCGAGTTGATGGCATCTTTGGATCGCCACTCCAGCCGGAGATCCTTTCCCAGCGTTGCGCGCGTGAGTGTGGCACCGGTGCTCATAGGGCGTTCACCAAGCTAAGATCCCGCGTACGGTTCACAATCTTTCCCGTATCCATCCATACGAACTCATCGGCTGCACTTTCGAGCAAAACTGCTTGATGAGTTACTACAAAAATCGTCTTGCCCTGATCACGAAGCCCCTGCAGCAAGTGGACCATTTCGCGGCCTGACCGCACATCGACATTCGAAAACGGCTCATCCAGCAGCACGATCGTGGGATCGTTCAAAAGCGCCCGGGCAAGCGACATGCGCTGCCGCATTCCTTGTGAGTACTGTCCGACCGGCCGCTGCAACGAGGGGTCGAGCTTGACGGCGCTAATTGCTTCTCGACAGCGATCGTCGTCCCCAATCCCGTACAACTGTGCGAAATATCGCAAATTCTCCATGCCGCTAAGTTCGTCATAGAGCAACGAGGGATGCGCCATGTATCCGATCTTCGCGGCCATGCTGCGCAAATCGTTTGTGCCCATGATCGAGATTGTTCCACGTGTCGGTGCACTGAGCCCGGCTAACGACCGCAGCAGCGTCGTCTTCCCTGCCCCGTTATCACCGAGAATGGCGTAGAGCCGTCCCGCGGCAAACTCGCCGCTAATCCCCCGGAGCGCCGCGAAGCGTCCGAATTGCTTGACCAGATTGGTGACAACAACGATGGGCCCGCCGCGGGGAAGCGACGTTGTGGAAGTCATCAAGAGACCTGGACCAAGCAAAAAGAAATCTTATTCGCACCTGAGTTTACCCGAGCGGCTAGCTCGATGCACAGGTCACAGGTGAAACAGCCAAAGCAAGATCGAATCAGTTGGGAACTCTGGAAGTATTGGTCTCCACTTGCGTCATACTCTTGGCTGGGCTGTTGGAAGGCGTACCCACGCCGGGCTGCGGCGCGTACTTCGACGCGCACTTGGCCTGCAGCTGTTTGGCATGAAAAACCCCGTCACGCCCGAAGCTGCCTTCAGCCAAGGCCTGGGAGTTGTCTTTGAAAGTGTCGGGCGGAGCTTCCGTGCCGCTATAAACCACCGGCAGGACTTGATCATTCTCAACTAGCAGGAATTCGACTTTCGTTCCCGTCCGTTTAATGGATCCCGGTTGAACGTTGCCGGCCACGCGAAGCCGCTTGGTGTAGGCACTGTCGCCCATACCATGCAGTTCTTTAATAGTGACGTAATAGCTTTTACTTTCCTGCACCCCTGTGTAGGCTAAATAACCCAGCGCCACCAGGATGACGGCCGTCGCCCCACCAAACTTCAGATATTTACTGGCTTCCTTGGACATAACCCCACCCGAGGTTAATAAGACATTATTCCTGCCGTACACGTGGGTCAAGTCACCATTCATCACCACAATATGATGGACTTACGCCTTTTCTTGCCTTCACGCTTCTGTCATACGGGCGCGGACTCTGCGATATGGGTACGAACCATGATCCATCCTTGGCATGACGTGACGCCGGGAGACAAGCTTCCCGAGGAGTTCAACTCGGTCATTGAGATAATCATGCTGAAAACATTTCTCGTTCGTGCATCCGCTGGGACTCCCCACGATTTCCCCAGGTTTGCTTTATAATTCGCCGCACCTGAATGAAACCCAAAAAGAGCGCGAGACCGCACCCACAGCCGGTTGACGCGCTGGTCTACCCGCGCTTTTCCGGCGTGCCGACGTTTATGCGGTTGCCTCACATCGCCACCGCCGAAGAACTTGACATTGCAATCATCGGCATCCCGTTCGACGGCGGAACAACCTATCGCCCGGGTAGCCGTTTCGGACCCCGCAACATTCGTGTGCAGTCGGCCATGATCCGGCCCTGGAATCCAGTGCTCAACGTCAATCCGTTTGCGAAATGGCGAATCGCGGATTTCGGCGACTTATCGATCAATCCCCTTTCGATTGACGATACTTACAACCGCATCACGAAACAGCTTGGCGACGTGCTTCGCGCCAAGGCACGCACGGTTTGCGTCGGCGGCGACCACTCCGTTCTTCTGCCCATTCTCCGGGCCATCCATAAGCAGTTCGGCCCGGTTGCATTCGTTCAGCTTGATGCCCACGGCGATACTTGGAGCGGTTATTTCGGCAGCCCACACTCCCACGGCACGCCGGTGAAATATGCCGTCGAAGAGGGGCTAATCGCGCAGGGCTATGCGCTGCAGGTTGGGTTGCGGGGACAGGTTTATTCCGATGGTGACTTCGATTTCGCGCGCAAACACCGCATTCAGATCATTACTTCGGAGGAATTTCATCAACATGGGGTCGAACCGGTCAAACGCCACCTGAACAAACTCCGCGATCGACCCACATACATCACTTTGGACATCGACGTCGTGGATCCCGCATTCGCACCAGGCACCGGCACGCCGCAGATTGGCGGCCTTTCCAGTGCGCAGATTCTCGACTTGGTCCGCAGCCTGCAAGGCCTGAATATCATCGGATGCGACCTGGTCGAGGTTTCTCCCCCTTACGACAACGGCGAGATCACTTCCCTGCTCGCTGCGAATCTGCTTTTCGAACTTCTCTGCCTTTTCTGATCCATGGTTGAACTCGCCCGCAAACTCCGCGTCGTTGATTACTTCACCCTGGGTTGGGGGACAATGGTGGGCGTCGGCTGGCTGGTGATCATGGACGACTGGCTCCTGCGCGGCGGCGTCCTTGGCGCTGTTCTCGGATTCGCGATTGGCGGCGCGCTGTTGTTGCCGATTGGCTACATCTACGGCAAGCTGGTCGCGCAAATGCCGGATGCCGCCGGCGAGGTAGCATATACCGCGAAAGTTTTCCCGCAGTCAGTCAGCTTTGCCACTGGCTGGATGATGGTGCTCGCTTACTTCATCGTCTGTCCTTGGGAAGCGATTGCGGTCGGCAAGATCGCCGGCTATATTTTTCCGGTACTGGATTCGATCGAACTCTACAGAGTTGGTAATCGGCCTGTCTATCTGCCGCACTTGTTCATCGGACTCGCCCTGACCGCGACCATTACTTTGCTGAATTATCGCGGAATCAGGCTCAGCGCTACGTTTCAGAATTGGGCTGCTTTCGGGACGTTGGCGCTTTTCGTCATTTTTGTCAGTTTCGGCATTACTAAAGGTTCACCGGCAAATTTTCCGCCACTGTTCACTCATACACCGCTTATTTCTGTGCTGCTGGTCATACAGATCGTGCCCTACTTCATGACCGGCTACGAATCTGTTGCAAAGGGAGCAGAGGAGGCCAGTCCGGAGTTTCGCAGCAACGGATTCTTCAAGGCCATCTGGATGGCAATTGTGGTCGGAATTCTGTTTTACACGATCGTGATCGCCGCCGTCGCGTATGTCGCTCCCTGGCGACAGCTCACCAGCGAGAAATTCATGACTGCGGTTGCCTTTCAAAGCGCAGTTGGCGCACGCTGGATCGTCAGCCTGATCCTCGCGGCGGCAATGCTTTCGCTGTTCAAGGTTTTTAACGGCAACTTTATAGCGTCGACCCGGCTGCTCTTCGCCATGGGACGGCGTGGCCTCGTGGATCACTCGGTGTCCCAGATCCATCCTCGCAATCAGACGCCATCCATGGCAGTGCTGTGCATTGGCATTGCAACGGCCGTGTGCATGTTTCTGGGAGATTCAATTCTAGTGCCGATCAGCGAAGTCGGCTCGGTGGCTTCGGCGGTCGGCTGGCTTGCCGCCTGCGCGGCCTATTATCAGATGCGACCCGCGACACGGCAAAAATTTGTCGCCGCGCTTGGATTCGTGCTCTGTATTTTCATGATTCTGATGAAAATCACTCCCGCCATTCCCGGGCACTTCTCCGGATATGAATGGTTGGCACTTGCAATATGGATTGTGCTCGGAATCGGTTTGCACTGGCATGGAAAACCATCACGCGCACTTTCCGCAGGTATCACGAGTTAGAAATCTATGATCAAACGCACTGGAGCTTACTTCCTGTTTCTCCTCCTGTGTTCTGTCGGGATTGCCGCACAGGCCAGGCACTTCGACATCGTCATCACCAACGGCCGCATTGTCGACGGCACTGGTTCGCCCTGGTATTCGGGGGATGTTGGAATTCGTGACGGCCGGATCGCCACCATCGGAAATCTTGGCGGCGCCCCGCGGACACAAACTATCGATGCGCACGACAAAGTGGTTGCGCCGGGATTTATCGACATGCTCGGACAGTCAGAGCTGACTATTCTCGTTGACCCGCGACTACCCTCCAAGATTTATCAAGGCATCACGACAGAAGTTACCGGCGAAGGTGGTTCCGCCGCGCCGCTCAATGACATGATCATTCAAGCCGATCGCGGCTCCTACGAGCACTACCGCATCAATCCCGACTGGCGAACCCTGGGTCAATATTTCGCACGCGTGGAGAAACAGGGAATCGGAATCAATTTCGCAACTTACGTCGGCGCTACACAAGTTCGCCGGATGGTGTTAGGAGATGACGACAAGCAGCCTACACCCGAACAGCTCGCTCAGATGAAGGAGCTTGTTAACCACGCAATGCGCGATGGCGCCGTCGGGGTCTCGACTTCCCTCGAATATGCGCCTGCTCCGTACGCCAAGACCGAAGAACTGATCGCGCTGGCCGGCGAGGCATCGAAGTTTGGCGGCATTTACGCCACCCACATGAGGAATGAAGGCAGCGCCGAGCTCTCCGCAATTGACGAGGCCCTGCGCATAGGGCGCGAAGCTCACATTCCGGTCGAGATATGGCATATCAAAGTCGCGGGCAAAGAGAATTGGGGACACATGCCCGACATTGTGGCCAAAATCAATTCTGCCCGCGCGCAAGGAATCGATGTCACCGCCGACACCTACGCCTACACCGCCTGGTTTAATTCATTCTCAGCGTTTGTTCCGCCCTGGGCACATGACGGCGGCGATGCAAAGCTCATTGAGCGTCTCAAAGATCCCGCGATGCGTTCCCGAATCCGAAAAGACATGCTCACACCATCGCGCGATTGGGACAACGAATGGCAGGAGATTCCCGGGCCGGAGTCGGTGCTCATCGGCGTAGTGCACAACCCCGAGCTGTTGCCGCTGCAGGGAAAAACGCTGGCTGATGTGGCAAAGATGTGGAACAAGGATCCGATGGACGCCTTGTTCGATCTCTTGATCGCAGACGAGGCTGCGACCGACGTCGCCGTTTTTGGAATGTCTGAACCTGATGTCGTTCTGGCGCTGCAGCAGCCCTGGGTATCGATTGACAATGATTCCTCCGGCACATCACCCGAAGGCATTTTGGGACAAGAGCATCCACATCCGCGGGCTTACGGCACGTTTCCGCGAATTTTGCGCAAATACGTGAAAGACGAAAAAAAGCTGACCCTGGAAGATGCGGTCCGAAAATTTTCAGCTCTTCCCGCGCAGCGAATGCGCTTTACCGATCGCGGAGTGCTCAAGGCCGGAATGTGGGCAGATATCGTGATCTTCGATCCGCAAACGATCCGCGACGTGGCCACCTTTGACAATCCAAATCAGCTGTCGAAAGGTATGGATTATGTTCTCGTCAACGGAATACCCGTGATCGAACAAGAAAAAATGACGGGAGCCAGGCCCGGGAAAATCCTGCGAGGCAGCGGTTATATGCCCTGATCTGCTTCGAAGAAGTGTGCTTCACGTCACAGTCAGCGAAACCCAAAAAAGGTACGCTACAGCCAGGTGTTGTGAGCGGCACGTTTTAACAAGAGCATCGCGTGGCTCAGCGATCGGAACACATTCTCGGCGGGGATCAGCTGGGGAAGCTGATCGAACTGCTGGCGCGTAAAGGCTACGAGGTCATCGGCCCAAGGCTGCGCGACGGAGCCATCGTCTATGACCACATCGAGTCATTCGACGATCTTCCCCGTGGATGGACTGACGAACAGAAGCCGGGACATTACCGCCTGCACCGTCGGCCGGACGAAGCTCTCTTCGGATACGCGGTCGGACCTCAGAGCTGGAAAAAATACACGCATCCAGCCGACGTGCGGCTCTGGGAGGCGGAACGCCAGGGCACAACATTCCGAATCCTGAACAATGAAAATAAGCCGGAGCATCCGCGCGCGTTCCTCGGGGTTCGTGCGTGCGAGCTGGCCGCTATCGCGGTGCAAGATCGTGTTCTGCTCGAAGACAAATACCATGACCCGATCTACAACCGGCATCGTGGTGGAGTCTTCATCATCGCCGTCCAATGTACTCAAGCAGCGGAAACTTGTTTTTGCGCATCGATGGGAACTGGGCCCCGTGTCTCTCAAGCCTTCGACCTTGCCCTGACCGAACTGCTCGACCCCAGTGGCCATCGTTTTCTAATAGCGGCGGGCAGTGACCGCGGCGATGGAATCCTCTCCGAATTAAAGACCTCTCCCGCCACGGAACAAGATCTTCAAGATACCGCTGCCAAAGTGGATGCCGCGGCCAAACACCAGGTGCGTAGCATCAATACGTCTGGCGTCAAAGAGCTCCTCTACGAAAACTTTGAGCACCCGCGCTGGGACAACGTCGCCAGCCGTTGCCTGACGTGTGCCAATTGCACCATGGTTTGCCCCACTTGTTTTTGCACCTCGGTTGAAGATGTGACTGACATTACCGGCGATCACGCGGAGCGCTGGCGCCGATGGGATTCTTGTTTCACACAGAATTTTTCTTACATTCACGGCGGCAGCGTCCGACCGTCGGCCAAGGCCCGTTATCGCCAGTGGATGACCCACAAGCTCGCCTCGTGGATCGACCAGTTCGGGACTTCCGGGTGCGTTGGCTGCGGCCGTTGTATCACATGGTGCCCGGTCGGCATTGATATTACGGAAGAGGTCCGGGCTATGCGCGAAGGAGGAAAGAATGGAAACCCTTGAACGCATCATTGCTGAGCATCCGTTCTTTGCCGGTCTCGACGGCGGCTTCACTAATCTGATGGTGAGCTGTGCTTCGAATGTTCGATTCCAACCGGGTACATATATTTTCAAGGAGGGAGATGCCGCGAATACTTTCTATTTGATTCGAGCGGGCAAGGTGGCCTTGGAAGTTCGCGCACCTCAACACTCACCCATCATAATTTCAACCCTCGAGGTGGGGGACATTCTAGGATGGTCGTGGTTGCTGGCTCCTTATCAATGGAAGTTTCATGCGCGGGCAATCGATGAAGTTCGGGCTATCGCCCTCGACGGAAAATGCCTAAGGACCAAATGTGAGGAAAACCATGACCTGGGGTACGAAGTTCTCAAGCGTTTCGCCCGCATCATAGAGCAACGGCTCGACGCGACACGCTTTCAGTTGCTCGATGTATACGCAGTCAAGCGTTGACTATGGCGACGACTCCCAAAATCGATCCCATGCTTCCGCAGCCGTTCGTGGTTCACGAAGTATCCAAGGAGACGCCGGACACCTTTACCCTGAGGCTAGATCCCGAGGACACCATCAAGGCGAGCGCATTCCAGCCCGGTCAATTCAGCATGCTCTGGGTATTTGGCGTTGGTGAGCTGCCAATTTCCATCAGTGGCGACCCAGCCTTGCACGACCGCCTGGTTTACACCGTCCGTTCGGTCGGGCAAGCCACTCACTCCCTGGTGAACCAGAAAGCGGGCAGCAGTGTCGGCGTCCGCGGTCCGTTCGGTTCTGGTTGGCCGGTGGATGCCGCGAGAGGCCGGGACGTCGTCGTGGTCGCCGGCGGCATTGGTCTGGCTCCCCTGCGACCGGTCATCTACCAGGTTTTGCAAAATCGAAAAGATTACGGGCGACTGGTCATTCTTTACGGTGGACGCAGCCCTCGCGACCTGCTCTACCGCAAGGAGCTCGCGAAGTGGGCTCGCAGCCCCGAAACTCAGGTACTCGTCACCGTCGATTACGGAGGCCTGGGTTGGCGCGGCCACGTTGGCGTAGTCACCACCCTGTTCAAGTATTCCAGGCTGCAACCCGCACGCTCAGTAGCGATGGTCTGTGGTCCCGAGATCATGATGCGTTTTGTGATACGAGAGCTGGAAGGACACGGTCTAAGCCGCGACGATATTTATCTTTCCATGGAACGCAACATGAAGTGTGCAGTCGGCTTTTGCGGACATTGCCAGTATGGGCCGCATTTCATCTGCAAGGACGGCCCGGTTTTCCGCTATGAGCAGGTAAGCCTGCTGTTGGAAAAGTATGAGCTCTGAGAAACACAAACCGAGAATCGGCGTCTTCAAGTTCGCGTCCTGCGACGGCTGTCAATTAAGCCTGCTCGACGCGGAGGATGAACTCCTTGGCGTTGCCGGAGCCGTGGAGATTTCCTATTTTCCGGAAGCCAGCAGCGCCATGTTGAAAGGCCCTTACGACATTGGCCTGGTCGAAGGATCCATCACCACGCACCACGATGCTCAGCACATTCAGGAAGTGCGGCGGCAATGCAAGACTCTGATCACCATTGGCGCTTGCGCTACCGCCGGTGGTATCCAGGCCCTGCGCAACTGGAAGGACGTCGACGAATTCATCCGCATCGTTTACGCTACGCCTCAGTTCATCAGCACGCTGAAGCTCTCAACTCCCATAGCCGAGCACGTTCCAGTCGACTTCGAGCTGCGCGGTTGCCCGATTAACAAACATCAACTGCTGGAGCTGATCACTGCGACCTTGGCCGGACGCAAGCCTAATGTTCCCTCCTATAGCGTGTGCATCGAATGCAAACGTAAAGCCAACGTCTGTATCGCCGTGGCCCGGGGCATTCCCTGCCTCGGGCCTGTGACTCAGGCCGGATGCGGAGCATTGTGCCCGAGTTACGATCGTGGCTGCTACGGTTGTTACGGGCCCATGGAGACTCCCAACACTTCTTCCATGACCGCCCAGTTTCGCATTCTGGGCCAGGCTGATAGTCAGGTAGCCCGTGCGTTTCGCAGCTTCAACGCCTGGGCGTGGCAGTTTCGCAAGGCCAGCGAGGAATGTGAACGGACATGACAGGGCGAGTGGCAAAAACAATTCGTGTTGACACCCTGGCCCGCGTGGAAGGCGAGGGATCACTCTACATCAAGCTGGTGGGAGAGCGCGTCGCCGATGTCAAGCTCAAGATCTACGAGCCCCCACGGTTTTTTGAGGCTTTTCTTCGCGGCCGTCACTTCTCCGAGGCTCCAGACATCACGGCGCGCATCTGCGGCATCTGCCCGATCGCCTATCAGATGAGCGCGGTGCACGCCATTGAGCGAGCGTTGGGTATCCAGATCAGCCCCGAAGTTCGCTTGCTTCGTCGGCTCTTTTATTGTGGCGAATGGATCGAGAGCCACACCCTGCATGTCTACATGTTGCACGCCCCCGATTTCCTCGGCTACCCGGATGCAATCGCCATGGCTAAAGACCACCGGGCTGTGGTCGAAAAGGCGCTGCGGCTGAAGAAGATTGGCAATCGTATTGTGCAGTTGCTTGGTGGACGAGAGATTCATCCCATCTCCGCTGCCGTCGGAGGATTCTACAAGGTGCCCAGCAAGCAGCAATTGCGCGACTTAGTTGCCGATCTCGAATGGGCTCTCGAAGCGTCGCTCGAAACCGTCCGCTGGACGGCCGCCTTGGAGTTCCCCAACTTCGAGCAAGACTATGAGTTCGTCGCGCTTCGTCATCCCGACGAGTATCCCTTCAACGAAGGTCGCGTGGTCTCGAACCGCGGTCTGGACATCGATACCGCAGAGTACGAGGATCACTTCGTCGAGCTGCACGTCAAGCATTCCAACGCCCTGCAATCTGTGGTGCGGGGCAGAGGTTCGTATCTGGTCGGTCCGCTCGCGCGCTTCAACCTGAACTTCGACAAGCTGCCTGAGGTGGCGCGCAAAGCTGCCAGCGATGTCAACCTACGCCCGCCCGTGAAAAATGTTTTTCGCAGCATCGTGGTTCGTGCTGTCGAACTTGTGTTCGCTTGTGCTGAAGCGTTGCGAGTCATCCGCGAATACGAGCCTCCAGCCACTCCGCGAGTCGAAGTAAGCAACCGCATTGGCATGGGCCAGGCAATCACCGAGGCGCCACGCGGCATTCTTTATCATCGTTACGCTTTGGATCAGAATGGAATGATCATCACCGCCAAGATCGTGCCGCCCACCTCGCAAAATCAAAAGCGGATCGAAGATGATCTCCGCGAGTATGCGGCGCAGCTTGCAACCTGGCCCATCGAAGAAGCCACTTGGAGATGCGAGCAGGCAATCCGCAGCTACGACCCTTGCATCTCCTGCGCCACGCATTTTCTGAAATTGGTGATCGATCGCGAGGAAGTCAAGGTCTGAAGCATGCTCGTCATTGGCTACGGGAACTCTCGACGAGGTGATGACGCGGCGGGAATCCTGGTCGCCGAGTCGCTCCGGAAGTGTGGCATAAGAGCGGAAACCTGCGAGGGTGATGCCGCAGCTCTCATGGAGGCATGGGCGGGCGACCAAGACGTAATCATCGTTGATGCCGTCGTGACCGGCGCGCCAGTTGGCACTGTGCATGTGTGGGAGAACTGGTTCGCGAGTGCTCGCGCCACTCGAACTTCTTCCACTCATGGCCTCGGCGTGGCCGAAGCAGTCGAATTGTCCCGCGTCCTGAACCGGCTTCCCGCCCGCCTCCGGATCTACGGAATTGAGGCTCTACAATTCGAACCTGGAGCTCAGATCTCGCGCGAACTGGACAGTGGGATTGAGGAAGCCGTACGAAGAATCGCTGAGGACGTGACAGCGTTAGGCTGATAATCCTATCCGAAACACTCGCTAAACTAGTAATGGAAATGGTGGACCCGGTCGGGTTCGAACCAACGACCTCCCCGGCTACGCCGGGGCGCGCTCCCCCGCTTTGCGAGAGTCGATCAATTCTTGAATCGAGCGATGGGACTTCCAGCTCTTGACTGTCGCTCCCGCGCTAGCAGGCTGCCGAAAAACGAACAGATATAATGTCCGCGCACCCCCCAGGGCGGCCGCTGCTCTGTCTATGCCAGTCGGGCTGAAAACGCGCGATCACCATGGGTGCGAACGAGGCAATCAACATGCGGGAAACCCTTCAGAGGAGCCGTCGCGGAGAACGCTCGAGGATAGTCGTTCTGGCTGGTTACATGGAGTGGATCTTGACGCCGGCGGAAACCGATGGGCACTACTGCTTGTTGGAGGTGGTTATTCCGCCCGGCGCGGGTGTTCCGCCGCACCAACACGTCGATCAAGAGGCGTTCTACATCCTCGAAGGAGCGCTGGAGGTCGCCCGCGCGAGCTCCGCAGGTTTGGAATGGTTCCCCGCCACGGCCGGCGACTCAATCCAGGTGCCAAGCAATGAAATCCATGGATTTCGAAATGCCAGCACCGTAAACGCGCGAACCCTCGTGACCGCCACTGCAGGTCTTGGAGCGTTCTTTGAGGAAGCGGGGATACCGCTCGCGCCGGAAGCGCCTCCCCCGACTAGCCCGCCTTCCGTAGCCGACATCGAACGGGTGCTTGCAATCGCACGCAAGCATGGTCACCGCTTCGTGCAGGATGAGGCATAGCGGACGGCTTACGCCTGCAGGATGTACACGGTGGGGATAGCGGATTTGGTGGACCTGGTCGGGTTCGAACCGACGACCTCTTCCATGCCATGGAAGCGCGCTCCCAACTGCGCCACAGGCCCATACCGGAAGGATGCCTTAATTTTCGCTCACGCCGACCGTGGAGTCAAACTCAGGATGCTCCTGT
>DASPTU010000129.1:0-41269 GCA_035623255.1 Terriglobales bacterium | reverse complement strand
TTTTTCGTGACGTCGACGAACTTCACGGCAATTTGCGGAGGAACCTTTGCCTGCGCGGCGAGGGATTCTTCGGCGAGGGAATACTTGCCCTGTTCGCCGTAAGCCAGACTGATCGGGGAGCCTAATTTGTTTTGCGTGATGTACTGAAAGCGGGTAAGGTGTTCGCGGGCTCGGGTAAGGTCTCCCGACTGCTGATAGTCACGGGAGAGGCCGAACTCGGCGGAAGCGTGGAAAGAATTCAGCTTCAATGCCCGATTGAAGGCGTTGATCGCGCGGTCATATTGCTTAGCCTGCGAAAAAACCGAGCCAAGAAAATACCAGGTGTCGGCGTCATCTCCGCCCACATCCAGTGCTCGGTGAAAGGCGGTGATAGCACCGTCCGCGTCGCCGGAGTTCTTATACAACAACCCTAAGTTGTCCCAGGCGTGCGCATCGTTAGGATCGCGCTTGACCACTTCCTCAAGAGTTGATCTGGCGGCTTCAATCCGGCCCAGATTCAGCAGCGCGATCCCCTGATTCACACGGGCGACCTGCAGATTTGGATCTAGCCGGGCGGCGTCCTCAAAGTTCTTGAGAGCTTTCTCAAAGAGCTGCTGGTTCATGTAGCCTGCGCCAATGTTGTTGACGCGAGCAGCATCTGCCGTCTTATCCGCCGGTGGCGAATTCTGTTCGATCGCGAAAAGAAACGCCGTAACGATTACGACACTGAGGACGAGCAGCTTTCGTTGGGGCATGCGAAAAACTAGTAAACCACAGAGGACACGGAGTACACAGAGGCAAGTTGCAATGCGTGCCGGCGCGCTGTTTTGTCCTAGTCCGAGCCCTTGCCGTAGGCCCTTGTCCCGAGGATTCCTTTACCCTCCTGCACGGTGATCGTCTGGCCAGCCGGAATACCGGAGAGCCTGTCAACCTGACCGCTCGGCCAATGCACGTCGATAGAATCCACCTTGGCGGCCTTCCCCAGTCCAAAGGTCAGCACGAGTTCACTTTGCGAGAGGTAGCTTGAGCCGCTGTGCAGCATCTGCCATTGGTGATCAGCCCCGGAGGTGACTCGCACTATGGCCCCGATGCCGTCGCGATTGGACTTCGTTCCCACGAGCTTGATGCGCAAGCTGTGGTTGGTTCCATTTTCATTGTGAAACAGGTAGGCTCGGCCCCCGTTGGTTGTGAGCAGAATGTCGAGCGCGCCGTCGTTGTCGATGTCGGCGTAGGCTGCGCCGCGGGCGACTTTAGGGCTAGCAAAGACGGCACCCAAAGTAGTCGTCACCTCCTGAAATTTTCCGCCGCCCAGGTTGCGGAACACATGCGGCGGCTCAGCGTAGGAAACTCGCTTTTGCACGCGCTCAATCGCGTCTTCAATGTGTCCATCGGCAACAAAGATGTCCGGCCAGCCGTCGTTATCGTAATCGAAGAAGAAACAGCCAAAGCCCAGGGTCAACAGGGTGGCGTGGCCAACCTCGGATGTTGGAGCCTCGTCCACAAACAAACCGTTCCCTTCATTGTGATAAAGCGAGAGCATCTGGTTGGCGAAGTTCGTGATGATGATGCTGGGATGGCCGGAGCGGTCGTAATCGGCCGCATCTACGCCCATGCCGGCGCGCGCGACACCGTCCTCGCTGAATGCGATTCCAGCTGAAACGCCTTTCTCTTCGAAGGTGCCATCATGCTTGTTGAGATAGAGCTTGTTGGGCTGTGTGTCGTTGGCCAGCAAAATGTCGGGCCAACCGTCTCCGTTGTAATCCAGAATAGCAACGCCCAAGCTCTTTGAAGTCGGATCATAAAGGCCGGCTTTCTGGGTCGCATCTTCGAACTTGCCGTTGCCCAGGTTATGCCATAAGCGCGCGGAGGCCCCTTTGTAAGATTCCGGCGTGCAATAAGATTTGTGCGCACCATCCAAGGTGCAGTAAAGATCGCCGGCAACTGACCACTGCACATAATTCGCGACGACAAGGTCGAGTTTGCCGTCGCGGTCGTAGTCAACCCACGCTGCACTCGTCGAGAATTCGTTATGCCCCCACAATCCCGCGGCTTTGGTTACGTCGGTAAACGTGCCGTTACCGTTGTTGTGAAAGAGGTGACTCTGGCCGAGAGCGGTGATGAAGATGTCGTCGTAACCGTCGTTGTCATAGTCGCCGATCGCTACGCCAAGGCCGAACATTGGGATGGCAAGACCTGCTTGCCGAGTAACGTCGGTGAACGTTCCATCGTGATTGTTGTGGTAGAGCTTCAGAGTAGTCGGGGAGCCCTTCGAGTGACCAGGCCAGTCCTGGCCATTCACCAGCAAGATGTCGGGCCAGCCGTCATTGTCGTAGTCAATGAAGGCACATCCCGGGCCCATGGTCTCGGGAAGGTACCTCTTTCCGAATGCGCCATTGTTATGAACGAAATGAATGCCGGTCTGCGCGGTGATGTCGCGGAAGGTGATGGACTGGGCCGAGGCGGTGAGCGCAACGAATATCAATAACCACAGAGACATGGAGCTACGGAGCCACCGTGATAACAAGAATCTCCTGCGCCCGGAGACAGGCTGTGCTTGAGTCGACTTAGCGGTCACTCGGATTCTCCAGCACTGGAGCTGCTCTTTGGGTGAGTCGAGCTTCGCTCGACCCGGCGGACGGGGGCGCGGGCCGCCACGTGGTTTGTGGTAGAAAGCGGTACCGAAACGTGCTCATGAACGGCCTGGCGCTCGTTATTGTCCTCGGGATTGAGTTGACGGTAAGGGCCGGTAATCGCCTGTGACGCCTCATCCGCTTTGAAACGCAGATACCGGATCTGATGTTCGCGGGCCTGCTTCTCGTCACCGAGACCGCCGTAGCAGAGCATGAGGTTGTAATGGGCCTGCAGGTCCTCCGGATCGATTGCGAGCACCGACCGAAGAACGCCCACCGCCTCAGCATACCTGCGCTGAAGAAACAGAATACGGCCGAGATCGTTCAAGGCCACGCGATCGCGCGGGTATTGAACGAGGACTCGGCGCAGGTGATTAGCAGCGTCGTCGTAGTGCCCATCGTTGCGCAGAACTTTCGCATAAAAGAAATGCGCCCTCGCCAAGTCCGGGTTTAGCGACAACGCTTTCTCAAGCACCGTACGGGCACGATTCATGTCGCCTTCCTGAATAGCGGCGCGACCAATGTTTACCCACCCGTCCGGATTGTCGGGATCGGCCTCGGTGACTTTTGCGAATGCGGCCTGGGCGCCTTTGAGGTCACCCTGTAGCAAGAGGCCGATGCCATAGTCGTTCCAGCGCTCCCAGTCCTTTTTATGTACGTAGAGCGAGGGTTGTGCCGCCGGGGCACTTCGTGGGGCGACCGCTAACGTCACCTCATCTTCAGCAAGAGCAACGATAGGAAGATCGGGAATTTCTTCCTGCTTCGCCGAGACCCCTTTCAGCGACGCGGCAAAAATGTACTTGGAGTCGTCGAAGTCGGCGGTGACCTCAGCGTGAGGCTGGCTTGGGTCGACCATTCCCGCGAATGAAAATTGCGTGTTCCACCAGGCGAACTTGCGATAGCAAAGCCGGGCATGAAGCGTGATTTTGCTTCCGGCGCTGTCAGGAATATGCAAGCGATAGTGAACAGTGTCAGCGGCACCCGGCGGAATCAGGTGTACATACACGACGGCACGAGTAGCCCAGGCATTTCGTTTGTTGATGCGGTTTGCGTGGGCATCGACCTGAAGTGAGCGGTAGAAATGCGCGCCCTTCTCGACAGGGCCCTTTCCGTTGTCTTCAACCATGCCGCTCCAGAAAACGGTCTGAGCCTTGTCGTCCGTGCCTTTTAGCTCAAGCCAAGTGTCGTAGGCATCGACCGTGCCGCCGGGGAAGAAGTGGCCAATTTTTCTGGTTCGGACGACGACGTCCACGCGAACGTCATCGCCACGTCGAACCATCGCCTGGATCCGGTTGAGCGGTGCAGTGATAGGCAGCAGTTCCCCGTCGTTCGCGGGACTGATCATCTGTTCTGCTTCTTCCCCCACAGCAAAGTTCGTGGACATCTCGGATTGGCTGATTGCCCCCGGTTTCAATTCCGTCCGCGCCGAAGACAACGCAAAGATGTCCACGCTCAGAATGTTGTTCTTAAGAAAATCTTCAGTGATCTTCAGTTGCTCACTGTCTTCATTCGCAGTCGGTAAGGCGGTGTTCGCGCCAGGAAAACGATGGGAGTGAACGAAACCATTGATATTGCCCTGATCACTCGATCGTGTGAGTGGCATGTGGCAATCGGCACACTGCGCGGGCTTGGCGGGATAGTAAAAAGACCTCGCTCCCTGGCCTGAAACGCCGCTCGCCTGCCAATTGTCATATTCGTTGAAGCCGCGAATCCAACGATAGTGGTTTACCGGGACGTCCAGATGAACTTTATGACAACTGGAGCAGAACTCCGCCGTCTGATCTCGCATGAAAGGCTTGAGAAACACGCGGCGATGCGGTTCAGGATTCAACTGGACAAGAAAATCGTGCGCCCAACGGACGGCGGGATTTTTTGCGGCAGCAAGTTCGTGAAGCTTGGGGTATTCGAGATAAAAATCGCCCTGACCCATGGTGCTTTTCACATGGGCGATGGAATGACACATCATGCAGCCGAGGCCGGCTTGCGCCTCGGGACGATGGACGATCTGCTTGATCGGCGTGTCCATTAAGCCGCTGTAGAGGACAGCCGGGTCGTGGCATCCGCCGCACCACTTGGAAGGCTTCGTGCCGATCGTGTCCTGCATGTATTCAATGCTCTTGCGATACCACTGATTGTTAAACGACGAAAAGTGGTGCGCCGAACTGAACCACTGGTTGTAGATGTCTTCGTGGCAGCGCCTGCAGGAATCCGATTGCATGAAAAATTTGCTGGGAATTTTCTCGCCACCGTTTATTTGGGCAGAACTGGGAAAGAATGGACCTGCAGGTCCGTCGCCTTCGCCATTCATGCTGGCGGGAGGGAGGGAAGGATTCACAATGCGGGCACGATTGTGCCAGCGGGATTGCCGGGTATAGTGGGCCGCAAAACCGAGCGTTGCGAGGACGAGAAGCGTAAGTGCGCATCGCACGAGCGGTTTGAAGGGAAGGCGGGACCATTCCGAGAGCACGATTGCGGCTCCGGCAATCGACAGCAAAATGTGAGCAGACAGAACATTCCCTTGGGACCGGGGCGTGCCGGTTTTGATCAGCAGTACTCCGATGAGCGCACCAGCGGTCACTAGCAACCAGCCCGCGCGACCCAGTGTGCTTGTTTCTCGAAAGTTTCGGAAGAGAAACCTAAGGAGTAACGCGGCGGCAACCAGTCCTACGAGCGCGTGCAACAAGACAATTACGGCGTAGAAGATGTTGGGCTGAGGAAATGCGTAGAGATAAAGTGCCGAGATAAAGAGAAAGCCCAGTGCAAAGAATAAAGTCTGATTTGCAGAGGCTTTAGCTGGCATGAAAGTACGCTACCCGACACCCCATGGGGCTTAAATTATGTGTCGCAACAGGGTATCGTTTCTGCGAAAAGGCGAAATAGTATAAAGAAATTACTGAAGCGACGGAGGCGGACTCCATCCGCCGCATTCTTTCTCTAGTATCTCGGCAATTGTGAGTGCGGTCTCCTCTTCCCATGGTCTCGCCGCGATCTGCACACCAATCGGCAATCCTTCCGGCGACCTGCCGACTGGCACTACGGCTGCTGGCATGCCCAGAAGGTTGAACCATTCGCAATAGCTCCAGGCATCGAGATATCGGACAGTTTTGCCGTCAATCGTCCAACCGCGCTCGCCGTGGTGAAATGCCGGAATCGAAGCAACGGGGCATAACAGGACCGGGAAGTCGCGCATCTGTGCAAGAACCTTCGCGCGCAGCTCATCACGCTGAATCCATGTCTCCAAGAGAGTCTGCGCACTGTGCGGGCGTTCGGTGGCCGTCCAATGCTGGAATTCTTTAAAGATTGCGCCCAGATCAGATTCTCGCCCCTTTGTCATGTCGGCGAGCAATATCGCCCCAGCCACCCCGAATAATTGCCACCAAAGTTGGCGGGCTTGCTCCAAACCCTCGGGACGAAACGGCCGAACATCAAGCCGTGCCTGCTGCAAGACGTCCGCTGCGCGTCGCACTGCAGCACGTGTCTCTGGCGTCACCGGAGTACGGCCATCATCTTCGAAATAGCCAACCCGTAATCGCTTCAGATGCTCCCAGGATGGCCATTGAACTGGGACGGGAGCCGCATAGGGATCGCCCTCGTCAGGCCCTTGCATGACCTCGAACAATATTTTGAGGTCCGCGACTGTGCGGGCCATGGGGCCGACGACGCCGAGCAAGGCAAAAGGCCCTGCGGAAGGCGGAAAGTGACCAGTTGAGGGTATGCGGCCGGGCGTGGGCTTCAGAGCGCAAATGCCGCAGAAATGTGCAGGAACCCGAACCGAACCTCCACCGTCGCTACCAACTCCACCGGCAGAGCAGCCACTCGCGATCGCCGCCGCCTCACCGCCGCTTGACCCCCCGGGGGTGCGCGTCAAATCCAGGGGGTTGTTCGTCCGTCCGTAGAGTGGATTGTCGGTCTCCCACGCCATGAGAAGTTCGGGACAATTGGTTGTGCCGAGGATGATCCCGCCAGCATTCTTCAGGCGGGCGACCAGGGGAGCGTCATGCGAGGCGACCAGCCCTTCCCGAAGCCTGGTTCCGGCCTCGCAGCGCAGCCCCTTGACGTAAATTGAGCTCTTGATGCTGAGGGGAACTCCTTGCAACGGTCCTGCCGTCATTCCGCGAGTGGATGCTTCGTCTAAGGTGCGTGCCTGGCAAAGAGCGCCGTCGTAGTCGATTTGAACAAACGTGTTCAGCCGCGGATTCAGTAGCTGGATTCGGGCCAGGTAAGCCTCGAGAACTTCTACCGACGACAGCTTCCTCCCGCGGATCTGTTCCGCCATCGATGCAGCAGACATGAAAGTGATATCAGACATTTTTGGTCGTTGAAAGAAAGGTGAGTGTACTGCAAACCGGGAACGATTCAGGCGCCGATAAGTTTTTCCAGACCTGCTTTGTTCTGGATCATCAATGTGGATCCCCGGAGTTGAGCCAGATGTTTTTCGCGGAATTCTCCGAGCACCCGGGTTACAGTCTCACGCGACGTACCCACCAACTGGGCCATCTCCTCGTGAGTAAGGGAGACTTTAATGCGAATGCCCTCTTTGGTGTTCTCGCCGTCAGCGGCCCATTCGAGTAACAGGCGTGCCACTTTCTCGGAAACGGAGTGGGAAAGTCCGAGGGAGCGGATCATCTCGTAGGCATCCTGGCAATTCTGGCTGAGATGCTGGGCAGCGTTCAGGCAAGCGTCAGCGTGATGCTGCAGGAAGCGCAAAAAATCGTCACGCTTGATGAAATCCAACTGGCAGGGCTGGAGGGTTTCTGCCGTTAGTTCATACGGCTTGCCGGATACGGTTGCATGCAGACCCAAGACTTCGCCTGGCTGTGCAATGCGCAGGATGAGCGTCTTTCCTTCGCGGGACGTGGTCGAAAGCTTCACCCGCCCGGAGCAGACGATGTAGGCACCACGCGCTGGTTGCCCCTCCAGGAATAAAACCGCACCCTGTGGAAAAGCGCTGGCGTACTTTATTTTTTCCAACTGTTCGAGAGAGTCTTTGGGAAGTTCGCAGAAGAAGCCCGAGTGCCGCAGCTTGCAGATGAGGCAGTTTTCGGTGAGTTGCAACCCGTAGGGCGAGCTCATAACCGTCCCGTGTTACGGAATATATCACCAATTTGCTTGGATTTGCGCAGAAACTGGCCATCTGCGCTGCCGGGTTCGGTATCTAAACGCGATCCACGGCCTCTGGGATAAGTCCCCGGTCTTGTCCTTGGCCCGTATCTCAGTTTCAGGCCGTTGCCTCGGAATAAAGCGCCCAGGCTGTTGCCAAATCCTGAACAACGTGGCCAAGGGATTTGTAAACGGTAATTTCCTGTCGCGAGCGGCGGCCTTGGATCTGGCCGGCCAACACCTGACCGATCTCGCCGACAATGTGGTCGTCACCGATTAAACCAGCGGTCTTGGCTCGCAAGAATTCTCCGCCTTGCTGCAGTACGCCCTCGCGACTATCGGCAATGAACCGAGAGCGGACAACGAGGTCATTATCGACCTCGGCCGCACCTGCGTAGCCGGAACCAACTACGTTGAGGTGCGTACCTGGCCTGACCCACTGGCCTTTCAATATCGGCTCGCTCGACGACGTAAGCGTGCAGACGATGTCGGTTTCGGCGACTGCTTCTTCAACACTTCTGGCAATGGCGACCGGAATTGTCAGTTCTGCCTGCATTTCATCCGCGAAGGCGCGGGCGTGATCGCGTGAACGGCCCCAGACGATGATGGATTGGATGTCACGAACTTTGCGGATGGCACGTGCATGAGTCCGCGCCTGCTGACCATAGCCAAGCAGAGCGAGCTGGTGCGCATCATGGCGTCCCAGTGCGTCAGTGGCGACCGCGCTGGCTGCCGCGGTGCGGATGGCTGTAATCTCGCCGGCATCGACTGCACAAACTGGGGCACCGCTTTCAGGGTCGAACAGGATGACGAGGCCCTGATGGGATGGCACTCCGCGGGCAAAATTTTGATGGAAAACGCTGATCAACTTGGCGCCGAATGTGCCACGCTCGCCCATGGCGCCAGGCATAATTCCGAAAAAGCGGCCCTCGGAAAGCGGGATCATGGAACGTAGAAGCTGCTTGGTTTCGCCTTTCGAGAATGCCACCATCGCATCTCGAACGATCGGGATGCACTTTTCGTAGGTGAGGCGTCTCGCGACTTCTTCACGATTTATGAATCGCATCGGTGCTCATGTCCGCCGACCGATCGAGCAAGCTGGAAGGCTCAGTACGGCGGCCAGCGGTCGTAGTTGAGAAAACAGGTCTTACGTCGTTCTTGCCACTTCGTAAAGATACTCGACAAAGGAGCGCACGGCGCCATCCATCCCCCGTACCTTTTCGTTTTTCGACTCGATTACATAGTATTCATCGGGCGCGTGGGCCCCGCTGCCATGGCCGAGTCCAAAGTGGCCAGCTGCGAGGTGCAGCGGTTCGTCGGTAAACACATAACCAGGCCAGGATCCAGCACTTCGAGGCAGAACGATGGGATCGATGCCGTCGCGCTTATAAACCGAGACTTGTGCGCGAACCAGTGCAGCATCCGCCGACGTGCTGTGCGGGTCGTATCCACCCGACATGTTGACCTCAATATCGCTGAACCCATGTTTTGCAAGATGAGCCTTCAACGCTGCCAAGGCTTCGGTAGCTTTCATATCGGGGACAAGGCGCATGTCAATCTTGGCCACCGCACGATGAGGAAGGATGGTCTTTCCGCCGGGTCCGGTGTAGCCGCCTACCAGTCCCTCGATGTTCACGGTGGGACGGGACATGAGCAGTTCGAGCGCCTCTTGCCAGCTGACATCGTGAACCCAATGCTCAACGCCGAGTTGTTTCTTGGCCACTCCTTCGTTCAGGCGCTGTGCGGCGGTAGCAATCATGGATTTTTCCGTCGCGGAAAGCGGCCGCGCTTTGTCGGCGAAGCCTTCAATCGCGGGATCGTTGCCGTCAGCCGAGACCAGAGTAACCAACGCTTCAACCAAATGCCATGCTGGACTATCGACGCGAGCCTTGTTGCTGGAATGAATGTCGTGACGCGGCCCGCGGCCCCAGCGCTCACCGCTTGAGACCATTTCGAGTTCAACGACACCCTTGGCACCCAGCGTCATTGTGACCATGCCATCAAGATCCTGCTCGGCGGATGGCATGAAGATTCCGACGCAAGGTCTCAGCGCGGCGATAACCTCAGGCCGACGCACGATCTGGGGAAAATGCGGCGATCCGATTTCTTCTTCGCCTTCCGCCACCAACACCAGATTGACCGGCGGCTTTCGGCCTGCCGCACGAATCGAATGAAGCGCGGCGATGAAGGAAGCCTCGGGCCCTTTTTGATTTACGGCACCTCGCCCGACGAGAACAGTCCCGACACCGGGCTTGTCGACCAAGGCGGCAGCCCATGGAGGGGAGGACCACTCGCTGGGGTCCACTTGCTTTACGTCGTACATAAAATAAAGCCCGAGCGTTTTGGGAGCGCCCGCGTCGAATTTTGCGAAGATTCCGGGCTGCCCGTCGGTTGATATTTTCGTGACCTCACCGAATCCAGCGTCCCGGAGGAAACGCATCGTGAGATCGCAGCCCTCGGTCACACCCCGGTTTTCAGCCGCGATCGAAGGCTGCCGAATCCATTCCTGCAAGCGCTGGACGGCCTCATCGTGATGCTTTTCAATCTGCAGCCAGATTGGACTGAGATCGCTGTCATCGGCAGTTACACCGTGCGGAATGGCCAAGGTCGCTGCACCCGCCAAGGCGCCCTGAAGAAACGTTCGTCGGTTCATGAGCCGAGAGGATAATCGCAAACCGAGGCCTTCGTCCAGGCCTGCCACTCTTGCGCAAGATTGAGATGGCACCGAAGAGTGGCCACGACGATTGGCAAGTATTGCCTTGGCGCATCTACAATCACTACACTTCTACTGCCAGGTAAGATATGCGACTCGTCACCTTTGAAGATCCCGCGCGGCGTTCCCGCATCGGCGCTATGACGGCCGATAGCCAGATTGCTGACCTCAACTCTGCGTTTGCTTTGTATTTGCGCGATATCGAGAATGAAAGTGCTTTTTACCGGCTCGCCGACGCCATTGTTCCGGCGAACATGCGAGCTTTGTTCGAGGGTGGGGACACGAGCCTGGAGGCGGCTCGCAAAGCCCTTCTGCACGCGCAGCAAGTTGCCGATCCTGTAGGACCAAGTGGCGAGGTGATTTCGTATGCCCCCGAGGCAGTCACTCTCAAGGCTCCCATAATTCCCAAGAAGTTTCTTCACACTGCAGGAAACTTCCACGAGCATCATGAAGAAGCCACGAAGGCTGGGTTTTCGCATCCCGTCCTTCCCTGGATCGTCTTTTTTCAGAATGTGGACGCGATCATTGGGCATGACGAAGCGGTGGTCTATCCCGAGCATCTTACGCATGAGCTCGACTACGAGTTAGAACTGGCGATCGTGCTGAAGAAATCCGGCAAAAACTTCTCCCCTGAAGAGGCTGAGGAGTATGTCGGAGGATACGTAATTTTCAACGACATCACGGCGCGTGACATTCAGCGCCAGGAAATGAAGTCGGGAGTATTCAGCTTTTGTAAGGGCATCGATACATTTTGTCCGCTTGGGCCGTGGATCGTTACGGCAGACGAAATTCGTGATCCACACAACCTGGCGATGGAGCTGCGGGTCAATGGGAGACCGCGCCAGCGTTCGCATTCAAGCAAGATGTCGGTGAAGATCCCCGAGATACTCTCCCACTATTCTCCCATGGGGTATAGCGCGGGTGACGTAGTCTCGACCGGCACGGTGTCGGGAGTAGCTGCATTCAGCGGGGACCCGAAGGCCTGGTATTTAAAAGTCGGCGACGTGATGGAATGCGAAATTGAAGAGATCGGAGTCTTGCGCAACCGCGTGATCTCCTGGGAAGAGGCCTACGGCCACAAGCCTGCGGCTTTGGCTACACAGCAGACGGGGACATGAGCCCGCAGAGTCAGAGTGCAAACATAGGCGGTTCCTGAAAATCGAATGAACAACTCCAAAATCTGGGTCAGTGAATTAAACCGGCGGGAAGAGGTGCGCGCGAAATTTCCGAAGCGAGAAATTCGCTTCTACGACACGACCTTGCGCGATGGCGAGCAAACCGTTGGTGTCGTATTCTCACCTCAGCAGAAACTCGAGATTGCTCACAAGCTCGACGAACTGGGGGTAAGCCGGATTGAAGCCGGGTTCCCGCGGGTTGCCCCCGAAGACGCCGAAGCCATTCAGTTGATGCAGAAAGCAAAGTTGACAGCCGAACTGTGGGGATTCTCGCGAGCGGTAAAAGGCGACATCGAAGAGCTATTACGGTTGGGATTGAAGGCCTCTGTAATTGAAGCTCCGACGAGCGATCTGAAATTAAAAGCATACAGTCTGTCACGCGAGGACGTGCTGAAACGAGTAGTGGATGCCGTCTCATTCGCCGCCCAGAACAACATTACGGTGGCGTTCTTTGCCGTTGACGGCACGCGCACCGAACTCGAATTTCTGAAGAAGATCTACCTCGCAGTTCTGGATGCCGGAGCAAAAGAGATTGTCGTCGTAGATACGATCGGCGCGTGTGGACCGGAGGCATCAGAATTTCTCGTCGGGCAAGTTTGTGGTTGGATTGGGTCATCAGTTCCGGTGCATTGGCATGGGCACAACGATTTCGGAATGGCGACGGCTTGTGCTGTGGCTGCTGTGCGAGGCGGTGCAACCTGGATCCAGGGCACGATTAATGGCATGGGGGAGCGCGCCGGCAATGCAGACATCTGCGAGACTGCTCTTGCACTGCGCTGCCTCTACGACGTGCCAGTTGCGCTCGATCTCACGAGAACACGCGACGTGTCATCCGCAGTCGCCAAAGCGGCCGGTTACAAGCTAGATGCCTGGAAGCCGCTAGTAGGCGACAACCTTTTTGTTCGCGAAAGCGGAGCAGTGGCGAGCCAGTTTCATATTCCGGAGGCAATCGAGCCGTATTCGTCCGAACTGGTCAATGCGGAGCGGAAAATTGTGCTCGGGAAGAAGAGCGGCGTGGATAGCATCGATCTGAAATGCAAAGAGCTGGGGTTACAAATCGCCCCTGAACAGCGCGCCCCGATCCTGGCGGAAGTGAAACGGCGGGCCATCGCGAAGCGCGGACTATTGAGCAACGAAGAGTTTCGCGAAGTAGTGCGCGAGTTTACGGTCCCCGTGAAAGCGTAGGCGAACTATGCTCGGCGAAAGTGTGGCAAGACCGCCTCGCCAAACAGTTTCGCCTGGCCCAGCCGGTCATCACCCCAGATTTCAAGCATGATGTGAGTGCACCCTGCATCGCGATACACCTCAATTTGCTGTATGCATTCAGGGGGCGTTCCCGCAATCGGACACACCTTTCGCAGGATTTCGTCGCTCACGGCTTTTGCAGCTGCCTTGCGTCCGCCTTTCTCCATCGCATCCGCAACCGGGCGCAACTCGTCAAAGGTTAAGCCTGCACATTGCAGCAACACATCCGCCGAGGCAGCAATATTCTGCACTTTGTTGGCGAGATACATAGCCGCCTGCTCACGCGCGCCTTCCTTACCCTTCGCGGAGTCTCGGCTGATGCTTCCGACAATCACTGAACCAAGGACGAGCCGCGAAGGGTCTTTCCCCGCCTTGCGCGCGCCTTCTTCCATATTCTTGCGGGAATAGCGAACAAACTCCGGAGTTGTGATGCTGGCGGTCAGCAGGCCATCTCCGAGGGAACCTGACATCTTCTGCAAAACCGGGCCGGTCGCGGCGATGTAGATCGGAGGAATGCCGTGCGAGGTATGCGCCTCTGCCTTTAATGGCGGAACGCTCGCCGCAAACACTTTGCCTTTGTAGTCGAAAGCATCGCCCTGGAGCACACCCTTAATTATGTCGACGCTCTCGCGCATCACAGTTGCCGGCCCGACTTTCTCGCCCTCGCCTTCTCCGATCTCTTTCATAAAGATTTTCGAAGCGCCGAGCCCTAGCAAAAAACGGTCACCGGCCAGGTCCTGCATGACCCTGGCTTCCATGGCGATCTGCACCGGATGGCGGGTGTAAGGAGAAATAATTCCCCACCCGAGTTGAATCCGCTTTGTCTGGTTCGCGATGATGGCCAAAATCGCGGTTGACGATCGCGCCTCGAACGAATGCTTACGCCACCAGGGATAGGCTTCCGCGATCCAGAACGTATCGAATCCTGCTTCCTCGCAGGCCTTGGCCATCGCTAGCGTCTCGCGCACTGGCTCCATGCTGAGTTGCAGAACACCAATGTTGAAGGGAATTGCCATGAATCTCCTAGTTACCGACTATGCTGGATCCTGCCAGGAATGTTCGAGCCCCTTAATCAGCGCCCAAAGCGCGTGATTCAAGGGAGTCGGCACGCCGACTTTGCTGCCCCAGTGCACAATTGCGCCATTCATGAAATCAACCTCGGTCTGGCGTTTAGCCAAGACATCCTGCAGCATGCTGGCGCGGTGTTTGCCGGGAGCATTGGCCCCTTTCTGTACCAGATTCCGCGGATCGTCGTGCAGTTCGATACCGATCTTCCTCGCGACCGCCTCGCCTTCCGCGATCAGCTGATTGAAGAGTTCGCCAGTCGGACCGAACCGCGTAGCAGCACCATGGTGCAACAATGTGAGCGCGCCCACAGGGTTGGTTGCCGCGTTAAAAATCAGCTTGGTCCACTGTGCCCCACGCGCATCTTTGAGAGCAAAGGTCTTCATCCCGGAGCGTGTCATCAAGCCGGCCAATTCCTCCACTTTTTGCATAGGAGTGTTTGTTGGCTCGAAAGGCCCGAGCCACGTGTCACCCTTGATATCGAAGCCGATGTGCCCAGGTGAGATCGGATGCCCAGCGGGAAACGTCGTGCCACGAATAACAAACTTGACGTGCTCGGCGATGAGCTCCTCGTTGCCAACTCCGTTTTGCACCGAACAGACGGCGCTGTTCTCGTCAAAGATATGTCTGACTTGCGCGATGGCTGTTTTCGTATGAATGGCTTTGGTCGCGACAATGCCGTAATCGCAGCGTGGCAGTTCTTTGGGGTCACTGGTGGCGTTAACGCGAACTGTGAACTCATCGGCGCCTGACAACCGCAGTCCGGATTGCCGAATAGCCGCCGTGTGTTCCTTCCACACGTCGTACGCCCAGACCTCCGCTTCACCGGCCTTGGCCAGATGCGCGGCAAACAAGCTGCCCACAGCTCCGCAACCTACGATGCAAATTCGCATAACTCTGAAGTTTAGAAGGAAGAAGTCAGAAGGAAGAAGTCAGAATGCAGAAGTTAGGATGCTGACGTCAAAGCAGTAGTTTGGGCTGCTAAATTCTCACTTCTAACCTCACTTCCAACCTCCGACTTCTTACTCGTGACCTCCGGCTCTAGCTTTCGGATTTTCGGTTTCTCCTCCGCGGTAGAACTTCCACTCCACGTCGGCCAAACATTCACCTTCGCTCTTACCGATGCGGTACGTGTCCTGAGTATAGAGACAGACCTTGCCGTCTTTGTCGACTACCTGGGGATGCAAGGAGAAAATCATGTTCTCCTGTAAAGAAACATTGCTGTTTGCCCCGATCGCAGGATGTTCGATCATCGTGGCTCCGATGCTGTGACCCGACAAATGTCCGAGGGCAAAGCCGTGCTTGGCAAAGCTGTCGGCGACCGCACGGTGAACATTGCTGGCCAACTCGCCGGCACGCATTAGCTTCCGCGCTGCTTCCAGCGCCTCTGGGTAGGCGTCGGCCATGGCCTGGGTTCTGGGACTGAGTTTCCCTCCTATCAGGGGCCGGGAAAACTCTACCCAATATCCCCCTGCGCCAGTAATCTCCAGCGAGTAGAGGAGGAGGTCATCGTTTTCAACTTTTCGATGCGCAGGAACCTTGAAGGAGGCTTCGGCTTCGCCCTTGGTACCGGAAAGCAGAATGTTCATCATGCGCGGGCCAGCACCGCGCGCAAAGAATCTTTCCACTGCGGGAGCCATGATTTCCGCTTCGGTTTTGCCTGGCCTAAAGTCCGCAACCATGGCCCAGAATCCGTCCAGAATAATGTCCATGGCATCGCGGATTTCTGCGAGTTCCTCTTCACTCTTGACCGCGCGGGCCATGTCGAACTGGACATCGAAGGGCACCAATTCAAAGGGCGCATTCACAACTTCGCGATAATCGCGCACCGCCATTACAAAGTTCAGCCCGTAAACGCCGACGCGCTTCCAGGCTCGCTCGGCGGCGCGTTGCCGGATCCACTGTCCGGGAATATCGGGCCAAACCTGATCATTAACCCACGGCTTGGTCTTGTCGCCAATCCAGCGCGCCTCGCGAGGAAAGACCAGGGTGGGTTCCCCTTCAAGGGGGAGGACGACGTATACGTAGCGATGAACGATTTCGAACCCCGAGGTATACAGCACCGCGCCTTCAAATCCCGCATATTGATTGCCGCAGACAATCAGCGCGTCAAGGTTTTCACGCTCCATGCTGGAACGAATATTGCGGTAGCGGCGTTCGATTTCTTGTTGGGTTGGCAATTCGGCCCCTGGCCCTAGGATTGGACTCCGCACAATTCGGTCGCGACCAGCGCGTAGATCTTCGTTATATCCACCAAAGTTTTGATGGCAACTTTTTCGCCCTCAGCATCGCGCGGGCCGCTGGAAGGGCCGTAATTGACGGTTTCAATACCATAGCGGCTGAGGACACTCGCGTCGGAGCACCAGGTGACCACTTCGCGCTCCGGTCGCTTGCCCATAATCTGCTCGTGGCAGGCGTCAATTGCTCTAATCATTTCGTGCTCTTCGTTAATGCGGGCCCCAGGGACAGAGACGTAGGTTTCGAATTCCAATCCCCAATCAGGATGCTTTCGTTCCAGTTCCGAAAACATTTGCTGGAAATTTCGGCGGGCATCGGTCATCGGAATGGTTGGCGGTACACGAACATCTAGAAACAATTCTGTCTTTTCAGGAGTGCGACTGGCGCGCCAGGCATGGCCGCCGCGAATCCCACCGATGTTGACGAGAGCCTTCTTGCCGCCATGCGAGGCATTCTTCTCCCAATTGGCAATCCATTTCATGATCGTGTCCATCAGTTCGTACATACGGCGGATTGAGTTCATTTCTTCGCGGCCTTCACAGAATGCGGTGTGCACGTAATTTCCGGTGCATGCAACGCGCACCCACATTGAACCGAAGTGCTCCGGCACAACCTTCATATCGGTAGGTTCGCCGAGAATACACTCGTCCGGGAGCACGCCGTGATTTACCAGATAGTGAGTCCCGGTTCCGTAGCCGCGGTACTCCTTGCCTTTAAATTCACCCCACTGCGTCTTTTCGATCTCCCCCGCAACCGCCGCGATGATCACATCGCCTTTGAGCCTGATGCCGGAACGCTGAAGAGCTTTAAGCGCCTGGGTGTAACAAACGAGCGCGCCCTTCATGTTGTAGATGCCGAGACCATAAATGAATCCGTCTTTCAGCACAGCAGATGGTTTGTAGCCGATACCGGTGAGGAATTCTTCCCGGCCGGTATTTGAAGTATCCATGTGGCCGTTGAACATTAGATTCTTTCCGCCACCACAACCGACCCATCGTGCCACAACATTGGCGCGCCCCTCTTCAACCTCCTGCCACGTAACATTGAGTCCAAGTTGGCGCAACGCATTCTGCATATATCGCGCCATTTCAAGTTCTTCCCCGGTTGGGCTGGGGATGTTGATGACATCGCAAGCCATCGCGACGATCTCGTCTTCGCGCACTTCAGCGAGGATTTTCTCCGCCAGTTTCGGTTCGAGCTTCAATGCTGGTTTAGGCACGCTTATACCAACCGGAAATCGTCGGGATAACTACACAGCTTTTCGTTGCCGCTGTCGGTGATTAGAAAATCGTCCTCCAGCCGAAGGCCGCCACCGCCCTGCCAGTAAATGCCGGGTTCGATGGCGAGCACCATTCCCTTCTTCATCGTCCCACCTCCAGCCTGGTGAGCATAGGGCGGTTCGTGTGCCCGCGCTCCTACGCCATGGCAAATCGGGTGAGAAGGCTGCCCTGGGTATCCGCCCTCCGCAATTCGCGCGCGAATCAAGCGATCCAGCTCTGGAAAACTTGCGCCATCCCGGACATGTAACACCGCCTCATGAAATACTTTCAGAAGCAGATCCAAGAGCTTCTGATACTCTGGAGTGAGTTCGCCGGGACAAGCGTTCTTGGTCAAGTCTGTCCAGTAACCGTCCACGCAGACCCAAATCTCAAATAAGGTTGGCTCATTTTTTTGGATCGGGCGGTCACCGGTTGCAGTGAAGGTTGCAATTCCCTTCCCTGACCACACCAGCGTGAAAGCGCGGGCCATTTCTACCTTGCCCTTGTAACCGACACCAACACCATGAACGAAACTTTCATACATCCCGCCTACTTCGCTTTCCTTCATGCCAGCGCGCATGTGTTCGCGAGTATGCTCCATCGCCAGCGCAGCGAGTTCATTAGCCAGTCGCATGCGCTCGATTTCCTGGGACGTTTTGATGGCGCGAGCCTCGTTCAGTAAGGGCGTGGCATCCACAACCTTGCCTGCAACTTCGCCAAATGCGTCGAAATAAATTTGAGTGGGAGTGGTGGGCTCACCCACCATGCGATCGGAGGCTTGCGTTCCCATATTCAACTCAATTCCGACTTTCTCCGTCAGGCCGCGCTCCTTGAGAACTTCCAATGCAATGTCCAGCGCGCGGTACTGGGGTGGGCGAGGGTCGCTGGGGTGGTAGCTTTTGAATAAACGGATGTCTTTAGTCCACGAATTACGCTCCGCATCTCCAATCTGGGGCTCAATCGCGATCAGGGTGGCTTCGCCCTCACGGGGAAAGACAACGGCGTCGTATCCTTTCATGCACCAATAATTCGTGAGATAAACAATATTGTCGGGAGCGCGTACGACGAGGGCGCTGAGGGACTGATCGTTCATAAGCGAACGCACGCGATCCAACTTTGCTTTATCGATCGGCCAGGCCATGGTTATCCGCTAAACACCTCTCTTAACAATTAGACGCAAGCCTGAGCCAAGGAAGCCGACGCAGACAACTTGCCTCTGAGCAATTAGGTACGTCCCACTTCTCACCCACTATGCACCGGGCGGTTCTCGTCCTCATAAGTCCACGATGCTTCTTTGCCTTTGATCAGCCGATAAACCGCGGCGTGGAGCGGCGCCGGAACACCCAGACGTTGGGCTTCGCGGGCGATTGCACCACTCAGAAAATCCACCTCGGTTAGGAGCTGACGACGCACATCGTACAACATCGATGGGGGATGATTGGTCTGCGCTCCGATCTTGTTCATCTCCCAAGGATCTTCGTGCAATTGCACGCCCACGGCAGCAGCGACTCGCTTTCCCTCGTCAATCAACTCGTGCAAAAGATGACCCAAAGAGGAAATTCCCGCCTCATCTGAAAAATGAGGTGAGTGCGGCAAGCCTGTCAACGCCGAAACTCCGTTTACCGAAGCGTTGAAAATCAGTTTGGACCATTGTGCTGGACGCGCATCATCCAGTGCCTCAGCTTTCAAGCCGCTCGCTTTAATCAGATCGGCGGCGTCATGCACGACTGCATACGGCGTGCCGCGAGGCTCAAACGGGCCGAGCCAGGTAGCAGTGTCCAGTTCGTATTGCACATGCGTGTCGCTATGTTTAGTGCCACTCATGAATGTTGTACCGCGAATGACCTGCCCGCTCGTGTGCTGGGCGATGATTTCCTCGCTGCCAAGTCCGTTCTGCGCCGAAATCACTGCTCCTTGGTTAAAATGTCTTCCCACACATGCGATCGAATCTTTCACCTGGGTAGCCTTGGTTGCCACGATTGCGAGCTCACAATCCGGAATTTCGTCCGCGTGCGTCGTCGCCTTGAGCTTCACATGAAACTCATGGCGCCCGGATACGGTCAAGCCTTCACGATCGAGCGCCCGAGCATGATCCTCGCGACGGACAAACGCGAACACTTCAGCCACCCGCGCCAGGTGAGCGGCATACAAACTGCCGATCGCACCGCAGCCGACAATGCAGACTCGTTTCATGCACCGAGAAGTACCCAAACAACTCGCGGGCGAGATCCTTCGACTTCGCCTAGTGACACCACGGTTAAAGCTCTAAATGCGCTTGTCCACCTTCACCAACTTTTCAGCCTGCGCGACTTCCTTCGCTACCAGGGCGCGGAATAGTCGATCCGCATTATTGAACGAATCGTCGATGATCACGCCGTTTGCAAATAGCGCATCCTGCAAAGCAGCAGAGATGGTATGCAAGGGGGCGGCGCCACCTTCGCCCATTCCTTTCGCACCGCTATAGCTATGAGGGGAAGGCGTTTCAAGGTGGTCGTACTTGACCATCGGCATATTCATCGCTGTGATAGGGGTGTAGTCGCTGAATGTGCTTGTGAGCATGTTGCCGACCGCGTCGTACACACAATTTTCCAGCAAAGCCGCGCCAATTCCGTGCGCTGTCGCGCCATAGACCTGTCCTTCGACAATGGGAGGATTGATCACCGTGCCGCAATCGTCCACGGCCACATAGTCAAGGATACGGGGAATAAACGTGTCGCGTTCGACCTCAACCACGGCGATGTGGAGCTGTGATGCGTAAGTCAGTGTGAGATTGCCGTACTTCTTCTGCTTGTCGGGAACTTTGAATGGCGCTCGCCAGATGTAACGGCAATTCAAAGTGACCTCATACAGCTCCGGCGGCAGCGCTGCACTGTTGGCGTTCACCAGGTTTGCAAGACCCCAATAGTTGATGGATTTTCCCGTGCTTACGGCGCGAAGCTCAGGACCTTGTGTGCCCATTCCGAATTCAAGATCGTCTTCGTGCGTCTGCAACGCAAATGCTCCCAACCGCTTCATTTCCGCCTTTAGCTTCTGGGCGGCGCCGTGTACCGCGGAAAGGCCGGAAACAGCAAACTGGCTGGCATAGGTACCGGAAAATCCGGTGTGCACGTTGCGTTCGGTGTCAAAACCGGTGCGCACGGTTACGAGATCAGGGTGAATGTTCAGCACATCAGCCACGACCTGCGCTGCGGTTGTTTCGTGCCCTTGCCCTTGCGGGCAGGAGCCCACTGCGACAACTACTTCTCCGTAGATGTCCAGCTTGCAGTTCGCGCCTTGAGAATTACCCGAATATGGCAGCCCGGGATTCACGATCTGCGACTGCCCGAAATTGTTGGTGCCTGAGTCCAGAGTCGTGCCAATGCCGATTCCAATCAGGCGGCCTTCCTTGCGTGCCACTGCCTGCTTCTTTTTCCACTCATCCCACCCGATTCGCTGCTTGGCTACCTGGAGCATCTTGGGATAGTTGCCAGAGTCGTAGACGCATCCGTTGGGGGTGGTGTAGGGAAATTCCTGCGGCTGAATGTAATTGCGGAGCCGCATTTCATCAGCGGCAATCCCCAACTCATGAGCACAGATGTCTATCACGCGCTCCAGGAACCAGAGATGCTGCATGCGGGAATATCCGCGGTTTGGACCAACCGGACACTTGTTCGTGACTACTTGAGTGAAGTCAATACGTGCGCTCTTAAATCGATAGACTCCAGGAAACACCTGCGACCAGATGACGCAACCCAGAGGTTCATAGCGAGGATAGGCGCCGCAATCATCAATATGCTGCGAGGCAACGGCCGTAATCACGCCATTTTTGTCGAGCGCGACACGAGTGTCGCGGAACGTCCGTTCATTTCCATGCGCACTTGACGTCATGTGCTCTGAACGGGTCTCGACCCACTTGACCGGACGCCCCCCGGCTTTCTTCGAAGCCAGCGCGCAAACCGCCATCTGCGGATAGCTGGTGATCTTTATGCCGAAGCTGCCCCCGATATCGAAGGTCTCTACGCGAATGCGGTCAATGTGTACGTTCAGATGGGCGGCAAGAAACTGGATCGCGAATGATGGGAAGGAATTGTTACATGAGTAGTAGATGCGATCATCCTTCGAGTCCCATTCGGCAATGATTACGTTGTTCTCCAGCGGCGTACTGGAGAAGCGGTGAAAATGCATCTTATCGATGCTGACGACGTAAGCGGCTTCTTTGAATGCCTTGTCAACGTCGCCGTATTCGAAGACACCGTTCCACACGCGGTTGGTTCCAGCTTCGTCATGCAGGATGCTGAGATTGCTGAGGGCGTCCTCTGCATCAACTACGGGATCAAGCTGCTCGTAGTCGACCTGTACCAATTCCGCGGCGTCTTCCGCGAGGGCGGCTGATTCTGCGACCACCGCCGCCACCGGCTCACCCTGGTAGCACACTTTGGAAACAGCCAGTGGATAATCCTTGACCTTGGCGAACGGTTCGGGACCGATCTCGATAAACGGCTGGGTCTGGGAGGCGATCTCAGCCCCTGTCAGAGCACAAACAACGCCGGGTAAAGCTTCCGCAGCTGACGTGTCGGCGTTGACAATTTTTGCGTGCGCATATGGAGAGCGGACAAAATTCAAATACAGCATTTCGCGAAGCTTGATGTCGTCAGAAAATTTTCCCAGTCCGCGGAGCAGGCGGTTCTCTTCTTTGCGCGGCACCGCTTTGCCCACCCAATTTCGCTTTTCTTCCAAACTCACTCCCCAGGCCTCCGAGGCTATTAGTGGACTTCCGAGCTTTGTTCACTTGGCCGCGATTGCTGATTAATCTGAGCCTCAGCTTGTACTAAAGCCGCTTGCAAGCCATCAATCAACTTCTTAACGTTTTTCTTGCCCAGTGGCTCCAGCAGTCCGCCTGCGACCGAGGCCAGCCTTCCAAAGACCTGCGCCTCGCCTTGCCAGGCGACCTTTGTGCCACCGCCGTCAACTTGCGATAAATCGAACCCCGCAGTAAATGACACGGTTCCCCCGGCTACGCTCCCTTGCCCTTTATACTGCGCTCGTCTCGGGCGCTCGTCCTGCGCCAGCTCCATTTTCACTTCGGCGACTCCTCTTATGTGGGAAACACCGACGCTTACCTTGACGGTGAAATGATTCGCATCCTGGACCGACATTCCACGAAATTCCGGGAGCAGAGGTGCGAACTTCGCCGGGTCGACGAGGAACTCGTAAACTTCGTGGGGACTGCGCAAGACTTCAAAAAAGCCATCCAGCTTAATTGCCATGCCTATGCACCTTTCATGTTCTGAGCCGCCAATTGGATCGCTTTGAATATATTTTGATAGCCCGTACAACGGCATGTATTCCCCGCAATAGCTTTGCGCATTTGTTTTTCAGTAGGCTGCTTGTTTTGTGTCAACAGTTGCAGCGCGGAGAGCATGATGCCGGGAGTGCAGTATCCGCATTGCAAGCCGTATGCGTCCCCAAACGCTTTCTGAATTGGGTGGAACTGTGCATTCGTCGCTAAACCCTCAACCGTCGTAATCTCAGCGCCATCCGCCTGCACGGCAAGGACGGTGCACGACTTCACCGCTGCTCCATTGAGCAGAATGGTGCATGCACCGCAGTAGGTCGTGTCGCAGCCCACGTGTGTCCCGGTGAGGTCGAGTTGCTCACGCAGCATTTCCACGAGCAGAGTTCTTGGCTCGACGGAGAGCGAACGTTGTTTGCCGTTCACTTTCACCTGAATGGCAACTTTTTCGACGGTTTCAGGCATAGATTGGGGCAACCTCAACCTGCTCTCCACGAGCACGGCGAACAGCGATCTCAACGGCCCGCTTTACCAGGGCTGCGATTAAGGCTCGCTTGTAGTCAGCTGAACCACGCATGTCGGATTGGGGATCCGCAGCGCTCCGGGCCGCCTCCATCGCGGCGGTCACAGTTTTCTCGTTAACCGCTCGCCCACGCAGCGCCCCCTCGGCGTCTTTTGCCCTGATCGCAGTCAGACCTACGCAACCGAGCGCAATCGCTGCCGCCTTGCAGACGTCGCCCTCCATTGCGAGCTGCACCGCGACGCTGGCGGAGGCATAAACCGGCGCTGCGCGCTTGGATGCAAGATAAGCGCCTCCACTTCCTCTCGGCGGGATCGTGACAATGATCTCTTTTACCAGTTCGCCAGGTTCCAGGACCGTGGTGTAAGCGTCCTTGACAAAGTCCTCCAGCGAAACGCTGCGCTCACCGTTTGTGCCAATGCAGCCGATCTGACAATCCAAGGTTGCCAGTGCGACTGCCCAGTCCCCGCTGGGATCGGCCTCGGCGACGGATCCACCGATGGTACCTCGATTTCGCACTTGGACATCGGCAATGCCGGCCGCGCAGTCGTGCAAGATTGGAATGGTCATAGCCAGTGCGGAGTTTTCGATTTCGGCGTGCCGAGTCATGGCGCCAAAGCGTAACTCGCCCCCACCCTCCTTAATATAGGAGGTATTCGGGATGAAGTTCAGATCCACCAGATGCTGCGGATTGGCTAAACGAAGCTTCATTAAAGGAATAAGGCTTTGCCCGCCTGCCAGCGGTCTGGCTTCCTCGCCAAGTTGCGCCAGGATGGATGCGGATTCTGCCAGCGAAGCGGCACGATGGTAGTGAAAAGTTCGCGGATACATGCTGAGCTTTCAACTGAGCCCGAATGAGAGTCGATCCGGGCGAATAAGCTTAACAAAGGTTGCTATGGCTCGACTACCCGGCGCAAACACTCACCTTTAACGGGAGAGCGGTGCTGTGGCCAGTAGTCGGACGGCCTTGATCGCGGCGATTCGTTCCTCTGCAAGACGATCAGCGGCGGCATAGTAGGAAATGTGGTCACGATCAGCTAACCGAAAGACCTCCTCGATGCGCTCATAGATCTTGTTTACATTCGCCCAGGCGCGAACGGGTTGAAAGCCGCCTTTGCGCAAGCGATCAGTATCGAAGATCGTACCGCCGGAATTGGCAATATAGTCGACAGCATAGACAATCCCACGTCGTTCAAGTTCATCTCCGTGCCGGTCTTCAGCAAAGATGTTGTTGGCAGAGCCGGCGACGATTTTCGCTCGCAGCAGGGGTATGGTTTCGTCGTTGATCACTGCCCCCAGGGCATAGGGCGCGAAAATGTCCACGTCCTGGCGGTAAATATCGCTCGGGGGCACCGCGGAAACGTCAAACTCCGTAACCGCAGCCTTGACTTTTTGCGGATCAACGTCTGTCACTATGACTTGAGCATCCTCCTTTACAAGCAGACGGAGAGCGTTGTAACCCACCGCCCCTAACCCTTGCAGGGCGATCCTGCGGCCTTTGAGCACATCCGTGCCCCAAACGCGCCTGGCGCAGGCCTTTGTGGCCATCACGCATCCCTGGGCTGTCGCCGGAGCAATATCTCCCGCTCCACCGCAATGCACGGGCAGCGTC
Source organism: Terriglobales bacterium (assembly GCA_035623255.1). GTDB lineage: Bacteria > Acidobacteriota > Terriglobia > Terriglobales > Acidobacteriaceae > JAFAGX01. The sequence goes on along the minus strand of DASPTU010000129.1, from coordinate 16,461 downwards.
ACAACATAGTTGGTTTCGGTGAAGATCGTTTCCATGTCAGCCAGCGTGGTTCCGACATCTTCCCCCGTCATGTATTCGCCACCTAATTGGTCAAGGAACCGCCCGAAGGCCCGAAACAACGCCTCAGTTTTGTCGTGCTTCGGATCGCCGATGATGACAGCTTTTCCACCGCCGAGATTTACTCCAGCCGCCGCGTACTTGTAAGTCATGCCACGCGCGAGACGCAAGGCGTCGATGATTGCCTCATCTTCGGTTGCGTACGGCCACATGCGAAGGCCCCCGGTGGCCGGCCCGAGTTGCGTCGAATGAATGGCGATGATTGCGCGCAGGCCGGTATCTGCGTCGTTGCACATGACAACTTTCTTATGGCCATGGCGGCGCATGTAGTCGAGAATCTGTGCCGACATCGTGTGCTCCTGTTTCTGATGGTGCCGATTTCGTTTGTGCTTGAACGCAGTAAACGGCAGTGACTTTACAGTCGACCATCCTGCCGCTATTGAGCTGTATACCCCCCGTCGACAAACAGGACTGCGCCGGTGACGTACGACGAGGCATCCGAGGCAAGAAAGACGACAGGGCCGATCAATTCCTCGGGTCTTCCTCGTCTTCCCATCGGAGTAAACGTGATCACTTGTTTCTGTTTGTCGGTGCGATCGTGTTCCGCGGTGGCATCCTGCATGATGTTTTCGAAATACCCCGGAGCAAATGCATTCACGCGAATCCCACGTTTTGCCCACTCCACGGCCATCACGCGCGTGAGTTGGTTGACCCCACCTTTCGTCGCCGAGTAAACCGTAAGGCCATGGACGCCGATAACGGAGCAGATTGAGGAGTTATTGATAATCGAGCCGCCAGTGCGTTGGGCGATCATCTGTCGAGCTGCGAGCTGAGAGCAAATAAAGTAGCCTTTAAGATTCGTGTCGACCACGCGGTCCCATGCCTCGTCTGTCAACTCTTCGGCTGGAGATATCGCGTCGATACCAGCATTGTTCACGAGTACATCCAACCGCCCAAAGGCCGCAACAGTGGCATCGACCAGGCGCTGGCAGCTGGCGCGATTGCTCGTGTCCGCAACGATAGACGCCACCTTTCCTCTTCCCTTGCGCGCAATGTCTGCTTTCGTGCGCTCGAGTTCAGCTTCGGTTCGGGAACAGAGCATGACTGATGCACCGGCTTCTACGAGACCACGAGCAATTGCTGCACCCAAGCCCCTGCCAGAACCGGTCACGATGGCAACCTTATTCGATAAGTCAAAGAGCCCTGAAACCGAGTTAGCCTCCGGCATCAATTTCTCCTTTTACCGACAAATACAGTTTGCTCATTAAGTGTCCATCGTCTGCCGCACAGCAGCGAGAACGCGATCGATGCTGGGAATGTACATGAGCTCACCTGCGGACAGTGGATAGGGCGCGTCCGGAGCTGTCACCCGTTCGATCGGAGCCTGGAGAGAATAGAAGGCCTCCTTGGCGAGCGTGGCGACGATTTCCGCTCCAAACCCTGCGGTGAGCGGTGCCTCGTGAATCACGACGCAGCGACCGGTCCGTTCGACGGCTGGAATGAGGGTGCCGACATCCAGCGGCAGCAATGATCGGACGTCTACTACCGTGGCTTGAATGCCTTCCGCCGAAAGTGCATCGGCAGCTTGAAGCGCAAGGTTGACGGCAGCACTCCAGGCGACCAAGGTTACATCCCTGCCATCACGAACCACGCTCGCCCTGCCAATGTCGCTCTCGTAAAGGCCGGACGGCACCTCGCCCTTAAACAAGCGATAGCCACGGAGAGGCTCACAGAAGAGCACGGGGTCTGGGTCATTAATGGCACTAAGAAGCATACCTTTGGCGTCGTATGGAGTCGACGGAGCGACTACCTTCAATCCGTGTGCCTGGACAAACATGGCTTCAATTGCATCGGAATGCAGCTCGGGTGTCTTGCCGCCACCACCAAAAGGCGTACGGATGACCATGCTGGCCGCGAAACGTCCGCGCGATCGATAACGCATCCGGGCGACTTGCTGCACAATCTGGTGAAATGCCTGCTGGGCGAAGCCCAGGAACTGAATCTCGGCAATCGGCTTCAATCCAGAAACGGCCAATCCCAGCGCGGAACCGACGATCACCCCTTCCGCCAGCGGCATGTCAACCACTCGCTTGGCACCGAATTTCGCCAGCAGCCCGTCGGTGGCGCGAAAAATTCCACCGAGTCGTCCCACATCCTGCCCCAACACCATGACCTTGTCGTCGTGATCCATGGCGGTACTCATCGCGTCGCGTATGGCTTCGAGCATGTTCATCAAGGGCATAGGATTAAGCCATTTTGGGTTGTGAAATTCCTGACGCGCGCTCCCGCAACTGTTGAATTTGCCGTTGCGTCAGCTCCACGTAGATATTCCTGAAAAGATCCTCGGGGGTGGGCGGCGGCATGGCAAAGGCCTTAGCAAACGCCTCGTCAATCGCCTTCGAAACATCTTTTTGAACATCGGATTCTGTGCGTTGGTTCCACGATCCCCGAGCGGCGAGGTAGCGCTGAACACGGATAATCGGATCAAAATCTTTATGGGCATTGTGAGCGTCGGCGTCGATATAACGCGTAGGATCGTCGGAGGTATTGTGAGCAGCTAAGCGATAAGTTTGCGACTCGATCAGAGTCGGCCCAAGGCCAGATCTAGCCCGATCCACTGCAGCCCTGGTTGCGGCATATACGGCAAATAGGTCGTTGCCATCAACTACCACTCCATCAAAACCATAACCGGGCGCGCGCTCGGCGAAGGTCCGTGCTGCCGACTGTTTCGCCCTGGGAGTTGAGATGGCCCAACCGTTGTTTTGAAGGAAGAAAATGACCGGCGCCTTGACTACTCCAGCCAAGTTACAAGATTCATGAAAATCTCCTTCTGAAGATGCACCGTCACCGCAATAGGTGAGGACTACCGCGTCGATGCCCTGTAGCTGTAGACCCCAGGCGAGGCCGACCGCATGGGGCAACTGTGCCGCCAGAGAAATCTGGATGGGCAATGATCGCACGCCATCGGGAATCGCACCTCCACGCGGGTGACCTTTGAAATAAAGAATGAAACTTTCCAGAGGTAAGCCGTGATTGAGCAGTGCCGGCAGTTCGCGATACTGCGGGACAATCCAGTCACGGCTCGGGTCGAGCGCAAGGGCCGAGCCTACGACGGACGCCTCCTGCCCATGCACGGCGGAGAAGGTCCCAAAGCGGCCCTGACGTTGAAAGCTGATTGCCTGATGATCAAAGGCGCGTGACAGCATCATTAATCGCAGCGCGCGCAAGATTGCGTCGTCCGACAACGGTGAAATACAACCCTCAGCGAGGTGTCCTTGCGGATCCAGGAGGCGCCAGGGCGCAACGGGTTCGGTCGAATGACGAAACTGGGGCACGCACACGAGGAAGGAGTCAGACGCAGCTGACGCTTTTTTTGTGCGCATTGCTATCGTCCTTCAATCGATTCCGCCTAAGCCGCGAAAATTCTCTTCTCACTCGCGCAACCAGCTACGGAGCAGTATGGGAACTCGGCGTAGCGGCAACCTGACCTCCGCCGGGTAAGGTCGGCAGACCAAAAAGTTTCGCGCTGGTGTCATGGAAGTAGTCACGGGCAATCTCGAGAGCTTTTGGCTCGGTGACTTCTCCCTCGGAAACCATCTGTGCGAGAGCCGAGGCAGCCGCAGTGCGGGCTGTGTACACGGCCAGCCAGTAAGTCTCAGGTACTGCGACTTCCCGTGAATACGGAAAACAATCGGAACCGAAGACGATCTTCTCGGGGAAAGTCTCAAACCACAGCTTGAGGACACGGCTGTATTCCGCAGGGTAAACCAACAGAATGAACTCGGACGAGTCAAGATACACGTTGGGGAGAGCTGCCAACCAAATTGACTGGCGATCGTAGGGGAACCCGCCGTGAATCATGACAAAGATTGTGTCTTTGTAACGCGGGTCGCGCAGTATGTTCTCGAGGTCCATTGCGTTTCCTTCTACCAGGTGGTAGTAGTTCCCGCTGCCGACGGCCGAATGAACGTGAACCTCGAGCTTTAAAGGGCCAGCATGTGCAATGAGGTAGCGAAATACGTAATCCTGGAATATTAGGTAGTCCTCACTCGAGGGAACTCCGCCCGCAGCATACCTTCGGTAAATGGCGTCGGCCTTCTCGCGAGGAGGGTCCGTGATATTCACCAGCGAACGAAAATAGGGGGCTTCAAACTTGATGGCTAATGCGCCTTGGGCCTTGTCTTGCTCGAGAACCTTCATCATCGCCGTTTCGTAGCCAGCAAGATCCGGTGGAAGCTGGGACAGACCGGCTTGGCCCAGATAGCGATGAAGCGCTTTCTCTTGAATCGGGAAGAAGACCGCGCGATCGGGACTGATTGCCAGGTCCCGGTTGTCGAATGGGAACATAAAGGGATCAACGAAAACAACCCAGCGAAAGCGCGGGTTGCCCTCGAGATAGTCCATCGCAACACGGTTAGCGACTCCCACCTGAATACCCACTTTGTCCAGGGTCTGAGAGAAATATTCGTTCGCACCTTTCTTGCGCAGTTCGTCGTCCTTCTCATAAAGCCAGCGTACATGGTCAGGCGCAAAATCCGGGTACGGATAACCATACAGTGCCTTGGCAGCGGTAACCCACTCGGGATTGTTGATACGGGTTCGCAACGGGTCGAGATCGGTCACGGTGACCGCCATGGCATCCACATCGGTGTCGTCCCAATATCCTGGATGAGCATGCATATCGACGATGGGAATTTTCTCGATTTGCGGAAGCAGCCGCTTGTATATTGCGGCGACGTCGGGGTTCGGCAAGGGGACAGATTGAGCAAAGACACCCGGGATGAGAGTAAGGATGAGCAGCAGGCACATTAACATCAATAGACGCGTTGATTTCAAGCTCATCGAATAATCTCCCTCCATCAGAACGAATACATGAGCGAGAACTGAATGATGCGCGGATTATTGTCGGTCGAAATGATCTGACCGAAGGCAGCGGGGTTCTCGATGTCGGTAAATGCCGGAACGCTGAACGCCGGATGATTCCAGATATCGAAGAAGTCTGCGTTAAACCGAAGCTTCTGGCGCTCCGTGATGGAAAAGGTTCTGATCAAGGAGAAGTCCCAGTTCTGCTGGAAGGGACCGTGGTAGATGTTGCGGCCCAAGGTACCGAATCCAGTGGCCGCGCCGTCATCTCCAATAACCGGGTCCTTTTGAAATGCATTGATGTTCAGGTAGTGGTTCAGACGGGACTGCACGCTGCCAGTGGTCAAGCCGTCTGGCAACGAAGCGCCGGGAGCTAAAGTAGCCGTGACTCCCGGCACTGTCGTGAGTCCGACGTAGGCCGAACCGCCTCCCGAGTCATAAATTGAGAAAGGCGTGGCGGTCTGGAAGACAGTCACACCCGAGACACTCCAACCGCCCAGCACTTTTCCTTTCCAGTCTTTGTTCTGCCTGAAGAATGGCAGGTTCTGGAGGTAGCTGACGGCGAGACGATGCCGACGGTCAAAGTCGGAAAGTCCGTAGGAACCTCTCAAGTTCAGTTGATTGTTGAACACGGTGTTGAATGCGGTATTTGAGCTGGAGGTAGCGTCGGTCGAACGCGAAAAAGTGTACGCTGCCTGGAAGTAGCTGGTGGCGAAGCGACGTGAGAGCGTGGTCTGCAAAGAATGGTAATGAGCATACGCGTCATCCACAAACGCCTCAAACGCGGAATAGCCATTCACTCCCTGATAGAGACTACGAGCTACTGCATTCGCGAGGGTGTTCGTAGTGATTGTGAAACTCTGTCCATTTGCACCAGTGACCGTTAGCGGATTCTGTGGACTGACGAGCAAAGACTGCAGCGAGTCATGGACCTCACGAAGGTGAACGGTATGGCTGCCCACGTAACCGACCTCAAGCACGAACTGGCGTCCCAACGAGCGCTGAACGGTCATATTCCACTGCTGAACATCGGGGACGCGGTAGTGTTGCGGCACTTGCAGCGTAAACAGATCCACACCGTTGTTGTTGTAGATGGGAGTCTGAGAGGTGTCAGTCGTCGGCTGACCATTGGCATTGACAAAACCGGTGATCTGCGACAGAACCGGGACGAACGCGGGCGAGATTACTCCCGGAAGTGGTAACGCATTCGGGTTCGGGTTGGGGCAGCCCGTCGGCGTTACTGGTTCGAAATAGTTAGCTAAACATCCGGGAGGACCTCCAAAAAAGACAACGTCTAGGAGCGGGGCCTGGAACGCTAAATTGTCGACTGCGCCGACGTCCTGCTGGACGTAGTAAATCCCGTATCCGGCGCGAATCGTGGTCGTGTGATGGCCTAGAACATCGTAGGCCAGCCCAAGTCTGGGGCCCCAGCCGGTAGCGTAGTTATTCTTCAAAGTGGTGGAAGCGGCCGTTCCATGCAGACCCGCGACATTGAATTGGTTTACGCAACTCGGATAGATATAGGGGTCTTGCCCCGAAAGCAGCAAGGACGAGCTAAAGTTTCCGATGTGGCAGAGATCGTCGTGCCAGGCACCAAACGATTCCACCCGCAGTCCAACATTCAGCGTCAGATTGCGCGTAGCCTTCCAGTCATCCTGGACAAATCCGGAAAGGTTGTTATGCCGATACTGGTGCGTGTATGCGCCGCTCTGACCGAAAACGAATTGGGGAGAGCCGAGCAGGAAATTCTGAAAGTCGGTCAAAGCCGGCAGAGTCGCGGTGGCAGGTGTGTTGGAGAAATACATCTGGCCATTGAAGACCTGGGGAAATGACTTATTCAGAGCAAGGCGGTCGAATTCCCCGCCAATGCGCAGTTGATGACTTCCCCGCACCCAACTGAAGACATCGCTATACGTGAGGTTATTTTGAATCTGCGAGTTGTCCCCAGGGCTGGGGCCGATCTGGAAGCCGGAGCTGGTGAAAGTAAATTTGTAGATGGCGTCGGTGATGCTGTTGGTTGGACGGTTGATGCCGAGCTCGGACGCGGTCACAATGGGCACGTTCGTAAACGAGTTGTTGATACGCACGTAACCGAACGTGAACGCATTTACCTTGTCGTTGGAGAACAGGTGCGTCCAGGTGCCACTCGTAAAGCGGGTGTTAACGGGGATGTCCAGAGGGAAATTCAAGTCGGTCTTGCTGGGCGGAGTGCCGTAGGTGGATAACAGGCCGCCGCCGCCGAAGGGCTTGAAGCCATCGGAGTTGCTAAAAAAGAAACGCGCCGCGAGTTTGTCCTGGTGCTCCCGAAATTCGCGATCCCAGCTTGTGGTGAACTGGTTGTCGCTAAAGCGGCCGGGATTGCTGCAGCTGAAACTGGCCACGGTCCCGGGCGTGCCCTGAATGGAAGGAATGAGGAAACCACCCGGACCACTACAGAATTGGTTCCCCGTCTCATTCAGCAGCTTAAGCACGACGGGATCAATCTGCGCGTTCGGCACACCTTGCAAGAAAGTCTGCACCAGCGAGGCATTGGAGCGGTCGGCAGGAAGAACCGGAATGCTGGTACTGATGACTGTGCCAAGATCGGCGCCGCTGCGCTGCCGGGTCCCCTGGTAGTTGGCGAAGATGTAGCCGAACTTGCCCTGTGAACCCAATGGGCCGCCAATACTTCCGCCGAAGATGTTCTGCTTGAGTTCAGCCCGAGGTTGTCCGTTATGTTCCAGAAAATAGTCGTTGGCATTCAGAACGTCGTTGCGGAAGAACTCGAACAGATCCCCATGCCACTGGTTGGTTCCTGTCCTCAAGACCGCGTTGACCATGCCTCCACCGTTACGCCCCGCACTGGCGTCGTAAAGGCTGGTTTGTACCTTAAACTCCTGGATTACGTCCGGACTAGGAAGTGGCGTGTTGGTGAGTTTGCCCACATTGTAATCAGTCGCGCTGACACCTTCGATCAAGTAGTTGTTATTGTCCTCACGCTGACCGTTAACGTTGATGGCAACTGTCCCGCGACCCAGTTGCTCCGAGTTGTTCAGGCCGCTGGACGCACCCGTGGACAGCGTCAGTAGCTGTTGGAAGTTTCGTGTCGCCAAGGGCAAGCCGCCGATGGCCGCGTGTTCGATAGTCTGTCCGGTTGTGGCATTTTCGGTATTGACGGTAACGACTTCGCCTGTAACTTCAACCTTTTCGGCCAGTGCGACTGGTTTGAGTGTGACCCGCAGTGCTGTCGTTTCTGTAACGCGCACAACGACACTTTCAGCGCGAGCCTGGCCGAATCCCGAGGCAGCAACGACCACGTTATAGGAACCTGGCGGCAGCAGTGTCGCCGCGAAGCTGCCGTTGGAACTGGTTACCAACTCGCGGACGGGCTGACCGGTCCCGGCATCGATGACCTGCACCCTCGCGCTCGGGATCACTGCTCCTGTGGAGTCGAGAACTTCTCCGCTGATAGCCCCAGTAGCAGCGCCCTGCGCAACCGCCTGGCGCGGAATGGTTAGCCCGATAGCGAGCACAGCCACAGCCGAGTAGACCAGTACCTTGGCGAGTCTAGACAAGGTCATGACGCATCCCCCTCACGCAAACAGAATCCATGAAGACGCGAGATATTAAGAAAACAGAAATGACTATGACGTCACTTGCACCCGCATGGGAGCGACTGCCAACGCACCCCGCCAAGCCGTGTCGGGCATTTTTCACCCGCCGGGCCGACACTGTCAAGCAAAATCAGGTATACTGCCCGCACACCGTCGGTACTCTAGTCGTGGCGTGAGTAAACCATGGCCGGAATTGACGTTTCGCGCGTGGCATGGACGGCAGCAGCGGGTTGTCTCCCCGTGTTTTTGTCCTTTGAACGCGTACATCACAGGAAACTGTGATGGGATTCATGGCTTGATTGAGGGCAAGGGACCTAGAGTTTGACTTAAGGATGAACAGTTTAAGGAGGCGATGATGACAGCTCGTTCTTCTATCGTGTTAGTGGTCGCTGGATTGTGCCTGGCCGGAATCGGGGTAGCCCAGGAGAAGACGATTGAGAAAATTCCAATTCAACACACATCGGCGGCATCTGGTCCGCAAATGTACGTCGCGTACTGTGCCGCGTGCCACGGAAAAGATGGGAAAGGGGATGGTCCCGCTGCTTCCGCGCTGAAAGTCGCGCCGACCGATCTTACCACCCTGGCCAAACGCAATAACGGCAAGTTTCCCAGAAACGAAGTCTACGACGCTATTAGCGGTCAGCGGGCGATTGCGGCCCACGGTTCAAAGGAAATGCCGGTGTGGGGAACACTGTTCCACTCCATCGACGCCCACGAAAGCTGGAGCATGCTTCGGCTGAAGAATTTGACGGATTACATCGAAACGCTGCAAGTCAAATAGTGGCCCGGTCGACTTCGCCCCGTTCTGGTGGATTTTTGCGCGGCTAATAGACGTTTGCTTCGGGGTGAGTCGCGCCGCCTTGGAAACGATCGATCCGTAGCGCATCAATGTTGATCGTGTGTGCGCGGCCGTCCAGGATCTCCTCGGCAATGAGCATTCCGGTTGCGGGCGAATGCATGACGCCGTGCCCACTGAAGCCGCTGGCGTCTACATAATTGGGCAGGTCGGGATGGAAGCCCAGGATCGGGTTGTGGTCAGGGGTGATCTCATAAAGGCCTGCCCAGCAATTTCTCGGCGCGAGTCCCGCATCCTGCAGCACGGGAAAGCGTGAGATTCCCGCATCCATGACTGTGTCAAGCCAGTCCCAGTCAACAGCCAGATTTTCGCCCGGGGGTTCGTTGGGATTCGAAAGACCAAAAAGCACTTTCTGTCCCTCTTTGCGCATATAAAAGTCGCTGCCGACATCGATGGTGAGCGGGATTTCATGCGGCAATGCCGAAAACGGCTGGGTCATGTAGACGCACCGGCGATAGGGTTCCACGGGGATATCTAATCCCGCGAATGCACCAACTTGACGCGCCGATGGTCCGGCCGCATTGACTACAACATCGCAGGAAAAGATTCCTGATGGGGTCTCAACGGCGGCTACGCGGCCTCCCGATTTATGTATCGCGATCGCAGGTGTCAGGCGTTTGAGCCTAACGCCAAGCTCTTTGGCGTGCGAAAGATACCCAGTGGCAATGCCATGTGGATTGCAGTAGCCGTCGTCCCGGCAGTAGGTCGCACCAATCAAATCGTCGATGCGCGTTCCGGGAATATAGTCCAGCACTTCACCTGGTGTAATTGCCCGAGAGCGCACTCCGAGAGAGTTTTGTAGTGCGATGTTGCGCTCGTACGATGCCCAGGTTTTGGGATCGTCGACCAACAGCAGATAACCGACTTGTTTCAAATCGGCGTGGCCACCGACCTGCTCGGTAAAGTGTTTGAGCTGGTCGATGCTGTAGAGTGAAAGACGAATGTTGATTTCAGTCGAGAATTGGTGCCGCACTCCAGCGGCGGAACGGGCGGTGCTTCCCGTGACCTCAGTTTCCGCTTTTTCGAGGACTAAGACATCGCTGCAACCCCGGGCGGCCAAGTGGTAAGCAACGGACGCGCCCACGATCCCAGCACCAACCACGATGATAGAAGCGCCGCGTTCACTCACTGCACTTCAGTACCTTCCGAAGCAGGCTTGCCACAGACAACTTCGTAATCGCGGAAATACTCCGGCACAAAGTTCTCAGTCCCCGCGGATGGGCATGAGAAACCGAAGGGCGTGTTCGCAGGATGCGCGCAGATGCTTGCGCATGGCGTTTTCAGCACCATCGGGGTCGTGGTTTCGGATGCACTTCACGATAAGATCGTGCTCGGCCAGCGTCCCATCCAACCAGCGCGGGGTACGTGGCCACATCGAGCGAATGCGGTGCATCTGGTCGTCCAAGGTAGCAAGAATGGCAAACATCCGTTGATTTTGGGTGGAGCGAATGATGGTTTTGTGCAGACTAATGTCAGTTTCAAATATTTCCTTGGTGTACCCTGCAGCCACGTAATCGTGTGTCTGCTCAATGATCTGTTCGAGCTTCTGCAGACCCTCGGCATCCATATGCTCAGCGGCGACTCGAGCCGCATAGGATTCGAGCTGTTCCCTTACCTGATAAATCTCCATGATGTCATGTGGCGTGAGTTCGGCCACAAACGCGCCACGCCCGGGTACGGTGCGCACCATTCCTTCGTGCTCGAGACGAGTCAGCGCCTCCCGAACCGGAGTGCGGCTCAGCTTGAACTGTGCTGCCAGTTGATACTCTGAGAGCACTGTGGCAGGGGCGAAGTCACCTTTGAGGATGCCCATGCGAATCTTCTGGTACGCTTCCTCGCCGCGCGTGCCATCTCCGGTGGAAAGGGTCGACGATCTTTTCTGGACTCTGGATTTGAGCATGCGTGGCTTCAATTCTTCACTCTGCGTGCTGGATACATTACAGCCGGGCTAATCTACGATCGTCTGACTCTGCTCCCGCAGGTACGATAGCAGATAATAAGGGCCGCCGCTCCCCTTCCCTGTACATCCCGAGCCTTTCCAGCCACCGAACGACTGGTAGCCCGGCCAGGCGCCGGTGCATGCGCCCTGAGCGCGATTCACGTACGCTACTCCGACTTCAATCTGCTGAAAATATTCGTTCGCTTCCTGGCGTGTTCCAAAAAAACCTCCCGTCAGTCCATAATCAACGCAATTTGCCAGGCGGAAGGCTTCGTCCAAGCTGTCGACCCGGTCGAGCATTATAAGGGGGACGAACATTTCCTGCTGCCATAGAGGATGGTCGCGGGGCACGTCCACCACCACGGTGGGCTCGCAATAGTAGCCTTTTGCAAGAGGTCCCGCAGTGAGCGTGTGCCCGCCGAAAACGATCTTTCCAGCTATAGATAACTGGTGGCAATACTCTTTGAAGTTGTTGTAAGAACGCTCCCGAATAAGTGGACCGAGATAGACATCTCGCCGGGTCGGATCACCCACCTTGAGTGATTTTGTGATATCGACAATGCGATCGAGCAGCTTGTCGTAGATCTTCTTCTCCGCGTAAACGCGGGACGGCGCGGCGCATTTTTGACCCTGTGCACCAAATCCGGAGCGGACAATGCCCCAGGCGGCTCGTTCGATGTCAGCATTGTGCGAAACTATCGCCGCGTTCTTGCCTCCCATTTCCAGAATCAGCGGCCGCGGGTAACGAAACCTGCTATTTTCGCGATAGATCTTCATGCCAACTGCGTATGAACCGGTAAAAGTGATTCCAGCCACATGCGGGTTATCCAATAAGGCCTGGCCAAAGGGTTCGTTTGGTCCCGTCACGTAGTTAAAGACTCCGCAGGGAACGCCGGCGTCCCGGAAGCACTCAGCAAGCAAACGCACAATCCAGGCGGTTTCGACCGAAGGTTTTGTGACTATGGTATTGCCACTTACCAACGCCGCACCGACGGGTCCACAAGTCAGCGACGCCGGAAAATTGAACGGACTAATTACCAGCCAGACCCCGTAGGGCTTCATGACGCTGAAGTTGTGAACGACATAACCCGGAAGTGGTTCGCTTCCCAATTTCATTGAATAGCCGTTGTTCTGTTCCATCGAGTCGCAAGCAGCACGCAGCAGCTCCGCGGCTTCCTGAATGTCACCCAGCGACTCGAGGCGATTCTTCCCAACATTCAACGTGGTTGCAGCCGCCAACTCGAACAGCCGGCTCTGGATTACGTCGGCAACTTGACGGACCAGCCGCACTCGATCGCGCCAACCCAGCGCACTCCATTCCGGAAATGCAGCCTTAGCTGCGGCAACTGCGAGATCCGCATCCTCCGCGGTACCTTGTGGCAGACGAGCCAATAGCCAATCGATATTGATCGGGGACAGGTTCTCGAAAGCCTCCTGTGCAAAACAGTCCTTGTTATTGATGAGCATTCCGAGCGATTTTCCTAACCAGCCTCGAACGGTTGGAAGTGCCGAATCGTAACGATTATGGAGTTCCTCGGGCGGCTCAAACATGGTGGCGTAGGTGAGCTTGAATTCGAGCATGATCGCCTCGGTTATGCGGGTCTGCTACAACGGCTTCGATACCTTACCACAGGACCTGGCTGGGTACTAGCAGTATCCACATGGTATACCGATGCGAGCTGGCTTCACGGGAGGGGAAAATATATGGCGTGCATGGTTTCTGGGCGGGGATCTAGCGCGGACCAGTGGGTCGGGGGAATCCTAACGATGATTCTTTTCGCCCGTCAAGTGTGGGCGTCCGGACCCAGCAGGGCTTCACGAAAACGGCTGCGCAGGTATGCGCCATCGCGAGGAGGCAGGCAGACCGGCCCGGGATCTGCGGAAACCTTGATCGTCGCAAAGACCAATCCCCGGGAAGTAAAGACCTGTTTCGCTAGATCATCAATTTCATTCTCGGTCCAGATGGTATAGGTCTTTGGAAATCCTGCGGCTTGAGCAACTGCCGCAAGATCCGTTCCTCTGCCTGAATGCGAGGGCTGCATACCCGTCTCTCCATAGCGCTCGTTATCAAGTACGACGATGGACAGGTTGTCCGGTTTCTCGCAGCCGATAGTGGCCAAAGAACCCAGGGCCATCAGCATCTCGCCGTCGCCGGTGATAACCAGGACGCGGCGTTTCGGCTGCGCGAGAGCGAGGCCCAAACCTGCCATTGCCGCAGCACCCATTGCTCCCCACAAATAAAAATTGAGCGGCGAATCCCCAGCCGCTGCGACATCGAACGAAGGACTACCAAGGCCCGTGATCACGAGTTCATTGCTTCGTCGTCGCAAGAATCTTGCCACCGCGGCACGTCTATCCAGCCGCATTTTGTCTGCAGAACGCCTGCTCGCGTTCATTTTGTAAAGTCCTTTGTGCCGATGACACGCTGACCGATAAGAACTGCCACGATGCAAGAAGAATCAAAGGCAAGTTTGGCGGCTGCGCGTACGGTTTCTGCAATTTCCGCGACCGCATCGGCGCGGTACACACGGGCACCGGCGAGTTGCAGCACTGCTGCCGTCGATTGGCCCATTGGAACCTGCCACGGGTTGAACTCACCCCATTCGCCACGCATGGTTATGAGAGTTAGCAGTGGAATTCGGCATTCCTGATTCAACGAAAGCATGTTGATGCAATTGCCCACACCGCTCGATTGCATCAGCAGCACGCCGCGATCACCTCCCAACCATGCCCCCGCGAGCATGGCGATTCCTTCTTCTTCGGTCGTTAGCGAGACGGCATGAATGCCCGGATCGGATTGGCACAGGCGAATCAGTTCACGATGGCCAGCATCAGGGACGTATGCTACCTGTCGCACACCAACTGCTTTCAGGTCTCGAAAAATCTGTCTGGGCCAAATTGGAGCCATATTTATTTGAAGACAGAATTCAGGCGCACCGCAACAGCAATCAACGCATAACGAACGGATTCACGGTTGCGGCTCCGGTGTTGATCCAGACACTCTTGGTCTGCTGATACTCGCGTATAGCGTCAATTCCGTTTTCGCGACCAAGGCCGGAGTCCTTGTATCCTCCGAAAGGGGACATGAAGCTGACTGCGCGATAGCAGTTGACCCAGACCGTTCCCGCCTGGATTCGTTCCGCCATGCGGTGCGCACGTCCGATATCGCTTGTCCAAACACCCGATCCGAGGCCGAAGCGAGAGTCGTTTGCGATGGCCACAGCTTCATCTTCGTCCTTGAATTTAATTACCGAAAGCACCGGGCCGAAGACTTCTTCTTGGGCAATCCGCATGCGATTTGTGACGCCGGTAAAGATGGTGGGCTCGACAAACCACCCCTTGCCGCACTCAGACCGGTTCGACGGAATCCCGCCCATAACCAGTTCGGCGCCTTCTTTCTTTGCAATTTCAATATAGCCGAGTATTTTTTGAAATTGTTGCTGGGTTGTGACAGGCCCAACCTGCGTTTCCATGCTCATCGGATCACCCATCCGTGCAGTGCGCGCGAGCGACAAAAGCTTTTCCAAAAACTTGTTGTGGATGCTTTCCTGTAAGAGCACCCGTGATCCGGCGATGCAAGTCTGGCCCGTGGCCGCAAAAATTCCGGAGATCGCTCCGTTTACTGCATCGTTCATATTGGCATCTTCAAAGACAATGTTGGGAGACTTACCCCCAAGTTCAAGGCTCACATGCTTGAACTGCTTGGCGGCAAGTTGATTGATGATGCGGCCGGTTTCGTCGGAACCCGTAAAACTGATCTTCTTCACCAGCGGGTGTTCGACCAGAGGTACACCGACCTCCTTGCCGAAGCCCGTGACCACATTTACGACACCGGGAGGAAATCCTGCTTCTTCGCAGCGCTTAACGAACTCAAGCGTGGAAGCGGAGGTAAATTCAGAAGGCTTGATGACGACGGTGCAGCCCGCGGCGAGCGCAGGAGCAAGCTTCCATGTCATCAGCAGCAAGGGAGAGTTCCAGGGTGTAATCACCGCGACCACACCTAACGGCTCGTGCCGGGTAAAGTTGAAGTAACCCTTTTTGTCGAGCGGAACGACTGAGCCCTGGATTTTGTCGGACAGACCGCCGAAGTAGTAATACCACTGCGGAATGTAATTTAGCTGCCCTTGCATTTCTGCAATGAGTTTCCCATTATCGCGGACTTCGACTTCTGCCAGTTTCTTTGCATCGCGGCTGATCAGGTCGCCCAGTTGGTGCAGCAGCAAACCTCTCTGGCTTGCCGTCATGCTCGCCCATGGTCCCGTCGTGAATGCGTTGTGAGCAGCCCGAACGGCCCGATCGACATCTTCAAAGTTCGACTGAGGAATCTCCGCCCACGGTTCAGCTGTAAACGGATTGTAGCTATCGAACCATTTCGCCGACTTGGGGTCGACAAATTTTCCCTCAATATAGAGTTGATATCGCATCTACACGTACCTTTAACCGCGCAACGCGCGCATCGTTTCGGGATAAGTGTCTACAGAGACCTTCGCTGCAATCAGAACTGGCCCCGGGTGCTCTGCCGTCTCCTGAAGACATGTCCGCAACTCCCCTTCAGTGCTCGCGGACCGGCCGAGAACACCCATGCTATTCGCAATGGCGGCCCAGTTCATGGCACCAATCGTCACGCCATCCGTTCGGTATCCGCGCTTGATCTGCTTAATCTTGATCAGGCTCAGCACGTTATCATCAAAAACGATGATGCGAAGCGGCAAGTTCTCTCGCGCTGCTGTGCGCAGTTCTCCCAGGCACATCAAGAGTCCACCGTCGCCAGTGAGTGCCACAGTTGGGCGGGAGGGATCGAGCAAGGCTGCGCCAATCGCCGCAGGCAAGGCATATCCCATCGTCGAGAGACCGTTGGAGATGAGCACATCACAAGGTTCATTCGCCGGCCAGAAAGACATGACCGGGAACATGTGCGCACCCGCATCCACGGTCACGCGAACGCCTCGATAAACGTCGGCGGTCAGCTCGACGACGCGATGAGGCGCGAGCTTGCCATCCTGATTGGGCGGGCGCATAGCGGCCCTCTGTGCCT
This sequence comes from Terriglobales bacterium, assembly GCA_035623255.1. GTDB lineage: Bacteria > Acidobacteriota > Terriglobia > Terriglobales > Acidobacteriaceae > JAFAGX01. The sequence continues at coordinate 118 of DASPTU010000129.1, read as the reverse complement.
GAAGGAATTCCGCGACCTCAGATGGAGACCAATCACTTTCAGCGGGCAGAGAGGAAGCCAATATCTTCAACCACTCGAGTACGTCGCCCACAAGTTCAATCGCCACGGGAATTTGTTG
>DASPTU010000128.1:0-4808 GCA_035623255.1 Terriglobales bacterium | reverse complement strand
GTGATAGTTCCTTCCGCGCGCTTCTGTTCCTTCTGCTCTAGTGGATCTATGCCCTTGTTGATTTCCTTCCGCAGATCGCCAGCTTCGTCTCTCCCTGCATCCGCAGACCAACTTCACTTTGCTACTCAGGAGTGACTTTGCGCCTTGGGGATTCATGACCAACAGCACGAAGTCCGTGCCCTGGACTCCGAGCTGAAAACCAATGCTGCCACCTTCCAGCGCGTACAGTGCCGGAGGTCCCCAGGGACCGGTATAGTGCTCCCCACCTCGGCACACCATTACGCCACGCCGTAGCTTGCCCCTATAACGAAGGCAGCTTTTTTGACCGACGGCAACACCACGATGCATTCAGCTTTGTCCAGCAGGTCCTTCGGAATACCGTCCGGAATGTCCAGGATCTCTTTGAGCACCTGCCCGGAATCCTTCACTCTTTCCTGCTCTTTTTCATTGTTTACGGCAAAAGCGGAAGGGAAAGAAGCACACAAAATCAGCAGCGCAAGTAGCGTTTGCTTCATGGGATGTCCTGGTGTTTGCTCCATTCTACTCTGCTGTACGAGACACCTGATCGAACGCAAAGCCGAAGCCGGCGATAAGCTATCGGTGTCAGCGATAACGTGTAACCTGCTGCGACGTATTTGCCTAGAGAAAACCTGCCGCGCGCATTTGGGGCGGCTTCGCGGTGACCAGCAAAATTCTTTTACTGCACAATTCACTGCACAATTATTCCCACACGGCAAGAAAATGGCCCGCCGGTTCCGCCAGCGGGCCATGCTATCCGCTTGATAATTCGTCGTCCGCTCTGATCGCGTGAGATTCCGTGGACATTACTGAAGAGCTTTCCGTCTTTCATTCCTTTAATGATTACGAGCAACCACCCCTCAGGGAGCTTCGAGACGGAAGGTCGAATCTTCTTATTATAAACGTATGCAGGATTTGCGCTGACTTCAGCGTTCAAAACGATTAATATCGTTAGTCTTTCCGGTTTTTGCGAAACGGTCCGAACTCCCGTTCGCGAGCACTAGGTCTTATTTTGTGACTATTAGCCTGGGTAATGCCCTTTTTCGCGCCTCCTTGCTGCAGAGCGTGTTCTGGCTGCAGTCGCTGGCGCTGTTTTTGCTGCAAATACCCGACTTTTCGGATCTGTATTCGGCGAAAAAGAACAGCGTCTACAATGTCCTTTGGATCTTGGTCTTCGGCTTCGCCACCCTGAACATCCTGGGCCTCGTGCTGCGCCGTTTTGACCCGCGCCGCAGTAGCCTGAACTTTGGGGAGATACTAGCCATCACGGTGGTGTTTGCCTCCGTTTTCTTGCTGGCCCTCGAAATGCTCAACATCTTCCATATCTTCCCAATCAAGCTGCAGCCGCACTAGCAGGACTTTCATTGCGGTATGATTAGTCTTCATGGCGAAGCGCCCCTCAACCTTCGAAGTGACCTGCCCGTGCTGCAATGCAGTCCTTAAGGTGGACGCAGAAACACAGGCGGTGATTGCTCACACGGCCGCCGTCAAACCTAAGATGTTCGGCGACATCGAGGAAGCCGCCAGGGCCATGAAAGAGCAGGACAGTCGTCGGGAATCAATTTTCCGCCAGTCTGTGGAAGCTCAAAAGCACGCCTCCGACCTGCTGGAAAAGAAGTTCCAGGAGGCCGTCAAGAAAGCCAAGGAATCACCCGACACCGGCAAACCGATCCGAGATTTCGATCTCGACTAGTATTTTCGTAGTAGCCAAACCTTTCGAGTGTCAACAACAACTGTAAACATCCTTTCACAATCTGTGAATTTCTTGGTTATTGCGGATTTTGATACTACGGGTACAATCGCCCAACAAAATGTTTAGTCCTCCCCTGCTCCTGGGCCATCGCGGCGCACGTGCTTCCTCAGTTCCGGAAAATACATTGCCGTGCTTCGAACTCGCCCTGGCGCACGGCTGCGATGGATTTGAATTTGATGTGCGCCTGGCCGCCTGCGGGTGCGCTGTCGTCTGCCATGACCCAAACTTCCACGGCACTCCCATTACTGAGATCTACGACACGAAATCGGTAAATCTGAACACATTACAGGAAGTACTGGCAGGCTTTTCCAGCCGAGCTTTTCTCGATATCGAATTGAAGGTACCTGGGTTGTCCTCTGAAGTACTCTTGGCTCTGCGACAACATCCGCCGGAACGCGGGTATGTCGTGTCATCGTTCTTGCCCGACGTGTTGCTCGACGTCAACAGCCGAAATCCGTCGATTCGGCTCGGTTTTATCTGTGATGACAAAGCTCAATTTCAACTTTGGCAAAAACTTCCTGTTCAGTACGTGATCCCGCAGTTTTCGCTCGTCGACCAGCAGCTAGTTGAGGATGTGCACCGTGCCGACAAGATGCTGCTGGCATGGACGGTGAACGATCGGCGTGTGATGCAGCAGCTCGCAGCATGGCAAGTGGACGGAATCATCTCCGACCATACAGATTTGCTTGTGAAAACCCTTCGACCGCCACAATAGCTCGGACGCACCTCAACGAAGGGTCGGCAGTTCCGCTGCTTCTAGACCCGTCTCGGGCTTTTGTAGAAATGCTTCTCGCTCCAACTCGAAGCGCTCGAGTTCGGCGCCTGCACGAGCCTCACTCCAGCCCATGGCGAATGCGATCCGCGCCCCAGCTGCGTGCCCGCATTCCGCTGACCAGCACGCATCCAAAGCAATCGGCACCCGCCGCAGCAACACATCTCCCAAGGTCATCGCATATTGGCTCTGAAAAGCATCAACGGCCTCCGCGATAATGTGCTCAGTGTGTGAGCATAACTGTTCTCGTAGTTTCCTTTCACTATGAGCGATTCGAGCGATCTCCAGTGATCGCGGTCCGTGCCATTCAAATATCGCGCTCGCTGACTTGCGATCAATCCCGGCGGTGTCCACTATTTCCTTGGTAGCGCGGTCCACTTCGGCCTCGACCACGCTGCCTGGGGCCGTGACAACAACCGGCATACCTGCAGACTTAATTCCGATTTTTGCGGCGCACTCCCTGGCAGCGCAGGCCGCGGTCGTTAATTTGCCACCAACCAACGAAATTAATCCTGCGGCTCCATCCGCTGTGTGATCATGGAAGAAATGCCGTCGCGTAATGGCCGATGCGTGATTGCCCCTGGAACGGGGAAGCGGCCGAACACCGGCAAAGGCGTAGCAGATGTCGGCGTTTAAAATCTTGAGTTGCGGAAATAGACGCCTCAACGAGCTCAGCAAATAGCGAATCTCGTCATTCGAAGCTTGAACCCGTGCGGGGTCGCCGTCGTCAGCAATTTCGGTCGTGCCCACCAGGACTTGCCCGTTCCATGGAACAACAAAGATTGGTCGACCGTCGATCCCTTCCGTGTAAACCGCCGCCCGAGGCAAATCGCTGAATTCCCGTATGACGATGTGCGACCCGCGAATGCCACCGATCATTCGGTCGCCCGTTCGAACACCCGAAACATCGCAGACTTCGTCCAGCCATGGTCCCGTCGCATTGACGATCCACCTGGACTCTACACACTCTTCCTTTCTGCTTAGTTCATCTCGCAAGACCGCGCCAGTAGCCTTCCCGTTCGTCACTTTCACCGCCAGCACGCGAGTGTGATTGCGGACCTCACAGCCGGCACTTTTGGCTTCCATGAGCCAATCCGCCACCAGTCGTTCCGGAAACTCGCACTGCGCATCCTCGAAATTGAAAATTGAGAATCGCCGGCCGGAATCCAGCAAGCGTTCCAACCGATCCTGTTCTTGCCGGAGATCAAAGACGCGGCCTCCGGCAGCCAAGCCACGATAAAGCCATAAACCAGCACGTACCGCCAGCGCGCTCCGTCGGCTATTGCCGTCGAGAGCGAGCAGAAAGTGGATGCGACGCACAAGATGTGGATATTGCCGCAAGAGCTTTTGCCTTTCCTGCAGGGACTCGCGCACTTGTGCAATCTCACCTTGCTCAAGATATCTCAGGCCCCCATGAATCAGCCGCGTCGAGCGGCTGGTCGTGCCTGCGCCAAAATCCGTCTGTTCTACCAGCAGGGTCCGGCGTCCGGCGGACGCGCACTCGCGCGCAATCGCCACCCCGTTAATCCCCCCGCCAATGACTAGCACCTCGAAATGTTGGCCGTCGAGCGGTGCTCGCAAGTTCGTGTCTCCCTTGGATGCCCAGCAATACTCTTACACGCCCGATCGTGCCTGCGCCACGTTCCTGCTGCCAAGAGTACCGGTACTTCGGTTACGTCGAAAGCAGACTCCCGGATAGCCGTAGCGCGCTTCCCTCTGGCAGTATGTCATCAGTTTCGATGAAATCCGAGGGCCCAAATTAGTGATGTATAGAAAATGGGTGAGTTGTGCGTTGCTCTTCTTTAGCACGCTGTATATCGGCGGGTGTGGAGGCGGTACGGGCGGTTCGCCCAATCCGACGCCGCCATCTGAAGGCACCGCGGTTTCAATAAAATTTACGGGCGGAGGCCCGCTGGCCGTCGCTCAGCAGACTGGTACCGGGACCTGGTCGACAGCATCCTTGCAGAATGGAACACTGAGCCTGACCGTTCCGCAAGGCACGACCAATTACGCGGTTGCATACCTGTGTCCCACATGGCAGGGCATGGGCGCCGTCAGCAGCGAATATGTCATCGAAGCCACTACGAAGGATGCGACCTCTTACTCTCTCTCTTGTTACGTCAATCCAACCGTGGGCACTGTTACTGGAAACGTCAACGTGTCAGCTATTGCCAACGCTACGCAATTTAGGGTCTACGGAGCCCAATCTTTTTCCTCATCGGTCATCACCAGCACCTCAGGTTCATTCAGTTTCCAGGCGCCCAC
>DASPTU010000127.1:0-28303 GCA_035623255.1 Terriglobales bacterium | reverse complement strand
CCATCGCCGTCGGATTCAAAGAGGTTGCTAACTGGCACGCTGCCAGCGGGTGCACTGATGTTACCTGAAAGTGTCAACGTGCCCCCCCAAGAAAATAGTGCACCGTTATTACAGCCGCCGACTTCCCCAGTAGCTTGTATCGCGACCGTGTGCGAACCTACAGGGAGCAGTGACGTTACGATTGGCCCCGTACTGTGTCCCGGGTCCAGAAACCCAGAGGTGGATACCACTGTGCCGTCGACGGAGACTTGAACTTGGACATCAGAGCAGTGGTTTGGGGAAGCCGTGTAAATGACGGTGATCGGGCCCGCCGGCATGACAGTCACGTTGGTCGAGAACGGAGGACTGCACGTCTGGCCCTGTGAAGTACAATCTACAACGAACGGTATGGCAAATGTGGGCGGCGCGCTGAGTCTGATGGCGCCTATGCTCACAGCCCCAGTCAAAACACCGTTCGCCATCGTGCCGGTATTGTTTTGGATTCCAACTAGCTCGTCTTCGTCACCGTCGTAGGGGTTTCCATTCGCGGTTCCGCTGCCTGTGACTGTGGCCACGAGATGGCCTGACGTACCGGTTATGGTGATCACCACTCCGCAGCCGGTGGCGCTTCCGACGGGCAAGGCCGTTGTCCCTATCATCGGCGAATTGCATGGGTCAGCCTGCGCCCAGGCTTGCGTTGCAACAAAGAACAGCAAATAGCAAACAGCCATCATCCCTACTCGCGCGATGGTGAAAACAGTGGGTCGCGCACAATCTCTCTTCATGAAAATCTCTCCTTCCTATTGTCGGACTTCAAAATGCGGTGCGGCTTTCAGTTTGAGAACTTGGTAAACGCAAACCGATCTTGAGGCGCGCGCGAGGTTTGCCGAAACAAATTCTCTGCAAGCGCCGTACTTTTGATTGTCCTGATGATTCAATGAATATGCGCAGCGCCGAGACGATGGGGGAGCACATTGTCAAGCGGCGCCAAACTGCCCGTCCCGAGCCGACATTGTGCGCTTTCGCTAGTGGTGTGTCAACACGAATTCTGGGTTGTGGGCCGCTTAGGCTGGGTACTTTCTTCTCTAGCAGACATGTCGGTTACAAAAGGTAACAGTGGCGGAACGGGTGCTTACTTGATCTCCAGCACTTCCTTTTCTTTCGCCTTGCTCATGTCCTCCATCTTCTTGATTTCATCGTCGGTGAGCTTCTGAATTTCGGCGGTGGCGCGCTTCTCATCGTCTTCGGTGACTTTTTTGTCCTTGAGCGCCTTCTTAATGGCATCGTTACCGTCGCGGCGGATGTTTCGGACCGCCGTGCGGTGGTCCTCCAGTACCTTGTGCAAATGTTTGACCATCTCCTTCCGCCGTTCCTCGGTCAGAGGGGGGACCGGAACGCGAATGAGTTTGCCATCGTTCATCGGATTGAGGCCAAGATCGGCGGTGCGAATGGCTTTTTCAATCGCCGCCAGGGAAGTTGGATCAAAGGGCTGAATGGTAATGAGTTGTGCTTCGGGCGCGTGAACCTGTGCGATCTGATTCAGCGGCATCAGCGATCCGTAGTAGTCAATGTTGACGGCATCGAGCATGTGGACATTGGCGCGCCCGGTCCGCGTAGCTGCCATTGCCTTGCGGAAATCTTCGACCGCTTTTTCCATTCGCGTCTTCAATTGCAAGAAAGTCTCTTTCAGGCCAGGGATTCCGGCCATACCAGATTGCGCCATATGCGGGAGCTCCCAAAAAAAGAACGAGATGAAAACGGTAAATTATAAACTGCGGTAAATGCCGAAGCTGAAGTTAGAAGGCAGAGGGAGGGCCACCATCTGACTATGCGCTCCCGCTTCTAGCTTCCGTTTGTCCTTGTCTTCTCTCCTCCACACTCTGACTTCTGCATCTTACTTCTGATCTCTAAATTGACTTACGCGCTTACCAATGAGCCAACTTTTTCGCCGGTGACCACCCTGCGGATGTTGCCGCGACGGTTGAGATTGAAGATGATAATGGGCAGGTTATTGTCTTTGCAGAGCGAAATGGCCGTGGAATCCATCACTTTCAGACCGAGTTTCAGGACATCCAGATAGGTGATCTCAGCAAATTTCTTTGCGTCCTTCACCAGCAAAGGATCGGCATCGTAGATGCCGTCGACTTTCGTGGCCTTCAGAATGGCATCGGCTTTGATCTCCATCGCGCGTAAGGAGGCGGCCGTGTCCGTCGAGAAATATGGGTTTCCCGTGCCACCTGCAAAAATCACGATACGGCCCTTTTCCAGGTGCCGGATCGCCCGACGCCGGATAAAAGGTTCGGCGACCTGATTCATTTCGATGGCCGACTGCACGCGGGTGTAAACCCCTTGCTTTTCCAGAGCATCCTGCAAAGCAAGAGCGTTAATGACGGTGGCCAGCATTCCCATGTGGTCTGCGGAGACCCGATCCATATCACGGGCCTGCTCGGCAACTCCGCGGAAGAAGTTGCCGCCGCCGACCACGATGGCGATCTGCACTCCCAGCGAATGGACGTCGCCAAGCTCGGCAGCGATTTCGTAGATTCTGGTGGTGTCAACGCCAAAACCCTGATTAGCGGCCAGGGCCTCGCCCGACAGCTTGAGAAGAATCCTTTTGAAAATAGGGGATGTCATGAATTTTCAGTAATCGTTCCTTAAGTCTGCTTCCAACAAAAAAGGGCGCTTCATGCGCCCTTTGTCTATTCAGCCTTTTGTTCAGGCTTGCTAATGGCGACGGTTTCGCCGGCATCGCCTACCTTAAAGCGGGCGAAGCGGCGCACCGCGATGTTCTCGCCCAGCTTGCCAATCTTGCTGGCGATCAGTTGCGAGATGCTTATCGTTTGGTCCTTGATAAAGGGCTGCTCGTACAGACAGACCTCCTCGTAGAACTTGGCCATCTTGCCTTCAACGATCTTCTCCACGACCTGTGGCGGCTTACCGGTGGCCGCTGCCTGCGAGCGATAGATGTCCTTCTCTCGTTCGTAGGCTTCGGGAGTAACATCCTCCTTGCGCACGAATTTCGGATCGCTGGCAGCAATATGCATGGCGATATCGTGCACCAGCTCTTTGAAGTCCTCCGTGCGGGCGACAAAATCACTTTCACAGTTAACTTCCACCAGCACACCGATTTTTCCTCCAGCGTGAATGTAGCTGGCCACCGATCCCTCGCTTGTCACGCGTTGCGCCTTTTTCTGGGCAACTGCCGCACCCTTCTTTCGCAGTATGACAATAGCTTGCTCCACATCGCCCTTAGCCTCGGTGAGGGCCTGTTTGCAGTCCATCATCGGAGCGCCGGTGCGCTCGCGAAGGTCCTTTACTTGATTTGCAGAGATATTCACAGTTGATGTGCTCATGGTAACTAGTGCGTCCTTGGTCGTTCGTCCTTCGCTATTCACTCGCCGTTGAACGGCGAAGGACCAAAGGCCAAACGACTGCTCCTAACAAACTTTGACCCGCGGCGGACGACCCGCGCGGGTCTGAATTCCTGACGTGCTGGCCGGTCATTAATATTTGCGCCCGTCTCTAGGAAGAACGGCTGTAGCTGTGATGTTCAACCTCCTCCGGCTCGGCGCTAGCCTCCTTGGCCGCGGATTGCTTGCGGGTACCGCCTCCCAGAACCTCTTCCATGCTGATATCTTCAGACCCGTTTTCTTGCTCACCAGCCGTGATCTCGGTGGCGCCTTCAACCGCCGGTTCGCTTGCCGCGGCCTCAGCCGCCTGCGCGGCTCCCGCAGCCGCCGCCAGGTCAGCGACCTGTTTGTCGCTCATGAGCTGCGCGCCTTCGGCCACTGAATCAGCAATTTTGGTCGCAAACAAGCGGATCGCCCGCAGTGCGTCGTCGTTCCCAGGAATGACATAATCCACTTCACTGGGATCACAATTTGTATCCACCACTGCAACGACCGGAATTCCCAGCTTGCGCGCCTCGCGCACCGCAATCTGTTCTTTGTTGGAATCTATGACGAAAATCGCGTCCGGCAGGCGGGTCATGTTTTTGATGCCGGCTAAGTTTGCCTGTAGATGTTTGCGTTCGCGCTCGAGTCTTATGACCTCCTTCTTAGGTAGCAGTTCATAGCGGCCATCCGTCGCCATATCATCCAGTTCTTTCAGCCGCTTCACAGATTTCTGAACCGTTACCCAATTCGTAAGAAGCCCGCCCAACCAGCGCTGGTTGACATAGAAGCACCCGGCACGTGTGGCCTCCTCCGCGATTGCGTCCTGTGCCTGGCGTTTGGTACCCACAAAGAGGATGATCCTCCCTTCGGCCGCCAGGTCCTGCACAAACTTCGAAGCCTCCTTGAACATCTTCAGCGTCTTCTGCAGATCGATGATGTAAATGCCGTTGCGCTCGCCGAAGATGTATTCCTTCATCTTGGGATTCCAGCGCTTCGTCTGGTGCCCGAAGTGTACGCCCGCTTCGAGCAACTCCTTCATGGTGATGTTGGCCAATCAACCTCCTTATTTGGTTTGCATCGGTCGCTTACTTCAGAATCCACTCCCGATTGCCATTCCCGTCCCCGCATCGCGAGACACGGGAAGAATTGAACACCTAAAACCACTGGAAGCTAGCTACTGGCTACCAGCTACTCGCTACTTATCGTTTCGAATACTGGAAGCGCTTCCGTGCGCCCTTCTGTCCGTACTTCTTGCGTTCCTTGGAACGCGGATCGCGGCTGATAAGGCCTTCCGCCTTCAATTTTTTTCGCAGCTCAATGTTAAATAACATCAAAGCGCGGGCAATACCCAGCTTGACCGCATCCGCTTGACCATTTACTCCCCCGCCGGCAACTCTGGCCACGATGTTAAACGAACTGCCGGTTTCGGTGGAAAGCAAAGGCTCACGCGCGCTGCGCCGCTGCGATTCGCTGACGAAATACTGATCAAACGGACGCCCGTTTACCTTGAAATCGCCGCTGCCCGGGCGCAAGTAAACGCGGGCAATTGCCGACTTGCGCCGTCCTGTTCCGTAATATTGCAATGACTCCGCCATCTGTCAGTTCTCAGCACCCAACTAAAACCAGGGCTGCACACCTTTCTGAATTCTCAAGTCTACGTTCAAAATTACTTCACTGCGGCCAGCGTTTCTGGCTTTTGGGCTTGATGCGGATGCTTGTCCCCGCGGTACACCTTGAGCTTGCTGATCATCTGGCGGCCCAGTTTCGATTTCGGCAGCATCCGCAATACCGCCTGCTCCACCACCAGTTCCGGTCTTTTGGCAAATCGCTTGCGAAAATCCTCTGTACGCAGTCCGCCGGGATATCCGGTGTAGTGCTGATACACCTTCTGCTCGGATTTCATTCCCGTGATCTTGAGTTTTTCAGCGTTGATCACGATCACGTGATCACCGGTATCGAGAAACGGCGTATACTTTGGATTTTCCTTGCCCATCAAGCGCCGTGCAATCTGCGACGAAAGACGGCCGAGGGTCTGCCCGGAGGCATCCATGACATACCATTTGCGCGCAATTTCCCCGGCTTTAGGGAAATAGGTTGACATTCCAAATCTCCAAAAATGAAAAAAGCAAAGAAGACCGCTGAGTAACCTCGCAAGCGCTGAAGGCGCAGGGCTATCAGGCGGGCAACCGCAGGACTGCTAAAGATTTAAAGATAACTTAGCCGGACAGCGTTGTCAACGAACTCACTGTAAGCACTAACCTTAGCGCCGGCTCTATTCGTACGCCAGCGCATCAATCGGGTCCTTTTGCGCTGCTTTTAACGCCGGATAGAGTGCGCCGAGAAGGGCGCCCCCGATCGCTATCCCCGTTGCCCGCAGAATCCAGCCTCCGGTTACCACCACCCGAAGCGTCGAACGCCCATCGATCCCGGCCCGCGCAATCAAGCTAAAGACGACACCAACCACGATTCCGGCGATCGCCAGCAGCACCGTCTCGCGCAGGATGACATCCACGATATACAGCTTGGAGGCGCCCATCGACTTTAAGATCCCGATTTCGCGTGTGCGCTCCATCACGGCCGTGTACATCGATTGGAAGATCACCAGAAAACCTATGATTACCGAGATAATGATGACGAAATCGATGAATTGCGAAACTCCCGGGTATCGGCTCGTCGTCATCATCGAGAGGTAATATGCCATCGATGTTGCCACGTAACGTTCCATGCCGGGAACCTGCTTGATCTCGTCGACGACGGCGTCGGCGTTGCTGGGATCGTCCAGCTTCAGATAAAAGATTGTGGCCTTGCCCTGGGCGCCGATCAGATCTTGCAATACTCCGATCTGCAGAAATTTCCGTGCGCCCTTGCCCGGTTCGACGATCCCAGACACGCGGAATTTGTTGTTCAGAATTTCAATCGTATCTCCGACTTTGACCCGCTTGGCCCTGGCAAAGAGGTCGTCGACCATGCAGTCATCCGGCACACGAAACGGGCCACCAGACACAAACTGAAATGGACCCGACAGCCTTTCATAGCTGCTCAAGTCGATCCCGGCAATGACCTCCAACGTTCCTGCGGTGGAGACTTGAGTCACAACCGGTGCTACGGTTGTCACGTGAGGCAACTGGGCGAGAACGCTGCCAACCTTGATTGGCATTGGGGCCCCCGTGAGACCGACGATGAAGGATGACCCGGGAGGCATAACCACGACGTCAGCACCGATTCCGGCCTGTCTCTGCCGCGAATCGTTGAGCAGACCCAGCGCCAGGCCCACGATCAGCAAAATAAGCGTGACTTCCAGCGCAATAGCGATAATGCTGATTAGCGACCGTATCGGCCGGTGCGCCAGATTGGCGACAACCATCTTGTTCATCATGCGAATCTGATCCGCTGCCGCTTAGCCTAGCAAAAGTCGCGGCCCCCTTGAGGAAGAACCTCTCAATGATTGCAGTCGACGGGCCGCTCTGCTGAACTGGTTTGCGACTTGTCCAGATGGACAACTTCGACACCCGGTGGCTGTTCCAGCACGAATCTGTCATCAGGAAGAGGCTGGTTGAGATCGATTTTCACCACCGAGAGCGTGATGTCCACCTCTTCCTGGGGCCGATCGACCTCGATTTTCCAGGGGAAGTTCACGTCTGAGTCGGCCTTGTAATTCTCATACCTGGCAATAGTTACGACGTTTCCCTCGGCATCATACAGCAGCTGTCGATGCGGCAGCAGATCGGTGCGGCTGAAAATGATTTTTCGCGATAGGAAAGCATGCTCGCCCGTCCGAATCACATCGAGGATATACTCAGCCCGCAACACTTTGTGGCCCTTATCGTCGGTAATAGAAGCGGTTTCATTCTCGACGACCGCAATCTCGTTTTGAGGATCGATGTGGCGCAACAGCAAAGCGTCATAAATATTCTGTGGGCGCACATTCTCGAGCGGCTGGGTGGCGTTGTGGATTTCGACGTCGTTTCGTCCCACGATAAACCGGTTCTTGGCCGGAATCCACAGTTTGAAATCGCGGCCGTCGCTCACCATGTCGAAGGCGCGATTACGGACGATCGGCATCAGCCCTATCATCCGCAGCATTTCCGGTTTCCGTACCAGGACATAGCCGCGGATCGACTCATAATCCGTGACTTTGCCCTTCTTTTCCCCGCCGACCGAGGTAGCGATATCTACCGTCGCCTCCAGGCTGCGAATTCTGCTGGCCTGGGAGTTCACGTAATTAATCAGTTCTTGAGCGCTCGCCGATTTCAGCTCCACCGCCGGCGGTTGCTCGACCCTCCGTGATCGAAACAAGCACCCGCTCAGTGGCACTACCGTGATCAGCAGAAACAGCGCTCTCCGAAAGCGGGCAAATGAAGACATGCGACGTTGGCCGTATCGACTTAGATGAACACATGAGTATAAGGGACGCAGGCTAAACGCGGCATTTGTTGCTTGTCGAGCTAACGTCGTTACAGCTATCCCTTACGGCCTTGGTGTAATCTGCTGGCGGCATCTTTACAGATCATGAAAACGGTTGACAGACGAAGAGGCCCCGCTCGATAATAACTCACTTGATGACGGCACGCCGATTTACCTTCGCCACCTATTACCGCTACTGGTTTAAGAGTAGCGGCAGGGGCGAGGCGTGTCCGCTGATGGTCTAGAACGACGCCAAGTTTAGAAGTCCCCAAGCCGCGACTCTTAGGAGTCGCGGTTTTTGTTTTTGGACGAGGATGTCATGCGGGAAAAGGAGAGGAAGGTCATGATCATCAATATGCGCGAAGGCGCGCCCGAACACGAGATTCAGCACGTCATTGATCGCGTCAAGGAAGCTGGCTATCAGGCTCACGTGACTCGTGGAACCGAACGGGCAATCGTGGCTGCTGTCGGCAGCAACGGACGGCGCCACGAGTTGCAAGCCTTGGCTGCCGCTGCCGGGGTTGCCGAGGTGGTTCCGATTGCGCAGCCGTTCAAGCTGGTAAGTCGCCAGGTCAAGCCCGAGCGAACGGTGGTGAATGTGGGCGGCGTGCTGATCGGCGATGGCAACTTCGTCGTCATCGCCGGCCCATGTTCGGTCGAATCCCGGGAGCAGTTGTTCTCCACGGCAAAATCCGTGAAGGCAGCTGGTGCACAGCTCCTCAGAGGTGGTGCATATAAGCCTCGTACTTCGCCTTACGAATTTCAAGGACTCGGATTGGAAGCGCTGCAGCTTCTGAATGAAGTCCGTGGAGAGATCGGGTTGCCGGTCGTGACTGAGGTCATGAGCACGGAAGACGTTGATCTGATCTGCGAACATGCGGACATGCTACAAGTAGGAGCCCGCAACATGCAGAACTTCGCACTCTTGCGCAGGCTGGCTAGAGTCAATAAACCGATTCTGCTGAAACGGGGCCCTTCGGCCAGCGTGAAGGAATGGCTGCTGGCCGCGGAATATCTTCTGGCTGGTGGAAACCACGATGTGGTTCTGTGCGAACGGGGCATTAAGACGTTCGAAACCGAAACGCGAAATACGCTCGATCTGGCTTCGATTGCGCTGGCTCGCGAGCTTTCTCATCTTCCCGTAATTGCCGATCCTTCACATGGCACCGGTCGTCCGACGCTGATTCCACCGATGTCGAGAGCGGCGGCGGCGCTGGGCGCCGACGGAATCATGGTTGAGGTGCATCCCTGCCCGGAGCGAGCCTTGTCGGATGGGCCCCAGTCGTTGGACTTGGACGGATTCTCTCGGCTAATGCGCTGTTTGGCAGAGCCGTTGCGCGCTATGCCGATGAGGGACACGGCCACGGCGTAAATACGTATAGCGGCGGGTATTTCTGCCCGCGAAGGGTAGCGGACAAGAATATCCACCCTACACATTCCTGCGCGGCGGACATGAGTCCGCCCACACATCGGCGAAACTTTGCTATAGTCGGCGCGCGGAGGTCTTTATGTCCCGTATTGTTCGCTGTGCGCTGATCCAAGCTAAGAACGCCCTTGGTCCCGACCACCCGCTGTCACAGATCAAGAAGGCGATGATCGATAAGCACGTGAAGCTGATTGAGCAGGCAGCGAAGAAGAAAACCCAAATCCTCTGCTTGCAAGAGCTCTTCTACGGGCCTTACTTTTGTGCTGAGCAAAATCCGCGCTGGTATGAATTGGTAGAGCGCGTTCCCGATGGCCCAACTACGGCTCTCATGCAAAAGCTCGCCGCCCGGCACCGGATGGCAATTGTTGTGCCTGTTTATGAAGAGCAGATGACCGGTGTCTACTTCAACACCGCCGCGGTGATCGACGCCGATGGCCGCTACCTCGGCAAATATCGCAAGCATCATATTCCGCACTGTCATCCCGGATTTTGGGAGAAGTTTTATTTCACGCCGGGCGACCTCGGCTATCAGGTTTTCGAAACTAAGTACGCCAAAGTCGGTGTTTACATCTGTTACGACCGGCATTTCCCCGAAGGAGCCCGCATTCTGGGTCTGAATGGTGCCGAGATCGTCTTCAATCCTTCGGCGACCGTGGCCGGACTCTCCGAGTATTTGTGGGAATTGGAACAGCCAGCACATGCCGTAGCAAACAGCTATTTCGTCGGAGCGATCAATCGCGTCGGCAAGGAGAAGCCCTGGAGCATCGGCGAGTTTTACGGAAAGAGTTACTTCTGCAATCCGCGCGGAAAGATCGTTGCCCAAGCCAGCCGCGACAAAGATGAAGTTTTGGTGGCAGATCTTGATCTCGAAATGATCCTTGAAGTGCGCAAAACCTGGCAATTCTTTCGCGATCGCCGTCCCGAGACTTATGGCCCACTAACTGCGCAAACCGGGAAGGCCGCGGCGGCTGATTGAAGCTCTGCGCTCTCTGTGTCCTCTATGGTTGTTTCCACGCAACCACGGAGGATACAAAGGAACACATCTTTAATGACAGTTTCATCCGGAAATATCGAATCCAGCCCGCTGTACAATCTCGATCTCGCACCGACGAATGCCAGCCATCGCACCTGGGGAACATATAACTACGCCGCGCTCTGGGTCTCGATGTCGGTCAACATCCTCACATACATGTTGGCAGCGAGCATGATCCAGGGCGGAATGAACTGGAAACAGGCCCTCCTGACCGTGTTCATTGGCAATGCGATCGTGCTGGTTCCGATGCTGTTGAATTCGCAACCGGGCACGCAGTACGGCATTCCGTTTCCAGTGCTGGCGCGTTCGTCTTTCGGTGTCTTGGGAGCAAACGTCGCTGCTGTTCTTCGTGCGCTTGTGGCGTGCGGCTGGTTCGGTATTCAAAGCTGGATTGGTGGCGAAGCGATCAACACGCTGCTGAGCACCCTCTGGCCAGCTTGGAGCCACTTTCATTACGGCGTAGCAATCTGTTTCATGCTGTTTTGGCTGATTAATCTCCTGGTTATTCTTCAAGGCATCGAATACATCCGCTTCTTACAGGGGATCAGCGCGCCGATTCTCTTGGCCGTTGGCGTGCTGCTTTTGATCTGGGCTTATCAAGGCGCTGGCGGTTTTGGGCCCATGTTATCAACTCAGTCGCGATTCACTAGCTTTCCCGAATTTCTCAAATTCTTCGTTCCTGCTCTGAACGGAACTGTCGGGTTTTGGGCAACCGTCTCACTGAACATTCCCGATTTCACACGATTTGCGCGCAGCCAGCGAGAGCAGGCGATCGGGCAAGCGCTCGCTTTGCCCACAACGATGACCTTTTATTCTTTCATCGGAATCGCCGTCACGTCCGCAACGGTTTTGATTTACGGCAGCGCAATCTGGGATCCGGTCCAGCTGCTTAGCCGCTTCCATTCACCCGTGGCAGTTGTGATCGCGCTGATGGCCATACTGCTCGCAACTCTGAACGTCAATATCGGCGCCAATGTCGTTTCACCCGCAAACGACTTCTCCAACCTTCGGCCGCGCCTGATCAGCTTCAAAGTCGGCGGCGTGATCACCTGCTTCATGGGACTCGCTATGATGCCCTGGAAACTGCTCGCGAACTATCGCACATTCATCCTCGGATGGCTGGGCGGCTACGCAGCCTTTCTCGGGCCGGTGGCTGGCATCATGATCTGCGACTATTTCTTGATCCGGAAGCGCGTGCTTTCGATAAATGACCTCTATCTCAGAGGCGGCGCTTACGAATATTCACGCGGCGTGAACTGGCGGGCTCTCGTGGCGCTTCTCCTTGGCGCTGGGGTCGCACTCATTGGGCTGGCCGTTCCATCTCTGCGCACGCTCTACGACTACTCATGGCTGGTCGGATTCGTGGTGGCCTTCGTCACTTACTACGGGCTGATGCAATCGCGCCGCGCCACGGCTCTGAATGCAACTCCTGTACCCGAAGATTCTCTTTGATTTAGGCTGTCATCTCGAGTGGCCTTCAGGCCGCGAAGGATCTATGCATTCTTGGGGGATCCCATCAGCCTCCCGCGATCACCTCGCGCTCAAACAGCCGCAACTGCTCTTCTTCGCCCCCCGACATGAGATAGAGATTGAACTGGGTTACGCCAACATCAGCCAGCTTCTTGAGCTTCTCGATCTGTGCCTTGGCTGGTCCAACTAGGCAGAAACGGTCCACGACATCATCGCTGACGAAACTCTTGTTATCGCTGTCGACTTCGCAATGATGCAGATAGTCGTAGCCCTCTCGATCCCGCACGTAGGAAGTTAACGAAGCCGGCAGGTCCTCAGGTTTGTAGCGGCTGATCAAATCGACAACATGGTTCGAAACCAGGGCAGGGAACCAGCGGACGCGTTCCCGCGCCAGTCTTGCGTCATTGGACACCCAAGCCGGAGCAGCCGCCATAATCTCAATCTTGCTGAAGTCACGGCCGGCTTGGCGCGCGCCCTCGCGTACGAATCCGACGCACCACTCAATCAAATCCGGATCTGCAAACTGCAGGATCACGCCATCAGCGATTCTGCCCGCCATCTGCAGTACCTTCGGACCATAGCCGGCAATCCAAATCGGCGGCGGAATCTCTGCCCAGGTCAAACGCGTTGGTTGTCCGTCGTAGTCAATTTCGATCCCGGAAGTCAGATCGCGAAAGATCTTCACAGCTGTCTCCAACTCCGACCAGGTCACGGGTTTCTTGCCCAACACCCGCCGCGAGCTGTCGCCACGCCCAATCCCCAACTGCATGCGGCCGCCCGAGATCAAATTCAGTGTCGCGAACAAACTGGCCGTCACGGTAATGTCCCGCACTGCAGGGTTGGTGACGCACGTTCCTAGTCGCAGCCGGCGGCTGTTGGTCGCCATCAACGTCAGCAACGGATAGGGCTCTTTCCAGAGAACGTGCGAATCAAAGACCCAGCCATATTGAAAACCGCCGGACTCCGCTTGCCGCGTGAGGCTCAAGATCTGCTCAATCGACAAGTCCGGCTTAAGCGTGAAACCAAATTGCATGACGAGTCGTGCCTTTGCGAATGAGGCGGCAGTTTAGCATAAAATGCCCATTCGGCTTGTCCGCAACGGAGGTTGGAGATGGGCTTCGATACCCTCATCACAGGCGGAACAGTGGTCACGGCCACAGATACTTACGCGGCCGACGTAGCCATCACGTCCGGAAAGGTTGTTGCAATCGGACAGGACCTGCCACGCGAAAACACGCGACGTCTGCTCGACGCCTCAGGCAAGTACGTCATGCCCGGTGGCATTGATGTTCACACCCACCTCGACATGCCCTTTGGCGGCACAACCAGCGCCGATGATTTTGAAACGGGCACCAGGGCCGCCCTGTTCGGCGGTACAACAACCCTCATTGATTTTGCAATTCAGTACAAGGGCCAGACGCTGCGCCACGCATTTGACACGTGGATGGAGAAGGCATCCAAGCGGGCGATCTCTGATTACGCATTTCACTGCATCATCACCGACCTGCCGGATGCGCAACTGGATGAAGTCGGCGCACTGGTTGCCGACGGCGTCACCAGCTTTAAGCTCTTTATGGCGTATCCGGGTGTTTTTATGCTCGATGACTCGGCAATCTTCAAGGTCTTTCAGGCGGCGGCCAGGCACAGCGCACTGGTATGCATGCATGCCGAGAACGGTGGCGCGATTGACGTGATTGTGAAGCAGGCCCTGGCCGAAGGGAAGAAAGCGCCAAAGTATCACGCCCTCACTCGCCCCACAACCGCCGAGGCCGAAGCCACAGCGCGGGCGATCGCACTGGCTGAAATGGCGGACGCGCCAGTCTACATCGTGCATTTGAGTTGTAACGATGCGTTACTAAAAGTCCGTGAGGCGCGTGATCGCGGACTCCCGGTCTATGCCGAAACCTGTCCGCAATATCTGTATCTCTCGCTCGACAACTTCGATGTGCCGGGTTTCGAAGGCGCAAAGTATGTGTTCACTCCGCCGCTTCGCGAGAAATGGCATCAGGAAAAACTCTGGGAAGGGCTTCGCCAGGATCAGCTGCAAGTTGTCTCGACCGATCATTGCCCCTTCTGCTTCAAAGAGCAGAAGGAATTGGGTAAGGACGATTTCACGAAAATCCCGAATGGCGGCCCGGGGATCGAACACCGGTTGAGCTTGATCTATAGTGGCGGCGTGGCCACTGGAAAGTTCAGCGTAAATCGCTTTGTCGAACTCGTCTCCACCACTCCGGCAAAGCTATTCGGACTCTATCCGCGGAAGGGCACGATTGCTGTTGGCACTGATGCAGACGTGATTCTTTTCGATCCCAGGCGGCTACAAACTATCAGCGCAAAAACTCATCACATGCGTGTGGACTATTCCATGTTCGAAGGAATCAAAGTGGCCGGAGTACCCGCAGTGGTGCTCTCTCGCGGTGAAGTAATGGTGGAGAACGGCAATTTTTTCGGCCGTCCGGGCCGAGGCGAATTTCTTAAACGGGCCAGATATAACCCCGTGTAATGCTCGATGACCGGTCTCCGCGGAGCAGTTCACCAGAAGAAAGGGCCCGTTTTGGCGACGGGCCCGCGCCTCAGTATTCTTATTTGCCGGGCTGATAACTTAGGTCAGGACGGAACTGCACGATGTTGCTTGTTTCTCTCTCCACTGACCTGTCAATTCGATCAACAATGGAATCTGCCTCTGCTTGACCAAAAGCCTCTTTGAGCATGTCGCGGAACGGCTTAACATCTGGCTTGTCTTCGAAGTCTGCCCAACTGTTGCGCGGCAAAACCAGCAAATAAACGCCTGCCGGGCCGCTGGACTCCAGTTCATACCAGTAATAATTGATCGGCCAATTGGTCTTTACCGCCGCTTCGTGGATGCGATCGATGGCGGACCGGAAATCCGAATTCTTTCCGTACTTTACATAAAAATGATCCGACTCATGAAATTTGGAAGGCATTCTCGAGTCGCTCGGATTGCTCACCTTGGGCATGTATTCATAGTAGTAAGCGGTGACTGAATCCACATAACTGCCCACCACTTTCTGAAACTCCGCCAAGTCGTTCTCGTCAGAAATAGGTGGTTTGTCGAAATCGGCCCAGTGCTGGCCCAATCGTCCGACCACATAATCTCCGGTGCTCTCGCCGGTGAGGATCTGCCACACGAAGAGCGGTTGAGGATCGTTTTGCTGCTTGTGCCAGGCAGCCTTCTGCTTCCTTCCAGCCTCGTATTGCGGCACCATCCCGTTCTTCGGCTTCTGGAGTTCGATGGCCGCTATGCGGCCCGGATTTTCTTGCGCGAGCGCCGAACATACTGCGAACACAATCATGCCCAACGCCGATAACACACGCCTGCGTTTCATTGTCTCCCCTTTCTTTAGTTGTGAGTTGGAAAGCCGGTGAATTATAGCAACTAGTTCACGGTCGTTAACAAACGCCTAGGACCTTCTGTAGTTACAGCCTGTCGGACTCGAAATACCCTAGTCCCGCACGGCCTTGTCCGTAATGGCGAGGCCGCGATCGATAATGGCAAAGCCCTCCCGCAACTGGTCCTCGTTGATGCAGAGTGGAGGGTTGGTGAAGAACGTGTTCCAGCGCACGAACGTGTAGAAACCCTCCTGGCGGAAGAAACGGCCGAGAGCTGCCATCTCTTCCGAACTTCCGTTGAAAGGTGCGAGCGGTTCACGGGTCCGCCTGCTGCGAACCAGTTCCACGATGCCAAATAGCCCGATCGAGCGGACCGCGCCAACCGAGGGATGACGTGCCTCCAGATCAGCCAGCAATTGCTTCATGACCGCGCCCATGTTTCGAGCGTTCTCGATGAGGTGATCTTCTTCATACACGCGGATCGTCGCAAGCGCCGCCGCGCATCCCATCGGATGGCTGTTGTAGGTCAATCCGCCATAGAACACCTTCTCTTGAAAATACTGGGCGACGAAATGCCGCATGCCAACGGCGCCAAGCGGCAAATAACTGCTCGTCAGTCCCTTGGCCATTGTCATGAGATCGGGAACTACGTTCCAGTGGTTCACCGCGAACCACTTACCTGTTCGCCCAAATCCAGACATCACTTCGTCGGCGATCATAAGGATGCCGTGCTTGGTGCAGAGCTCACGTACGCCCTGCAAATAGCCATCCGGGGGAACAAGAACGCCATTTGTGCCCGTTACAGGCTCAAGAATGAACGCGGCAATTGTCTGCGGTCCCTCGAGCTGGATTACTTCGTCGAGCATTGCAAGCGATTGGCTCGCGGACTCCCAGCCGCGGGCGATTCCGTGGTAAGGGTCAAGCACATGCACCACGCCGGGCATTCCAGGTTCATTCGCCCAGCGCCGGGGATCACCGGTGAGCGTCATGCTGCCAGCGGTTGCGCCGTGGTAGGAGCGATAGCGCGCCAATATCTTTTGTCGCCCGGTTACGAAGCGCGCAATCTTGATTGCATTTTCGTTGGCCTCGGCGCCGCCATTGGTGAAGAAAAACGTGTCAATGTCGCCCGGCGTGATTTCGGCTAGTTTCGCGCCAAGTCGCGCACGAACTTCCGTAGCCATGAAGGGATTAGCGTAAGCCAGCGTGCCAGCTTGCTCGCTGATGGCATGGATCACGCGTTCATCGCCGTGCCCGATGTTGACACTCATCAGTTGGCTGTTGAAATCGAGAAAGCGTTTCCCTTCCGGCGTCCAGAAGTAAACTCCCTTGGCGCGGGCGACTGGAATGGGATCGACCTTCGATTGTGCGGACCACTCGTACAACGTGTGCTTCTTGGCGAGCGCCACCATCTCCTCGCCGCTCATTGTTCCCATCGTATCTTTTACGATTGTGTCCGTCGCCATGGTTCCCCCAAGGAATCTTACAGCGGTAAGTATTGTAGTTCTTTAAATCAAAGGGCCGCCAGATGCCGCGATGGGCTGTCGGTAAAGTATTTAGCTCCGTACATCGGTAAGGGCTGGAACTGTAGCTTCTGCCAAATCGAGGGTCGCGAGCATTCTTGTCGCCGCATCGCGACCGGATCGAATGCAATCGGGCACGCCAATTCCGCGGTATCCGTTGCCTGCCAGCGCGAGACCGGGAATCTCTGCCAGCAAGCTGTCGATGCGTTGCAGGCGCTCCAAATGGCCAACGCCATACTGGGCCATTGCCCGCTTCCAACGGTCAACCGTGGCGAACAGCGGTTCCGCCCTGACCCCGATGATTTGTTGCAGGTCTTGCCGAACAATGCGAAGGATGTCCTCATCTGGAAGATGCAGAAGGCCCTCATTCCGTGTGCCGCCGATGAAGCAGCGCAGCAGAGCGCGATCTGCCGGGGCGCGATGCGGGAATTTGTTATGTACGAACGTCGCGGCCAATATCCGACGTCCTTCGCTGCGCGGTACCAAAAAGCCAAATCCGGGTGGCAGCGACGACCGCACGTTTTCGTCATAACCGAGGTTGATGGTGATAGAAGATGTGTATTCGATCGCCGCCAGCTCGGCGGCAAGGTGCTTGTCAGCGATTCGAATCAAATCCGCAGACATGTGTGCCGGCGTGGCAAGGATCACCGCGTCGAACCGGTCGGAAGCCTGCCCGGCTGCGACCGTAAAGCCTTGCTGCTCGCGTTGAATAGATGTCGCGCTGCGATTGAGTTGTAGAGCGGATGGTGTGAGGCGCGAGACCACTGCATCCACCATCTGCTGCATCCCGTTTCTCAGCGAGGTAAACAGCGGCCGCGCCCCATTCCTGGTGGTCGGCATCTTCTTGCGCGCCGCCAGCATGGCGCGCCCCAGGCTGCCGTATTTAGCTTCCATCTCGGCAAAACGCGCGAGCACAGCGCGAACACTTAGGTGACTTGCTTCTCCGCCATAGACTCCAGACAACAGGGGATCGGCAAGGCGGTCTACCATCTCGACACCGTAGTGCCGTTCGACCATCGACGCTACACTCTCGTCGTGGTCAGCTTTGCGAGGCGGATGAAACCACTCCTGTGCCATGCGCACCTTGGTGCGCGTAGAAAACAACGGGGACAAAAGAGTCGGGACGATCTTCGTCGGCACCATAAACATCAGTCCGTCCGGAAGTTCGACCAGTTTTCCTTTGACCACAATGTAAGTTTTGCGGTCTCGATCATTCGAGCCGATCAGTTGGTCTTCGAGGCCGAGCTCCCGACAAAGATCCGTGGCCCACGGTTTCTCGGTTAGGAACGAATCAGCGCCAGCTTCGAGCTGGCATCCATCGACCCGCTCCGTCACCAGCACGCCCCCGAGGCGCGAACTGGATTCGTAAAGCACGTATTCCAGTGTGGCACCGCTCTGGCGAGCGTTTTCGATTGCGAATGCGGCCGCCAATCCGGACATCCCGCCGCCGATGATGGCAATTCGTTTCATGCAATAGCTGACTTCGCCAGGCGGGCTCGCGCGACATCCGCGAGAGCTTTGGCCAGAAGTGGCGAGTCATTCAGCGATTGGGCACGCCACAAATGCATACCCTGCTTCTCGGCAAAGTCTTTGAAGCCGATGTCGATGTCGTAGAGCACTTCCACGTGATCACAAAGGAATCCGATCGGCTGAATGAAAACGCCGCGGTGGCCATTGGCTTTCAGAGCAAGAATAGTTTCTTCAACGCTCGGACCGAGCCAGGCCCCACCCGACATTCCCTGACTCTGAAAGGCGAACCTCCAATGTTCCGGATGTAGACCAGCTTCTTGCGCTACCAGCGATGCGGTTTCTTTGGCCTGTCCCTCGTACGGATCTCCCTCCGCGATCGTGCGCTGAGGAACACTATGAGCGGTAAAAATAACAGGCACTTTGTGTCCACTCTCGATACAGGCACGTTCCCACCCATTGTGCAACCTCTCGGCGAAAGCCCTTACCAGCAGCGGATGGTCATGCCAGGCATCAATGAAGTCGACGCTGAACGGAAGGTTGTTCCCCAAACTCGAACGGTAAAGGCCCACGCTGGTGCGGGAGTTCTGCGGTGCCAGACAAATCACAATTGCACTGCCAATCTTGTCTGAGATCATCGATTGGACCGTATCGGAGACCAAGGGTCTCCAATTGCGCATCCCTACATAAACCGGCAGCCCGAGCTCCTGCTCAAGGAGCTTAGCTTGTTTCAAGGTCAATTCCGTTAAAGGCGATCGCCCGATCAGTCCGTAACGATGCTTTACTTCGTCGATGACTTGCGGCGGAATCGGCCGTCCGCCGGTAACGCGCAAGAGAAACTCTGGAATCTCATCGACCGCATCGGGACTGCCATGCGCCAACAGCAGAACGGCGGCTTTCGAGAGTACCGTCATCGTCCGGCAGTCACCTCCTTTGCCACCGCCGAGATCGCTAAGAACCGCACGTCTGTACAGCGCACCACACAATCGATTTTATCTTTCTCATATGCGCTCGCGTACTCGGCGTCCCCATTGTTGATGTAGCTTAGTGCTCCTGCACAAATTTTGCCAGCGCCTTTACATTCTCGACTGGAGTTTCCGGCAGAATACCGTGACCGAGGTTGAAAATGTGCCCGGCGTGTCCCCCTGCGCGCCGCAGTACATCCTGCGCTCTACATTGAATTTCATTCCAGTCGGCAAACAGCAGAACCGGATCAAGATTTCCCTGCACGCCGCCTCTAAAACCCAAATTGCGCCAGCCTTCGTCCAACGGAATGCGCCAGTCGAGGCCGATCACCTCCGCTCCGGTTTCTTGCATGCAAGCCAGCAGAGTCGCGCTATCCGTTCCGAAATAAATCACCGGAGCGCCCGTGCGTTGCAGGTTCTTCACCAGTTCGGTGGTTCGCGGCAGAACGTATCGCCGATAATCCTCCGGGCTCAGGCATCCTACCCAGCTGTCGAAAACCTGAATGGCATCAGCGCCGGCTTTCACCTGTTCGGCGGCGTATTCAGAGGTGACCTGCACCAGCTTCCGCATAAGCTCGTCCCAGACGGTTGGCGACAAGTACATCATCTTCTTAGTATGGACGTAATTGCGCGAGCCGCCGCCTTCAATCATGTAGCTGGCTAGGGTAAACGGCGCGCCGCAGAATCCGATGACCGGCAAACGTGCTCCAAAATGCCTGCACACGAGAGCGATAGCTTCAGAGACATAGCCCAATTCGGCTGCCACCTCTGTGTGTAGTTTCGCCACATCTTCCTTCGTCCGCACCGGCCTTTGAATGACAGGCCCTTCCCCCGCCGCGAAGTGAAAAGGCAGGCCCATGACCTCCAGTGGCAGCAGCAGATCAGCAAAAATGATTGCTGCGTCGACTCCCAGCACCTCCGCCGCGGTGATCGTCACCTCCGCTGCTACCTCGGGCTTCTTGCAGATCTCGATCAACGAGTATTCCTTGCGAACCGCCCTGTACTCGGGCATATAGCGCCCCGCCTGCCGCATGAACCACACCGGCGTGCGGTCCACGGTCTGGGCCCGGCAGGCTCTAACAAAGCGGGAGTCGGGAGCGGCCATGAACCTGTAACTTTAGCACTTCCACTCACAGGCTGGTGTGATCGAGGTCACCCGGGTTGCCGCAACAGAATCGCTCTCCTTCCTCCACAGTCAAACCCTTTTCCTTGTGCCACTTCCGCGTGGAAACTGACGGACAATGTACTTTCGATAGCCGAGGCACCAAAAGAGTTATCATCCTGGACCGCTCGGTTCGGCCTATCATTTCTGAAACGATTAGTTTTCGGAGGTGGATTCCAGACATGGCAGCAAATCAGGTGGTGCTCTACTTCGATAAGCAAGAAGACGCTCTGCTATTTACCCTGGCCGCCAGTACCGCCATGTCGGCAGACGAGCCCGTCCGAGCCACTGAAGCCGGCCTGAGAATGGCAAAAGAAATCTGCAAGGCCATTCGGATCACCACCGAGGGCCAGATTAGTTACACGGAGTCTCTGGCCTGAGGATCTAATCCGACCAAGGCTGCGGCTTGCGGTCCCAGCGGTGCGGCTTCAACCTTTTGAGCAGGGCAGCATCGAGTTGCCCAGCATCGCTCACTCCCATGTTTTGGCGCACGTGATCAGGTTTTCTCATGCCCACAATCGTAGTACTCACGACCGGACTTGACAGGGTGAAGCGTAAGGCCATTTCCGGGAGGCTCATTCCGGCACGGGCAAGCGGCTTGAGCTTATCCACCCGCTCGACCGTGTTCTTCAGATTTTCCGGCCCAAAATAACGAGAGCGCCAGTCGCTTTCTGGAAATTTGGTTTTGACCGTGAGCTTGCCGCCAAGGCTGCCTTCATCGAGCGGTACTCGCGCGATCACTCCGATATTCAGCTCACGGCACACACGAAACAACTTGTCCTCCGGAGACTGGTCGAAGATGTTGTAGATCACCTGCACCGCATCGACCAACCCGGCGCGAATAGCCTCGATCCCATTTTCTGGTTCCCACCGATTCAGGCTCAGCCCGAAAAAGCGGATCAGCTGTTGACCCTTCAGCTTCTCGACCGTGTCCTGAAATTCCGGTTCTTCGGTCCAACTGTCGTCCCAGACGTGGAATTGCAGGAGATCGATTGTCTTCACCCTCAGCTTTTCGCGGATCATTTCCGCATACCTGAAAACGTGTTTTGCCGGAAAAACGTCCCGGTACTTGTCCTTCGCAGAGGCCGGCCACTTGTCATTGAGAGGGGGAATCTTTGACGCAGCATAGAGGCGCTTGGCGGGATTGCGCGACATAATTTCACCCAGGAGGCCATCGCTTTTGCCATTTCCGTAGGCCCAAGCAGTATCGAAGAAGTTGCACCCAAGATCGATCGCAAGCTGCAGCGAATCGAGCGATTGACGATCGTCAGAATCCGTCCATTCCCCCATTCCCCACAGTCCCAAGCCGATGTCGCTCACCTCGAATCCGGTACGGCCAAAAACGCGGTATCTCATCTTTCTCCTCTGCGGAATCCTATTCTACCGCCCGTCCGTTTGACATATCGCCCGCGCACTTCTTAACATAGAAATTCACGTCAGAAATATTCAGGAAGTAGCTTATTCAACGATGTGGGCTGTACATCTGATTATCTGCAACAAAATCTTATGATCACAGTAAAAGAGCTAACGAAGAAGTATGCGCGCACGACTGCCGTAGACCATGTCTCGTTCGAGGTGCAGAAAGGGCAGATTGTGGGCTTCCTCGGACCAAATGGCGCCGGCAAGACGACCACCATGCGTATGTTGACCTGCTTCCTGCCGCCTAGTTCCGGTACGGCAACGGTGGCTGGATTCGATGTGCTGGAGCAGTCGCTCGAAGTTAAGAAGCGCATTGGCTATCTTCCCGAAACGCCCCCACTCTACCCCGAAATGGAAACGAGTGAATACCTGAAATTTGTTGGCAAGCTCAAAGGACTCTCAGGAGCGGAATTGAACAAACGGGTCGATTATGTTTGCGACCGGTGCGCTATCGCAGACGTAAAAACCAAGCTCCTCGGCAAGCTGTCAAAAGGTTACCGCCAGCGCGTCGGTCTTGCTCAAGCCATCATTCACAACCCGGATGTCCTGATCCTCGACGAGCCCACGGCAGGCCTTGATCCCAAGCAGATCAACGAAACGCGCGATCTGATCAAGAGCCTCGCGGGTGATCACACCATCATTCTCAGCACCCACATCCTGCCGGAAGTCGAGCAGACCTGCCAGCTTGTCATTATCATTAACAAAGGCAGGCTTGTCGCGACGGATTCGGTGCAGAACCTGCAAGCGCGGGCGCGTGGTGCGGAGTCGGTGCTGATCGAGGTGGCTGGCCGCAACGGCAGCCTGGATTTGTCCGTCGTCCAGAGGCGGCTGGAGCAAATTCGCGGCATAAGCCGGGTGCAATACAAGACGAGCCACGCCAATCGCAACGTCTTCGAAATCGAGGGCCAGACAGGCTTCATCCGCGGCGATCTGGCGCGCGCCGTGGTCGAGGCGGGTTGGGACTTGAATGAACTTCGCCCCGCCGCCATGAGCCTCGAGGAAATCTTCCTGCAACTCACTGGAAATGAAGCTGCGCCCGTGGAACATGCGGCAAAGGGAGGCGTCGGTGCGGCTTGATTGTCATCCTGAGCAAGCCTCCTTTGCGCCGCGAAGGATCCGGGCGAGCCGCGCGAACTCTCGCATTCTGAGCGACAGAACAATCGTGCGTTGGGCTCGCTTCCTTATCAAACTGCAACCATGGCCAAAGGGAGCGAATTAATGCGAAACGTATTTACTATCTGGCGAAAGGAAATGCGCAGTTATTTTGTCTCTCCGATCGCCTACCTGCTACTGACGATGTTTGCCCTGATCTTCGGCTTCTTTTTCTGGAATGCCCTCGGCTACTTCGTGCTGATGGGCATGGAATCGCAAATGCGCGGCCAGATGTTCCCAATGAACCTGAACGAGGAGGTCATTCGGCCTCTGTTATCCAACGCCAGTGTGATCGGCTTGTTTTTCATTCCGATGATCACCATGCGTCTGTTCGCCGAGGAGAAGCGCACGGGCACCATCGAACTGCTGGCTACTTCACCAATTCGAGATACAGAAATCATCATTGGCAAGTGGCTTGCGGCGCTCACGCTTTACGCCACGATGCTCTTGTTCACGGCCCTGAACTTTGCTTTTCTATTTAAGTATGGAAACCCTGATTGGAAGCCACTGGCGATTGGTTATCTGGGCCTCTTGCTGCAAGCCGGTGGATTGTTAGCCATTGGGACATTCATTTCGACGCTGACCAAAAACCAGATCATCGCCGGCGCCGCTACTTTTGGGGTTTGTCTGCTCCTCTGGGTTCTTGAGTGGGTCAGCGGCTATGAAACTGCCACATGGGCCAAGGTGCTCGCCTACATGTCGGTAATTACTCATTTCGAGTCGTTCGCCAAAGGCGTACTCGACACCAAGGACGCAATCTTCTATCTGACAGTGATTTTCGTGGGGCTGTTTTTTACTTCCCGCTCCATGGAATCTCTGCGCTGGAGGTCGTAAGTGAGTTCAGGTTTGTTGAAAGCCAGACAGACAAAATATGCCGCCTACGCGGCCGTGTACATCCTGGTCGTCTTGACTGCGGTAGTGATCGCCAACTTCCTTGCTGATCGCTACAACAAGTCTTACGACGCGACCGCCAACAAGCGTTACAGCCTGTCCGACCAAACGGCAAAGATCGTAAAAGGTCTGAAACAGCCGGCCACGATTACGTACTTTGATCAGAGCACGCGCTTCCAGCACGCCAAGGATCTGCTCAACGAATACTTGAACCTCTCGCCCAAGATTCAGGTGAAATATGTCGATCCCGACAAAAATCCGCAGGAAGCCCGGGAAGTCGGAATTAAGAACTACGGAACCGCGGTAGTTCAGATCGGCGATCGAAAAGAGGAAGCCAAGAGCATGACCGAGGAGGGAATTACCGGCGCAATTATCCGCGACTTGAAAAACACCACGCGGACGGTTTGCTTCGTTCAGGGTAGCGGCGAACATCAGATCGAGGACTCCGACCGCAATGGCTATTCTCGTTTCAAAGACCTGCTCGGCAAAGACAACTACCAGGCAGAGACCATCGACTTGCTGCAAAAAGCCGAAGTGCCAACTGACTGCACGGTGGTGGCAGTCGGCGGTCCGACTCGTGATTATCAGCAGCCGGAAGTGGACGCGATCAAGAATTATGTCGAAAATGGTGGCCGGGCGCTGCTGATGCTCGATCCTCCGCTCAAGATCGGCCGCTCCGACATCGCGGACAACGACGCGCTGACTAATCTGCTGCAGACCTGGGGTGTGAGCCTCGACAAGAACTTGATTCTGGACCTGAATCCGATTGGCCAACTGGCCGGACTGGGTCCCCAGGTCGCCCTGGTTACTCGCTATGAGTCGCAGCCCATTGTTAGCGGATTGAAGGGATCCGCCACTGGCTTCCCGCTCTCGCGCTCGATGGAAGTCAAAAACGGTGACAAAACTTCGGTGCAGAAGCTCTTCGATTCATCCGACACCAGCCTCGCGACCAACAATCTGAGTTCGCCGCGGGTGGACCCCAATGATCCCAAGAATCGCAAGGGCCCGATGACCATTGCGGCCGCCGGAACGTACAACACCAGCAAGCAGGATTCGCAAGGACGGTTTGTTGTCGTCGGCAGTTCGTCGTGGGCGGCCAATTCGTTTATCAACTTCAACGGAAACAGCGACCTGGCGTTAAACACCGTTGATTGGCTGTCTTCCGATGAAGACCTGATTTCGATTCGGCCTAAGGAAAGGGAAGACCGCCGCGTCACCATGACGCGTGCTCAATTGAATCTTGTCCGCACTACCAGTCAATTCTTGTTGCCGTTGATCGTGGTTGTGGCCGGAGTTTCAGTCTGGTGGAAGCGCCGCTAACTGTGTAACGCGGGCATTTTTGCCCGCGCCGAAAACATTCTGCAGGAACACAAAAATGAAACTTCGAGGCCTCATCGCAGCCATGATCGTGCTTCTGGCACTCCTGGCGGCTCTCTATTGGTCAAATCGTCACCCCAAATCGCCGGAGACAACGGAAGCGTCCGCCGAAGTCGCACCTAAAATCCTTTCGCTTAAGCAAGACGACATTTCGAAGATCGAGTTGAAAAAAAAGGATGCCGCCGAAATTGTGCTCGCCAGGAACAACGGCCAGTGGCAAATCACCGCGCCGCAACCGCTAGGCGCTGACCAAAGCACGGTTTCCAGCATGCTATCGACGCTGTCATCGCTAAACTCCGACCGCCTGGTCGAAGACAAGGCCAGCAACCTGAGCCAGTACGGGCTGACGAATGCACGGTTTGAAGCCGACATCACCGAGAAGGACAACAAAACTCAAAAGTTACTGCTGGGGGACAAAACGCCGAGCGAGAATGCCGTCTACGCAAAGCTCGATGGCGACCCACGCGTCTTCACCATCGCGACCTACGAAAAAACCAGCATCGATAAAAGCGTTAACGACCTCCGCGATAAACGGCTGATCATTGCCAATCAGGACAAAATCAGTAAGGTCGAACTGTCGGCCAAAAAACAGGACATCGAGTTCGGCCGCAACAAAGATGAATGGCAGATTGTAAAACCGAAGCCCCTCCGCGCCGACGGTTCTCAGGTGGAGGATCTGCTTCGCAATCTCACCGACGCCAAGATGGAGCTCAGTTCGTCCGACGATTCGAAGAAGATTGCCGCGGCCTTTACCTCTGCCACGCCTATCGCTACCGCAAAAATAACCGACGAGTCCGGTACCCAGGAGCTTCAGGTCCTCAAGAGTAAAGATGACTATTATGCTAAGTCGAGTGTCGTTGATGGTATCTACAAGGTCCCCAGCAGCCTCGGTCAGGCCGTGGACAAAGGCCTCGACGACTTCCGCAACAAAAGGCTTTTCGATTTCGGATATAGCGATCCGAACACGCTTGAACTGCATGACGGCCCAAAAGCTTATTTCCTGACTCGCGGCGGCGAGGACTGGTGGAACGGAAGCGGACAAAAATTGGATATGGGCGCCGCGCAGTCGCTGGTCGATAAAGCACGCGATCTCTCCGCCACCAAATTCGTGGACTCCGGATTCACCCAGCCTGTAATCGACTTGACCGTCATTTCAAATGACAGCAAGCGGACGGAGAAAGTTCTGATCTCGAAGAATGGCGACAACTACGTGGCGAAGCGCGACGGGGAGCCGGCGCTGTATGAACTCGATTCCAAGGTTGTGTCTGATCTACAGAAGGCGGCTGCGGAACTTAAAATGGCTGCCCCGGTCGACAAATCCAAGAAACCAGCCAAATAGATTCGACCAACGTCTAGCTTGCGAAGCGCGTCACCCGTTGACGAGCCTCTACAGCGCTCAGAAACACTGCCAGCGCCTTTCGGTCCTCGGGAAGCATTTTCGTAAACTTGATGCCATTTCCTACCTGGGGATCGCAGGTAACCGCAACTGCGCTGATCGGCACCGCACTATCAAGTTGCAGTCTCAAGTCCAGTTCTGTCCCCACCGGAAACGGAAAAATGGTTTCGAAGTAGCAGCCGCCCAGGCTCAAATCGAGAGTGGCACCGTGAACCGGACTGGCCGCCCCGTCGGCTCGTATCTCCACTGGCACACTGATTTTGAAACGCGGATATTGCCGTCTTTCTTGTTGGTTGGCATTGGCCATGTTTGCAGCCTCCTGTCAGGGACTGCTTCCCGCGCTAAATCGATATTCCTGCGATTTCTATCGGCAGGATGTGACAAGAATCACCCTCAAAACCTGTCGTCACGATGCCGAAAGTAATGCGAGAGAACATTACGTTCGTAGCGTTGCGGCGCTGCCTCCATCTAGCCCGATTGCGGGTCGGAGGAGCACGGCAGAATCCCTCAGGTGACCTTTCACACCGAGTTGCCTCACTGTGAAAAGCCTTTCATGCGCTGATACAATGGATGAGCAAAATATCGTCGCCGGAGAGGTGGCCGAGTGGCTGAAGGCGGCGGTTTGCTAAAAGCCCAGGGAATAGCGGTAGCACCTGAATCCAACGGTTTGCCCTGGGCGCATCGTGTCTAACCTGGGTGCATTCGGCATTACGGAACGCGAATACACAGTGCCAATACACAATCCGCACACAACAAAAATCAAACCTACAACGGCGAAGGTTCAGTCCTGAATGCGGTGCTGCGTGGCGACCTGAACATTTCTTGTGGCCATGGTGGGTCAGCAAAGCAGCAAACAGAGGTTGTACGAAATACTTGTGACTAGGAGTGAAGTTCTGCCAATCGCGGCCATCATGGCAACCACAAAATAGATGAGCCTCCCAACGCGCATGGACGGACAAAGTGAGATAACAAGAAAGCCCCCAAGATGGTCAACATATTCCCCAACAGGAAACGTGTGTATGCCGTCGGCTTTTCTTGCCAATGTTTCCACGCTGCGGATGCCGCTGTTTTCAGAGCCAACCATGCACCTATCACCGCTATCTGTCGAAAGCGAATTAATACGGCGTATGCTGCTAATTCGCCGATTCCAATCAAGAACGTTATTCCTAAATCATAAAGTTCATTGTGGTAGCCAAGTAGCACGCGTATATAGTCGGTCACGCAATCCCGCCAGAGTAGCCGCCATTGGCTGTGTCTTTCCTTTCTGTGTGCCCATAATGTGAAAATGGAAATTACTACCCGTATAACGACAGCGAACACGAATAACCACAGCCAGAAATGCCAGACGGATGATAAACAAATATTTTCGTAGGATGGGAACGGCTCGATGGGAGTTTGGCCCATGGTTGTCATACGCGCGGGGCTATGTCGCTTTATTGCTAGCAAGTATCAGAAATTCAGGTTCTCACGCAGATGTACGCCATCGGAATCGAATACCTGAAACGACTGCAATTTGAATGCGTACCCTGGACGCTCACGCAGTTCGTCCAAAATGGCATCTTCAAGGGTCATCGGGTGACCGCCGATTCCCTTGTATAGTCCGCCAATGATGCGTACATGCGGGCTCGGCCCATTGTGTACCTTGTAAAAGAACGCAGGAATATTCGGTGCCCCAGTTTTCCAGTATTGGCCTTCGATTGCGATTACTTCCATATTTTCCTCACTGATAAAGCCGAGTATAGCAAGAAAGTTCCATTGTCAAGAGTTACCTGCGATGGGTAGTATTCTGCCGCTTAAACTCCTTGGTTGCCGACTTGGTTGCTGATAGCTCCTTCGCCCTCTCAGTGGCCTTTCAGCAGTGAAAGGAATCCGATGCGCCACATTTGGATTGTTGTG
>DASPTU010000126.1:0-8338 GCA_035623255.1 Terriglobales bacterium | reverse complement strand
CTCAGGTTTGTTTCGTAGCACGCTGAGAATGCTCTGCTCCGACGATTCAATACGCATGGAACGGATGTCGACGAAAGCCCAATAAAAAATGCCGCTATTGCGCTCAGCGGCCAGAGCGAGAATCTTGAGATGCGGATAGCGCCCGAGCAAGAAGCCGTTCAAGCCCGGCCGGCTCTCCGGCTCCTCGAGCGCGATGATCAGGTAGTCGGGACGCGTACGCTCAACTAATTCTGTGATCTCGGCGTCGTCCTCGGCTTGGCCAACAATTTCGATGTCGGGCTGATCTCCAATCGTGGCAAGAACCAAATCTTTCATCAGCCTGGGCCTGTTTGCGACCAATACTCTGACCTTTTGCACGATTTTGTCTCCGTGCGGTGAAGTCTCTCTCATTCCGGAAAAAAACGTAAGACACAAATCCGGCCTAATGAACACATCGCGAAAGTACCACTACAGTGCCACAAGCGGAGGGTGCAGAATGCCGCTGAGTACCTAAAAAGTACTGTTGGGAACTCGACCTCAAGATCGCTTCACGCCACCACGTGCGGCAAGCGACATAACTCGACGGCAGCGAGACGATCATTGGCTCCGAGTTTGCGCAACATTCGATGGATGTGATTTTTTACTGTCTGCTCAGAGAGGTTTAACTGGGCGGCAATTTCTTTGTTGGTCAAACCTCGGCTAATCATCTGCACGAGCTGTTGTTCGCGGCGCGTGAGACCGAGATTGTGCTTCATGAAAAAATGCCCGGGTTGAACACTTTGCTGAGCTACTTGCTCGAACAGAGAAAGGCAAAGTGAGGGTGGACAAACGGCTTCTCCACTCGCGACGGAGCGGACGCTGGTAGCCACTTCCATAGCAGAAGCGTCCTTGAGGATATAACCCACAATTCCGTCGCGCACGCCACGCAAAAAAATTTCCGGGTCAGCATCCATGCCAATCATTACTACTTTGAGTCCCGGAACCGCAGTACGTACCTCCGGTACCAGGCGCAGGTCGGAAAGAGCGAGGGCCGCCGAGTCCGAAAGCAACACGTCGGGAGCGGCTTGTGCAATCTGATGGACGATATCAGGGGTAAATGCGGACGAGCCTGCTACGTTAATGTCGTTTTTCTTGTTCAGAATACGGGCAAGCGCTTCGCGCAAGAGCCGATTTTCTGCCAAGATAAAAACCTGAACGGTCTCAACTGCCACGGGCATAGCAAACCTCTACACTGCTGCATGCGCCCCTCACGCGATGTTCAGTGCGGTCTAAGATTTTGAAACGTAGCTGGATTTTTCCCGACAAGCATATACGGTTTCAGTTGAAAACGCGAGGAAATCCGGTTCCTATTTTGACAACAGGGTGTTGCATTTTTGACACTATGGCGTAACAACGACAGGGCTCTCGCAGTTGCGCGAGCATGTCAATTTGTAAAAGAGAAATTACAACTCGGTGACCTCAGCATGACAAAACTGGCGGCTATAGCAGCTAGATTTTGGTGAAACGTGAACGGGTGATCCGCTGCTGCCCCGTTCCCGGCGAGAGGTTCCGGGACCTCAATTGATTACTGTCTGGTTACCCAAAACGCTGCTCAACGTTCAGGGGCCAGATATGCCTTCTTGTTGTACCCATGAGGAGGAGGGTCGCCGGTTGCGGCAGTGACCTGCAGTTTAATCTTGCGCGATTTTGCCATCATGCACAGCGTTGCTCGACTTGTTATCCAGGAAAGTATTGGCGGAGTTCACGGCGGCAATCGCCGGAACTTTGTCGGGCTTATTGGCAGAGATGGTGCGGCCTCCGCTTGTCTCGGTAACGTCTGTAACCAGGCCCTCTCACAACTTTTCCTCTAGCGTGTTGAAAACCGGCGTCGGCAAGCTGGCGAAATCTGGCCCAAAAGCGGAGCCGGCAAGACGGCACAACCCGATCGCAAGTTTTACTTGACGCGGCGTTCAATCTGACGTAGGGTATAGCGTTCCGAAGGCGTATTCCTGCGGACGAGCCTCCGCTGGCAACCGCAGCCTATCCAAAAAGTGAGAAACTTCCGGCTGCTGCGGAGCATCTATACAAGTACCAGAGCTTTCCCGTACAACCCATCTGGAATGAGTTTCTTGCATACTCTGGTTATGCCCGTGTGGGGCAAAAAGGTGGGTGCTTGGCTGGTCGGCTCAGTCAGGAGAGTTAAGTGAAAACCATGCGTTCTGATCGCGTTTTTGATGCTTTACATACTTTGCGGAACCGGTATATGCTGTGCCAGCTTGCTTCCAAGGCTACCCGTAAGTTTCACAAACCAAATACCAGAATCCAGGAAACCATGAACGAGGTTTTGGACCGGATTGCAAGCTCGGAACGGCAGACGGTTCTGTCGGAACCGGAGCATTTTGCTGAGGCACAACGGCGGGCTGCTTAGTCAGACCCGTCCGCCTGCCTTTTGTAGGATCTTTCCTTTAGAGTGACCTCCCTTTTGAAAATCTCCCTTCGCAGGTGAATTAACCAATGACCATCGCAGAACTGAAAGAAAAGAACATTACGGAGTTGACCAAGATCGCCCGATCCTTGGACCTCCCTGGAGCTAGCGGACTCCGCAAGCAGGACTTGATCTTCAAGATCCTTCAGGCGCAGAGCGAAAAAGAAGGCCACATCTTTGCCGAGGGCGTGCTGGAAATCTTGCCCGACGGCTACGGCTTCTTGCGCTCGCCCGACTATAACTATTTGCCCGGCCCGGACGACATTTATGTTTCGCCGTCGCAGATTCGCAAATTCGACCTCAAAACCGGCGACACCATCAGCGGGCAGGTGCGGCCACCGCATGAAGGCGAAAAATACTTCGCGCTGGTGAAGATCGAGGCGGTGAACTTCGAATCGCCCGACGAAGCGCGCAATAAGATTCTGTTCGACAACTTGACGCCGTTGTATCCGCAGGAGCGCGTAAAACTCGAAACAGTTCGCGAGAACGTCAGCGCCCGGGTCATGGATCTGCTGACTCCGCTTGGAAAAGGACAGCGCGGTTTGATCGTATCGCCTCCGCGCGCCGGCAAGACCATGCTGCTGCAGAACGTTGCCAACTCAATTACCACGAACCATCCAGAAGTTGTCCTGATGGTTCTGCTCATCGACGAGCGGCCGGAAGAAGTTACCGACATGCAGCGCTCAGTCAAAGGCGAAGTGATTTCCTCAACGTTCGATGAACCGGCTGCGCGTCACGTGCAAGTCGCCGAGATGGTAATCGAAAAAGCCAAGCGACTGGTCGAGCACAAGCGCGACGTTGTGATTCTGCTTGATTCGATCACGCGTCTGGCGCGAGCCTACAACACGATTGTTCCGCCGAGCGGTAAAGTCCTC
This sequence comes from Terriglobales bacterium, assembly GCA_035623255.1. GTDB lineage: Bacteria > Acidobacteriota > Terriglobia > Terriglobales > Acidobacteriaceae > JAFAGX01. The sequence goes on along the minus strand of DASPTU010000126.1, from coordinate 5,020 downwards.
TCTGGCGGCGTGGATTCGAATGCATTGCAACGTCCGAAGCGTTTCTTCGGCTCGGCGCGAAACATTGAAGAAGGCGGCTCGCTGACAATCATTGCGACTGCGCTGATCGACACAGGATCGCGCATGGACGATGTAATCTTCGAAGAATTCAAGGGCACCGGCAATTCGGAAATCATTCTGGAGCGCAAGCTGGTCGACAAGCGCGTCTTCCCGGCCATCGACATTCAGCGTTCCGGAACACGAAAAGAGGAGCTCTTGATTCCCAAGGAAGACCTGCAGCGCATCTGGGTGCTTCGCAAAGTTCTGAACCCGCTATCGCCGGTTGAAGCGATGGAACTGCTGATCGATAAATTGAGCAAGACCAAGTCGAACGGCGAGTTCCTGGCGAATATGAGCTCGTTGTAAGCTCAGATCTCGATAATCATGTCCTGCAAGCGCGTGGGATACGAGTTCATGATTTCGCCCTTATCCTTGCGCACGATCACGGTGTCCGAGTGGCGGAAGCCGCCCCAATCGGGGTCGTAGACGCCCGGTTCACAACTGAAAGTCATGCCCTGCTTCAGAAGGGTTTTGTCGCCTTCGGCGATCCAGGGGGCCTCGTGTCCTTCAAGCCCAATCCCATGGCCGGTGCGATGTCTCAGGAACTTTTCGAACCCCGCCTTACGAATCTGGTCGAGGCTGCTCTTGTCGACCTCTTCCGCAACGACGCCCTCTTTCATGTTCGCGGCCGCGGTATCGTGTGCGGCGAGCATGGCGTCGTAGAGACGCTTGGCATGCTCGCTCGGCTGGCCGACGGAGAACGAACGCTCACATTCGACGTTGTACCCACCGACCGTTGCCCCGTAACTGAGAATGAGGGCATCCCCAGTCCTAAGGTGGTCCTTGCTGGGCACTGCATGCGGGAAGGCTGAACGCTTCCCGAAAGGAACGAGCCCGCCGAAAGGCGCCTCTATCTGCACTCCGACTACGTCCTTCAGCTGAGCGGACATTTTGTCGGCTACGGCATCGGAGGAGGCCTTCAAGATCTGGTCCTCGGTCACGCTGCCGTGGGTTTGCACGAATTCGCGTGCGGCCTGGACAGTGAAGTCGGCAAAGTACATGGCGCGGCGCATCACGTTGAGTTCGTCTTCGTCTTTGACCCAGCGCATGTTCTCGACCAAATCACCTGCCTCTACGATCTCGGCTTTAGGCGCTCCCAGCTTGATTTCTTTCAGACGGCTCGGCTTTGCTTCTTCGATACCGATACGGCTGCGGTCAAATCCGCGCTTTGACACTCGTTCGAAAATCCAGCGAACCCGATTCACCGGGCCGGGATAGTCGAAGTAGGCTTCGTAATCTTTGACCCACCAAAGCTTGACCTGATCGGATTCGAGATCGGGGACAAAGAGAGCGGGATCGCCAGACTTGGGAATTAGGGCCGCGAGCGGGCGCTCCGTCGATAAGTGGAAATAACCGGTCGTGTAGATGACGTTTGTGGCACTGAGCAGAACGACTGCGTCCAGCTTGCGCTTTGCCATCTCCTGCTGGACCTGGCCAATCTTGCGGCGGTACCAATCTGGCGGAAGGCGATCCGGAAGTTCGGCACCAGAGACGGTGGCGGCCAATTCCAGCTTGCGAGTCCGGCCGTAAGAGGAGAGTCGAGAGGTGAGAGTCAGCGCAGCGGCTCCAGCGGCGGTACGGAGAAAAGTGCGGCGTCCCGTCATTTCGATTCGGCTCCTAGATGTAATCGCAAAAGCGAAATTCCCTTCGTGTGAAAAGCGCACCGCATTGTATACCGCCGGGCAATTGCTGACCGTGATACCTGGCAAAGTCCGTTCTGGGAGAAGTGGTGGGTTCTGTCCTAGACGGTCTGCTTGTGTCCGCCAACGTCGATACCGCGAAGCATGGAAATGACTGCACCCATTGAGGTACTGACGATGATAGGACCTTGGGGCACGGGCCGTCGTCCTGACGCGTTAAAATCGGCCCATGCGCATTACCAGCAGACGCAAGGCAGCCATCACGTTCCTGGTTGTAGGCGTAAGCCTGGCCGGGGTTGCGGTCGCGGTAGGCATGGGCTGGATTATTCTCAACTGGCGGGAAGGTATCAAAGTTTTCCTCGGAGTCATTTTCTTTGGAGCCATCTCGGCCGGCTTGGTTCTGAATACCATTTTCTTGTTGCGCGAAATCCGTCGTAACGAACAACACGACAGCTTCATTAACGCCGTGACGCACGAGCTAAAAACGCCGATTACGTCGATTCGACTTTATCTCCAAACATTGCAGCATCGGAACGTCGAGGAAAGCCAGCGGCGCGAGTTTTACCGGCTCATGCTGGACGACAGTAATCGTCTGCTGGGGACGGTCGAGCAGGTGTTGAAAGCAGGCATAGCAGGGCAGAAGCGCCGAGGTGGTGAACGGTCGCAGATTGATTTTGCACACTTGGTGGCAGATTGCGTGGAAGTCGCGCGCAACGGACATCATCTCCCGACCGAAGCGCTGAAATTCGAGGCTTTGGGAAGCGGAAATCCCGCGATCGTCAGCGGCGATGCGGAGGAGCTCCGGACCGCGGTTTCCAATGTGCTGGATAACGCCATCAAATACTCGGGTCAGCAGGTGGATGTGGCGGTACGCATCGAGGCTCCGGATGAGAAACACCTCGCGCTCACGGTTTGTGATCACGGAGTTGGCATTCCTCCGGCAGAATTGAAACGCGTTTTCAAACGCTTCTATCGAGTGCCCAACCGTTCGCTGGCCCACGTAAAAGGTACTGGACTGGGGCTGTTCATCGTTCGCTCAATTGCCAAGAAGCACGGCGGACGGGTTTTCGCGAAAAGCCAGGGCGAAGGAACCGGGACCACGGTCGTGCTGCAGCTGCCTCGGAGTCTGGTATGAGCCGGGTGTTGATCGTTGAAGACGAAGCTCATCTCGCGACTGGGCTTCGATTCAATTTAGAGGCTGAAGGGCATACGGTTGAGGTTGTCAGCGACGGCGAAAGTGCGTTGCATCGACTCTTGGGATCATCCCATGCTGGCAAACGCGAGACAGGACAACGAGAGGATTTCGATGCGGTAGTGCTCGACGTCATGCTGCCCGGTAAGGATGGATTCGCGGTGGTGGCTGAATTAAGAGCCGCCAAAAATTTCGTGCCCGTGCTGATGCTGACTGCACGAGGCCGCCCTGAAGATGTGCTCAAAGGATTCGCATCGGGCGCTGACGATTATCTGCCGAAACCTTTCGAATTGCCTATTCTGCTCGCGCGCCTGCAAGGTCTGCTGCGGCGGCGCGAATGGTCGCGCCTGAACCTTGCGCCCAGCTCTCGTTTTTCCAGGCAACGCGAGGAAGCCAATGGATCGGCGGAATACGAGGTCGTCTGTTTTGACGGTCGAGTCATCGACTTTGGAAAATTAGAGCTACGGGTCAACGGGAACATCATCAAGCTCACGCTAATGGAGGCAGAGCTTCTTCGCTACCTGATCCGTAGCGAGGAACAGGCGGTTTCTCGAAAATCCATCCTGGAGGACGTGTGGGGGTTGCACGAAGACACGGACACGCGCGCGATCGACAATTTTATTGTTCGGTTACGTCGCTATATTGAAGACGATCCCTCCAGGCCAGAGCATCTGCTGACGGTGCGAGGGATCGGATACCGTTTTGTGGCTGAACCGAAAAAGAACTGAACTGCAACGGCGGAGGTACTGGAATGCTATCGTTCCACCGCTTTTTTCAATGCAAGCCGTCGTGCTCTTGATCGGGCAAAAACAAGGCCATAGAAGACAAAGTTCAGAATGCAAACCACAACTCCGGCGATCGTGAGCACCAGGGCAGAAATGTTGGGATACACGAGCGCGTCAAGATAATGCAGGAGAAAGCCATCCTGATAAGGTTCCACTCCGGCCCGCGTCTCGAGCCAGTTTTCCAAGAGAGTGAGCGGACATGACCACGGGAATAACTCGATAATGATCGCCCAGATCAGGCTGAGAATGTGAAGCCATCGGAGGACGGGACGCCGATGAGCGACAAGAGCGCCAAAGATTACCCAAAGAACAAAAACCAAATGTAGAGCGAGCACGCCGGAAGCCGCTATGGAATAGAGATTGGCCGCCATCACAACAAGGTGGGGAAAACAATCCTTTCACACCTGCGCGGGCGCAGCGTTACTGCCGCGAGGTGGACGCCCCAGCGGCGAGATCACGCACGACTCCCAGAAAACTAGCGGCCGCTTCCTCGCCGGACAGTGCCTCTAAATCGATCGTAGCGGCCAGGTGTGGTGAGTTTGGGCCGAAGCGCACGCTGATCAGATCGTGCCCACGCGACGTCATCAAGGTATGTACGATGGGGGGCAATTCCCGTCTCCATTGCGTGGAAGTAGTCAGGACGACCGGGCCGGGGCGAGAAACGACCCAATTGCTCGCTCCATTCCTGACCCTGCCGGTGCGATGAGTCAGCCAGCGATGGCGGCAAACCTCGAGCCGAATGCCGGGTACATAGTCCAGATCAGCCTCAAAAGTGACCGTTTCCCGCTGATTGTGCCAGCGGCTAAGCAACCACTGGATGGGAATCGGCCGAGGAAGCAGGCGAATGGTGACTCTCGCGTTCTCGAAGAAATGGGCTGCAAATCGAAGGTGGGCCTGTAAGCGGGATGCGCCAATCCAGTGTGCTTCCACTATGTGGGCGCGACTCGAGCACGCCACCTCGACCCAGCGCAGGGCCCGAGTCCCCTTCCGGCGGTTATAGCGGGCGAACAAAAAATACCAGACTCCGACCATCACCGCCGCGGCGACTACGTCGATGAGCAACAAGCGCCCCACAACCTTCCTCAGATGCGAATGTTACGGCTCGGGGTGCTACCCAGGCAACCGTCTCGGAGTAGTTTTTTTTCACAGGCCGGAAGCCTATCTGCTGCAAGCGCTAACGCGGGAAGTCCGGCATCCGGATACAATGACGAAGTGCAATTTATGTTGCGCGACTTCCGCCCCGAGGACTTCGGGACGCTGTGGGAAATTGATCAGCGATGTTTTGCTCCCGGGATTGCTTATTC
>DASPTU010000125.1:0-205700 GCA_035623255.1 Terriglobales bacterium | reverse complement strand
GCTTGGGATGATGGCTGCTGCACTGCCACCAGCGGCGTTCCGCATTGTATTTAACCTTGTCAGAGCCGCAGGTAGGGCATATCACTTTGCCATCGGGCCAACGGCGCAGCGCGAAATAGTCAATGCAGTTATCAGGATTCGAGAAGTAAACAATCGCTTCTTGAAGGCTCTTTGGTTCGGTCATGGTCTTGTTCTCCATGCCCAGAAGGTATCAAATTATAGTGGATGAGTCAAGTAAATTACTGCCCAAATTTGTTGACCAAGTCTCCAAACCGATGAGTTTCTGGTTGACTTCGACGGTTCAACTCTGCCAGCATTTGGGCCATCAGCTGTCGCCTCGGGGGCATGCCTTGATGACCACAAAATCCCACCCTGATTCTCTCGCCCACCTCATAGATCCCGGCAAACTCGAAGCCGGACTCTGATCCTGCGCTCATTCCCGAGTCGCCCGAAAGCAAAATCTCCAGGAGACCTTCATGAAGCCCTCGCGAATGCTGCTCTTATTGGCCGCAACAGTGCTGATGATGCCAGGCTCAAGCTTCCCACAAGAAGCCACAGCACGAATTGTTGGAACGGTTGCTGATCCGACCGGTGCGGTTGTTCCCGGGGTCCAAATCACAGTCACAAACATGGCAACCCAGGTTAGTCGCAGCGCACTGACCAATCAGGACGGGTATTACCAGGTGCTGGCCTTGCCGATTGGCAATTACAAGGTGACCGCCGAGCACGAGGGATTTCGCAAAGTCGAGAGCGGCCAATACAACCTGCTTATCAACCAGGCGCTCCGTGTCGACATTCAATTGCGAGTTGGGGCGACCGCACAAACCGTTGAGGTTGGAGCACAGGCTTCGGCGGTTGAGACGGTGAACTCGACCCTGGGCCAGTCGGTCACCGGGCGCGAGCTGATCAATATGCCCTTGAACGGCCGGGACACCCTGGACTTGGCGCTACTGCAGCCAGGCATTACCGAGAGCAATGATGACAACGGTGGTGCCGGCAATTACAGCATTGCGGGCGGGCGCACAGACTCGGTTACGTTCCTGCTGGACGGTGGGAACAACAACGATTTGCTGGATAACAGCAACCTTCTGGATCCCAATCCGGATGCCATTGCCGAGTTTCGGCTTCTAACCAGCAACTACACAGCAGAATATGGGAGGAATGGCGGCGGCATCATCAGCATTGTAACGAAGTCAGGCACCAACCATTTGCACGGCAGCTTGTTCGAGTTCTTCCGCAACCGTGTGCTCGATGCCAATGACTTCTTTAATATTCAGCAGGGAATTCCGCGCCTCGATCTAAAGAGAAATCAGTACGGCGCGACGCTGGGCGGTCCGATCGTCAAAGACAAGGTCTTCTTTTTCCTGGCCTATCAGGGACAGCGACAAGTAAGCGCCGTGCCTGATATTGATGCTCCGGTTTTCACTCCATTGGAAGTGCAGGGAAACTTCTCTCAATCCGCCAGTGGCGCACCCGACCCCGGCGTGGTGTTGTTTCTGCAACAGAATCCCTACTTTCAATCGAACCCAGCTCTCGCGGCGCAGGCGATTATCGATCCCACGAAGATCAGCAGCGTGGCTCAGAACTATATCAAAGCAGGACTGATTCCCAGCGCCCCCGGTGGCTCGCTTTCGACGACGCTCGGGGCGGAAGACGACCGTGACGAATTGACGAGCAAATTTGATTTCAACTTGAGCGGCAAAGATAAAATCTCTGCAACCGTTGGTCTGAACCGCCAGGGCAATCCCTACAGCGGTACCTTGAATCCGTTTCCCTTTGCTACCGTGCCGGGGTTTGCCAGCCGCACCGAGGCAAATTATTACTTCACCAATATCGGATATACTCGCGTCTTTTCGCCAACCCTGCTGAATGAATTCCATTTTGTGACGCACCGTAGTAATTATGTCAGCGATGTTCCCGCGAACCATTTGCCAACTCCTGCATCGCTGGGCATCGGGGTGACGCCTGATGTTCCCACCGGACCTACGAATCTCTATTTCGATACCGGCCTTCAACTCGGGAACAGCGAGAATGGCCCTACGCGATATGTCGAAAATACCTTCTCCTGGACGGATTCGGTTACGTGGACGCGCGGCAAGCACAACTGGAAATTTGGCGGTGGTTTCACACCTTATCAGGAGAACCTGGCTTACGATTTCATTATTAACGGCGAGTTCGATTTTTACTTTGGCGAGGGTTCCAACGCCACCGGGAATCCGTATGCCGATTTTATGTTGGGGATTCCGGGTGCCTATTTCCAGGGAGCAAAGGCGCCAAGCAACATCCGGCAAAAAAATACTTATGTATTTGGACAGGACGAGTGGCACGCGCACAGGAATCTGGTTCTCACACTCGGATTACGTTACGAGTACAGCACGCCGAAACTGGACACGGAAGGACGGAGCTTCTCCGTCATTCCCGGCTTACAATCACATCGTTTCGTAAATGCACCGACTGGCCTGGTTTTTCCCGGCGATCCGGGCGTGCCGAAAGGCACGAACTTTCCTGACAAGAATAACTTCGCTCCGCGTTTCGGCTTCGCCTGGGATCCTCGCGGAAATGGCAAGACTAGCATCCGCGGCGGTTTCGGGATGTTCTATGACATTCTCAAAGGCGAAGATAATCTCCAGTACAACGGCCAACCACCCTTCGTTGGCAGCGCTGGCCTGTTCTTCAATCCCGTAGGTCCGGGTTCCGCAGCAGTGAACTACATGACGCAGCCTTTCGTGGCTGCGGGCGTTCCGAACTCTTTCCCCTCCCAGCCCCCAGGATCCAACGTTTCGTTCGCCCCGTTTGTGCCCATCGGCAGCAGTGGCTTTTTGTATGTCGACGATCCGCACTTACGGACACCTTATGTCTATCAGTACAACCTGAGCGTGCAGCGGAATCTGATCGCCGACACTGTTTTCGAAGCCAACTACGTGGGCAGCTCCTCGCACGGGCTTACATCGGTAAGAGACATCGATCCCATGATTCTGGGAACAACCACTCGAGTGCTTGATCAATTGCCGGGCAACAGCACTTGTGGAACCACCGTGCAGATTGACTGTTTCGGCCAGATTCCGGAATTTCAGAATGTCGCGAACGCGAATTACAGCGCGCTGGAAGCCAGCCTTACTCGCCAGCCTAAGACGAGCAAGCTGGGCACTGTGTACTACACCTTTGCGTACACCTTCGCCCACAATTTAGACAATGCTTCCGGATTCGAGCAGCGCAACTCGACTGTGCCTGCTTACGATCCGCGCATTTTTTATGCCTCGGGGGACAGTGACGTTCGCCATCGTATCAGCTTAAGCGGCGGATGGGATTTGCCGTTTGACCGTGCCTGGAGCGGCGGACCGAAACGCCTGACGAAAGGCTGGAGCCTGTACCCGATTCTTACATGGCGCACTGGCTTTCCCTTTGATATTGGAGCATCGCTACCTAGTAGCGTCGATCCCGCAAACCCGGGAACATCCGGAGCGGGGGACGCCTACTTGACCAACGCCGCGGTGGTCGGCCCGATCCAGACTTTTGATCCCCGCCATCAGCGCACCATCAACGAAATTACTTACAACTTCAGCCCAACTGGGACTTGCCAGATTACGACGACACCAGTTACAGGCAACTTTTATTTCAATCCCAATAGCTTCTCGAATGTGCCTCTGGAAAATTATGACTATTACGATGGCGGCGTCCCCAATCCCTGTTTTCCGCAGATTGATCCAGTAAACAATCCCAAAGACCGCACGTACGGACTGCATCGCAACACCCTACGCGGCCCTGGGCTGACGAACCTGGATCTCGCGGTTGCCAAGACGACGGCGATCACTGAGCACATTGGCTTGGAATTCCGTGCGGAATTCTTCAACGCGTTGAACCATCCAGAGTTTGCCCAGCCCACCCATGGTGACGGTGCAACCAACATCAACAGCTTGCTTTTTGGGCAGATCACCACCACAGGGACCTTCCGCGGGCCGACACCGCGGATCGGGCAACTTGCCCTGCGGCTGACCTTCTGAATCCCTATAGTTCCAGTCAAAGGCAGAACGGACTTGCCCACCCTTCGCCCTTTTCGAAGGGTGGGATTTCCCCCCCTCGTTCCCGATCGGGACACTAGCTGGTTACCAAGGTTCCTACCCCGGCGTTCCATCGGCCACATATAATCGTGGAATTCCCGCTTAGCGCCTGGGGTTGAAGTACATGACCAAGGTCGTCGAGGCCGACAGCAACCGTCAGAGCCAGGAATTGGCCATTTTCCACGATGTGGCGAAGGCCCTGACCTCGTCTCTGGACCTGGATTGCATCCTGCAAACCATCATGGAGAAGATGGCGGAATACTTCCGCCCCGATACCTGGTCCTTGCTCATGGTGGATGAGGAGCGGCAAGACCTTTATTTTGCGATCGCGGTGGGAACGGCCTCCGAGGCACTGAAAAACGTCCGTCTGAAGGTGGGCGAAGGCATCGCTGGCTACGTCGCCAGGCACGGTGAGCGGCTGATCGTGCCGGATGTCTACACCGATCCGCGGTTTGCCAAGCGCATCGACGAAATGACCCGCTGGGAGACGCGCTCGATCATCTGTTTTCCAGTGCGCTCGCGGCTGCGTGTGCTTGGGGTAATTCAACTGGTGAATGTGGATATGCAGCATTTCGGCGACCAGGAGATCTATTTTCTGCAGTCGCTGTGCGACTACGCCGCCATCGCTATCGAGAATGCGCGTGCAGTCGAAAGAATCCAGGAACTCACGATCACCGATGATTGCACCGGACTCTTCAACGCTCGCCACCTGTATAAGGTTCTGGAAACCGAAGTGTATCGCTCAGCGCGGTTTGGATATGAATTCACGGTGCTGTTCATCGACCTCGATCACTTCAAGAACGTCAACGACACGCATGGACACCTGATCGGGAGCAAGCTGCTGGCAGAAGTTGGTTATCTGATCAAAGCCCAGCTGCGGTTGATCGATTACGCATTTCGTTATGGTGGGGACGAATTCGTCGTCTTGTTGCCCCAAACGGGAAAGGATTCATCGCTTGTCGTGGCAACCCGTTTGCAAGACAGCCTGCGCGCCAGCCGCTTTTGTCGACAAGAAGGACTCAACCTCAATGTCCGGGCTTCGATCGGCGTGGCAACCTACCCTGCCGATGCCAAGAGTCCACATGACATCATCCGCCAAGCCGACGAGATGATGTACCTCGTCAAAAATACAACTCGAGACAACATCGGAATTGCACAGCGTGGCGTGATGAAGTAATTCCGGAGAACTTCGGCCGTCTCATCCGGGGTGCCCCACCCAAGCCGGTTTTGCCTGGGTGGAATCCCGCTACGCTCCGGGGGAGTGCAGCACGCGAAAGGTGCTGCCGCCGTCGGACCACACCAGCACCAGCGCATCCTGCCCTTTGGCCACGTTGGTAAGAGCGTCCTTCGCTTCAGAAGCGTTCTGCACATCTTTGCGATTGACCTGAGTGATCACGTCGCCCCGGCGCAGACCCGCCTCATCGGCCGGACTGCCCGGCTTTACCTGCTCGATCACGGCACCCTCGATGTTGCTCGGCGCCTGTATCTCCTGGCGAACTTCGGGAGTTACGTCAGCCAGCCCAAGTCCCCAGCGCACTTTCCCCTGAGTGTTTTCACTGATTTCACTTCCCTCTTTGTCGCGGCTGCCCATGGCTTCGAGCGTCACCGGCACGGCCAGGCTTTTGCCGTCGCGCAGCAGACCGAGCTTGATCGTGGAACCCGGCTTCATCTGTCCGACTTCAAGCTGCAGATCACTGGCATCGCTGATTTTCTTTCCGTTGAGTTCTGTAATCACATCGCCAGTTTTCAATCCCGCCTTGGCCGCCGCAGAATCCGGTTCCACCTGGCTGACGACTGCTCCATTCGCATTCGTCAAGTCGAAGAACTTCGCGTTCTCCGGTGTGACGTCGGTGATGCCGATTCCCATGTACCCATGCGAAACTTTGCCGTCACGAATCAAGGTCTTCACTGTCGGCCGCACGACTTGAGCTGGAATCGCGAAGCCCATCCCTGAGAACGCACCCGAAGGCGAAATCAGGAAGGTGTTAATGCCGATAACTTCCCCGCGAGCGTCAACCAGCGGGCCGCCGGAGTTTCCCTGATTGATCGCAGCATCGGTTTGGATAAAGCCGCCGGGTTTGCGCGGATCATCGGAGTACGGATTCGGCCGGTTCAGCGCGCTGACAATCCCCCGCGTGACAGTGAAGCGGAAGCCGAAAGGATTGCCGAATGCCAGCACGGTCTGGCCGGGGCGAAGAGCCGTCGAATCGCCCCAAGGCACGCTGGGCAGATCCTTGCCGTCAATTTTGATGACAGCAAGATCGGTCAGGGGATCGGATCCAATCAGCTTGGCGGAAAGAATCTTGCGATCGCTCATGGTGACGCGAACGTCGACTGCGCCATCGATCACGTGCCGGTTGGTCACGATGTAGCCGTCTGGCGAGATGATGACGCCGCTGCCGATGCCGTGCTCGATCTGCGGTTGCGGGCGCATGCGCGGCATCTCATGGCCGAAGAATTGCCCAAAGAAATTCTGCATATCGTCGGGCACTTGGCCTTCGGCGAGGTCTGGCTTGGTTTTCGAGGTAACCGCGACGTTGACGATCGCGGGAGTCACGCGTGCCGCGAGAGTTTCCATGGCGCGATCGAGCGAAAGCAAAGGGCTGACACTGTTCTCGTCGAGCGGCGCGGCTGCCGGCGCCACAGCTGCGGTCGCGTGAACTGGTTTGATGGTTTCATAAGTGATGAAGGATGCGAGCGTTGCCACGGCCAGTACGGAAACGGCAAGCCGGCGCCCAAGAGTGGTGCGAGCTTTGTTGATCCAGCTGTTCATTTTTCCTTCCATTAACTAATTGTTTAGTTGTAAATGCGCAAAAAAATTTCCCTAAATCGATCGCGCCGGAATTGCGGGCGCAACCACAGCCGGCTGCGAGTTCACAAACGTTACACCCCAGACGCAGAGCGTCCACTGTGGCGCCATCGCGCCGTCACGCGTCTCGAGGACGACGAACACCGTTTGCATCGTGAGCCGATTTTGCGTGCGCAATGAGGCCAACAAGGGTCTCGAATCTGCCGGTCTTGGCCGCCGCGCCGAAGCGCGTCGCGCGGTCAACGAATGCTCAGGATGCACAACCGGCTTGCTCTCTATGCGGCGCGGATCGAAGCTGGCCGGAATCAGCCCGCCCGGATTCGGACTTTCCACGCTCGCCGTCATTGTGAGGTGTGCGTAACTTTGCGGCGCCTCCTCGAAGCTGATGATCTCCGGAGCGCGCGACAAAGTGGCTGCGCTCACCGCAAGCATGCTCATCACGGCAAAGGCCGATTTTCCCACTCGCGTAGCTGCCGGGTGGCGTGCATCCAGAATTTTTGTCACTCGCTGCGAGGTTTGCCGCAAGCGCCCGACGGCGGCCTGGGCCAGCGCCAGCCCGCGGCGTACAAAACTCTTTTCGGCGACTGCCACCAGAGACCGGGCGTAGGCCAGCGGGTTCGCCGTCCGCGAAAGAACAACCTCATCGCAAGCCATCTCCCGCTCGATCGATAGCCGGCCCTCAATCCACACGATGGCAGGGTTGAAGAAGAAGATGGCGCGAATGACCTTTTGCGCAAGATTGCTCATGTCGTCCCAGCGCTTGAGGTGCGCGAGTTCATGAATCAGGATCGCGTTCAGCTCTTCCGCAGAAAGTTCGCTCACCGCCCACTGGGGAAGAATGACCATCGGCTTCAGGAAACCGATTGCCGTGGGAACGCGCAACTCCTCAGAGATCGCAAGGGTGACTTTTCTTGACAACTGAAATTCACTCAGCGTCCGCTGAATGAGGGGATCGAGCGTGGCCGGATCGACCGCCGGATGGCGCGCCCGAAGTCTTCCCAATCCCCACAGCCCCACCCCAATCCGTAGAATCGCAACACCGGCGATCACCGCCCACACGCTCAGCAGAACATCCGCCCAGAGACTGGATGCGTTAATTGCCGCCGCCCGCGCTACCGCCGCATTGCCGAAATTCAAACCGCCAATCAGGGGCGCGGCCCCGATCGCCAGCAACGCCGAGAACCACACCGCAAACCGCATGCTCGAATTCTTCCGGCCCACCAGCCGCAGCAGGATCCATGCAGCACACGCGATCACAATGCTCGCCGGGATACCATTCAACAGCCGTCCAGCCAGCCAGCCGGCACCCTGGTTCAGTTGCATTCCGGTCATGGCTGCTTACCTTTCCGCGCGTGATCGGCCAAAAGCTGGCGCAAGCGGCCCAACTCTTCCTGATCGATTCCTTCGTCCTGCAGAATGTTCAGCGCCAGCAGCTCATGCGAGCTCCGGAAGAAGCGATGGGCCAGGTGGCTGATCTCCGAGCGCGTGGCCTCTTCCCTCTCTACCACCGGCCGGTACACGTGGGCGCGGCCGTCTTTGATATGTTTCAGGTAGCCCTTCTTTTCCAGAATGCGAATGGTGGTGAGCACGGAGTTGTAGGCCAGCGCAGGCTTTTTGGGAAGCGCCTCGAGCACCTGCTGCACCGTCGACGGCCCTTTTTCCCAGAGCACATCCATCAGCCGCAACTCAGCTTCGGTCAGGGTCGCGGATTTGGTTGGAGGCACGCTCTGGCTCCTTCTCCCTTATTAGACGCAGCAGACCTCCGAAGGTCAACTAAATATTTAGTTGCACGCGGGCTGACTTTGGATGCCCATAAATTCTCACGTAGGGACAGCCGCCCCCGGCTGTCCGGTCGAGCGCAGGTCGACAGCGTGTGTGGCGCGGGCGCCCTCGCCCGTGAGATTCCATCCAGTGCGCGGGGATCCGCAGTTGGACCGGTGGCCCAGGTTCCGCGAGCGGATTTGCGAGCTAACTTGGAAGGCAGATTCACTTGCGCCTCCCATTCGACTCCTCCTCATAGTTACTCGGAGTCGCTCAGGGCAGGCCATGGCGCGTGGGTCGAGGGTGATCTCCCAATCGGCCCCATTCGGCTTCGCTCAGGGCAGGTTGTTGAAGTTGTGCCCTACCCCTGCAGGCATGGAACCATTGCGGAATTCTGCGTTTCGTCAGAATGTGACCATAGTAAAAGCAGGAATGCGTAGATTCTTCGCTGACGCTCAGAATGACAGCGGAGGTCGGTTACAGAGTAGGATGGGTGACCCTTCCCACCCTTCGAAACCCGCGAAGGGTGGGGCAACCATCGGTAACTTTTATCACTGAAATTGGGAGAAAAAAGGTGTTTAATTATCCAAGCGTGTGGGCAAGGAGGGGCACATGAAGACCTTGCTGCATTTCAAGACGCATGATGGCGGATATTTTCACACCCATCCGCTGACCTCGGTATTCTCGCTGATTGCGAGCTTCGCGTTGTCGGTGCTGCTGGTGCTGGTGCTGGTGAGCTCGGCGAGGTGAAGTAGCGAGCTACTTCAAGCCGTTGACGACGTAAAGGGTGCTGAGGCGGCGCGCGCCGCCGTAGACGCAATACTTGCCGTCCGGAGTCATCAGGAGAGCGCTGATGCGCTCCACGCCGGTGGCGTCACCAGGACGAATCTGGCGCACGAACTGGCGGGCACCGCTGAGGAAATCCAGTCGATAGATATTGACCGGCAGATCACCACTTGCCACGAAGAAGCTGTGATTGTCGGTGGTGTGGTTGAGGGGGAAATCGTTCGATGGCCATTTGGGAAGCGGGATGGGCTGGCCGCCGGCGATCGGATACAAGGCCCACTTCTTCGACTGATCTCTGGCAGCAAGAAACTTTCCATCGCTTGTGAATGCTGGTGAGGCAAGAACGCCAGGCGGTATGACTGGCTGCGGTGAATTATCATCCAGCGTCTGCACGTAGACGCGACCGTCCTGCGGAAAAATCAGGATATGTTGTCGATCAGGCAAAAAGCTGGCAAAAACATCTCGTAGATTGCCGGTCTTGATGGGGCGGGGCTCACCAGCTCCGGTCGGCAACAAGACCAGTGATCCACCCTCAGCGTAGGTGGTTGCCAGCACCCATTTGCCATCATCGGAGATCGAACCAGTATCGCCATCGGCAAGGCGAAAGGGCGCGGAACCATCGGTGTTGCGAACGTAAATCGAGTAGGCAGGACCTCCGCCATCGCCCTGCTCATCAAACACAAGCCATTTGCCATCGGGAGTGAGATCGCGAGGGTTCGACCAGTCAAGCCAGGAGAGGTCTCGCTCCTCGGAGCTGTTGGCAGAAAGGCCGATCACAAATCGCCGAGCGTCTTCGGCCGCAAGCAAGACGCGCCCGTCGCTGGCAACGTCGCAAAGAATGAGAGAACCGGGAGCATTCAAAACCGTTCGCAAGCGCCCACTCAAAGTGACAGCGTAGAGGGCACGGCGACTCCCGCTATTGCTGCCGGCAAACCAAATTTCTTGTCCTGAAGGTGACCACGCGAGACCCCACAATGACGACCAGCCGTCCGAAAGCACACGCTTGTTGCCATTCAAGTCGACGAGCGAGACGTTGCCCCGATCATCGCCGGGCGGATGCTCGAGGAATGCGATGTGTTGCTGATCGGGGGAGAGCCGAGCGTAGCTAAACCAGCCGGTGGTGGTCCTCGCAAGGACGTGGCCTAAGGGAAACTCGATTCTGTACTCGCCGCCACCGCGTACAACGACCATGCTGCTGCCATCGCGCGACCAAGCGGCGTCCTCAACGCCGTCCAGCACTTCTTTGGGCGCGCCTCCGCTCAGGGGAATGCGCGCCAGCATGCCGCTTCTCTGCCACCCGAAGTTGCGGCGCCAATGCTGAAGCAGCGCCATTTCACCTTGCGGCGAAATGGAAAGTACGTCGGCATCGCTGATATCGAGCGGACGCGAGAGCACGCCATCGGTGCGGGCGCTGAACAGCGCGGCATGCGGGTTGCCTTCCCATATCGCCGAATAAATAACGTTTTGGCCGTCTGGAGCAAAGTGTGCAGCGGTTACGGTACCGCGGCGGAAGGTCAGCCGCTTGAAAACGGGCAAGGATTTTGTGTTGAGCGACCAACCTGCCCAGAACATTCCCGCCAGTGCCGCCAGCGAAACCAGGGCGAGCGCGGCAATGCGAGTTCGATTCGAGGCTTCCGGCATCGCCGCGGCCACTGGGACCGGTTGGCTTGCGCTTCCGGAGAGACTCTGGAGAGCGAAGGCTACGTCATGAGCCGACTGGAAACGCTCTTCCCGATTCTTCTCCAGGCAATGGCGGACGATGCGCTCAATGGCGGGCGGCACCGTTCGATTGGTCTCGGTGAGATCCGGCGGCTCCTCTTTGAGAATCGCGCTCATCGTTTCGACCGAGCTGTCGCGATGAAACGCGCGTTTTCCCGAAAGCATTTCGTAGAGAATGGCGCCGAAGCTGAACAGATCGGAGCGCTGGTCAGCGATCTGGCCTCGCACCTGCTCGGGACTCATATAGCCGACAGTGCCCATGACGACGCCAGGCTCGGTTTGCGAGGCCAAGGTTGCGGCATCGGTGGGAGGCACGCCGTCAGAGCGGATCAACTTGGCGAGGCCGAAATCGAGGATCTTCACCCGGCCATCGCGGGTAATGAAAATGTTCTCCGGTTTCAGATCGCGGTGGACGATACCCTTTTCATGCGCCGCAGCCAAGCCACGGGCGGTCTGTTCGGCATAATCGATTGCCTTACGGGTCGGCAGAGCCCCGCCGCGGAGCCTGTCCCGGAGGGTTTCTCCGTCCAGCATCTCGGAGACGATGTAGACCGATCCATCATGTTCTCCGAAATCATGGATCGCCAGAATGTTGGGATGGTTGAGCGCAGCGGCTGCCTGAGCCTCCTGACGAAATCGCGAGACACGAGAGGCATCCCGGGAAAACTGCGCGGGGAGAACCTTGATAGCGACATCGCGATTGAGGCGCGTGTCACGGGCGCGATAAACCTCGCCCATTCCTCCAGCGCCAACCGGCGATTGAATTTCGTAAGGCCCGAGTTTTGTGCCGGGAGTCAGCGCCATGCGTGCCGCGCTATTATACCTGCGCCCACAGCCTCAGCTCACACGAAGGGTATCCATGGGATCCAGTTTTGCGGTGCGGCGCGCGGGCAGGTAACTGGCAAGCAGAGCAATCGCAAGAAAAATCAGCGGCGTTAGAGCGAAAGTTGCGAGGTCACGAGCGCCGACGTGATACAACATGCTCGACATCAGATTTGTGAGCAGCAGAGCGGCGACCAGACCTATTGCGATTCCCACAACGGCGAGCCGCAGTCCCTGTTTCAGCACGAGCAATAAAACGTCGGAGCGCTGCGCTCCGAGCGCGAGGCGAATCCCCAACTCATGCTGCCGCTGAGTCACCGAATATGACAGCACACCGTAGATTCCGATTACGGCGAGAATCAGGGCTGTTACCGAGAAGGCGCCGAGCAAGAAGGTGATGAAGCGGGCCTGAGCCCGGGAGGCGTCGACCAGATTGTCGACGGTTTCAATGCTGGTGACCGGCTGATCGGGATCGACGGCCGCAATCTGGCCACGGATGGCCGACGTCAAGCTGAGCGGCGGAACGGCGGTGCGCACCAGGAGATTCATTCTGCCCCAGGGCAACTGCGGGAACGGGAGATAGATCTGTGCCTGGGTCTCCTGGGCAAGACCGCGGTTTTTGATGTCGGCAGCGACGCCGACTACCGCGGCGGGATCGGGCCAGCGGCCGACCACGACGTGCTTGCCGATTGGGTTCTGATTGGGCCAGAAGCGGTGCGCGAAGCTTTCGTTGACGACGATCACTTTGGGCGCTTGCGCATTGTCGGCATCAGTAAAGCTGCGGCCAGCGCGAATCGGAACGCGCAGGGTTTGAAACCATTGCGGGCTAATCGCCTCGATGTCGATGAATGGCCGTTGGGCAAGAGGGACATCGGGTTGACCGTCGGCCAAGACGGGAGTGTATCGCACCCAACTCAGCGGCAATGCCGCAGACGTGGCTGCGTTTCGCACGCCGGGCAGGGATGAAACGCGGCGTAGCACTTCATCAAAGAAGGCGATTTGTTGCTCCGCTTTGGCGTACTTCACGGTGGGCAAAGAAACGTTCAGGGTAAGAGCGTTGTGGGGTTCGAAGCCGGGATCTGTGCGAACCAGCCGTCCGAAGCTGCGCAGCAATAAGCCGGCTGCGATAAGGAGAAGCAATGACAGTGCGACCTGGCCTATGACGAGAAGGCCCTTCATCCGCGTTCTCCTGTGGCCGGCGGAAGCCGCGCGACCTTCTGCACGCAGAGCGGACTCGACGTCAACCTTGGAGAATTGCAGCGCCGGCATAGCGCCGAAGATGACTCCGGTGAGCAGAGAAACAACCAGTGCAAACAGCAAGACGCGGAAGTCGACGCCGATCGGCATTTCCGCCGGAAGTTGACTTGCACCCCAAGCCAGAAGAGCGCGAGTGGCTGCCCAGCTCAGCGCGACGCCGAGAATTCCGGCCGTGATTGCCAGCAACATGCTTTCGGTGAGCAACTGGCGAACCAAAGCGCCGCGGGTTGCTCCCAAAGCGGTACGTACCGCGATTTCTCTTTTGCGGGCGAGAGCGCGGGAGAGTAAAAGGCTGGCCACGTTAGCACAGGCGATGAGCAGCACCACCACGACTGCGCCCGACAGGAGCAACAGTTTTCCACGCACGTCGCCGACGACGAGATCCCGCAGCGGGGCGGCTAGCATCAGTGTGCTGGGATCTGCATCGGGCGCGCTCGGGTTCTGGTCGCGATACTGTTGATTGAGAATGGC
The DNA here is from genome assembly GCA_035623255.1 of Terriglobales bacterium. GTDB lineage: Bacteria > Acidobacteriota > Terriglobia > Terriglobales > Acidobacteriaceae > JAFAGX01. The sequence goes on along the minus strand of DASPTU010000125.1, from coordinate 192,017 downwards.
GAGTTCGGCTTGTGCACGGGAAACAGGCACTTGATCCCGGAGCCGCGCCACATATCCTAAATAGCCGACACCCATGCGCAACCGCTGATTACTCATGAGGGTGAGTTCAAAGTAGCGTGGTGTCCAGATCTCCGCCTGGCCCACAAAGGGAAACTCAACGTTCGCGGGCAGCACGCCGACAATCGTATGCGGCGTGGTATCGAGCGTGACCGTCTGGCCGAGAATGTTAGGGTCGCCGCCAAAGCGACTATGCCAAATCGCATTGCTGAGCATAACCACGGGCTTGCTCTCGGGGTGTCCCTCATCTTGAGTAAACGTGCGGCCGAGGTCAGGCTTCACTCCCAGCAGCGAGAAGAAATTGGAAGAGACCCGAGCTACGGGTACTTGTATCGGCTCGCCACGGCCGGTGAGGTTGAAATTGTCGTTAGCCCAGGCCGCGATCTGAAACGATTTGGCCTGATTGCGCAAGAGCTCATATCGCAGCAGCGTGCCGGGGCGGTCTTCGTCCCGGTCCTTTACCTGGATGGTCACGAGTTGTTGTGGGTCGGAATAAGGAAATGGCCGCAGCAGTAACGCGCTCGTAACGGTGAACATCGCGGTGTTGGCGCCAATCGCCAATGCAAGAGTGAAAATTGCGGCAAAAATGAGGCCGGGATTCTTGGCGAACATGCGAAAGGCGAAGCGCACATCACGCAGCAGAGCTTCCATAATCCGGCGATTATAGGCTGAGCGGTCCGGGGGATTGTCAAACAAGGCCACGCTGCCGTAGTTTGGCGACGTTCTTGGTCCGTACGAGTTTTTACGCCATTAAGGGCAGGGTTGCGTCGGAGCTATCCTCGGGAAGCGGATCGGCAATCGCACTCAGTTCGGGGTAGTGGCGGAGCAGAGGCCCGGGAGCTTTTTGCCGATGTCCGGCGAGCATGTATTTCATTTGCAGCGCGTTGACTCCAGCTTTGGCTTCGAAGTGATTGTTGGCGATGACGTAGGTGACCTCAGCCTGGTGAGCCATGCGCTCGATTTTGTCTTTCCATCCTCGAAGTTCGTCTTCTGAATAGAGATAGTTGTAGCGATCGTGGGGCTTCTCGGCTTCGAACCACTGATCGTAATTGCGGCCGTGCAGGCGCACGTAGGCGACGGGAGCGGTTACATGCTCTGTGGCATCGAGAGCGCGACCGATCAGTGGCTGATCGATGTTGCAGAAGGAAACGTTTCTTTGTTCAAAGTCACGAATGGTTTCGCGATTGCCCCAACTCGAATGGCGAACCTCGACAACGCGTGGGTACTCAATGAACTGGCGTAATAGAGTTTCGAGGTATTCGCGATTGAGCAAGGTGTTTTTGAAAGACACCGGAAACTGAATAAGCAAGGCGCCGAGCTTGCCCGTGGCAGCCAAGGCTTCGAGGCCTTCTCGCGCGAGTTTCTGGTCTTCTTCGTTGGGCTTGATAGTTGCGGCGGAGGTTGGCTCCATGACCGCGAGCGGCGAATGCGTGAAGGAGCGATGCAGCTTGGCAGTAAACAGAAAATTGGGATTCACGCTAGCCGCTTTGCGGGTCCAGATTTTGACTAGCTCGGGCTTGATGTGGCCATAGAATGATGTGTTGATTTCAACCACATCGAAGCAGCTCGCAAGGATTTCGAGAGGATGCTGCTTTCTGCGCTGCATCCCGGAGGGATAAAAGATTCCTTCCCAATCCTTGTAGGACCAACCGGCAGTGCCAATGCGAATCTTGCCTGCGACGCTCATTCCTGTTGTACGTTGCAGGTTAGCACGCGCGAGGTTTCGGCGCAGGCGAGCGATGATGAAAGCTGGAGAGGAGTACATCAGGTTCGAACTGCAGAAGCGGGCCAAAATATGTGGCCCGCTCAAACCCGCGTGACACAGAGCAGAGCTAATTCATCCTTTAGCACGATTGACCTTACTCAATCTATCTTTGATCGTGGTTTGCGGGGCCGGCCTGGTGATTTTCAGCCAACTCGGCTTCGTGTTTCTTGAGCAATTCAACGCCTTGGGCGAATGTCAGGTTGGACGGGGCGGGATGGAAATCGCTGAAACATTCGTCAGACTTAATCAGAATCTTCCTAAAAACGAGAATCTTGCCAGTAAAGGCCAAGTCCATGCGCGTAATTTCCCAATCATTGCTCTCAACAGCGCCTTGTTGAACGACAAACCGGCCACCCCGGTCCAGGTGTCCGAGAATTCCCCAACCAAATGCCACCTCCTTAAACAACCTGCCGTCAATCTTGGCAATGCGCTTCCTGTTGGCATCTATCAGGATGTAACCACTCATGCCGGTGAGCACCTGTTCGGTATGGGTCGGTGGGCTGTAGTTGGGATTGGGTCGAAACCTCAGGCGGACCAACTCGTCTCCCGGGTTACCGACTCCCTGGGTGCCGGTCTCAGTGCCGTCAGGCTGGTAAATAAAAGCGTCGGGCAAGGCTTTCATGATGCGATTGGTTCGCTCACTGTCATCATGTTCCGCCTTCTGTTTTTTTCTGAGTTCGATTGGATTCGCGGCTAACTCTTCCAGTCGTGCCTCTTCGGCCTGCCGCTCCTCGGGGGTGAGTGGCTTGTCGTTCACCGCAACGAGCAAACCAGCAGTACCCTGCGTCGTCTCCAGGATTAGTTTGACCTGAGAACCACGAGGAGTTTTCTTGCGATCGAGAAACATGAATTTTGCGTTTCCGTTGTTCGACGTGATCTCGTTTTCGACCGTTTGCCGCACCAGCTCGATGACCGGCATGGGCGTTTCCTCGGCAAAAGTCAAAAGTACGCTGGTGAGCAGGAACACCGATAGGGCGAAAGCAGTCCTAGACTTCACGACGATAAGATCCCCGTAAGCAATCCAATTTAGAGGCGACGAATAGAGCAGGCTGTTGCCCCGCGCGAATGCCGGATCTGAAAGAACATCCCTGCCTAGAATTTTAACCTCGATGTCTATGTTTCAGTCTGGTTACAGCGGGAACTGGTTAAATGGGTTAGAATCCAGTGTCTCACTTAATATTTTGGCAAGGGCGGGAGGAGATTCGGCTATGGACGTGGCAAAAACCCCGGAGTTCGCACATATTGGCAAGTCGGTAATAATTAAGGGAGAGTTGTCGGGGAGCGAGGACCTGTACGTAGATGGCATAGTCGAAGGTAAGATCGAGTTGGAAGGCAATAACCTGGTAATCGGACCCAACGGGAAGGTTCATGCAAACGTGAACGCCAAAGGGGTAGTTGTACAAGGAAAGCTGGAAGGCAACATTCATGCTGACGAACGTGCGGAGCTGAGAAGCTCAGCCGTTGCGACGGGGGATATCTTTACGCAACGTATCGCCATCGAGGATGGAGCTTATTTCAAGGGAAAAGTGGATATCCAGCGGGATGTGGCAAAACCGACTTCCGCCGCGGTAAGCAAAGCCGACCAAAAGCCTGAGACCAAGAGCGCAGTGGGGTCTGCTGCAGCGGCCGCGCCTTCGAAGATGGCAAGCGGTGCTGCGGCATCTTCCGCATCATCGAGCACGACAGTAACCAAGTCGTAGATGTTTTCCCGGCCTCTATTCCAGCACCGCGCTATGATTTATTACGCCGATTTTTGTCTATCGGTTTTTTAGGCAGTTCTTTCGATGCCGTCAGTAACCCAGAGCGTCATGAAACTATTTCGTGGCTCAACTGAAGCTGCTTCTGGAGAAAAGCCTGACCAAGCCAAACAGCGGCTCACGCGTCGCTCGAGCGGACTGACGGAACTGGCACGCGTGTTGAAATCAGAGGAGCCGCTTTGCATTCTGGATATCGGTTCCACCTCCGCCGCCAACATTCGCTATCTCACTGAGCGCGGACACAAAATATATAGCGAAGATCTTCTCGAGGCCTCGACCGACCCGGCCCTGGTCACCAGGAACGAGCAGGGAGAACGGGTGCTGGACGAAAAAAAATTTCTGGCGGAGAACCTGCTCCAGGGGGCTGGGCAATTCGATCTCGTATTCTGCTGGAACCTGGCCGATTATCTCGATGAAAGCCTGGTCAAGCCCGTGGTGGCGCGTTTGTGGACCATGACCAAGCCGGGAGCGATGTTGCTGGCGTTCTTTCATACTCGGGAAGCAGGGCCTGACGCGCCTTGTTATCGCTACCATATCGTCGGGCCGGACACGCTCGAAATGCAGCCGATCGGAGCCCGGCGGGACGTTCGCAAAGGGCCTACCGGCGCCGTGCATACCGCGATACAAAGAAGTTTCCGGCTGCAGCGAGTGTTCAATAACCGGCACATCGAGAATTTGTTTCGTGATTTTTCTTCCATTAAGTTTTTCCTCACTCGCGATAACGTCCGAGAAGTGCTCGTGGTGCGTTGAGTAGTGTTCAGGACGTCGGCAGAAGAAGCTGAATCTGGGATTCCCGCGCATCAGGCATCATCTTGTCTGCCTCACCAGGTACTCGGTAACGGCCGTGCTGTGCGCCAGAAGTGACAGAATTGGGGCGCGGACGGGACGGGGCAGACGCAGCATCCGACGAATCCTGGATGATGACCGGAAGACAGAAGCGAAATGTAGCTGATAGCTTTCAGCATATTGCCTGATTGCCTGGGCCAGCGAAAGTTGGCCAGCAAAGAACGGGGCGAGTGACTCTGCGGCCAGCGCGCCACTCCGCAAGGCAAGCGAGATTCCATCCCCGACGAAGGGGTCGACAAAGCCTGCGGCATCGCCCACGGATAGGACGCTCCCCTCGATAGGCCGAGGTTTCCCAAACAAGAGCGGCGACACACCAACCGGATTCATGACGGGTGTCCATCGGGCCGCCCGTTCACGTAGTGCCGGATGCAGCTCAAATGTTTCCGGCATGGTCGAAGCGACATCGGCCCGCACCATGGCGCAGGCGTTGACGCGAGCTTGATCGTGAGCGGAACTCAGGTTTACGGGCTGGACGCCGCAATAGCCACCATCGAAAAAGTAAAGGTCGACGGACGCGGGCGGGGCAGGCTCCAGGTAGTGAGCCTTGAGACCGATCCACTTCGCACCTCCGTTTCCGTTGCGCGACTGCGCTCCATTCAAAGTCGACCAGCGGCCTGATGCATTCACGACAGCACGGGTTTCGAAATCGCCAATCGAAGTGCAGACGACAAATGGGCCGGAGCCGCTTAAGTTCTGCACGATGACCTGCTGCCTGGCTTCGGTGCCGCATCGCTCGGCGGAGTCCCACAAGGATCTGTCGAGGTCTAGACGGGCTATGCTAGCGGCTGCCGGTTGAACTGCTGCCTCTAGTACGCGGTCATCGACAAAAAATCTTGCTCGTGGAATTGGGACTGCGTACGGGAGACTGGAATAAGTAAGTTCAAGCAAGGAGCCGAGCAACCCGAGTGCCTCAGCCGAGACGAACTCGCCGCAAACTTTGTGGCGAGGGAAACGGCCACGCTCGAGCAGCAGGACGTGAGCACCGGTTCGGCAGGAAGTGATGGCCGCGGAGGCGCCTGCCGGTCCGCCGCCAATGACGATCAGGTCATACATGTCGCGTGCTCAGCGATTACTTAGTGTATAGGTCCGAGAGACCTTGCTTTATACATTTACTGCGGCACCGTTGTGCTGAATATGAGTGGGCATTCAAGACCTCGAATAGATCCCCCTTAAGTCAACCCATTCCAGTGTGGGTGTTTGCCTAGGCATCACAGCCCCGGTGCCGACCGCCACTTGCATCCTTTTCCAGAATTTGGTATTTCATGCATCGCGCCAACGAACGATCTCAAAATCGACTCTAATCACCACAATCGATGCTCCTCTTTTTGGCCCAAACCGTCGTCATCCTGCTAGTCACTTTGACATGTGGCTGGATCGCAACCAAGTTGGGACAGGCGCGCGTCATTGGACAAATCATAGGCGGGATAGTGGTGGGGCCGTCAGTTGTCGGTCGGTTTTTTCCAAACTTGTACGCAGTATTCTTTCCGAATGGTTCGCTGGCGGCTTTCGAGGTTTTGAGCACGCTCGGGCTTATTCTTTTTCTCTTCATCGTTGGAACTGAGATAGATCTCAATCAGCTCTACGGTCAACGCATACCTATAACTCTAATCAGCAGTGTCAGCATCCTGCTACCTTTTTGCATCGCGATTGTGATTTCCCATCCCCTTCAAGCCAGGTTTGCCCCTCGGGAAATTCCTAGTAGCACATTCATTCTATTTGTTGGGATTTCGATGAGCATTACCGCCTTCCCAGTGCTAGCTAAGATCCTTGAAGAACGGGGTCTGCTTGCAAGTTCGCTGGGCACAATAGCGATTTCTTGTGCTGCCGTGGATGACGTGGTTGCATGGTCGTTACTGGCACTCGCGCTTGCTTTAGAGCGATCGAGCAACAATCCAGCGTTGCTATCGTTGCGCCTATTTGGCCTGATCGCTTACGTGGCAGTGATGTTCAGGGTCGTTCGACCGATCGCCTGGAGCTGGCAGCGACGTATGCGGTATCCCGTAATGTCTCTTGAAGTTTGGGGATGTACTCTGGCCGGCGTGTTCGCGTCGGCTGCCTGCACTGAGGCTATTGGAGTGCACCCTTTATTTGGAGCTTTCGTAGCCGGTTTGTGTTTACCTCGAAATCGTGATTGGCAGAAGGAAGTTCGCAAAAGTCTAAACACAATCGTATCCACATTTCTTCTTCCTTTATTTTTCGTGCTGACGGGCATACACACGAGAATTGACCTGCTCGCTAATCGAGCTGTCGCTCTGTGGATGATGATTGTTCTTCTAGGGGCAATTGCAGGCAAGATGGGAGGCGCCGCAGTTGCGGCCCGCTGTTTTGGGCAATCGTGGAGAAACTCGCTCGCGATTGGCACGCTTCTGAATACGCGAGGTTTGGTTGAGTTGGTTGTTTTAAAGATTGCCTATGACGCAGGGGTGTTCTCGGCTGCGCTCTTTACCATCTTTGTCTCAATGACCATAATCACAACTGCCGCAACCAACCCTTTATTGAACCTGATTTTTAGAAAATCGGGGCAATCATTTTGCGAACCCGCTGTTTTGGAGTTGTCCAGTCCTGATGAGTCTGATGTCCGCTTGCGCTCTTGAGGTGCAAAGTGGAACGTTGAGTTGCGCCGCTGGAAGAAGGCGATTCAGGCGATAATCGTGCGGCTGAAGGATTGGCTTTCTCAATAGTGGGCGTGAAGAAAGCCGCGCCGGACTTGACTTCAGAATGGCTGGGCGTATGCTGATGCGCGTCAGACGAGTCTGGGACGGGGCATGCGGATACGCTCTGTTTCTCTCGAGTGCCGGTCTTGTCGCGGATTTAAGACCGTGCTTCGCTGGCATCGGGAGAGCCGGGCGGGCTGACGTACTTCGCTTCAGTGCTTCCGGCCCCCGGAGCAACAGACGGGAGGTGCCCATTGGCGATGACCTCAGCTTATCGGGCGGCGCCCGATACCGTGTGCAGCCGCATGAAGATCGCAAGAGTTGCTCCTGGACCTTCGACGTTGGAATTTATCCGCCTGCTGCCTAGTCTTCTGCAGGATGCGCCCAACCTGTTGTTACAACTCTTCGGCGAGTATGGCGATGTAGTTCGCGTCGGCCACCGGCGTCTGCGGCCGGTGTTCCTGCTGAACGACCCTCAGCACATCAAACACATTCTGCAAGACAATTACATGAATTACAGCAAGGGTTCACTCTACGACGAGTTGAGAAGAATGCATGGTGATGGGCTGGTTACGGCCGAGGGAGAAGAGTGGCATCGCCAGCGCCGGCAAACGCAACCTGCGTTTTATAGCGATCACGATCCGGAATTTGCGCGGATCATCGTAGAGGCGACCCTCAATCTGCTGCGCGCATGGGATGAGACAGGCGAGTCCGGCCGGGCTATCGACATCCGCGAGCAAATGCGCAATCTCACGCTGGATATCCTCTTGAGGACCCTGTTCAGCACGCAACTGGCGGTGCATGGCGCAAGTTTGTGCCCCGCCCTGGAGACGGCGGAACAGCGGATTAAGCCGGCATCCGGCTTAAATCCGTTGCGGCCGTTGTTGAACCGTTTGCCGACGCCGGCCAATCTGAGACTGCGCAAGGCGCTGCGTACCATCGACAGTTTCGCCTACGGGTTGATCGAGCGGCGGCGGCGCTGCCCCCAGCAGCAGACGGACGTATTGTCCCTGCTGGTGGGCGACAGAGACAATGGTTCCGGCCTGGATGACCGGCACATTCGGGATGCGATGATCACGCTCGTGGATTCGGGATACGATTCGACCGCCAACGCGATCGCCTGGGCATGGTATTTGCTGTCCCGAAACCCGGTGGCCGCGACAAAGCTGTACCACGAAGTGCGCGACCTGCTGGGAGAGCGCACGCCGACGTTTCACGATCTTCCTCGAATGGTTTATACGCGCATGGTCGTCCAGGAGACGCTGCGGCTTTATCCTTCCGCCTGGGCCATTGCTCGGACGGCAATCGCGGACGACAACATCGATGGTTACCACATACCGGCGAAGTCGGTACTTGTGATCAGTCCCTACTCGGCACACCGCCGGCCCGCTTCATGGGAAAACCCGGAAGGCTTCGACCCAGAACGATTTTCGCCCGACCGCTCGCAAGGACGTCATCCGTTCTCTTATTTTCCCTTCGGAGGAGGGCCACGACTTTGTTTGGGCAAACGCTTTGCCAGCATGGAAGCGGAGCTGGTGCTGGCGATGATTGCACAACGATGGCGCCTGGATGTCGTTCCCGGTCCGCCGATCGGTACAGAGCCCCGGATCAGTTTGCGGCCGCGCCGAAAAATCATGATGACGCTGCACGCGCAGCCACTACGCGACTCAGGCCACCCCCTTCAAGCCCTGGGGCACGCAGAGAACTGACGAAGGGATTTCTACCGAGCGCAAACTGCGGATTCCGACCTCGTCGGCAAAGGCTCGCTCTTTTGGGTCTGTGCTTCGCGATTGAGCTCTGCCACTACTTGGGCGGCGTACTGACAAAAGTGATCGGCCGAAATTAACAATACCCATCCCCACCACATTTTCATGGGCACAAAAAGCCAGCGGCGCAGAATGGCGAACAGGAACTTCCACCATTCTCTGCGGTAATTGGATTTCACGCCCTGGTGCCAAAGGCAGCGAACTACCAGAAGCATCGCTTCTCCTAATCTGGGCCGGGGTGGTTGCTGGGGCTCGCGTGTTTTCCAGTACTCCAGGGAACGAAGGCAGCGGCGATAGAACTCAGCAGGGGAGTAGATAGACCGCAGCGTATCCCCGACGCCTTTGACCAGGGTCGTGCGGGGCAGAAGAGTACGGAAGTTGGGCGGCGCATAGTTATTGCCGATCGGCTCACCTTTGAGGAGCCGACCCTCCTTGCGGAGGCGCTCGTACAGGCCCGTCTGAGGCAGCGCCTGCAGAAATCCCAGCATGGCCCAGGGAATGGCCGCGCGCTCAATGAACTCGCGTTGCTGCTCAAAAATGCCGGCGGTGTCGGAGTCGAAACCGATGATGAAACCTCCCAGGATCCAGAGGCCATTTTCCTGAAGAAAACGGACCGTCGCTAAGGGATCAGCGCGCAAGTTCTGAAATTTTCTGGTTTCCTTGAGTGCGTCGCTGGAAGGGGTTTCAAGGCCAAGGAATACCGCAAAGAAGTTGGCCTCGACCATGGATTGCAGCAGTAAGGGTCGCTGTGCCAGGTCAGCGGAAGCCTCGGTCAGGAATGCGAAGGGATAGTTGTGCGCTCGCGACCATCCCTCCATCTGACGGGTCAGGTTAAGTGCCAGTTTGTGATTGCCAATGAAATTGTCGTCGACCAGGAAGACGGGCCTTCGCCATCCCAACTCGTACAAGCGATCGAGTTCACGGAGAAGCTGCGCGGGAGTTTTGGTGCGAGGCCTTCGTCCATATATCGAAATAATGTCGCAGAACTCGCATTCGAACGGGCAGCCCCGGGAAAACTGTATCGGCATGTTGGCGTAAGCATTCATGTTCAGCAGGTCGAATCGGGGCACAGGTGTGCAGGTTACATCGGGTTTGTCCTCGATGACATAAAGGCGGGCCGCGGTGCCCTCTTCGAGCGCGGTTGCGATGCGGCGGAACTCCGCGTCAGGTTCACCCACCACGACATGATCCGCCAGGGGGAGCACAGTGTTGGGGTCGCTGCTGGTGAACGGGCCACCTACCATGGTGCGTTTCCCGAGGGCGCGAGCTCGTCCGAGGATCCTCTCGATGCCGCTCCTCTGGACGTACATGCCGCTGACCATGACCAAGTCGCAATCACGGAGGTCAGCATCGGTTACGTCTTCGACCGATTCGTCGATGAGCCGGACGGTCCAATACGGCGGGCATAAAGCGGCCACGGTGATGAGCCCCAAGGGGGCCGTCACGGCGCTTACGGGAAGAATGTCGGGCGTTGCCCAAAATGATTTGGGAACACGCGGCCAGACCATCAGCACCTTGATGTTGCGGCCGAGCGGAGGAAAGTCTTCTTCCTGGCCAGGGCAACCGGACGATGCGAGTTGTCGGAGCCCCACTTCCGACACGTGCATATAGGCCTCGATGTGGTCTGGCAATTACAAAGCTGAAAGAACCGGGACGCGTGCACACAATCCGGGATGGGGTGATTTATCCATCATGCGCGTTGGCATAGCGGTATCCCCAAATACGGGTGGCACGTTGCCAAGTTTCCCCGCCCCGGGAGTATACATACAAAAGAACAATCGAACTACAACTCCGACTCCTCTCCACGGAAATAGTCAGAGCCCTAAGGCAGCGGGAGCGCGGAAGGCCAAAACCGCATTCAAGCCGCCGAAGGCAAAGGAGTTAGATAGGGCGCACTCTACCTCGGCGGGTTGGCCCTTGTTGACCACCAGGTTAAGGTTACATTCCGGGTCGGGCGAGGTGAAGTTCGCAGTCGGGGGAATCATTCGCTCTCGCAAGGCGAGGACGGTGGCAACACCTTCAATTGCGCCGGCCGCTCCCAGCGCGTGGCCGTGCATGGACTTGGTAGAGCTGACGAGCACTCGGTCCGCATGGCGGGCAAAAACGGCGCGAATGGCCTGGGTTTCGACCCGATCGTTGGTCTCGGTTCCCGTGCCATGGGCATTAATGTATCCCACGGCAGCGGGCTCGATGGCAGCATCGGCCATCGCATTTTTCATGGCCTGGGCTGGACCAGCAAGGCAAGGTCGAGTAATGTGCTGAGCGTCGGAGGACATGCCGAAACCGATGATCTCACCGTAGATATTGGCGCCGCGCTCGCGGGCGCGCTCCAGAGGTTCCAACACCAAAATGGCCCCACCCTCGCCGAGAATAAGGCCGGAACGGTCGCTGGAGAAAGGGCGGCAAGTATCAGGAGACACGACGCGCATGGCCTCCCAGGCTTTCAGCATGCCGTAGCTGAAGGGAGCTTCGCTGCCGCCTGTGATCGCCACATCGACCTGCCCGGAGCGTACCATCGCGAAGGCCAGCCCCATGGCGTGGTTGGCGGACGAACAAGCGGTGCTGATGGCCATTGCCGGGCCGGTGATTCCGAACTCCATGCAGATGTTGCTCGCGCCAGCGTTCGCCATGCTACGGGGAATGATAAGGGGGTGCAGACGTGTGCGGCGGTGGAGATACAGTTCCTGATACCCACCGTCTTCCGTAGATTTTCCGCCCATCGAGGCGCCTACGATCACCGCGGTTCGGGGTGCAAGGTCGGGAGTGATGGTGATGCCGGCATCGGCCATAGCCTGACGGGCGGCCAGAACACTGAATTGCGCGAAACGGTCGAGTAATTCACGCTGCGTGTTGTCGAAATATTCAGAGGGATTGAAATCCTGTACCTCGGCGCCCTGGCGAAAACGCAAGGAGGAAGTATCCACGCCGGTAATTGGAAGGATGGCGGAGCGGCCGGCAAACAAGCGCTCGCGAAATTCGCTGACGTTCTTGCCCAGCGCACAGACGACACCGAGGCCGGTAATAGCGACGCGAGACATTCGTCCCGGCTAGGCTCCCTGTGCGGTTCGCCGCTGTAGATATGATTCGAGGCGCTCTATCATATCTTTTACTGTGACCACCGCCCGCGCCTCGTCGTCGGGTACATCGATGTTGAAGGTGTTCTCCAGTTCGAACAGGATGTTGAGCCGGTCGAGGGAATCAATTCCCAGCTCCTCGAACGCGGCATCGGGGGAAATGGTAGCCGGGTCCACACGCTTGACAGAGGCCACAATCGCCAGAACCTTGGTCGCCACTTCAGAGTCCATGGTGTAATCCGCCCTCGGATGTTCGCTGCCGCACCGGGCTTGCAGTGCTCCGTGCGGGGCGCAAGCAGAGCTTATCCCATTGGCCGCATCGACACCAGCAGTTTTGGCAGATCAGCGTGACGCCGCCGGTGGCCTCCGGGGGCAGGCACGGATGATGGGGATGGGACTGGGTGCTCGCGGGTAGTTGCCGGGGGACTGCTTGGCAATTCTTGACCCGTTCAGTATAATGTTGCGCGCTTTGGGGTCCTACACCTGATTCTACGTGTTGCCGGCGCACGACTTACTTCATTTGACGGAGGCAACGCATATCAAGCACAGCGGCTTACATAGTGTGCGAATTCTATGAGAAGGCGGGTCGTAGTAACTGGAATCGGAGCTGTCAGCCCCAACGGCATAGGTCGGGAAGCGTTTTGGAGCGCAACCCGGCGCGGCGTCAGCGGTGTGCACCGCATTTCCCGCTTTAATCCCGACCACCTCAAGGTGCAGATTGCGGGAGAGGTGTTGGATTTCCCCGAAGAGCAATATGTGGACCCGCTGAACCGCCAACACGTTTCACGGGCGGTGCCGCTAGGGCGGGCGGCGATCAAGGAGGCCCTGGAAGACGCCGGGATCGACTACCAGTCCATGAGCATCGACGAGCTGCGGCGCGTGGGCGTGATGATTGGTTCAGGCGGAGGCAGCCAGGATTTTACCGAGGAGCAGTACCGGCTGTACTACGAGGGCAAAATCAAGCAATGCAGTGTGTATGTGATTCCCACCTCCACCATCGGAACGTTAGCGAGCGAGTTCTCGATGTATTTCGGATTTCGGGGGCTTAGCCACGTGATCTCGACGGGTTGCACCTCCTCCACCGATGCCATCGGCTATGCCTGCCAACATATGCGTTCGAGTAACCTCGACTACATGGTGGTAGGCGGGGTGGATGCTCCCATAGCCCCGCTCATCATTCGGGGTTTTCTCCTGATGCGAATCCTCACGACCCGATGGAACGATCAACCGGAACGAGGATCACGCCCGTTTTCCCGCGATCGGGACGGCTTTGTGCTGGGCGAGGGGGCGTGGTTTTTCGTGCTCGAAGATATGGAACGGGCCAAGGCGCGGGGTGCGCGAATTTACGGCGAAGTGGCAGGCTACGCTTCGACCTGCGAGGCCTACCATCGGGTCCGCTTGCAGGAGTGTGGTGAGGAGCCCGCGCGTACTATCCAGATGGCAATCGAAGATGCGGGAATCAGTCCGCCAGCCGTCGAATACGTGCACTACCACGGCACTTCGACGGAACTGAACGACCGGATTGAAACGCGGGCCATCAAACTCGCATTCAACGGCCACGCTTACCGGCTGGCGGGGTCGTCAGTTAAAAGTCACATCGGACACCCTCAAGGCGCTTGCGGCGCCGCGGGCGTAGCGTGCACGCTTTTGGCGATGCGAGACGGCGTGCTGCCTCCCACCCTCAATTTGGAGAGCCCCGATCCGGAGTGCGACCTGGACTACGTTCCGGAGTGCGGCCGCCGCATGCAGCCGGAATGGGCGGTGTGTAATTGCATCGCGTTCGGGAGCAAGAATTCAGCGTTGGTGCTGCGTAACGTGGCCTGACAACGGGTTCAGGCGGCCAAGGCTAAGTCGGTGCGCTCCTGGGTCATGCGCAGGCAGCTTTCCAGGATCAGGCCCAGAGGCGGGGCGAACTCGCGAAAAGCCTGCTCGTCGGCGGCGGCAAATGGCTGGCCGGTGCGCTTGTTAAGCAACTCTGCGACCGCAAACACATTCCTCTGGCGGTCGAAAATCGGCATGCACAGTATGCTCTTTGTGCGATAGGCAGTCCGGCGGTCTACCTCCGGGTTGAAGTCGGGATGTTGATAGGGATCGGTGATATTGAGCGTCTGTCCAGTGCGGGCGACGTAGCCTGCGATTCCAACGTTACTGGGTATCTCGATTCTCAGAGGCTCCGCGCCATCAGTCTCGGCCACTTTGGACCACAGTTTCCCGCGGTCGTGGTCCACGAGGAAGAGCGTGCCGCGATCGGCATCCAGCAATTGCCGGATTTTCATCAATACTGCTTCCAGCATGTGGTCGAAAAGGGCCTGCACGGCTTGCTGGTTGCCGAGATCAACGATCTGCAGAAACTGGTCGAATTCTGAGGTCATGTGATCGAGTACGTCGAGGAACTGGCGGCTGGACATGCCGCTGACATGGCGCAGCAATTCTCCCTTGCGCTGCAACTGAGCAAAGGTAGAAAGCATACGGCCAGTGTTGGCGGCGAAGCCGGCCACAAAGGATGTAATGCGACCATCCTCGAGAGTCAACACCCGGTCAGCGATGTCGAGAATACGGTTGTCGTGAGTGACCATCAGAATGGCGCAGCCCTGATGCTTGGCCAGGGAGTGCAGCAACTCCACGATTTCCCGGCCGGTTTTGCGATCGAGAGCGGCGGTGGGTTCATCGGCAAGGATGATTTTGGGCTGATGCACGAGGGCGCGAGCCACGGCGACGCGCTGTCGCTGACCTCCCGATAGTTCTGAAGGATAAGCGTCGATGCGGTGCCCTAGCCCAACAGCCTCCAGCATCGCATCGCAACGCGCACGCACTTCGCTCTCGGACAATTCCGGAGTCAGCGCCAGTGACATTTGCACATTCTGGCGGCTGGTAAGAGCTTCCAGGAGATTGTGCGCTTGAAAAATGAAACCGATATTGGCGCGCACGCGCACGAGTTCAAGGTTATCGGCGCCTTTAAGTTGGCGGCCCAAAATCTGCAGGCTGCCTTCCTGAACCGACCGCAAAGCGCCGGCCAAAGTGAGTAGGGTACTTTTGCCTGATCCCGAAGGGCCTGTCAGGATCACAATCTCACCCGGTGAAATGTCGGTGGACACGCCAAACAGAATCTGGCGGCGCAAATCGCCCGTGCCAAAATAGTGGTTGACTTCGCGGATAGAGATTACCGTTTCCATACTCAGAGCCTAGAAAATCTCGGCCGGATCGGCAGAGCGCAATTTACGCACTGCCAGACATCCTGAAATGCCGCACATCGCAAGCGTCAGGAAAAAAACGACCACAAGACGGACGGTGGTCATCTGAATCGGGAGCACGGTGGCAGACCGAGCAATCTGGTAGACGCCCAATGCCATCAGCAGGCCCGGAAAGAACCCCAGCACCGCCAAAATGAGCGCCTCCTGCACCACGATCCAGAACAGGCGACGATCGGAGTAGCCAATGGCCTTGAGGGTGGCGAATTCGGAGAGGTGCTCAGACACGTCGCTGTAAAGGATCTGGTAAACAATGACGACACCGACGACCAACCCCATGACCAACGATACTCCCAGCACGAAACCGATGGGCATACTCGAAGCCCAGTAGTTCTTTTCACGATCGAGAAAGCCTTGCTTGGTGAGCACGACGACATCGCGCGGAAGCATGGCGGCCAGCTTACTCCGAGCGGCTTCGATATCGGTGCCCGGCTGAACACGGATGAGGCCAATGTCCACGATGCCGAGCTGCCGATAGGGAGCGATGCGCAGGAAATTTGTGTCGCTGGTGATGACGTTGCCATCGTTAGCAAAACTGGCGCCCACCTGGAACAAGCCGACGACCTGCACGTGGCGATGGGAAAGTTCGGATGTGACCGATCCGTTCTGACGAAACAGCTTGCCGATGGGGCCGAATTCCGGGCGCGAGCCCTCGTCAAATAAAACTTTGTCGGGTTGCGCAATCTCCGCGAGGTTCCGGTTTACTGATGGCAAGTCCAGCACTCCGGGCGCGGGTTTAAAACCGATCACAAAGATCTGGCGCTCGTAGTGGTTGATCGGGTTAATCCACTGCGCCATGTCCATATAGACGGCCGCAATCGACTGCACGCCTTCGACTGCCAGCGACTGATAAAGCCGTCGCTCGGGAAAATCATCCGGAGCAATGATGCACTGGTAGCGCGGGCTGATAAGCACCAGGTCGGCGGTGAAGTGGGAATACAGCTGCGTAATACTGACGTAGAGCGCGTCCTGAAATGCCATCTGTACCAAAGCCAAGATGACGGCGAAGGCGATGCCCGCCACAGCTGCGATCAACCGACCTTTCATACGGATAAGCTGCAGCCATGCCAAAGGGATCTGCGCACTCATGGGCGTATCACCACATTGACCTTGGCATGGATGAAGTTGGCCACATCGCTGGCGCGATCCAGGTGGATACGGACGTTGAATACGCGAGCATCTGCGAAAGAGACGGGATCAAGCGGGAGGACGTTGTTCTTCGAAATGGTGCTGCCGACTCTGTCCACCACACCTGAGATCTGGCCTGGGAACAGGTCGCTGGTGATATAAGCCTGTTGGCCAGTATGCACGCGAGAAATATCGTCTTCGTAGACCTCGGCGCGCACGTACATGTTGTCGGTCTTGCCAAGATCGAGCAGGCCCGCAGGACCGAGTTCTTCGCCTGGGTAGGCGTGAATCGTCAATACCCGACCGTTCACCGGAGAATAGACGAGGGCGGTCCTGAGCTTGGCTGTGGCATGGTCAGCCTCGGCCTGGGCGACGCGGAGCTCAGATTCGGCCACGGCTACATTGGTGGGGCGGACCTCGGAAATGGCCTTAAGACGCTCCTGCGCTTGCGCCAGCTTCTGTTCCGCGGTTTTCACCGCCAAGCTACGCGCGTCCAGTTCTGCGGGCGACACATCCGTGTTCTGCCGAAGCTCCTGATATCGCTTGTACTCGGAGCGCGCATTTTGCAGGTCGGCTTTGATTTCCTCGACCTGAGCTTGCTGGGCAGCGATCTCGGAGGCACTGGCACCCGCGTTCACCTGGGCCAGGCGGGAACGCGCCAGCTCGACGCGCGCCTCGGCCAGCTGCACCGCGGTTTCGAGCTGATCTTTGCCATCGAGGACGGCCAAGAGCTGGCCAGCATGCACAAATTCGTTTTCTTTCACTCTTAATTCGCGCACGCGCTGGGGACGCCCCTCCAGGTAACCGCCGTTGACTTGCAGGACACCATCTTCTGGTTCAATGCGGCCCAAACAACCCACCCCATTGGTAGGCGGCGTCGCCGTGGTGCGGGTCGGCTTGACTGAAGCCGCGGCGACCGCCGGAACCAGGGACAGCGAGAACGACTCTGGACTGGGCTGGTGGCCTGCCGAAGCAGACGCATCGATTTTCTGCGACTGCTCGGGAGAGAGCTTGATCAGCAGGCGATCGCCCTGAGGCAGCAATTGAAACGTGAGAGGAGCGGTCAAATCCACGACTACGCGGGCCACCTGCGGACGCAACGAGAGCTGCGCGACTCGCACCGCTTTCATGCCATGGCTGGACACCAGGAGACGGCGCGGCTCCAGCACCACAGTCTGCGGAAGATCGATGACCAAGCGATCTGGATGGCGGAGCGTAGCGGGCTGAGGTGCTCCGTGCTGTGCGGAACTAAACGTCAACTGCAGGGCTTGAGCGTCATCAAGCACCTGCACGTCAGTGAGCTGTGCCTGGCTGGAGCGCTCCGACGGGCCAACCGCCCGAGCGATGGAAAAGCAAACCAGCAGCACGGGAACGATTGCCACTTGTGTGCGCATCATGGTTCGCCCTCGCGAATTTCTAGTCAGCGTTTGACGGCCGTCGTTCAGCACGCGACAATCACGGCTGATCGGAAACGCCACGACGGCATGTCACGGTGTATCGGCGGGTCGGGGGAGAAACTGACAACAAAATCCCCATCCGATAATCGGGGGAGTATATTACACCATGTCTTGAGGGCAGACTATGGCAAATTTCAGGATCATGTGGGGGATGGCATTGCTATCCCTAAGCGTTTGCCAAGGGCAAACGGCTGGTGGACCGGACCGGGCGTTGGAGCTTAACCTCCAGAAAGCCATCGAGATCGCGCTATCCAAGAACGGCAATACCGATGTCCGGCTGGCGCAGGAATCGGTGAATGTCTCGCATTTCCGGTACGCGGAGGCTCGCTCCGGGCTACTACCCAACTTTGACGGGAGTGTGACGGAGCAAGACCAGACCATCAACCTTCACGCGCTGGGAATCCGTTTCAGCACGCCTCCGGGATCGGGATTTACGATTCCCACCGAGGTGGGGCCTTTCAACACATTCGACGCACGCCTGCATTTCACGCAGAATTTGCTGAACGTGAGTACTATTCGGCATTCCCAGGCTGCGCACGCCGACGTACACGCAGCGGAGGCGGACACGCAGAGTGTGGGCGAGCAAGTTGCGGCCACGGTGGCCCGGCTCTACGCAGCCTCGTTGCGCGCAGAGGCGGACGTCGCCAATGCGCAGGCAAACGTAGCTCTCGCGCAAGAACTGCGCGACCAAGCCGGTCGCCGGCAAAACGCCGGTGAGGCCACTGCGCTGGATGTGACGCGCGCCGAGTTGAGCATGTCGCGCAACCAGCAGCGCCTGCTGGCAGCGCAAACGGTGCTCATCCGGGCAAACCTGGAACTCATCAAAGCGCTGAATATTGATTGGAACACCAGCTTGCATCTGGGAGGAAAACTGGGCAGCGTTCCAGCGCAGCTGTCAACGCCGGCGGAGGCGATGGAAGTGGCATTACGTTCGCGACCGGAGTTCCTGGCCGAGCGGCGCCGAATGGAGGGCGCGCACCTTGGTCAAAGTGCCGCGCGGGCGGAACGTCTCCCGTCGCTGGTCGGCTTTGCCGATTACGGTTTGCTCAGCGGCATCGTCACTCACACCGCCGGGGCATCATTACGGGTGCCGTTGTTTGATGGCGGCAGGATCGATGCCGAACGCGGGCAGGCAAATGCCTTGTTGCGACAGGAGGAGATCCGGCAGCGAGATTTGAAGAACCAGGTAGAACTGGAGGTCCGCCAGGCGCTGGCCAGCCTGGCCTCTGCCCAGAGCCAGCTGCAGGTGGCGGAACGCGCGGTGGGCCTGGCGCAGGACGAGCTGGGCCGCGCACGTCGCCGGTATGACGCAGGCTTGGCGACAAGTCTGGACGTGCTGGACGCGGAGACACGAGTAGAAAACGCGCTCAACGACCGTGTCGCCGCAGAGTTCAACTGCACCGAAGCCAATATTGACTTTGCCCAGGCGACGGGCACGATCAAGTCAATGGAGTTTTGACCGGCTGGGTGGAGGCAGCAGCAACCGCCGGTGCCGGGCCGGGCTGGGCCTCAGCTCCGGCAACGAATCGGCGTACCAGGCGGCTTTCGCGAAATTTGACGCCTGAGAACAACCCCTTTAGCACCAGCCCGCGAACAACATCAAGGACGAGCGCGCGATGCTGCGGCCACTGCGTCAAGGCCCGCGATCGGAGTTTTAACAGTAGACCAAGCCGCAACCGAGCCAGCGAAAAGAGAAGTTGCGCCAAGGAATCGGGAATGTCCTGCTCGCGGTGGCACTCCAGAAATTTGTAATTCATGGAATCCGAGGACTGCACCTTGATGAAGTTTTCCGGCCGGCAGTTCTCAGGATCCTGGGCAACTTTCCGAATCAAGTCGTGGAACAGGCGGGAGTCGTCTTCAAGCCTTTGCAGGCTGGCGAAGCGGTTGATGAGCTTAGCTCCCAGCGGGTCCCAGGCATAGCCGTTGATCAGCAGCGGGACGGCGAAATGAAAAAGCTTGCTGACGACCAGGTGAACCCGCAAGTGGCACTGATACGGGTCACCCATGCACTCGTAGAGGCGGGTGGTATCACGAGTCACACTGCGCTGAAAAGTGGCAATGACAGTGTCGAGGTCGCGAGTAAAGTCAGCGATGTCCCGGCCGGCGAGGTCACGTTCGACGATGGCGCCGATTTGGCGGATCTGCATCGATGCCAGCGCCATACCGACGCTGTAGAGCGGGTCCACCGTATCGCCGGCATCGCCCAGAATGTACCAGCGATCGGGTGAATATCGCTGTCGGCACTCCCACATGTAGGAGCGATAGAAATTCGAGTCTACGACGGTGCCACTTCGCACAAGCTCGACGATGACCTGGTGCTCCTGCCCTACGCACTCCAAGAACTGCTCCAGGTTGCGGGGTTCGCCATACGGGTACTGGTCGGTACGGTAGGTAATGCCGATGCTGATGAATGAGCGCGCCTCCGGAGAGCGCATGGGAATACACCAGATCCAATTGCCCTTGCCAAAGAAGTGATGGGTTGCGAAGTAGGGAACGAAAGCGCGGTTCTCTTTCTTCAACGCATGGATGCGTCCCATGATGTCGGCATCAAAGTTGGCCAAACGAAACCAGAAAACGTTCTTCTGCTCTTTGACGGTTTGCTGAAGGTGCAGCGACTTAGCGAGGACGCGATTGCGTCCAGTGGCATCGATCAACCATCGGGCGTGTAAGGCCGACTTCTGACGAGCCGCGTCTTCCACCGTGATGCAATGCAGTTCGCCGGCCTGAGCGAGTTCGACCGACACGACCGTGCCGGCCACCATCTGCACGCCATTCTGGCAGTTGCGACGGCGCACTTCCCGGTCAAACGTGAAGCGGTTCACCTGGAACGACAGCTGAGGCGGTACCGTGGGGGCCTCGTCGACGAAGTAGGTGCGGTCCGCCGGATTTTCAATATTGAGTTTGTGGTAATAGGTGAGCCCGTATTTGGGATAATGCTCTTCGACCAGGTAGGCGCCGAGGCCGAGTTCGAGCAGGAAATCAATGGTCAGCTCAACGAAGGACTCGCCGACTATGGGACGGTTCTTGCCAGGGCCCTCTACCACTGTAATGCTCAAAGCCGGAAAGCGTTTGCGCAAGTAAGCCGCCGCCAGTTGTCCGGTAGCTCCACCTCCCATAATCAAAATATCGCAAGCCATTGCGTTGAGCCCTCAACCGCGTTATTGCGGCCGAAGCACAGATTCTAATCTCGTAGCCTAGTTGGTTCGCAAAGAATTTGTTGGCTGCCGCCTGGACAAACGAACTCTGATGCCAAATTTCGGTCTCAACGTGATAGCTGCCATGGGCACGACCGGCCACGGGAGAAGATCGAAATGGAATTGCGATGCAATGGCGGCCAGCAACAGGCAAGCTTCCATGAGGGCAAATGGCGCGCCGATGCATAACCGGGGACCGCCGCCAAATGGGAAGTAAGCAAAGCGGGGCAATCTTTTTTCCAATCCGTCCAGCCAGCGCTCCGGGCGAAATGCTTGCGGAGCTTCGAAGTACCGAGGATCACGGTGCAAAACCCACTGGCTAAAGACGACAGAAGATCCAGCCGGAATGCGATAACAACCTATGCGGCAGTCGTTTACAGATTGGCGAACCATAAGCCAGGCGGGCGGATAGAGGCGCATCGTCTCCTTGATAACCGCCTCAGTGTAGGGCAGGTATGCAAGGTCCTGCACAGCGGGCATGCGTCCCGCCAACACGCGCTTGAGTTCCTCCACCAATTGCAGTTCGGCTTGGGGATTTTGTGCCAGCAAGTACCAGGCCCAGGAGAGGGTTAAAGCAGTGGTCTCGTGTCCGGCGAGCAAGAAAGTCATGGCGTCATCTCGCAACTGCCGCTCACTGGTCCGTCCTCCCGCCTCGTCGTGAGCCTGCAGCAGCATGGAGAGGAGATCGTCATTATGTCGCCTCTGGGCACGGCGGCACCGAATGATGCGGTAGACAACGGAATCGAGGGTGTGGACTGCGCGGTTGTATCGAACGTTGGCGGGCGTGGGGATCATATCCGGGAGGTGGAACAGGCGAGTACGGCCGGCGTTCTGGCGAGAAATCTCCTCGAACGCCAGTTGGAAACCGGGAATTTGATCGGCGAGGTCTGCGCCGAAAAACGCCTTGGCAGCGATTTGCAACGTGACGCTCATCATGTCAGCCGCAATGTCCCGTTCTGTTCCGTCGCGCCAACCACTCAGAGCAGTCGTGACGTGCGGCAATATCAGCTGTCCATACTCGTCAATTCGCCGCGGATGAAACGCGGGTTGCGCGATGCGGCGCTTCTCCAACCAGACTTCGCCCTCGCTGGTCAACAACCCTTCGCCAAACAGAGCGCGATTTGCGCGCAGCCCCCGTCCCTTGATGAAGTTTTTACTGTTATTAACGAGCACCTCCTCGACGTAGTCCGGGTGGTTGAGCAGATAACCGTAAAATGTGACCAGGCGGTAGCGCACGATGTCTCCATATTCCTGAGCGCATCGGGTCAGAAAGCTTAGTGCGTCCTGGCGCAACTCGCGGAAATTGCCGGTCAACAGATTACCGTGAGGTCCGGGCGGTTTGCTGGGGTGAGCGGCAGGGATGGGCGAGGGTTGGGCCATGCACGGGGGGAACGTGATCTCCACGTTCATTCTCCGAAAATCGAGACATTCTGCCGACTTTTTGGGGTGACGTCAACTCGTTGCTGGTGTCGACCAGACAATTGCGCCCATGCGGAAGAAGTAATGCCGACTAATCTCGACCTCCGCGGCACCAGCCTGCTGCAGCAACGAGCGAAGTTCTCCAGGCGTGTAGGAACTGCGGACGGATACAACACTATCGTGGCGCGTCAGTCGGCTGCGCCACAGCGGTCGTCCTATCCATGCCGCCGCCCAGTGTGCGGGGTTTCGTACCAAGTCGTTGACCAGCAACGCGACACGCGCAACCCGCAATGCTTCCTTCCCAAATCGCATCAGTTGCTGCGGGTCGAGGTGATGGGCAAACAAGCCGCAACTGACCAGGTCAATGCTCCGGTCAGCGAACGGCAAATGCAGCGCGTCTGCGACAATTGCGTCGTGCGCTTTTCTGCTGCCATTCGTCAGGTGCGAGGCCGCGCGGTCCACACGGAAGGTGCGGAGGACAATACCGCGCCTGGATGCAGTGCCTGCAGCTATCTCCGGGACTTCTGCCGTGCCCGAGGCCACCTCCAGAAAAGACAGATCGTGCTTGTTCGTACAATCGAGGACCCGTTCCAGCATGGCTAGAGTCGTCGCAGTGCCGCCGAACCAACGGTTGATGCGCTGCAGGTCTGTTAACGCAGTCCGCACTTCGCAAGTTGTACCCGCATCGCTGTCCAGGAATTCCGGGACAGAAAACCGTTTCACATTTTCCTCCTGTTGCAGAAGGATGATATTCAGGGCTGCATAATCAGCAGTGCCGGACGACAATACTCTTCTGAAGCGCCGTTCGCGTATACAGCTTCCAGTATTCCAAGCCGTCAGGATCAAATTGTCATCTGAAATTGACAATTGCCAAGTTTCGATTGCCTCTTTGTGACTTTGTGTCAGACCTCGGCCAGTTCTTCCTCCAAAAGCTGCTTGTTGTAGAGATCGGTGTAGTAGCCGTTCCTGGCCAGCAGTTCCTCGTGGGTTCCCAGTTCAACGATTCGGCCGCCGTGTAAAACTGCGATCATGTCTGCGTTGCGAACAGTCGATACGCGGTGTGAGATGAAAATCGTGGTCCGGCCAGCCATGATTTCGCGCAGATGATTGAGAATCTTGTCCTCGGTATGCGTATCGACGCTGGAGAGCGCATCGTCGAGGATCAAAATTCTGGGGTTGCGGATCAAGGCGCGAGCGATTGCCGTGCGCTGCTTTTGCCCGCCGGAGAGCGTGATGCCACGTTCGCCGACGAGAGTCTTGTACTGTTCGGGAAAGCTCTCGATATCATCAGCGATACTGGCAGCCTGCGCGGCTCCCCGGACTTCCGAGTCGGTCGCACCTTGCACACCGAATGCGATGTTCTCGCGCACACTCTCGCTGAACAGGAAAGTTTCCTGCGGGACGAAACCGATGTTCCTTCGAAGGAATTCAAGCGGATAGTCACGGATCGGTCTGCCGTCGATGAGGACCATACCCGGCGCCGCATCGTAGATGCGCGGAATTAAACTGACCAAGGTGGTTTTGCCGTACCCCGTTGGGCCAACGATGGCAAGACTCGTACCCGCCGGAATGCGCAAGTTGACGTCGTGGAGCACCGATGTGCCGTTGTAAGCAAAATTCAGATTGCGAAATTGGATCTCGCCCTCGATGTGGGTGACCGGAACATCCTTCCAGGACTTCAGTTCAACGGTGTCGGCAATTTCCGGTTTTTCCACGAGGATTTGATTGATGCGTCCCATGGAGGCCGTTCCTCGCTGGAAAATATTGATGACCCAGCCCAGCGCGATGACCGGCCAAGTAAGCTGTACCATGTAGGTGTTGAAGGCGACAAAATCGCCGACGGTAATGCGCCGTTGCAAAACCTCGCGGCCGCCGAGCCAGAGCACCAGGACGATGGCAAATCCCAGCATGATTTCGAGGGTCGGCCAGAGCATCCCCATTAACCGGACCAGCTTCAGGCTACGGCCGATGTATTCCTGATTGGCGGCTTCAAAAGCGGCGATTTCCGCCTCTTCCTGCACGTAGGCGCGAATCACTCGTACGCCCGAGAAATTCTCCTGGGCACGGGCAGAAATATCAGAAAACATCGCCTGGATTTTTTCGAAGCGCTCATGAATTTGACGGCCGAAATACTGGATAGTAATGCTGACGACAGGTAATGGCAGGAAGGCATACAGAGTCAAGCGCGGGCTGATCGACAGCATGAACGCAAGTGCGCCGGCGGTGAAGACAATTGTGTTCGCCGAATACATGATGGCCGGCCCCAAAAGCATACGGACGGCATTCAAGTCGTTGGTTGCACGGGCCATGATGTCACCCGTGCGAGTGCGCTGATAGTACGAGTAAGAGAGTTTCTCGAGGTGGCGGAAAAGATCGTTGCGTAGATCAAATTCGATTTCGCGCGACACACCAATCACTATCCAGCGGGTAAGAAATTGAAAGATGCCCTTCGCACATGCAATCGCGAGCAGGAGCAGGGCAAAAGTCAGCAATTTCTGGCGAGTGACCCCGAGGTGCAAGTCGTCTATGGCGCGGCGGATGACTAGAGGGAAAAGAATCCAGATTCCGTTATGCAGGAAAACGCAGAGCGTTCCGATCAGGTAGCTGCCACGGTATTTCTTGAGGTAGGAATAAAGAGGGCGCAGGCTCTTGGGCAGCATGTGGTAGTAGATGAGATTCTACCAGCCGGAGGTTCAGCTCTGAGGCAGGATGGGGCCACCCTTGGATGGTTATGAGGAGCCCTGAATAGCTCATGCTATTTTGCGCTTTTGCGGGTTCTCTGGGACCAGTCGCCGTTGAAAGTCATAATGTAAGCGGCCGCCAACAGCACGATCCAACTTCCAAGAAATAGCCAGGTTGCATCGATCAGGTAGGCGTACACAGAATCGAAAGTCATCTGAGCTCCCCGCGAGTCAGGCCGATCGTCCCTTGAGTTGCCCCTTGCCAGTGAGTTCCTTGTATTTGTCAATGATCTGCCGCACGGCTTGTAGCCTGCCGAGCGAGGTAAGGTGGATATCGCTGAGCGCATCTTCGATTTGTGACATCCAGCATTCGACGGCCCGATCCACTCCGGAGGCCATCTCCGCGGCGATCACGTCGACAAAGTTGGGAGGTAAAGTTGCGCTGGCCAAAGTAACCCTCCTTATCTGCAATAACGCAAAACGCAGAGCTAGCCTGCCGGGGCGCCGCCACTCTTCCGGCAACCCCTGGACTGTAGCGCTAATTACGGCTGCACGGCTGGCGGCTGCTCTTGCAAGTGCTGCTGCATCCGTTGCTCGTGTCTTGCCATGACCTGAGTCAGTTTGGTTTTTTGCTCCGCTGTCAAGACCTGGTAAGCCTGCGCGGTCAAGTGAGCGTGCTGCAGAGCCAATTGCGAGTGGACCTGCGATTCCTGATCGATGATCTTCTTTGCGGCAGCTTCGCTGAAGTTGCCGCTGGTGATGAGTTGCATCAGCGCCTGATGACTCTGGTGCTCCTGTTGCATCAGAGATTGGAGTGTGGGCCGGGCGTTGTCGTGAATCTGCTTGATCTGCGCTTGCTGCACATCCGTCAGATCAAGTACGTCCGTCATGTTTTCCAACATGGGCCCGAAGAAATCTCCCCCCTGCCCGTGTGGGCCCTGCGCAATGGCGGTGC
Source organism: Terriglobales bacterium (assembly GCA_035623255.1). Taxonomy (GTDB): domain Bacteria; phylum Acidobacteriota; class Terriglobia; order Terriglobales; family Acidobacteriaceae; genus JAFAGX01. The sequence goes on along the minus strand of DASPTU010000125.1, from coordinate 166,016 downwards.
CTGCGAACAATACAGCGGCCAAGACAGAACCCAGAATACTCATGCGACTAAACTTCATGACTTGCTCCCTCCCTAACTGCAGTTCGGGTTTCCGAATCTGTTTGTGTGTAGATATGAACACTTTTTAGGTAGCTTGGTAGTAAATTGTCCGTCAACCGGAGTAAAGTTTTGTAAAAGCCGGCGGGCGGGGTTTTGACACTTCTTTACCGGGGGCGCAGCGCCTTTTGTTATAGAACTGATATGAACAAAGTGGATCGGATCCTGGTTATCGACGACGATGTGGAACTCTGCGCGCTGGTGGGCGAATACCTCGAACCAGAAGGCTTTCAGGTCGAGGCGGTGTATGACGGCAATCGCGGGCTGGAATCAGCCCTGAGCGGAAATTACCGCCTGATTGTGCTGGACGTCATGCTTCCCGGGATGAATGGGTTCGATGTCCTGCGCAAGATTCGAAATGCGTCGAAGATTCCGGTACTGCTGCTCACAGCGCGAGGAGAGGACGTGGATCGCATTGTTGGATTGGAAATCGGCGCCGACGATTATTTGCCTAAGCCGTTTAATCCGCGGGAACTTGTGGCGCGGATTCGGGCGATTCTGCGCCGGACCCAGGCGGAAGAGAAAAGTACAGGAACGGAAATCCCGGAACCTTTGCACGTCGGCGATATCGATCTGGATCCAGCGACCCGAATCGTTTTGCAGAACGGCCACCCGGTTGATCTGACCTCGGTAGAGTTCAACCTGCTGCATGTTCTCGTGCGGGAAGCCGGGCGGGTCGTAACCCGCGAGCAGTTGGTGGATGAAGTGCTGAGCCGAAAATTTTCGCCCTTTGACCGCAGCATCGATATGCACGTCAGCAAAGTACGCAAAAAGCTGGGAGACAGCGACACCGGCACGGACCACATCAAAACAGTGCGTGGGGTGGGGTACATCTTCGCGCATCCGCGAGACGCCGTGAGGAGCGAAGGATGAAAAGTCTGTTCGTTAAAATCTTCGTCTCTTACTGGATCGCGCATGCATTGTTTCTTGTACTGGCGCTTCTGGCGGCCTTCGCGTTGCGGCCCTCGCGGGAGATAGCTGACTTGCAAGCTCAGCAAGCGAAATTTCTCAGTGAAGCCGTGCAGGCCAATCAAGCTGGTGGCGAACAAGCGGTCTGGAAATATTTGCGAGGCGTGCACGAGACCTACCATGTGCGTCTGTATGTTCTAGACGGGAATGGAAAGGATCTGCTGGGACGCAAACTGCCGGAATGGGTGCAGCGAGCAAGGGCGGGAGGAATGAGTCCCGCGAATACATTCTGGGGAAGATTTCGGCCTAATCAGTTCCTGACGGGCTCGATGCCGATGCCAGATGGACAGCGATATACGATTATCACCGAGCTTCCACCCGAACCACCGGGGCCGTTTGGCATTCGTGGGGTGCCGGGACTGGGCTTGCTCATAGGCATTATCTCCTCCGGGTTGGTCTGCTACATTCTGGCCCGTTATTTGACTTCACCCATCGCACGTTTACGTGCTGCTGCGCAGAGATTAGCCTCGGGAGATTTGACTGCCCGCGCGGGAGTACCGGGCTCGCGACGACGCGACGAGACTGCGGAATTAGTTCGAGATTTTGATCTGATGGCCGATCGGCTGCAGAACCTGGTTGTCGCACAACGGCGCTTGCTGAGCGACATCTCCCATGAGTTGCGATCTCCGCTGGCTCGGCTGAACGTGGCGCTCGAATTGGCCCGACAGCGAAGCGGTGGAGAAGCGAGCAACGCGCTGGACCGGATCGAACGAGAGACGAATCGGCTGAACGAAATGATCCAAAGGCTGCTGACCCTGGTGCGGCTCGAAGGGGGCGATGACTCGCTGGAGAAATCTCCGGTGAACCTGCAGCAGCTCATCCAAGAAATTGCGAAGGATGCCGCGTTTGAAGCGCAAAGCCGTCACTGCCAGGTAGAAGTTGAGATTACGACCGACTGTGTGGTTGTCGGCAGCGCGAGTCTGTTGCACAGCGCCATCGAGAATGTGGCGCGCAACGCGATCCGATACACGGAAGAAGGCACGACGGTTCGTGTTCGTCTACTGGCGGAAGAGGGAGCAACAACGGCTTCGCAGGCGGTTGTGAGGGTTACGGATTCCGGGCCCGGAGTCCCAGGAGAAGCGCTCGACAAGCTTTTCCGCCCCTTTTACAGAATTGATGATGCACGAGGTCGGCAGACGGGAGGCGTGGGGTTGGGCCTTGCGATAACCGCACGAGCGGTTTCTCTGCATGGCGGCAGCGTTCGGGCGGTGAATCGACCAGAAGGCGGTTTGATGGTTGAAATCCGTCTGCCGCTCGCGTCGAAGCCGCAGCCTTCGGCTGTTGAGTCGCCCGCGGCAGTTGTTTAGGGTTTTCGCGGATTTCTAATCGATTTGAATGTTTCCCGAGCCAGTTCTCACTTCGACGGGAACACCGCCGCCGTGGACTTTGCCGCGCAGTTCTTTACGGCCAATCGTGCCTTGAACGGTGACTGGCTGGCTCACAGAAATTGAGCCGGAGCTGGTGTGCGCATCAAGGTCAAACGCTGCGCTTGAGGCCAGCTTCAGACGCACACCGCCCGAGCCGGTATGGACGCTCCACGATCCGGTGGGATTGCCGTCTGCCGATATCTCACCGCTGCCGGCGGTGGCTTCAAGAGAACCGTTCACGCCACGAAGCTCCATTCCACCCGACCCGGTTTCGGCGCGAACCGCGCCCGGGGCGGACTGATCGAGCTCGATGTGGCCGCTTCCGGTCTGGCCTTCGAAGCCGCCAGCCACTTCGGCGGCCTGAATGGATCCGCTGCCTGCCTTTGCATGCACATTGGCCTTGACGCGCTCCATGCGAATGTCACCTGAGCCAGTAGTCGCCCGAACCGTGTCCTGTATGTCGGATATTTTCAACTCTCCGGAACCCGATTCGACCTCGACCGAGCCATGGAGGCCCTCTATAGTTTGGTTCCCCGAACCAGTGTGCGAGTGCAGGCGAGTGTCCGGCGGGACTACCAGGTCGTAGCTGATGGACACATTATGAAAAAGCTCCGAAGTCCCACTGTTCCCGATGCGTATGTCATTGCCGCTCTGCTGTATTGGGGGATTATCAACGATGGTTTTAAGCTGCTTTTCTGAGTCGCCGCCGAACCAGTTGCTGACTTTGACGTGCCCTGTAACCTGCACCTGACCGGAGCCGCCCGTTCGCACATTCACGTTGCCAGAGCCGGTCGTGACCGCGAGGCTTACCGCACCGCTTACTTGCAAGGTGCGGTGGAAATCACCTTCGGAAGACGCGAACGCCGGTAGGCAACAGGCCAAACAGACCATCAGAACCAGCGGGAATTTGGGTTTAGGCATAAACTCTCCGGGCTTGCAGATTCCTCGAGTGCGTTTCTGTCATCCGAAGGCAGATGACAGAATACCCCGCTCGGAATGACAAGATAACGCTGGGATCTTATCGTTCGAGAACTAAATCTTACTGCAAGACCACTTCTTCGCCTTCCTTCAAGCCACTCAGGACTTCGGTCTTCGCTCCGTTGGAAATGCCAATGTTAACCGCTACCTTTTTCATGCCGTCCTTCGCATGGGGATCGGGAATGTCGACCGAGGAGTTCTTATCTTTGTCGTAGATGATTGCGCCTTCGGGAATCTGCAGCACATTCTTGTGCTCTTCGAGGATGATCTCGGCGTTTGCCGTCATTTCTGCCTTGAGTTCGCCGCCAGGGTTGTTGATGGAGACACGGACTTCGAAAGTGGTTACATTGTCTTTTTCCACGCCCATCGGCGAAATCTTGGTGACCTTGCCGTTGAACGTCTTGTCCTTGAAGGACTCTACTTTGATCCGGGCGGGCTGGCCGAGATATACCTTGCCAATGTCGCTCTCGTCGACCTTTCCCTTGACGTAAACTTCGCTGGTGTCGCCGAGGGTCATGACCAGGGTCGCGGAGGAACCGAGAACAAGGATGGAACTGACTGCGTCACCGACTTCTACGTCGCGCGAAAGCACGATGCCGTCGATGGGCGAGACGATGTCAGTGTAGCTGAGCTGCTCTTCCAGCTGCTTGAGATTGGCCTGGTCGCGCGCCAGCTCGGCTTGCGACTGGGCGATCTTGGCTTTCAGCACAGTCACCTGGGCCTTGGCGACATTCTGCTTGTTCAGGGCCATCTGGTAATTTCGATCGGCATCATCCAGAGCAGAGGCGGACACAACACCGTCCTTGGCCATCTCAACGGCGCGGTCATACTGGCGTTTGAGGAGAGGCACATCGGGGCCTTCGGCATCGACTGTGGCACGCTGGTAGTCGGCCTGTGAACTGGACAGATTGGCTTCGGCGGCCTGCAAGGCGGCGCGGGACTGTTCCACCTGAGCCTGGATTTCGTCTTTGTCCAGTTGCGCCAAGAGTTGTCCCTTTTTCACCATATCGCCATATTCGACGTAGAGCTTTTTGACGATGCCGCTGGCTTTCGATTTGACTTCCACCTTGGTGATGGGAGTGACTTTGCCGGTTGCGACGACGCTCTTGGCGAGGTCCCCGCGTTCCACCTTCGCCAGCTTGCTGGGATCGATTTTTGTACCGCCGTGATTAAAGGCGACGAGCGCTCCAGCAAAGATCAACACTACGGCAGCGACGATACCGCCGATGATCATCCTTCTGCGGCGCTTCTTTTTGCCATTGCCATTACCGTTCACATCCGCCTCCTGCTCCCTCTTTCTGTGCCTCGGTTGTTGTTACGCAAGCGGGCGTAAATTGGTTCCTAAGATCTTACCGTTCATGCGGAGCTGGGTTCCACAGCCTTAGACCAGCCAAACCTGGAAATGGAAGCAAGAATCTGCCTGGAGCGAAGTGCGAGGGTCCAGAGCACATTGCACAGTTACAGCTCCCCGAGCACAAAGAATATTCTATCAACCCGATCCACACGCAAAAGGACGATTCGCCCTTTGGAATGTTAAAATTAGCCTTCCATGATCGGTTATGTGCTGCTGCGGGTGTTTGTCATTCTGCTCCTGGTAGCAGCGAATGCTTTCTTTGCCGCAGCGGAGTTCGCCCTTGTCAGCGTGCGAGATACCCGGATCCAGGAACTGATCGAGGCCCGTCGCATCGGCGCTCGTACCGTCCAAAGATTACATCGCAACCTGGACGAAGTGGTTAACGGCGTCCAGCTGGGAATCACCATAGTTAGCCTGACTCTCGGTTGGGTGGGTGAGCCGGTGCTGGCGCGAATGATCGAGCAATCGCTCGGACACATGCCGTATGCGGTGATTTATGCGCATGGAATCGCCATTGCAATCGCGTTCTTTCTGATCACCAGCCTGCACGTCATCCTGGGCGAGCTGGTGCCGAAATCCCTGGCCCTGCAGCGGGGCGAGCAAGTCGCCCTGGCGGTTGCCGCCCCCATGGATGTGTTTCTTACCATCACCCGTCCATTTATTTTTGTGATGAACACGGCGGCAGGCTCGGTTCTTCGCTTGTTTGGCTCGCGCAAGCTGCGGCAGGGGCCCGTGCATTCCCCTGATGAACTGAAGCTCATAGTTACGGCGAGCCGACAGTTTGGCCAGATTCCGCAGTTCCAGGAAGAGATGATTCACCACGCGCTGGAGCTGGAAAGTATTACGGTGCGCGAGGTGATGGTGCCGCGGCCGGACATTTTCTCTTTGCCCGGTGACCTGACGCTGGAGGAGGCGTTGTCCCGGGTGGTTGAAGAGCAGCACTCTCGAATTCCTGTTTATGACCCGCAAAGCGGCCCGGAACATATTATTGGGGTGCTCTACTCAAAAGATCTGATGCGCTGGACGCGATGGCGGTTGAGTGCGAATGCGGCGCAGCCGATGGCGGCGCGCATTTCGACCATGAAGATCAGTCAGATCATGCGTGACGTGTTGGTTGTGCCCGAGACCAAGGTTTTGACCGAGTTACTGGAAGAGTTCAAGGACCGGAAGCGTCATCTCGCCGTCGTAGTGGATGAATTCGGCTCGACTGCGGGCGTAATCACGGTCGAGGACATTCTTGAGCAACTGGTGGGCGAGATCCAGGATGAATTTGACATATCGCTACCCGAACAGCCCTGGGAGGGCCAACTGGCGCTGGTTCTGGACGGCTCGGTAAGCATTCGCGATTTGGAATCACAGTATGAGTTGGAGCTTCCACGAGATGCGGGCTTCGAGACCCTGGCGGGATTTGTGCTCGCGCGATTGCAAAAAATTCCCAAAGCGGGCGAGGGCTTTGAGTATGAGGGGCATCGCTTCACGGTGGAAGAGATGGACGAGCATCGCATCGCCAAAGTAAAGATTGAAAAGTTGCAGCACGCGGTGGTAGGCAAAGTGGGGTGAGGAGCGAGCGCCCGGTTGGCGAGGGATAAGAAAATGCAGACTCCTCGCGCGTCCTCACCGCGGAAGCGCGGCTGCGGACAGCACGGAATGACAGTAGGAGGCAAATCAGCCACTTGATCTACAGGAGGTTCGTGGTTCGCTATCTTGCACATCGGCTGCTTTACGCACTTCCAGTCGTATGGCTTGTCGTGTCGGTGGTTTTTCTGCTGATTCACCTGGTTCCCGGGGACCCGATTCTGCAGATGCTGGGAGAAGGAGCTCCCGCCGCAGACGTACAAGCGGCGAGGCATGCCTACGGTCTGGATGTGCCGCTCGGAGAACAATATCTGCATTATTGGAAGGGCGTGTTGCATGGCGATCTGGGGCCTTCATTGCGCTTCAATCAAAATGTTGGCAGGCTCATCGCGCAGCGTTACCCATACACGCTGCAACTGACAATTGCGTCGCTGCTCGTGGCGATCGCTCTTTCGATCCCTGCCGGCGTGCGCTCGGCGCAGCGACGAAATCGCTGGGATGACCGGCTGCTGAGCGTCGTGAGTTTATTCGGCTTATCGTTTCCGAACTTTGCCCTGGGGCCTATTCTGATTCTCCTGTTCGCCATCAAGCTGGGATTGCTGCCGGTGTCCGGTTCGGGATCGCTGGCGCATCTGCTGCTTCCGGCGATCACCATGGGCAGCGCTTTGGCCGCGATTCTCACGCGGATGGTACGGACTTCGATGCTGGAAGAGCTTGGGCAAGATTACATTCGAACCGCCCGCGCCAAGGGTCTGCCGGAACATACGGTCGTCTATTGCCACGCGCTGCGCAATGCCATGATTCCGATTATTACGGTGATTGGGCTGCAGTTTGGAGCGCTGCTGGCGGGCGCGATTGTGACGGAGACGATTTTTTCCTGGCCAGGAATCGGACGGTTAACCATCCAGGCTATCGGCAATCGCGATTACTACCTGGTCGAAGGATGCATTCTCGCGATCGGGCTGACCTATGTTGCGGTGAATTTTCTGACCGATTTCCTGTATTCGGTGGTCAACCCGAGGATACGGCAGTGAACGGGTACTTGCGCTCACGTGCTTAACGTGTTAATCGCCGTATAGTGTGAACAGTTTTTGGCTGCTTCCGCCATCTCGCTAACTGGTACCGCGGCCCGAAGTAATCCGCTGGCTACGATCGGGGTTGTGCTGGTTGCAATCTTCATGATCTTTGCGTTTTTTGCGCCGTGGATTGCGCCGCACGACCCAGCCTCGATCGACTTGCCCAGCCGACTGTCGCCGCCATCTGCCGCTCATTGGGGCGGCACCGACGAACTTGGGCGCGACATTGTTTCCCGGCTCATTTATGGCTCGCGGATTTCCATGCTGGTGGGAAGCTGCGTGGTCGCGGGCTCTCTGGGTCTGGGGCTGATTGTCGGTTCGATCGCCGGTTATTATGGCGGGCGTATTGATCGCTTCTTCAATGTGATCGTGATGAACGCGTTCTTATCGTTTCCCGGGATTCTGCTGGCGATCGCTTTTGTGGCCTTTCGCGGCCCGGGAATCTTCAACCTGGTTCTGGCGCTTTCGCTCGGTGGATGGGTCGGCTATGCGCGACTGGTGCGCGCCCAGGTTCTCGCGGTCCGTGAACGCGAATTTGTGGAGGCCACACGCGCGCTTGGGGCCAGCAATTTGCGCGTAATTGTGCGCCACATTCTGCCCAATATTATTCAGCCGGTCATCGTGCAAGCGGCAATTGGCATGGCTGGCGCGATTCTGGCCGAAGCGACCATGAGTTTTCTTGGTCTTGGGGTTGCGCCACCGACTGCGAGCTGGGGAACGATGCTCAACGATGGCCGCGCTCATCTGTTTGACGCCCCGCATCTCGTCCTCTTCCCTGCTGCCGCGGTCATGCTGGCCGTACTAGCGTTTAACTTTATCGGGGATGCGCTGAGAGACTACCTCGATCCGCGATCTCGGATCGAAGCTGGGTTTTAATTCCAGTCTTTGGCTAGTGGTGCAGTTGGACAAGGAAGCGACTTAAGCGTATTGCGCCGCAAAGGTCCCTCGTTGCACTCGGGATTTCGGCGCACGGCTCAGACGCCCGTGCGAGCGCCTCAACTTCGCGCGGATCGCCCAGGTCCCTCGCTGCGCAAGAGCTTGCTCGGGGTGACAATCAAACTGCACCGCTACTCTTGCCGCGTCATTGACATGTGCACATCACGAAGCGTACATTCCTCTCGCATCATCCTGTGTGACCCATCAACAAAGATAAAACCGAACGACATAAAAGGAGGCGTTATGGTGCGCAGAGTTTTGCTTGCCGCGCTGGTCGCCGTCTGCCTTGTTATTCCGGCAGTCGGCCAGACCGTTGGGGACTACCTCGATCTCTACATCGTAAGAGTGAAGCCGGAGAAAACGTCCGACTTCGAAGCCCTTGCCAGAAAGATTGCCGACGCCAACCGCAAAAACAACGGAGATACATGGCTGGCGATGGAGTCGGCCTATGGCGAGAACAACATCTACGTGTTCGTAAGCACCCGTGGTTCCTATGGTGACATCGATAAGGCCGGGGACACCTTCATGGGTGCGTTGAACAAGGCGTATGGAAAAGATGGCGCGCAGAAAATGTTGAATGACTGGAACAACAACATCGTGGAAGGGCGGAGTGAGTTCCGCAAGCGCCGGTGGGATCTCTCGCGAAAAGCGCCGACTGGTCCCGCAGACTATGCAAAGTTAATTGGCAACTCCCGCGTGCTGCGTACTACCGCGGTGCACGTGCGGCCAGGCAAGATTACGGAATTCGAGGCGCTCCTGAAGGAGGTCAAAGAGGCCAGCGAGAAAGCGGAGAATACACAGCCAGTGCTGGTGTCGCAGGTGATGGAAGGTGGCAAAGGCACAGTCTTCTACATCAGCGGATTGCGGTCCGGGTTGGACGGCTTTGACAAGAACCCCACGGCCCGCGACATTCTCGGTGAGGAAGGCTACAAGAAGTACCTACAGGAGGTCGCCGATACCGTCGAAGGCACAGACTCGATGATTTACCGCTACTCGGCCGAACTCAGCGCGCCGCCGGAAGCGGTGATCGCGGTAGCCCCGAACTTCTGGAACCCCAAGCCGGCTGCCAAGAAGTAGTTCAGACCACATCGCCCGCTCCTTCGTCCCTGACGGAGGGCGGGTTTTTTGCGGGCGGTTTGTGCAGCCTAAGCGAGGTTTTGCCGCGTCGAATCCGGGATAAAGCGCATCCAATCAGGAAATCCGAGTAGCGTGAATATGATCGCCCGCATTTGGCGAGGAGTCACGAGGGTGGCCGACAAGGACACCTACTTCGATTACCTCCAGAAGACCGGACTCAAAGAGTACGCGTCGGTCCCTGGAAATCGAGGAGTGTGGACACTGCGGCGGGTTACCGAGGGCAAATGCGAGTTTACCTTAATCTCGCTCTGGGACTCGCTGGAAGCTATAAAGGCCTTTGCAGGTCCAGACTATGAAAATGCCGTGTTCTATCCCGAGGATGAGAAATTCCTGATTGAGCGCGGGCCGCGGGTTCTGCACTACGAAGTGTTGTCTGGGGCGGAGAAGCTACAGGTGACCTGAACTGATGGCGCCTTCAAGTAAGAATTCGGTCGGTACACGTACGCCTCTTGGTGCGGGCACATTGCCCGCAAGCGGCTGGGTGTGTTACAAGCCAGATGATGCGCAAATGGATGCGTGAGCGGCTGCAGCGCCGCAAGAAGCAACCTGACAAGCCTCCGGCAGAAACCGCGCCTGCACCGCTGCAACCGGCGTTTTATGGCATTGAGCCACCGGCCGGATCTTCCCGGGCCGAAGAACCGGTCAGCTCGGAATCAGCGGCAGTGCTGCAGGAAGCGCCGGAATCCGAATTCCAGGCAGCGGAAACGCCGCCAACGCAGAGCGCCTCAGCGCCCGATGCGCGCAAGCGCCGGCGGCGACGAGGCCGTGGTCGTGGAGGTCGCAGCGAACCGACCTCTCGGACAACTTCCTCGACTGCTCGGGGATCTGCGGCATCCTCTTCCGAAACTGCGGCGGCTCCTCCAACAACTCCGGCGATCAGCGTGTCAGAACCGACGCCTTCCGTAGAACCGGGGGCGGCAGCAAAGGCGGCTGCACCGCGTCAACCGCGAGGAACAGTTGTTTTAGCAATTGGGCTGCCCGGATCGGGCAAAAGCTCGTGGTTTAAACGCCACAACATCACGCCGCTCTCAAGCGATTTGCTGCGGTCGTTGCTGTTCGATGATCCAACCGAGCAGCGCTTTCAGGATCTGGTGTTTTCTAATCTGCGTTCCATGTTGAAGGCCCGGCTGATTGCGCGACGCCCCATGAACTATGTGGATGCGACCAATCTCACACCCCACGACCGGCATGGCTGGATCAAACTGGCAAAAGATTACGGCTATGACGTGCAGGCGGTATTTTTCGATGTGCCGGTCGAGGTTTGCTTGGAACGCAACCAAAAACGCGAGCGGGTCGTGGGCGAGGACGTAATGAGAAAGATGGCGGCCAAGCTCAAGCCCCCGACGTTTCCTGAAGGGTTCTCCAAGATCACCGTGGTGAAGGTGAAGCAGAAGGAGTGAAGAAGAATTCAGAATGCAGAGGTCAGAAGGAAGAAGTTTCTGAATCTGAAATCTTCAAGAAGTCTCCAACCTCAGTTTCCTATCCCCGCAAATGTGGCAGCAACTCTTTGAACGCAGGCGCGCCCGATGATCGCAGCAACTCGTAAATGATCATCTCCGTTGAGGAGATCACCGCACCGGCCGCACGCATGCGCTCCAGCCCGATCTGCCAGTTCCACTCCGTGCGCGAGCTGACCGCATCCGAAGCAACGTGAACAATGTAGCCTTCCCGCAACGCACCCAGGGCGGTCTGCATCACGCAAATGTGACTTTCCATGCCGCACAACAGGACCGTGTTGCGGTTGCCGGGCAGACGTTTCAAAACCGAGCAGAAGACGTCGCTCCCGAAGCAGGAGAACAGCTGCTTGTCGATGGCTTCGATTTCGGGCAGCAGAGAGGCGATTTCGGGGATGGTTTGGCCTAGCCCTTTTGCGTATTGGGTGCTCATCAGCGTAGGAATCTTCAAGATGCCCGCGAGGCGAATCAATAGCTGCGAATTCTTGACCAGGCGCTCTTTCTGGAAGATCGGTGGGAGGAGCTTTTCCTGGATATCGATCACAATAAGCGAACACTGTTCCGGTTCGAGCGGGCGGCGGGCAATTTCGGTGTAGTCGCTGCTCAAGTGCGTGATGCTGCCAAGGGCGGTCACCATGGACATTTCTCCTTCCCGAATCTTAAACCGTCGGGGGAGACAAGAACAGGCGGGCTCTCGCTGCTGCGGACCAAAGCGCGAGTAAGTTGACCGGGCTGGAGGTGGCCAATAGAATCGAAGCTGCGGATTCCCGCAAAACCCGCTGCCCCCTCGTTCAACGGCAGGACAGCTGACTCTGGATCAGCATATCGGGGTTCGAATCCCTGGGGGGCAGCCAGATTTTTCTCCAATCCACGTCCTGTTAAGCTTGGTTTAAGCTAGTCCGCTGTTAAGTATTGGCTTGGGGCGCCAGTCGTTCCGATCTCTCTCCGAGGAACAAATATGACTCGCATAGCAGCTCTTTGTTACAGCCTTGTCTTGGGGCTGGGCATTTCTGCGTTCGCCGCTGATGGCGGTTATCACCTCATAACCACGTACAAGTTGGGCGGCGAAGGCGGCTGGGATTATCTGACGATTGACAGCTCCTCGCGGCGGCTCTACATCTCTCGCGCCACGCACGTTATCGTGCTGGACGTGGACACCGGCAAGCTTGTGGGCGACATCCCCGACACGCAAGGCGTTCATGGCATTGCCCTGGCGCCGGAGTTCGGGAAAGGCTTTGTAAGCGACGGGCGCGAAGGCACAGTCACGATTTTTGACATGCAATCGTTGAAGACGCTCAATAAGGTCAAAGCTGGGGAGAATCCGGATGCCATTTTGTACGATCCGGCGAGCAAGCGGGTTTTTGCGTTTAATGGCCGGAGCCAGGACGCAACTTCGATTGACGCTGCCAGTGGGAACGTCGTGGGCACAATCAAGCTGGAGGGTAAGCCGGAATTTGCGCAGAGCGATGGCAAAGGTGAGATCTTCGTAAACATTGAAGACAAGAGCCAGATCGATGCGATTGATCCGCAGAAACTTGAGGTCAAGGCGCGTTGGCCGCTGGCGCCATGCCAGGAGCCGAGTGGGCTGGCGATCGATCGCAAGAACCGCCGTCTGTTTGCGGGCTGTGACAACAAAATGATGGCGGTGGTGGATGCCGACAACGGAAAGCTGATTGCCACACCTGCGATCGGCGAAGGTGTGGACGCGAACGGATTTGATGCGGAGACGAGCCTGGCGTTTGCCTCCTGCGGGCAAGGGGTGCTGACAGTCGTTAAAGAGGACTCACCCGACAAATTCACCGTCGTGCAGAATGTTCAGACTGAACCTGGAGCGAGAACCATGGCTCTGGACGAGAAGACCCACAATGTAGTGCTGGTGACAGCGAAGTTCGGACCGCCGCCCGCGCCCACGGCAGAGAATCCTCATCCGCGGCGCAGCATCCTGCCTGATAGTTTCGTTATTTTGGTGTATGGCCGGTAGACGGGAGATGGCACTCCTATTTACGACATTCTTGAGTGACCCCTCACCAGCTGAAGCCGGGTTTGGGATGACAGGATAAATAAGCGGGTGGCGCATATTGAGAGAGGACGCTACGCCTTTTTCTGCTAAACTGTTGGTAGAAACGCGAAAAATCGGCATCTAATTAATCAGTGTTCCCAAGACTCTTCCACATTGGCAATTTCAGCCTGCCCACGTATGGCCTGCTGGTATCGGTTGGGGTTCTGATCGGGCTTTGGATCAGCGTTCGGAATTCCGAAAAGCAAGGCATCAATCCCGAGCACGCCTGGAATTTTGGAATTCTGGTGGTGCTCAGTGGGATCGTTGGCGCGAAAATTCTTTATATCGTCAACGATTGGGGCTACTATGCTGCCCACCCGCGCGAGATCTTCAGCTTCGGAACGTTGCAAGCGGGCGGCGTGTTTTCCGGAGGGCTGATTGCGGCATTTGCGGCGGCAGCCTGGTACATTCGCAAAAATCATATGCCGGCGCTGGCGACATGCGATGCGTTCGCGCCGGGGTTAGCGTTGGGACATGCGATTGGCCGATTGGGATGTTTCGCCGCCGGTTGCTGCTATGGGAAACCAACGACGCATTTCTGGGGCGTGACGTTCAAGAATCCGCTGGCGCAGGCATGGGTTGGCACTCCTCTCGGGGTTCCCCTTGAACCGACGCAGCTTTTCGAATCTGCCGTGGAGCTGGCGAATTTCTTCATTCTCATGTGGATACTGAAGCACAAAAAGTTCGATGGCCAGGTCTTTGGCGCATATCTCTTTCTTTATGGAGTGGCACGGTACTTCCTCGAATTCCTTCGTGACGATCCCGGACGGGGCTCGGTTTTTGGCGGAGCCATGACGGGGACACAACTGATCGCGATTGGCCTGGTCATTACGGGCGGTGTGATCTGGTGGCTGCGGCCGGGAATGAAAGCGCTGTCGGCGCAAGCAGCAAGATAGTCTTCGCCCACCTCTGGAAAATCGCAGAAGGTGGGGCCCATCGTAGTATCCATCTAGAGCTGAGTCCCGCTGGACAACGAAATCACCTAAACTCAGGTGTGCCAGACAATCAGGTGGGCCCACTGGATGAGCGGACACAAACCGGAATTATTTGTAGCGACTACTGAAAACGCAGGCATTCGTCTGGATCAATTCCTGGCTCGGCAAATGCCTGAGACCAGCCGCGCTCGCATTCAGCAACTGATCCGGCAACAAAAGGTGTTGGTGGACAGAAAGCCAGCTAAGGCTTCGGCGCGCCTGCGCGGGAGCGAGCAGATCGAACTCGTTGGTGAGATTCAAAGGGCTCCATTGCGTGCAATCCCTGAGGAAATCCCGCTGGACATTGTCTACGAAGATGACGACCTGGCGGTTGTAAACAAGCCCGCAGGAATGATGGTGCACGCGGGCGCGGGTGCCACGGAGGATCAGCGCAATCGCGGCACACTGGTAAATGCGTTGTTGAATCGTTTCGGAAAGCTCTCAGGAGTTGGAGGCGAGCTGCGGCCGGGGGTTGTGCATCGGCTCGACAAGGCGACCAGCGGTCTGATTGTCGTCGCTAAGAATGACACGGCCCATCGCAAGCTGGCCGCGCAGTTTGCCGGACGACAGGTCAAGAAAATTTATATCGCTCTGGTGCACGGATGGATGAAGCAAGACCACGGCACGATCAGCAGTAGCATCAGCCGCGATCGCGTGTGGAGAACGCGTATGACCACGCGCCGCTCTGGCGGCCGGGAGGCGATTACCCACTATACGGTGAAAAGGAAAATCGAGTCGGGCTATGGCAAGTTCAGCCTGCTCGAACTGCAGATAGATACCGGCCGCACTCACCAGATTCGCGTGCATTTGGCATCCTTAGGCCACCCCGTCGTCGGGGACAAGACTTACGGCGCGCCGGGCGAAATTCGCGCAAGAACTAAGCCGACGCTTTCCTTGCTAAGAAACTTCCTGCACGCCGCGAAGCTGAGCCTGCAACAACCGACAACCGGGCAACCACTCACGCTCGATGCCGCGCTACCACCTGAACTGGAGGAGTTTGTGGGCCAAATTGGTGAAAAATCAGAGTCCAGGCTGCGGGGATCGGCCAATTAACGCAATCGCAGAAGCTCATCTGTACATGTACGTCTTCCCGTAGCCCCTGACCTTGTGGCTCGTGTCGCGCCGATAGAAAGACGCGAGAATGATTAGATGGATTCCACGATGCGCAGACCAGGAGCCTTGTTCGTTTCGCTAACATTGGTACTGCTGGTGTTTTTGATGGGTTGCGGCGGATCGCAATCGGCGCCCAGCCAATCCGGCAACGGGTCAAACGCGGGAAGCGGAGGCGGGACGGGAGGCGGATCGGGCAATGCCCAAAGTCAGTGTAATGGGATTGCGACCGGACAAGGAGCAAGTTTAAACGGGTTCCGGCCCTTCCCTGCAGACAACGCGTGGAACCAGAACATTTCTTCCGCACCGGTTGATCCGAACTCGGATGCGATTATCAACTTCATCGGTCCTACCATCGGCTTGCATCCTGATTTTGGCTCGGGCCTGTATCAAGGCTCCAGCATGGGAATTCCCTACGTGGCGGTAAACGGATCGCAGAACCTTGTCGCCATAAATTTCACGGCGTACGGCGATGAGAGCGATCCCGGCCCCATGCCCGTTCCGGCAAGTGCGCCGATTGAAGGGTATCCCAATCCCGGCAACGGGGACCGGCACGTGCTGGTAATCGATAACGCCAACTGTTTCCTGTATGAACTGTACAGCGCTTCTGCGAACAGTGACGGCAGCTGGAACGCCGGGTCGACGGCGGTTTGGGACCTCTTGAATGACGAGCAGCGTCCGTGGACCTGGACTTCGGCCGACGCTGCCGGACTATCGATTTTTGCCGGGCTGGTGCGCTACGACGAAGTGGCAAGCGGAAAAATTCAGCATGCCATTCGCTTTACATTGCCACAGAGCCAGGCAGCGATGATACCTCCAGCGTCGCACTGGGCGGCCAATTCCTCGAATTCTCTGGCTGCGCCCATGGGAATGCGCATGCGGCTAAAGGCAAGCTATGACATTTCCGGATTTTCCAGCAATGTGCAGGTGATCCTTACCGCATTGAAGACTTACGGCATCATCATGGCGGACAACGGTAGCGCAATGTACCTGAGCGGCGCGCCGGATGACCGTTGGGACAATAATGACTTGCACAATTTGTCGCAGGTTCCAGCGTCGGCATTTGAGGTCGTGCAGATGAATCCGATTTATACGGCATCGAATGTGCCCCAGGGAGCGGCGCCGAGCATCAGCACCTTCACCGCTAGCGCGACGACAGTGAGCTCCGGCACAAAGGTGACGCTTAACTGGAATGCGGCCGCAGCTTCGTACTACGTGATCTCTCCGCAGATCGGGGCGGTCCGAGGCAGCAGTGTGACCGTAGTGCCGTCACAAACAACCACGTACACTCTCTACGCGACCAACCAGTACGGCCGATCGGTCGCCACGGTCACGGTATCGGTGCAATAGAGGATCGGCGTTGTATCCCGGGCGCACGCTTGCGCACGACGTTAATCTGTTCAAGAGAGGCCCAGCCAGGATTCCGCAGTGCTCTACAATGAAGAGCTCAAAGGCAGATCTCTCGAGGGAGCACCGACGGGTATTCGCGCACCTCTCAACGTGTTTGCTATCACAGCGTGCTGTCGGTTTTCTGATAATAATTGTTTCAGGCACGCTCCTTTTGGTGAGCTGATGGTCTAACGACCGGGCATCTCTCAGAGCACTACGGCGCTCCAGGAGGAGATAAGGAAAACGGACATGCGAGGGCCGGCACTACTCCTCGGCGCGGTCTTAGTGGGATTCCCATCGATGGTGACTCACGCTCAGACTCCACTGTTCGACGCGCCCGAGCTACCACCAAACTTCAATGTCGATCTGGAAACCGGCATCCGGCTTCGTCCCCAATTTATGGCAAGGAGCACAGCCGCTGTGGGACGGTACGCTATTGGCAGAGCTGTGTTCGAACGGCTCATCAAGCAGCTTTCGCGACCCTCCGCCACGAAATTCTCCTGGGAGCTGCGGATTATTGAGGGCGATCAGCTCAACGCTTACTCATCGCCGGAGGGGACTATTTACGTCGAGACGAGTCTGGCACAGTTGATAGACCAGAACGCAGGCTTCTGGGCGGCCATCCTGTCGCACGAAATTTCCCATGTCGAGCGGCGCGATTGGGCCCGTCGTTATCTTTATCAGAAATCCCGGGAACGGGACAGCGCGCAAACAGTCGTTCTGGATGACCCGGGTGTTCCGTTTGCTTCGTGGTCGGACTCACAGAAGGCGTCGGCAAGTTTGGGCCAATTTTGCCGGCAACTGGAAATCGATGCTGACCGCGATAGCCTCATGCTGATGGCGCGCGCAGGTTACCATCCCCATTTCGTGCCTGCTTTGCATCATTTGCTGCATGCAAAAGGCTCCGGCGCAACACCGAGGTCGTTATACGCGATGCACCCTTGTTGGGAGGAGCGGGACCAGGAATTGATGCACGCCTATCTTAGCGCCAGCATTGAATTCGAGCATCGCTGGCCGGAATGGTTTGCCTCGCCGGGTGGCAATCCCCCGATCATCGTCTTCGCCGGTACGCCCACGGTTAGAAAGACGGAAGCAAAAGACTTGGAGATCAGGGTCCCAATGCGCTGCCAGAACCTGGCGGGTGCGGTCGAGGTAGTGTTGCACGTCGTTTCGGTGTCACGGAACATGTCTACAGGTGAGCGTTTCCTCAATCAGTCACGATCGGAATTCGAAATGCGCGAGGTCACAGGTTGTACCTCACCCTTGACCACGGTCACCTTCACGCTTTCAGCTCCATCTGATCGGAACAAATCCAGCGCACGTTGGGCGGACGTTTCCGTTTTCGACGGTTGGGGTGCTGCCCTCGCCCGCGTCGACGTTCCCAAACTGCCGCGCTAGCGTCCAGTTCCTATTGTGGAAATACCGGTGCGGGTCTCGCGATCCTGGACTCTCGCTTGCGATCGGCGCCAGTAACGCTTGAGCCACAACTGTAGAATTGCCCCTGAAAAGACTCGGCTGCGCCGTAAGGATGGACTACCAGAACCAGCAGATCGCAGAAATTTACGACGTTGCCAATCCAAGGGCGAAGGATACCGACTTTTATCTCTCCCTCGCCGGATCGCAGCCGCGCAGTGTGCTCGATCTGGGCTGCGGTACGGGCACACTCTGCTGCGCCCTTGCCGAACACGCTCACCAAGTGACAGGTGTTGACCCAGCAGCGGCGATGCTGGCGCTGGCTAAAAGAAAACCTCACGCGGAACGGGTTGAGTGGGTCGAGTCCGCAGCGCAAGCCTACAGGTCCGACCGGCGTTTCGACCTAATCGTCATGACCGGGCATGCTTTCCAAATCCTGCTCACTGACGCCGATGCGCTGGCAGTGTTAGAGACCATGCGTGGCCACCTCAACGAGGGTGGCAGGGTTGCATTCGAGACGCGAAATCCTGGCATGGATTGGGCTGCAGAGTGGGCTGCACGGCCGCCTTTGGTCCGCTTGTTCCACGGCGAACAAGTTGTGGAGACCTTGGAAGTGAAGGGCAAAGACGGTGAATTCATCTCGTTCGAGACTTCCTACCGCTTCCCGCAAGTGGCGCTGACCACGAGCAGCACTTTACGGTTTTCATCACGAGAGCATGTCGAGGGGTTGATCGCCCGCTCAGGATTGGTGGTCCGTGGCGTGCTCGGAGACTGGGACGGTAGCCTGTTCGAGCCAACACGCTCGCGAGAAATAATATTTATCGCAGAGATCGCGAAAGGAGACGGAAGAACGTAGCATGTTCGTTCGAACTCAGGTCTTACTCCTGCTGTCCCAATCGCCTGATATCACTGCCATTCTCACCTGAGGCCGACCATTCCGCGGACAGACTCGGACAATTTGGCGGGATCGTAAGCCACGCCATCTTTGAACACGGTCTCGACTTTTTCTATATCGGCGATGTTGGCGGAGGGATCGCCAGCAATGATGACCAAATCGGCCAACTTGCCCGCGGCAATCGTACCAATCTGATCGCCATGGCCGAGGAATTCGGCATTCACCTGGGTCGTAATGTGAATTGCTTCCAGCGGAGAGAAACCGGCTTCGACCAGCAACTCCAGTTCGCGTTGCAGACCATATCCCGCGAGATCGCCCCCCAGTATGGCGCCGACGCCAGTGGGATCGCTGCCGGCGAGTAACTTTCCTCCAGCAACATAGAAGGCACGCTCCCACTGCATTTCCTTCTGTAAGCGCATGAGCCAGCGCGGGTCACCGTTGGCCCTGTTTCGGGCAGCGATGTAGCTGGCCAGCGACTCCGGGAGCAGGGCATCCGTTACTTCTTTGCGAAGGGGCAGATGGCTGGGAACATCAAGTTCGTATACCGACAGCGTCGATGTCACCGCGACGCGATGTTGAATCAGATCGCGAGTGATCTCCTGCATCTGAGGCCCATTCACGTCCACGTGCGCCTGTGCGTCGAGCATGTCCATAAAGAACGGACATTTGTCCGGGACTTTGTTTGCGACGAACTCGGTGTCAACGGCAAGGGGTCCGTGTTCCAGGTTATCGATTCCGAGCTCAGCTGCCTCGCGCGAAGTAACCGAGCACAGGTGACCAGTGACCTTAAGGCCGCGCTTGTGGGCCTCGTCAATGACCGCTTTCAGCTCAGCGCGGGTAATATTCATATAGGCTTTGAAGGAGGTGACGCCTTCGTAGGCCCAGTAGGCGGCCGTCTTCTGCGCATCTGCGGGGCTGGTGATTTCGTGCATCTGTGGAAACATGGTTCCTTCGCCTTCCATGTAAGGACTGGTCACATCCATCCTTGGACCAGGCACCATGCCGCGATCAATCCACTTTTTCAGGTTGAGATCGGTGTAGGGCTCGATCGAGCCCGTAGTACGAACCGAGGTCACGCCTCCGGCGAGATACAGACGGGGATAGGTGTAGAACATTTCATTGAGCGTGATGCCGCCCATCGCGAGGCTGCCATCGTTGTGATAGACGTTTCCCGCCGTGTAGAACATGTGCCCATGCATGTCGACAAGCCCGGGAATCACGGAGCGGCCAGTTGCGTCGATGACCTTGGCATCGGCAGGAATGCTCGCGGCGCCGACTGATTCGATTCTGCTTTTGCGAATCAGGATGGTTTGATCATTGCGCGCGGCGGCTCCCGTGCCATCGATCACACGCGCATGGGTGATCGCGACAACCTGGTTGTCAAACTTTACATACTCCCGGACATCGGGTGACAACTGTGCAACAGCGGCAAGCGAAATGAAAAACACAAATGCGACAGCGCTTATGGCCCGCATGGTTCTGATCCCTATTTTTAGATTTGCCCCACAAGAGTGCTAGGGAATCTAAATGCGCGGAGTTGTTGGTGTCAATGCGGGATGCCCGAGGTAGGCGTGCGGGCTTTGGGAAGAGGGGCTTTGTCCCAGGTTGGCTCGCAACTTTCGTTCGCCAACCAGGGCACGGAGGTTTCTACATTTCCCATGCGGTTGCATTACGATAACCAAAATGCCTAACCGTCTCCGGTGGTCCCAGGATCCTCGAGTGCTGGTGAGCCTGGCGGCTGCGTTGCTTGCCTTCGCCGTGCAATCGGGCGAGTTGGGATCGAGCGATACCATGCATCGGCTGCAGGCCACGCACTCGTTCTGGACTTCTGAGCCGCCGGTGTTTCCTAATGAGTATCCCGAATTTGGTGTACATGGGCGCGGCGGGCGGCTCTATGGATGGTACGGAATCGGACAATCGCTGCTCATGTTGCCGGCAGACATTGTGGGCACATGGATTGAAAGGATTCCAATATTCAGCGATTACAACGGCAATGATCCCAGCGTGCGCAACATTTTTGTGACCTATACCACGCAGATTCTCATTAATGTCTTGACAGCTCTGGTCTGCCTGCGCCTTCTGCGACTGCTGGGATTCAAACTCAAGGAGGCTCTCGCGGGAGTGCTGGCAGTTCTTTTCTGTACGACGCACCTGCATTACACGCAGAACATGATGGAGAACAACTACATCATGCTGCTCACATTGGGTGGGTTCTGCTTTCAGTACGAGTGGGCGACAACTGGCAACAAACGGGCGTTGGTAATTGGCTCGTCGGCATTCGGTTTGAACCTGCTGACGCGGCTCACGACCGGGCTGGACCTGATTGCGGGGGGATTATTTGTTTTGCTGGCATTGCTGTGGGGGCAAGACCTGCGAGGCCGCAGGCTTTGGGATCGCCTGCTGAGCTATACCAAAACGGCCGCCCCCATTTATGCGGTTTTCCTGCTGATTGACCGCCTCTACCAGTTCTATCGTTTTGGGTCGTTCTTCAACACATACATCTCGGTAGTTGCAAAGGAGTACCGCAGCCTGAATCCGGCGCTTCCAGCAAATTATCCGTGGGAGACACCGTTTCATGTCGGTTTCCTCGGCCCCCTGATTACCCCGGAGAAGTCTATTTTTCTCTTTGACCCGCTGATCATCCTGACAATGCTGGTTGCGACCTTCGCATGGAAGTACTTTGCGCCGCCGGTTAAGGCGTTTGTCCTCACGGCTTTTCTGTTGCTTCTCGGTTACATCTGCTTCTACGCACGTTACACGGTTTGGAGCGGCGATTTTGCGTGGGGCGATCGATACGTCTCAACTGCGGCCGAATTTGCGGCGTTCATTTCGGTGCCACTGTTGCTGCGATACCGGCAGCAGTTGGGAAGAATGATTCGGGCCGCGGGAGTTTTCCTGATAGCAGTCAGCACTCTGATTCAATTCGCATCTCTTGCTTTCTGGTTGCCTCTGGAGATTTACCAGATGGAAACCATGGGCCATCCGACATTTGTGATTGCGCTGCGATTCGAGAACATGGTCGCGTTTGCGCTGGGGAAGATGGAGCAGTGGGGCCTGAATAATGTTCCGATGACTCAGGATCCGTGGGATTACGTTCACATCACTACGTGGAACTTCTTGCCGTTTGTGCTGCGACGGGTGGGAGAGGCACCGGCATGGGTCGTGGATATGAGTCTGGCGATCTGGAGTGCGGCGTTAATGGCCCTGGCTATCGCCTTGTGGCAGCTTCGGAGCGCGCTATCCCGTGGGTTTCTCTCTGAGAATTCATCCGTTTAATGAGGAGTTACTCTGACTACCAGAGTTCTTGCATGCGACTATAATGAAGGGAATTGATGAGATTTCGCAGCATTCTCTCCGTTTGGTTTCCCATTGTGATTGTGGCCGCAATGTATGGCCAAAGCGGCCAGCCCGATGCTCTGCCCGCGGCGCCATCGGCGACAAAAACACCGCCAGCGGCAACAGACCAGCGGCCTGCTCCCGCTCAGAGCCCAGCGCCTGAAAAGCCGCAGGACAATCCTAACGACGCTGCCAACGCGGCAACCGCACCAGCGGCCTCAGCGCCTCAGCCAGGCGAAGCCTCGGCGCCGGTTGCGGCTGACACGCGTTCTTCCGCAGCGGACGACGAATCCATCTCCACGATTCGCCGCACCGTCAATGAAGTCAATGTGGTCTTCACCGTGACTGACAAGCACGGGCACTACGTGAAGGACCTAAAGCGAAACGATTTCAGAATCATCGACGATGCCAAGCCGGCGACTGAGATCAGCAGCTTTCGAGCAGAGGCCGATCTGCCTCTCGACGTAGGTTTGTTGATTGATGCCAGCAATTCGGTGCGCGACCGCTTTAAGTTCGAGCAGGAGTCCGCCATCGAATTTCTGAACCAGACCATTCGCCGCAAATACGATCAGGCCTTCGTCGTTGGATTCGACGTTACTCCCGAAGTATCACAGGATTTCACGGACGATACGGAAAAGCTCTCGATGGGAGTACGGATGCTGCGGCCGGGCGGGGGCACGGCGTTGTATGACGCTCTCTACTTTGCCTGTCGGGACAAACTTCTGAAGGTTCCTCATACCGGTCCCGTGCGCAAGGCGGTGATCCTGCTCAGCGATGGCGACGATAACCAGAGCCACGTCACACGCGAGGAAGCCATCGAGATGGCGCAGCGTGCCGAGGTGATCGTCTACACGATCAGCACCAACCTGTCCGGCACCGGGAGTCATGGCGACAAGGTGCTGCAGCGGATCGCCGATGCTACCGGAGGGCGCTCGTATATTCCCTTCCAACTGACTGAGGTCGCGAACGCATTTGCGGCCATTCAGGAAGAGCTACGCAGCCAATACGCTATTTCCTACAAGCCTGCGGAGTTCCGCGCCGACGGCCGTTACCGCACGATTGAGATTCTCGCCCAGGAAAAGGGGTTGCACGTCCGCAGCCGACGCGGATACTATGCTCCCTCGCAATAGCTCATAGCCCCAGCATCGAGTATGGCGGGATACTCCGGAACTCCACTAGCCAAAAAGCTCGGAATCAAAGATCAGTTTCGCGTAAGCTTCTCCGGCTTGCCTGCGGAAGTCAAAGCTGAACTCAAAGACGCGCTGAAGACTTGCCGGATCGCAAAGGATGTCGAAGGGTCACTCGATTTCGCGATGATTTTCGTGAAGAATGCCGCTGATCTGCAGAAAAGCTTCTCCGAGTTTTCGCAGCGGCTCGCCCCGGCAGGAATGTTGTGGGTGAGTTGGCCGAAAAGAACTTCGGGAGTTGCCACCGATTTGGACGAAAACAAAGTGCGAACCACTGGTTTGGCGGCCGGATTGGTTGACGTGAAAGTTTGCGCCGTGAGCGACGTTTGGTCGGGATTGAAGTTCGTGATACGACTGAAAGACCGGCGCAAGGCTTGAACCACACTTTGCGAAACCACACCCAAGCAAAACCGGCTTAGGCCGGCCACCCGTACTAATCCCTCTTCTGAACGGCGTAGTAGCCGGCGCGGGACTGAATCCGGTAATCCTTGTTGCCGGTTCGAATCTCGACTTTGCGGTAGCTGCCGTCGAGCTTGGAATTGATTGGGGTGTAGCCGATGTTGTACTGGCTGCGCAGTTCGTTGGCGATCTGATCGAAGCCCTGTTTCAGCTTGTCAAACTTGTTGCCCACTTCGATGACGCGGCCGCCGGTCTCCTCGGTCAGCTTCCTCATTTCGCGATCGCCGGAGTAACCGCCAAAGGCGCCGTAAAAGCCGCGATCAGCGCATAGAAGCACATACACGATGCTGTCCGATTTCTGCGCCGCTTCGATGGCATCCCTGATCTTCAGGCGGCTGCCCTGGTCCTCGCCGTCGGTCAGCAGAATCATCGCCTTGCGGCCCACCTGCTGGGCCAGTTCATCGTGGGAAGCGAGGTAAACCGCGTCGTAAAGCAGCGTGCCTCGCGGCGTGCCCTGGGTCGGAATCGTGCCTCCGCCAAGGCCGGGGATGCCGCCACCGCCTCCACCCGCGGTGTTGATCTTCGCACTGTTGAGAGCGACCTTGAGCAAATGAACGGAATTGGTGAAGTCCTGCAACAGATCAACATCCACGTCAAAGCTGATGACGAAGGCTAAATCTTTGTCCCGCAGGATCTGGTTGAGAAAGTCCCCGCCCACCTCTTTTTCCATATCCAGCACCCGGGCCTGGCTTCCGCTGGAGTCAATCAAGATGCCGAGGGTCAGCGGGAGATTTGATTCGGCCGCAAAGTACTTGATGGTTTGCGGCTTACCGTCCTCGAAAATCTGGAAGTCCTCTTTCTTCAGGTTGGGGATGAGCCCACCCTTCTTATCCTTCACATTAAAGAAGAGTTGCACGACGTTGACGTTAACCTTAAGAGTTTCGGCGGCCTGGTCCTGGTCTTGATTCTGATCGGAGGTTTGCGGAGGTGCCTGAGCCCAAACAAACGCACCCACGGCGAGCAACATTGCTAACAGGCCAACTACCCGAAGCGAAGGAGCTTTTAACATAAGGGTTTTCTCTTTGGCTTTTTGTTAGTCTATCCTTTAAGCGTTAGATGCAACAAATGGCAAGCTTCAGCATCCCAAGCGTGGAAGGTTTAAAGATACAGTGGGTTTCAATGCAGTGAGAAGGGTTGGAAAAAGACTTTCCGCCGGGTTGTTGCTGGCGTGTCTTTTGCTGCTCGGAGTGAGCACAGGAATAGCTCAACAGCAATCAAGTCAAAACATTCCCGACGCGCCCTCTGCAGTGCAACCGCCCCCTCCACCTGCGCCAGAGCCGCAAACTCCGCAGACAAAGGAACCAACCTCCAAGGAGTCGGCTCCACCAGTGCCTCCGAATGAGGCACCGCCTTCGTCTTCGACTCCTGCCGAGACTCCAGGCGGTGAAGCACCGGGGCCACCGCCTCCGATGAAAATTACAACAGTGCCACCGAGTAGCACCACTCCGAAACCCGGTGTGCAAGAAGAACTCTATCGCATCGTGCGGAACGTCAATCAGGTGGTCGTTCCGGTTCGGGTGACCGATGACACGGGACTATTAGTGAGTGGGCTTGTAGCCAAGGACTTCTCCGTTTTTGAGAACGGCAAGAAGCAAACCATGAATTTTTTTACCAGTGATCCATTCGCGCTTTCGACGGCCGTTGTGTTGGATCTCGGTTTGCCGGATACGACATTAGAAAAAGTTAAAGCCAGTTTCTCGGCGCTCGAAGGCGCGTTCAGCCAATTTGATGAAGTCGCACTTTATGTCTATGACGAGAATGTGACGAGGCTGGCTGATTTCCAGGCGGTCGGCCGTGAACTCGACGCCAAGCTGAATCAGTTGCGACCTGTACCCGGCGAAAACGATGGAGTCCCGGTTACGGGTGGGCCACTGGGACCACAAGGCCCGGTGGTGAATGGCGTTCCTGTGGGCCAACCCACCAGCCCTGTAATTACGCCTTCCAAACGAGCGCACGCACTGAATGATGCGATTCTCAAAGCTGCTCTGGACTTGGGGCAACAGGACAAAGCCCGCCGCAAGGTCATCTTTGTCATCAGCGATGGACGTGAGTATCGCAGCGAAGCCAGCTATAGCTCGGTCATGCAAGTGCTGCTCTCCAACAGCGTTATGCTCTACGGAGTGGCAGTAGGATCGTCGGCAATTCCCGGCTACCGTGCGCTGGAGAAATTTCATATTCCCGGCCAGGGTTACAGCAATATTTTGCCGAGGTACGCCAATGCGACTGGGGGTGAAGTGCTGAGCGAATATTCCAAGTCTGCCATTGAGGACGTTTACTCGCGCCTGATGGGCGATGCACGCAACCAGTACACGTTGGGTTACATTACACGAGCCACGCCGAGCGATACGCGACGCGACATTGAAGTCCGGGTGGACCGCCCCGGATGCAACACGTCGGACCTGCGTCCCTGCGTGAACGTCTACGCCAAAGCAGGCTACTATCCCCTTCCTGCCAGTCGCTGAGCGGACGCACACCGGAAGTTTCCAGCTATTGGGGCACCGAGCAGCCGCACTCGGCTGGAGGCACATGAGCTTTGATGAAATCCGCGGCGCGCTTGTAGGCGTCAATCTGGTTCTCAACGCGGGCAAACCCGTGTCCCTCATTTTCGTAAATCTTTAGTTCCACGGTCCCGCCGCGTTTTTTGATCTCATCCACCACTTGCTGTGATTCTTCGTGTGGACACCGGGGATCGTGTCCACCGGCAAGGAGCAGCAACGGCGCTTTGATCTGGTCGACAAAGAAAATCGGCGAGCGATCGTGATAGAGGTCCTTGTTTTTTTCTGGATTGCCCATCGTCGCCAAATCCGACTGCTGCAGCACTGGATCTTCATTCTGAATTTCGGTGAACCAATTGACGAAAGGCACGATGGGAACACCCGCGGCCCAGACATCGGGCGCTTTGGTAACGCCCATCATGGTCATGTATCCGCCATAGCTGCCCCCCACCAGCACGATCTTCTTGGGATCGAGATAACCGGTTTGTTTGATGAGATCAGCCGCAGCCAGCACGTCCTGCAGGTCGCCGCCACCCATATCGAACAGGTTGGCCTCCTGGAATTCTTTACCGTAGCCGGTTGAGCCGCGATAGTTGGGCGCAATCACCATGTATCCCTGATTGACCATGTGCTGGATGAAGCGGTTGAACGAATTGACAGTCTGTGACGTTGGCCCGCCATGGACGTAAACCATCGCCGCATTCTGCCCGTTCCGCACCATGTTGTACGGCACGTAGACGAAAGCAGAGATCGTCCACTTGCCGTCGCGGCTGGGATAGTGAACCAGAAACGGCTCGACCATGTCTTCCGAGTGCACACCCGCTACCAGCGAATGGGTTATCTGCTCGGACTTGCCACTTGCCAGGTGATAAGTCCACAAGTCTCCTGGTGCATTGGGACCGTTGTGGTTATAGAGCAGCCTCGTACCATCCGGACTAAATGGGGAATGCTCCCCGACCGGCTGGTTCACACCTTTAGGCAAAGGCAATTCCCTGGTTGTATCAGTCGCAAGATTGTGCAGATAGATGCCGATGTTACCGTCAACATTCGCGGTCCACATGACGAACTTCCCATCGGGAGAAAAGTTGGCGCCGCTGATTTCCCATTTATCTTTGGTGAGCCATGAGATTTTCTTAGCGGCGATGTCAAGTAAACCCACATTCTCATAACCATTCGCCGCGTTGGAGGTGATGAGCAGCTTCTCGCCGTCGGGTGAGATGTCGTTGGCAGAATAGATTGATTCGCCAGAGTGGGGGGTAAGTAAGGTGCTTTGCCCGGTCGCCACATCGGCGATGAAAATATCCGAGTCTGTGCCTTTGGCCTGGCGCTGGGTGTAGATGATCCACTTCCCATCATCAGACCAGCTGGGATTTTCATTCAGCTTGTCGGCGGGCGTGCCAGTAGTCACATGCCTGACTTCCCGCACCAGCATGTCGAAAACATCAATCTCGAACACCGAAGAAGTTTTCGGCTTGACCATGTATGCCAGATAGCGGCTGTCGGCCGACCAGCGCGGGTTCATCTCGGCAATCTCGCGGGTATGGGTGAGATTCACCACCTGGCCGGTTTTCGGCGAGACGATGAAGATGTCCCACTGCTCATCGCCGTCGTAGTCAGATTGATACGCGATCCACTTGCCATCCGGTGACCAGGTCGGTGCAGTCTGCCGCTGATCACTGACGGTAAGCTGTGTCGGCCAGCCACCCGCCGATGGCACCAGCCACAGATTATTTCGTCCGCTGATGTTGCTGACGAAAACAATGTTTTTCCCGTCCGGCGACCACGACGCCCGGCCCACCTGGCGCGTCATGTACAGCTTTTCGATGGTGAGGCTCTGTTGGTTCTGTTCTACATTTGCGTTCGGCTTGCTGGTGATCTGCTTAGGATCGGTAATGGCCTGCGGAACAGGCAGGGTCTGGGGAACGACCAAGGTGCTCATAAGTACGACCATAACAAACAGGATGAAGATACGCATAAGGATTGGCGCTAGACACAAAAGTTTAGCAGACAGAGACCATTATCTTGAGCGGAAGCGCGTCTTCGTTCGGCGAAGAACTGCACGACAACAGTTATGGCTTTGCGTCTTTGTGAATCTCGACGGTGCTCCATGTCTTGTCTGCAGCGTGGCAGATGTTTTCCAGCAGACATTCGGCACACTTGGGGCTCCGCGCCATGCACAATTTGCGTCCGTGCCAGATGAGTTGGTGAGCGAACAGAATCCATTTCTCCTGCGGAATAATCTTCATCAGGTCCTGTTCGATTTTGGCCGGATCGCTGTTCTTCGTCAGCTCCAGCCGTCGGCTAAGCCGCGTGACGTGAGTATCGACGACTATGCCTACGGCCTTCTTGAACCACGTTCCCAGGACGACGTTGGCCGTCTTTCGGGCAACTCCGGGCAAGGTGAGCAACTCGTCCATTTCATTCGGCACTTCGCCGCCGAAGTCACTCACAATTTTCCTGGCCGCACCGACGACAGATTTCGACTTGTTGCGAAAGAAGCCTGTCGAGCGAACGTCGGGTTCTAGTTGCTCCGGCTGGAGTGCTGCGAAATCCTGTACTGCCGGATATTTCCGGAACAGCTCCGGGGTAACGCGGTTTACATTCGCATCGGTCGATTGCGCCGAGAGGATCGTGGCCACTAGCAATTCCCACGCACTACGATGGGTCAGGGCGCACGTAACGTCGGGATAAAGCTGATCAAGGCGCTTCAGAATCTCGGAAACCCGCTCCGGGGCGAGCGGATTGTAGCGCTTGGCTGCGGCAGATTTCGGCAATCCTGGTTTGCGGGCGGGCTTCACGTCGGCGCGCAACGACCGGGTCCCGCGAGCTCCGGCCGGCTGCTTGGAGATCGGCGAGGTTCTAGCTCGTTCGTGTCTTCCGGTCTTGGCCGGTTGGCGAGGAATTACACCGCGTGCCATCTTGCTCTCCCCAATGAAAAATCAATGTTAGCAGAAGGAATTCCTGCACAAGCGGCGGGAGACGCAGGATCATTTATCATCAGCATGCGAAAGCCATGGGCAGCACTGCACCGACGGGTCCTTATATCGAGTTCAAAGATGTATCGAAATCATTCGGTGACAATCACGTCCTGAAGGATGTCAGCTTCGATGTGATGCCTTCCGAGACGGTTTGCATCCTGGGCCGAAGTGGTGTCGGGAAATCGGTGTCTCTGCAAACCATCATGGGATTTATGAAGCCAGACTCCGGCCGAGTGATTGTTGCCTACGAGGACATCACGGACTACACGGAGGCGCAGCTAGAACCGATCCGCAAAAAAGTCACCATGGTCTTTCAGAACGGAGCATTGTTCGATTCCCTGACCGTCGGCGAAAACGTGGCTTTTCCTTTAAGGGAACACAAAGACCTGACAGAGGAGCAAATCCTGCAGGTTGTGGACGGGCTGCTGGACATGGTCGGAGTGAGAGAGATGCGCGACATGCTGCCCTCGGACTTGTCAACCGGGATGAAGCGCTCGGTTGCCATTGCCCGGGCACTGGCGGCCCGTCCTGAGTGCATACTCTACGACGAGCCCACGACGATGGTAGATCCGCTCATGGCGCAACTGCTGGGAGACCTAATCAAGCGACTCAAGGCACAATTGCACCTCACCAGCGTGGTCGTGACCCACGATATGCGGCTAGCCAAAAAGCTCGCAGACCGCGTGGTCTTCCTGCACGAAGCCAAGGTGATTTTTTTCGGTACGTATCCGGAGATGGAAAAGTCCGACCATCCGATTGTGCAGGAATTCTTGGAGCTGGACGAACTGGATTTGCCAGCCTGAGGTCTAAAACCCCGCCTCTACCAGCCGCTCGACCGTGATTGAACTGCCAGCGGAGTCACCTTGCAGCATCTTCTCGACGTATTTTGCAATCACGTCGACTTCGAGGTTGACCGGATCGCCGCGCTTGAGGGAGCTTAAGTTTGTCATCTCAACTGTGTGCGGAATGATGGCGACGGTGACCTTGCTGCCCTCAATGCCAGCCACGGTTAGGCTGATCCCTTCAATCGACAGCGAGCCCTTGAAGATTACGTAGCGCGCAAGGTCTGGAGGAATCTCGATTCGCAGCCAATAATTGTCGGTACCGGAAATCGGTTCGAGGGCGAGGAACTTGCCGGTACCATCTACGTGGCCCTGGACGATGTGCCCGCCAAAACGCCCATCGGCGCGCATGGGGAGCTCCAGGTTTACCAGAGCGCCTTCGTGGATGCGTGAAAATGATGTACGGTTCCAAGTCTCCTCAGCCAAGTCGAAACCCACGGAAGCGGGCGTAATGTCGACGGCAGTCAGGCATACGCCGCTTACGGCAATACTGTCGCCCTTCTTGAGTTCTCTAATCAATTGGGATGATGAAACTGTAAGCCGCCGATTCTCGCCCTCGTGAGCAATCCTTTCAACACGTCCAACTTCTTCAATTATGCCGGTGAACATAAAACCTCAGCGATGCACATTCAGTATTTAGCAATATCCAAACAACGGGC
Source organism: Terriglobales bacterium (assembly GCA_035623255.1). GTDB lineage: Bacteria > Acidobacteriota > Terriglobia > Terriglobales > Acidobacteriaceae > JAFAGX01. The sequence continues at coordinate 135,278 of DASPTU010000125.1, read as the reverse complement.
CTCTTAATCTACGCTTCATATGGATCTCTCAGATAGCCTTCCACAGCAAAATCTTCTCCGAATCGATGCAAACGAATTGATCGCACGCAAGCCGCGTCACTAATGCGAGAAAAGCCCGATCCACCCGCGAAGGAAATTGACCCGGTCCCGGCCAAAATCTTGGGGGCGTAATAGAGAAAAACCTTGTCGACGATGCCGGATGCCAGAGCCGCCCAATTTACCATCGCGCCACCTTCGATCATAACGCTGGTGATCTCCATCTCGCCAAGATGGCGGACAACAGCCGAAAGATCGGGATGGCCCTCCGGGGTTGGTTGGGGAATCTGCTGCACTCGCACTCCCCGCCTGGTCAGTTGTCTTTTCTTTTTCTCCTCGGCGAAAGAGCAAACCACCAACACATCATCATGTGCGGTTGCCACGACGCGTGACTCCAATGGCAGACGGAGCCGGGAATCGAGGATGATTCGCAGGAGGGGATGCCTTCGCGACTTCCCTGTCCGGTCGGTAAGCAGTGGATCATCAGCAATCACCGTGCCCACGCCAACCAAGATAGCGTCGTTCTGATGGCGAAGTTCCTGCACATGTTCCCGGGCGAGTTCACTTGTGATCCAGCCGGAATGCGCTCCAGCGGCTCCAAGCGCGGTGGGACTGTGAGACTCGCTGGGCGGCGGAGCGATTTTGCCGTCGAGGGTCATCGCAGCTTTCAAGGTAACCAGCGGAACCCGGTGGCGGATGTAGCGGGCAAATGCTTCATTAAGCACCCTGGATTCTTGTTCCAGCATTCCGCACGTCACAGAGATGCCCGCCGAGCGGAGCTTTTCAAATCCCTTTCCGCTTACGAGGGGATTGGGATCTTTCATGCCGGCAACCACACGGCCAATGCCCGCTACGATCAAAGCATCAGCGCACGGACCCGTGCGCCCCTGATGCGAGCATGGTTCGAGGTTGATGTACAACGTGGCGCCGCGTGCTTTCTCCCCGGCTTCTGCGAGGGCCAGAACTTCGGCATGCTTCACGCCATCGTAGGTGTATTTCCCGCTTCCGACGATGGCGCCATCGGAGTTGACCATTACGGCGCCAACGCAAGGGTTCGGTGAAGTCAGGCCAATGCCTTCCCTCGCCAACTCGAGGGCATAACGAAGGAATTGTTCGTCAGATTGGTGAGAGGTGGTCACGCAGACTAATTATTTCACCACCGAGACACCGTCGGACAGCCAATGAAACCGATGCCCCGGAATTTGACAACGTCAGCTGATGCCCAATCCCCAGGTGACCAATCGGATAAAGCGATCCGGAAAGATGCCAATGAAAACAGTAGCGAAGGCGCTGACGCCCAGGGCAACTTTCATGGCCACACTGACGGGAAGGCGCGATTTATCGAGCGCCTCGCGCATGAACATGGCGTTGGCGATCCGCATGTAGTAGTAAAGACCGAAAACCGCATAGAGCACGGCGAGCGAGGCCAAGGCATAGTGACCACTCTCCATGAGGCTCAGAAAAATAAAGTATTTTCCGTAGAAGCCGGCAAGAGGCGGGATGCCGGCCAGCGACAGAAGAAAGATAAGCATCAGGACGGCTTCGGTGGGAGCGCGGGAGTAGAGACCGGCGATGTCGTCGATTTCGTCGCCGATGACATCCCGCTCGCGCAGGGAAGTAATAACCGCAAACGCACCCATGTTCATGAAGGTATACACCAGTAAGTACAGGAGAATGCCGCGGAATCCGTCGGTGAACGCCGGCGATGGATATTGAACTGAGGCGAACGCGACCAAACCGAGCAGCATATAGCCCACGTGTGCGATCGAAGAATACGCGAGCAGGCGCTTGAGGTTGGTTTGGGTTAGCGCCGCGAGGTTGGCGCCGGTCATGGTGATGATCGAGACCACAATCACCAGCGGAACATAGATCCCTCGCAATGGGTAGAGACCCCAGACGAAGATGCGCAGCAGCATTGCCCATGCGGCCGCTTTTACCGCGACTGACATGAAACCGGCCACGCTGGTTGGCGCGCCTTCGTAGGCGTCTGGTGCCCACTGATGGAACGGGAAGGCGGCAATCTTGAAAAATAGGCCTACCGCGGTTGTGAGAAGAGCCACAACTACGATTGGGCTCGCGTGACCCTGGTGAGCCGTCAGGTCGCGAGTCACGCCTTGCGCGATTTCCGCCAGGTTCGTACTGCCGGTCACGCCATAGAACAATGAGAGACCATAAGCAAAAATTCCTGAGGAGAAGGCCCCGAGCAAGAGATATTTCAGGGATGCTTCATTGGAGCGCTTGTCCCTGCGAAGGAAGCCGACAAGCACGTAGGTCGAGATGGCCATGAGTTCGAGGCCAATGAAAATGAGCACGACATCGTAGCCGGCAGCCATGCAGATCATGCCGACCACGGAGAAGAGAATCAGGGCATAGTATTCGCCATGATTTTCGTGCTCAACCTCCAGATAGCGAACCGAAATGAGAATAGCCAGCGCCGCGCCAGCAAGAAATAGATAAGTGAAGTAGATGGCGAAATGGTCCATCACCATCGAGTGCATGAAGGCCCATTCGACGCGCTGGCCATGCCTCAGGAGTTCGTTCTGGCCGATTTGAATCTTGAGAACGCCGGCGGCAGCGAACAAGATTCCGATGAAGGCCGTGACCGCGTTAGTCCACTTCCACTCGGGCGGGATCATCAGGTCGATGAGCAGGATACCGAGCGCGAAGAGCGTAAGCAGAATGACGGGCAGCGACAGAAGATAATCCACGCCCGTGAAATATTGCGCGCCTGGCACTATTGGCTCCTCTTTGCATCTTTGGCGTCTGCCCGAAGTACGGCCGCGTGCGTGCCGGCAGGTGCAGCGGCGGGCTGAGCCGAGGCGTTCACTGCGCCATTGATTCCTGGGTAATCCGGACGGACCGTCATGACGAGCTGATTGACGGGCTGCTGCAGGATTTGAAAGAACGGTTTGGGATAGAGGCCGATCCACAGGGCCATAATGATGAGCGGGGCAAAGGTCCAGACCTCTCGCGCACTTAGGTCATGCAGCTTTTCATTTTTCGGATTCGTGACGGTGCCAAAGAACACTCGCTGGTAGAGCCAAAGCAGATAAGCCGCCGCAAGGACAACCCCCGGCACAGCCCAGGCGGCCCAGCGCCAATTCTCCATGAATGTGCCCTGCAGAATAGTGAATTCTCCGACGAAGCCATTGAGCAGAGGCAGTCCCATCGAGGAAAGGAACATGATCATGGTGATGGTGGCGTAGATGGGCATGACGTTGGAGATGCCGCCATACTCCGCGATCTCACGTGTGTGCCGCCGTTCATAGAGGATGCCGACAATCAAGAACAGCGCGCCAGTTGAGATCCCGTGGTTCACCTGCTGCAATACCGAGCCGCTTAGTCCGAGTGGATTCAGCGCGAAAATACCCAGCGTGCAGAAGCCGAGGTGGCTGACGGAGGAATAGGCCACCAGCTTTTTCATGTCCTTCTGCATGAGTGAAACCAAAGCCCCGTAGATGATGGCAATGATGGAGAGACCAATCATCCAGGCACGCACTGTTGGGTGCTTCACGACATCGGGGAAGAATGGCAGTGAGAACCGGATAAAACCGTACGTTCCCATTTTCAGGAGGACGCCAGCCAGAATCACCGAACCTGCGGTGGGAGCTTCTACGTGGGCGTCGGGCAGCCAGGTGTGGAACGGGAACATCGGAACTTTGATCGCGAACGCGAGAAAGAACGCAAAGAACAGCAGAATGGCAAAGGTAGAACCGTAAGCCGGGTCGTGGAAGATGCGCGGCGCGGTTTGGTAAAGCGCCTGAATGCTGAAAGTGTAAGTGCCGGTCACGTGGTAGTTGTAGAAATACAGAAAGAGAACGGCCAATAGCATCACGACCGAGCCGAGCAACGTGTAGAGGAAAAACTTGATGGCTGCGTAAAGTTTGCGCGGGCCTCCCCAGATGCCGATCAGCAGATACATCGGAACCAGCATGGCTTCCCAAAAAACGAAGAACAGGAAGAAATCGAGCGACATGAAGACGCCCAGCATGCCGGTCTGCAGGACCAGAAACCAGATGTAATATTCCTTGACACGATTCTCGATCGCCGTCCAGGAAGACAGGATGGAAACCCAGCCGAGGAGGGTGGTCAACATGATCAGGAGGAAGGAAATGCCGTCGATGCCGATAAGGTAACCCGCGCCGATCGAGGGAATCCAGTTGTTGGCCGAGCCTTCCACGAACTTGAAGCCGGGCTCAAAACGCTGCTGCCAGAACCAGGGAACCAGCGGAAGCGAGACCAGGAAACCGGCCAGAGCAAAGATGTTGGCGATCCACCGGATTGCGTTTTTGTTTTCCTTGGGAACAAAAAGAAGCAGGATCGCCCCAACCAGCGGCGTAAACAAGATGATCGAGAGAATATGACTTTGCATAATTTTCTAATCCGTAGCAGCAGCCGTGGCACGAGCGTCTTCCCTGCTGCCTGATGTTGCGCCGCCACGCGCGGTCTCCCGGAAGACGAAAAGTCTCAGCAACAAATAAACGAGCGCGAGCACAAGCAAAATACCCACTCCCACCCAAAACCACCGAGTCCATCCCAGTTCCATGCAGAGCAGACCAACCAAACCGACGACCATCACGAGCGCGTACCACTGAACCAGGCCCCACTCCAGCATGCGGGCGGGGTAGGACATAATGCGCGAGAAAATTGCGGGACCATTGACCAGAAGACCGTCAATGATCCATTTGTCCCACCACATCGAAAGAATAGACAGAGCGCGCGTGGTCCAACCTGCGCCGTTGACTGTGCCGTCAATCATATTCGAATCGAACCAGGAGGAAGCGTCGCCAAGACCCATCACTCCCAGGCGGACACCGTCGACTTTACGCCGGCCGGTGAAGGCGTAATCGTATGCTTCGTCGACGTAATACTTGTTCAAAAGAACGTTATAAACGGGCGGAGCTGCCACAGCCATCGGTTCGACGTAACCCTTATCCGCTTCACGATAGGCCTTCCACGCCATACCCGACCCGGCGACGGCGGCGGCAACTGAGAGGAACATCAACAGGTACTCTGTCCCGCTGGTGTGCTCTTCTTCCCTTAAGCCAGCCGCCAATTGGGCGGGTTTCTGGGCTTCGAGCACGGTGGCTTCACGGGCGAAGACGGGCTCGAGAAACTTTGTGAAATGATCGGAGCCACCAAGGCTGCGAGGCCAGCCGAGCCAGCCCGCTGTAATTGCGCCTATCGCCAGAATGATCAGTGGCACGGTCATCGATTTCGGGGATTCGTGGATGTGATGCTCGACATCGTGGCTCATGCGTGGACGACCATAAAAGGTCAGGAACATCAGGCGAAACATATAGAACGCGGTCATCAATGCTGTGACATAGCCAATCAACCAGAGCAGGCGATACGCACCACCTTCCGAAGACCAAGCTTCCCAGAGAATAGCGTCCTTGGAGAAGAAGCCGGCAAATGGAGGAATCCCCGCAATGGCGAGCGTCGCAATTAACATGGTCCGGTATGTGATGGGAATGCGCGCATGCAGATCGCCCATGTTGCGCATGTCCTGTTCGCCGCTCATGGAATGGATTACCGCGCCAGCCCCAAGGAACAGGAGGGCCTTGAAGAAAGCATGAGTGAAAACGTGAAAGACACCGGCCGCGAAGGCGCCAACACCGAGCGCCAGAAACATGTAGCCAAGCTGCGATACGGTTGAATACGCGAGCACGCGTTTGATGTCGTTCTGCACGAGGCCGATTGACGCAGCAACGATAGCAGTTAGCGCGCCGATGATGGCGACGGTTTTCATCGAGGTTGGCGCCAAAACAAATAGCGCATTTGAACGCGCGACCATATACACCCCTGCCGTTACCATGGTCGCAGCGTGGATCAGAGCAGAAACAGGAGTGGGGCCTTCCATGGCGTCTGGCAGCCAGACGTAAAGCGGAATCTGAGCGGATTTTCCGCAGGCGCCGACGAAGAGCAGGAGTGTCGCTGCGGTGATAATCGGATCGCCGATGGCGAAGTGCCCGCTGCGGGCAAGATGATTGATATCGGTAAAACGGAATGAGCCGAAATACCAGGCGATGGTAAACATCCCGAGAAGGAACCCGGCGTCACCGATACGGTTGACGATGAACGCCTTGTTGGCCGCGTCGCTCGCCGACTTGCGATGGAAGTAGAAGCCGATCAGCAGGTACGAACAAAGGCCGACACCCTCCCAACCCACAAACATGAGCGCGTAATTGTTGCCCAGAACCAAGATCAGCATGGAGAACATGAAGAGGTTCAGGTAGCCGAAGAAGCGGTAATAGCCCCCCTCGTGTGCCATGTAGCCGACCGAGTAAATATGGATGAGCATGCCCACGCCGGTCACAAAAAGTAACCAGATAGCGGAAAGCGGATCGAGGAGAAAACCTGCATCGGCCTGGAACGGGACGGGAGTACCCGAGTATGAGGTGTAACCCAGCTGTCCGGTATCGGTACCGAGCCAGGTGTAGAGAACAGTCTGATAAGGTTTGCCCGGGTTGTCGCGGGCGTACGCGGTGTACTGCCAGACGGCAAGACAGGCAAAAAGAAATGCAGCGACTACCGCGCCGACGCAGACAGCGCTGACGGCCGACTTCTCCAGCTTGCGGCCGAAAAAGAACATGACCGCTGCGCCGAAGGCCGGCAGCAACGGAATCAGCCAGATGTGGGAGAGAAATAGCATTCAGCACTCAGCTCTCAGCAAGCATCAATCAGAACTTGGCATTTAGCACTTGGCACTCAGCATTTGGCCAAAATGTGTTTGTTCAGCCCCGCAACAAAACCCCAGTGACTAAATGCCAAGTGCCAATTGCGAAATGCTGGTCTCTTACCATTTCAACAAATCCACTTCGTCCACGTTGATGGTTTCTTTGTTACGGAAGAAGGCAATCAGGATACCCAAACCAACGGCCGCTTCGGCGGCCGCGTCGGTGATCACAAAAATCGCAAAAACCTGACCGTGCAATCCCCAAATTCTGGAAAATGCGACCAGATTCAGGTTGACCGCGTTGAGGATCAGTTCAATCGACATCAGCACAATGACCACGTTGCGGCGGGTCAAGACACCGATGACCCCCAACACGAATAGGGCAGCCGCGGTTACAAGATAGTGAAGTGTGGTTACAGGAACCATGTCAGGTTTTCAGCCACCAGCATCCCGCAGTCAGCATTCAGCCATAAGCGGCCGGCTGAAGGCCGAGTGTTAACTGCTGAGTGCTCAGTCAAATTCTTCTCTTCGCCATTACGACCGCACCGATAATCGCGACCAGCAAGAGCAATGACGCGATTTCAAATGCGAACATATACTGACCGTAAAGCAGTTCCCCAACCTGTTGAGTGTTGTTGCTCTCAACTGGGGCTGCCATTGCTGTTGGGAACAGACTGCTGCCCTTGGTGTACACGAGCACGAATAATGCGCCCAACGCCCCGGCGGACAGAATCCCGATCAGCCACTGCTTGTTGAATTGCTCTTCTTTCTGGGCGCGCTCGATATTCACCAGCATGATGACGAACAAGAACAGCACCATGATTCCGCCGGCATAAAGAATGATCTGAACGCCGGCAACGAATGGCGCATAGAGCATCAAGTACAGACCGGCTTGGGCGAGCAATCCCAGAATCAAGGCGAGGGCGGAGTGCACTGCATTCTTGCGGGTGATCACGAGAACACCGCTCAGCAACGTCAGTCCCGATAAGAAATAAAAGAAAAAAGTAGTGGCTACAGGTTCCATATCAGAGAACCACTCCAAGAATCGCAGTCAGAATCAGTACGCCGATAGCGATCGGCAGCAGGACTTTCCATCCGACCTTCATAAGCTGATCGAAACGATAACGCGGAAATGTTGCACGATACCAGATGTACAGATACATGAAAACTGCGACCTTTGCGATGAACCAAAAGATGTCCTGAATGCGATCGCGCACCGGCGGGAGAAAGAGCAGCAGGCCGATAACACCGAGCCCAGCGCCGAAGGCAGCCAGCCCGGCAGTCTGAATCCTGAAATAGGGATGCTTCGGCATGCGAATGACGCCGACAAAGGCGATGGCGGCGAGGGCAAGAAAGGTAAACCCCGGAATCAAGGAGAAAACCAAGTCCCAAGCCGGCCCGGTGAGTGTGTTCGGAAATGGACGCAGCCATCCGCCCAGCCAGAGGGTCACGGCTATGGAAGACACAGCAATCATCGCAGTGTATTCGCCGAGCATGAACAACGACCAGCGCAGGCCGCTGTACTCGGTGTGGAAGCCGGCAGTCAATTCGGATTCAGCTTCGGGCAAATCAAAGGGGGCGCGATTAGTTTCAGCGACCATGGCAATGGCGAAGATGGCAAAAGCTATGAATCCGAGCGGGAAGAACTTGAACAGGAACCAGACCTGCTGTTGCTGTTGCGCTTCAACGATGCCGATCATGCTGAGGGTGCCGGTGCCACTCTTATTCAGGCTGGTCATCAAGATCGCGGAAACGACCGCCATACCCATGGCAATCTCGTAGGAGATCATTTGCGCGCTCGAGCGCAGGGAGCCGATCAGCGGATAATGCGAGTTGGACGCCCATCCCGCCATCACTACGCCTAACACGCTCAAAGATGAAACACCCAGCATGAACAGGATTCCGATATTCAGGTCGGTAATGGCGTGGGTCGGGCCGAACGGGATCACAATGTACACGGTGAACGAAGCGCAGAGGATGATGAGCGGAGCGATCCAGAAGACGAAGCGGTCGGCTTCGGAAGGAACGATGTCTTCCTTGGTAAGAAGTTTCACGGCGTCAGCAATTGGTTGCAGCAGGCCATGAGGGCCGACGCGCATGGGACCCAGGCGAATCTGGAAATGGGCCAGAGCTTTGCGCTCCAGCCAGTTCATTGCGATCACGGCGACCGAGACACCGCCGAAGACGACGAAGATATAAACAAGTGCCCAGAAAACATTGCCTGCCTGGCCAGGGGTGGTGTTCATGCCGAGGTAGGAAGTGACGTAATCGAGCATCAGCGATCCACCTCGCCCAGGACGATGTCGAGCGTGCCGATCACGGCAATGACATCAGCAACCAATTGACCGCGGACCATGATGTCAAGCGCCTGCAGATTCACGAACGACGGGGGGCGGACGCGCACCCGATAAGGCTGCGTGGATCCGTCGCTTACCACAAAGTAACCGAGCTCACCTTTCGGAGCTTCGATCGAGTGATAAATCTCGCCGGCCGGCGGCTTCATCACCTTCGGGACTTTTGCCATGATCGGACCTTCAGGGATCCGCTCGACAGCCTGGCGAACGATGCGGAGAGACTGGCGCATCTCCTGCATACGTACCATGTACCGGTCGTAAGTGTCGCCGTTGGCGCCGGTGGGAATCTCAAAGTCAAACTCCGGGTAGGCTGCATACGGGAGCGCCTTGCGAATGTCCCATTTGACGCCACTGGCGCGAAGAACGGGACCAGTCACACCAAGGGCTTTGCAATCGGCAGCGGAAATTTTGCCGACGTTTTTCGTGCGCTCAACCCAGATGCGGTTGGTAGTGAGCAGTTCCTCGTATTCGTCAATCCGAGGCGGAACGAAATCGAGAAATTTTTTCACGTCACGCTCGAAACCGTCATAGGTCTCGTATTGGCAGCCACCGATGCGAAAAGCATGAGTAGTGAGGCGCGCACCACAATACTTCTCGAAAATCTTCAGAATTTCTTCCCGGTCGCGAAACGTGTAAAAGAGGGGCGTCATAGCGCCGATGTCAAGGGCATGTGTACCGAGCCAAAGTTGATGGCTGGCCAGCCGATTCAACTCGGTGAGGATGACGCGAATGTACCTGGCGCGGGGCGGAGCCTCGATATTCAGCAACTTTTCGACGGCTTCGCAATACCCCAGACCATTTGAAACCGCAGCGACGTAATCCATGCGATCCACATAGGGATTGAACATGGTATAGGTGCGGTTCTCGGCGATTTTTTCGACGCCACGATGCAGATAGCCGATGACGCACTCGGTCCCGAGAACTTTTTCGCCGTCGAGCTTCAGAATGACGCGCAGCACGCCGTGGGTTGCCGGATGCTGCGGGCCCATGTTGATGATAAGTTCGTTGGAATCGAGGAAGGTCTTGTCGGGTTCGCCTAGTTCGAGGTGCGAAAGGTAGGTGGTGGGATTAGCCATTATTGCCCGCTCTCAATCCCCAAGTTGATCCGGACCCATTCCTGATCCTGCTGAATGATGCCGTAATCTTTGCGCAGCGGATAACCTTTCCAGCCGTCGGGAAGCAATATGCGTTTCAAATCCGGATGTCCGTCGAACTTGATGCCGAACATGTCATAGACTTCGCGTTCCAGCCAGTTTGCAGTCGGCCAAATCGCCACAGAACTGGGGAATGATTCGCCGTCTGCGAGCATCGTCTTCACACGTAAGCGCTCGTTGCGCGCGAAGGAATACAGAATCCAGACAAGATCGAATGGTTTCTCACGCTGCGGATAATGAACAGCGGTTATATCAACGCAATAGTCGAACTGCTCTTCATCTCGGAGAATCTGCAGAACCTCGTTTGTAATGGACGGTTCGAGCACCAGGTAGTTCTGTCCGAGGTAGGTGTTGGCCTCACGAACTCCGGAGCCATATTGTGCCTTTAGCTTAGAAACCAAAGGCGACTGCCAAGGCACGGGCACAGGTCCCGCGGGCTTGGCTGGAGCGGCTGGTTTTTCGGGAAGTTTGTGCGCAGGAGTGGAGTGGGCGCTGCCGGTCGTGGCCTGCCCCGCCGGCGGGTTTGGGTCGCCGCTCGGCGGCGTGGGCGACTTGGTTTGCTCAGGCATCCCTACGCGCTACAAACCTCCAGCCAGCATGCACTTTGGAGGAACCTCAACTTCTAACAGCTTGACTGACCGGTGTCAACGACAGGAAGAAGGATCCGATTCGTCAGGATGACGGGGTTTGCGATAGTTGCGAGGTGGGCTATGCAGCCCGGTACTCTTCCATGGCCATTCTCACGATCGTGAGCGGAATGCGGACGCGTTTTAGCTGGCCGGATTTTTTCTCGATTGCGTCGACAAAAATAAGATTGTCGCCCATGATAATGGGATCGCTTTGCAAAATGAATTCCTGTCCGTAGAGCCGCATCTCATTTTCGTGGGTGAAACCGACTCGCTTTAATCGTTCACGGAGAGTGGCGTCAAGTTTTGTCATGGCAGAACCTGAACGTTTCGGTTGTCCTGTTTGGGCTGGATTGAGGGTCCGCGAAGAAACCAGGGCATTTTACAACAAACTGTCAATTTCCGTGATCCACAATGGTTTGGGTTGGCGATCCGTGTAAATTAATATTTCGTTAACAAATCAGAAAAGCTGCGAGGTTAGTATCCCGAAATGCCCCAGGAGCCTCTTATCATCGACGAAACTACGGACCCGGAAAAAGGGTACCGAATCCTTCGCGTGAAGGGACCAATTGTCATCTCTAACCTTTTCGACCTACAGAACAGGGTTCGTTCCAGCACTGCGCCTGCCCTGATACTGGATCTGACCGATGTGCCCTACGTCGATTCGGCGGGCGTAGGAGTTCTGGTCGGGGCATACGTTACTCATCAGAAGGACGGCCGCAGTCTCGCACTGGTCGGGGTGAACAATCGTGTCCGCACCACGTTGGGGATCACTCGTGTGGAATCGTTCTTTCGATTCTTTGATTCGGCTGCAGCGGCAGAACAAACTGCGTCAAGCCTGAGCGGCGTCGCCACCGAGAAAAGCGCGTAGACCTGAGCCTCGAGCATCTACTTCAAGTGCTCGACCAGAAACAGGTCGGAGAGGTTGCGCACGTAACCGAAAACGTAGTGTTGCTCGTCATCGGCGATGCGCGGACAGGCGACGCCTGCCACTCCCGCTAAGTCGGCTGGCCGCACGGTCTTCCATTCGCTTCTCTTGCCGGTTTGCAGATCCACGGTCGAGACCGGGCAAGAGGTTTCGCCACGCTGTCCCACGAATAACGCGTGGCCATCCTTTGCCCACCGGAGAGGCTGATCGTAAGGCATAGAGCCCTGGATCGGCTGCGGCTCCCCGCCATCAACGGGAATTAAGAAAAGTCCGGAAGCGGTGATGGCCGCGATCCGTTTGCTGTCGGGCGAAACCGAATGGGCATGGGTGCCCAGCGAGAAGCCCTCGGGAGTGATGGGGCGAGGCTGACTTCCATCCAGAGCCAACAGGTAGATTCGTGAGGCGTGGCCTGCCTCGTGTCCGTCAAAAAGCAGGTGCTTGGAGTCCGTAAAGAACTGCCCTCCGAATGGAATGACTTTACCGGTAGAGATTAATTGTTGCTGTCCCACGCCGGTAGGGAGAAGAACAAAATCGGGAGGAGATATATTCTGGCGCAACACCAAGGCCCACTTGCCATCGGGCGACAATGCCACCGCCGAGCCCTGGCCCAGGCGCACTGCGGAGTTGCCGTTCGTCTCGCGGCTAAAGACGGCGTACTCACCACCGCCGGCTTCACCGGCCTCGATGAAGAGCATCATCTTGCCGTCTTCGGAGATGTCGATGGGCACAGTCCAGTCTTGCCAGCTGAGATCGCGTTCTTTAGTTTCGCCAGGCGCGAGTCCGATAGCGCCGGCACGCAAGGCATCGCGGGAAATCAGAGCGCGTCCTCCTGCGCCGACATCGTGAAGGGTCAATGTCCCGGGAGCGCTCAGCAGCTCGCGAACCGTACCCGAGGGCGTAACACCGCGGAGCGAACGGCTGAAGCCGGTGGCGGTGGCGGTGAACCAGATCTCACCGCCAGAAGGCGACCAGGCGGCTCCCATGGCACTGGCCCAGCGCTCGGTCAGATCCGTCTTCTTGCCTTTGAGATCTACGAGGCTGATCGTGCCGCCATCGTCTCCAAGCAAATTATGGTCGATGAAGGCGAGGGAATCCCCTTTGGGAGAGAAACGCAGGCTGCTGATCCAGCCGGGTGTTTCATATAAAACCTTACCGACAGGATACTCAATTCTGGCTTGGCCGTTGGCCACGTGAACGACGGCGAGTGCGTCCTGTCCGGGCGCCCAGTCGGCACCTTCAACGTTGTCTAGAAGGTCACGCGGAGCATCGGCGCCGACAGAAACCTGCGCCAGCGTACCGCGATGGAGAAAGTGATCGGGACTGACGCTGAAGTGGCGCAAGACCGCCATTTGTCCCGTAGGAGAGACCGCCAAAATCTCGGTTTCGGGAAGGCCTAGATTGCGAGATTCTGTGGAATTGGGAGAACTGATAAAAACCGCTTCGGGATTTCCCTCCCAGCCGGCGCTGTAGATTGCCGACCGCGGATCAGGAGCAAATTTTGCGGCGAGTAGGGCTCCGCGGCGAAAGCTGAGCTCGCGAAAGGTGGGAACCGGTCGCAGGGCGCTTCGCTGACCAACTATATAACTCCCAATCGCCACCGCCAGCAAAGCCACCAGAACAACAGCGGCGAAGGTGGGGAGTTTACTACGGGCCGATGAGGAAGCCACTTTGGCAGGTTCAGCGGCGGGCGAGGGCGCAGCTTGCGCTTCCGGCTGTTGGGCCGCGGCCACCTGGCGCGCGGATGGATGCAAGTCGCGCTGCAAGCGCTTCAAATCGGACCGAAGTTCGGCCGCGCTCTGGTAGCGCAAGTCGCGATCCTTTTCCAATGCTTTGTTGACGATGCGCTCAAGTTCGGGAGGGAGCTTGGGGTTCAGGCTTTGGGGAGCATTCGGGGCTTTGTTAAGAATTGCGTTGAAAATTGCGGCGGAGGTATTTCCGTCGAACGGCAGCTGACCGGTACACATCTCGTAGAGCACGACCCCAAAGGAGAACACGTCGGTGCGCGGATCTACTTCCTCGCCGAGCGCCTGCTCCGGACTCATGTAAGCGACGGTACCGAGTGCTGAGCCGGGTGAGGTGAGTTGTTCGGGGACGACTCCCACGGTTGGCCCGGCGGTGACGCCTGCGGCTTTGGCATCGGCGATGACTTTGGCTAATCCGAAATCGAGAATCTTGGCGTGATTGCGCTCCGTGACGAAGATGTTGGCAGGCTTGATGTCGCGATGAATGATGCCCCGGGAGTGGGCGGCATCGAGCGCATCCGCAATTTCGATGGAAAGCGCGAGCAACAGGTTGATATCGAGCGGACGGTGCGTGATGCGCTGTTTAAGCGTGGTGCCGTCCAGAAATTCCATGGCGATGAATGACTGCCCATCGTGCTGGCCGATCTCGTAAATGGTGCAGATGCTGGGATGATTTAATGCGGAAGCGGACTGGGCCTCGCGCTGAAAACGACTAAGCGCTTGCGGATCCTTGGCGACGTCGTCGGGCAGAAACTTGAGAGCGACAAAGCGGCGAAGGATAGTGTCCTCCGCCTTGTAGACGATGCCCATACCGCCACCACCAAGTTTCTCCAAGATGCGGTAATGCGAGATGATCTGGTCGGCCATTCGGCGTTCCCTAAGATTCGGAGTCGTTTCATCTTAAGGAGGTTAAATCGGCTAGTCAACGGATGGGGGGGCGACGATATCAGCTGATTGATGAAATCCACCGTCGCTACGGACGCTACCACGAATGTGTTGGATGCTGGCCACTCTACGTGTTAGCCAAAAAGCCCCACATCTTGTGATGCGCTTTCGGTAGCCGTGGTGTAAAAGTTCCCCTTAACTGGCAGTGGGGCTGGGAGACATCAATCTATTCGCAACTGACTTCCGCGACTGGAACACCAAAGGTCAGATTATCGTGATATTTCACGCAGATGCCGCTTATCTCATCTTGAACGATGAAACCTACAACTCCAATCGACACGTCGCGACTGGAAATCCGTACAAAGGACTTTGGAACGGACTTATGGAGAAAGGTGTGCAACTTGAGATGTGGGGTGCCACGGCGAAAGGAAATCACTGGGGCAATGCGAACCTACTACTTGGGGTCAAGGTCAACGTCAATGCGATGGTCAGAGTGACCCAGCTGGAGCAGGAAGGCTACACGCTGATTTACCAGTAAATGTCCATTACAATCTGGCTCTGCACCCAACAGAGAAGTCTTATGTCTAAAGGAGATACCATTATGAGGATTTGGCAGCTTAGTCTCCTGCTTGCAAGTCTTGCTCTTCCCGCTTTAGCGGCAGTCAAAAAGAAGAATGGAATCGTCGATGTACCCAGCAATCACTCCGTCGATGAGACCGTGGACAGGGTGAAGAGCCTTTTGCAATCCAAGGGAGTCACCCTGTTTGCGCTGATCGACCACAGCGGCGAGGCGGCAAAAGTGGGGATGAAGATGCCTCCCACAAAACTGCTGATTTTCGGAAGCCCAAAAGCAGGAACGCCTCTCATGCTGGCCGCGCCCAGCGTTGCCATCGACCTTCCATTGAAGATTCTGGTTTGGGAAGACACTCAGGGCAAGGTTTGGCTTTCCTACAACAGCCCGGAATACCTGGCGGAGCGACACGATTTGCCCCAAGACCTGGTGCAGAACATCGCAATCGTCGCAACCCTGGCTGCAAGAGCTGGGGAATAGTTGCTTGCTTGAAGTCTCGGCCCTGGTAGGACAACTCGGCAGCACCATATGGACCCGGATGATAGAGCGCCTGCCAGTGAAGAGGTCGTGAGGAGACGAGCTGTTACAGTGTCGTACGGGTTGGTTGGCGCCTGGGCTACAAAAGGGGTCGCTCCCGGCATCGGCGCATAAGTTCAAGTGGGGCCATGGCCGCTCCGGCTCATGGCCCCACTTCTCGAATCGGCTTGCGAAGATTGAGGTCCCCAAACAATCCGTCCAGCCAAGTTAATTCCCCCCTTTGGTATCCGCGTGCAAGAAAACCTCGGGCGCGTCTTTTGGCACGTTGAATGGGGTTGCAGATTTTGGGTCCGGACTGAACTTCGAAAATGTAGAAGGATTCTCTTGAAAGTGTTTTTCCAGTGTTTTTATTCTCGTGCCATTGGCCGGATGATCTGAGAGGAGTTGCGGGATCTGTTTCACATCAGCATTCTGAAAATCCTGAAACAGCCACGTCAATCCCCACGGGTTGTAACCGGCCTCGGCGCAAATGTCCGAACCGGTCACATCCGCCTTTGATTCGGCGTCACGGGAATAGCCAAGTGAGTGCAGCTTACCAATAAGAGCGATGGCGATAATGTTGGCTCGTGTCGGTCCCAGCAAGATTGCGGCCGCTATTTCCCGCTTCTCAATCTTCTGCTCCTTCTCCATCAGAGCGATGCCGTCACGATGAATCGTATGAGAAACCTCGTGACAAAGGGTTCCGGCCAGTTGCTCGGTGTTCTTAACAAAATACAGGAGAGAATCCACCACGTAGACGTTGCCTCCCGGCGTCGCGAACGCGTTTGGCTGCGTTTCGTGCACCAGGAAGAACTTGAATGGGTGCGGGTAGCGGGGCTGCGCCACGCCGGAAATTCTGTCCGCTATCGGCTTCAGGGTCTCGTACAAGGGAGAAGACTCGACGATCTCCCCCTTGTCTCTTAACTGCTTGTAAGCTGCCTGCCCGAGTTCTGTTTCCTGGTCGGTAACTGGCCCGGGGACAGGAGCCTGGGCCAGACATGTTGCAGAGAGTATTGCGAGCAGCGGCATGACCCAGAATCTGATTTTCAAGAAACGTAACGTTGCCATCATCGCCTCCTTATGAGGGTTGCCGTATCGTGCCGCATTAACGACGTGACGTCGCCTCACGCGCGGGTGGTTCGTCGTCCGGGAGGCGGTGTTTTGAGGAAACAAGTAACGCCGGGAGCACATGGTCTAGAAACGAAGGGCCCTTGCAGCGAAGCCCTCCGTTTCCGTAACTTGAAACGAACACCACCACCTATCGCTGCTATGCAGCGCGCAGACCCTGAATCTCCTTTTTTAAAGCGTCAGTATCTGCCTGCAGCTGGGCTTTGGCGCGTTTCCTCGCCCTGGTGATGGCAGCATCGACCCTTGCTTCGACATCTGTCGCGGCTACGACCAGCAGGCCGCTGGTACCGTTATCGAGCACCTCGCCGAGGTCCTTCAGATCGGATCGCTTCATGCCACCGGCAACGTGCCCGGCAACGGCGCCAACCCCAGCACCGATGGCCCCACCCCCCACTAGACCGGCTACCAGACCCAAACTAGCGGCTGGAAACAGGGCGACCGCAGCCCCGACCGCCAGTCCGACGAGGAATCCAGCAGCGGCACCGTGGCGGGTCGGCTCTTCTGTACGCTTCACAATTTCGACTTTCCCGTTCGGTTTACGAGTAACCACAGCCGCGTCATAGGTGTCAATAATCCCCAAATCGCTATAGAGCTTGCGGACGGCTTCATAGTCGGCTAGAGCGTCTGATTCGTTGTTGTATTGATTGGCGAGAACGACATAAGTGTCGAGTGACATGATCTAATCCTCTCGATTGAGGCGGGTGGGTGGACGAAGGATACTCCTACGAACGAAGGGGTGCAAGTACTCGCAAACCGCGGATTGTAATCGTAAATGACATGTGGCTGGAGTAGTTCGTCGAATCGGCTGATCGGAAACCCAACTGGTTGCTGTATTAGACTATCTCGCGCAGCTTCACTCCAACGCTATGCAACATCAAGTTCTTCGCGAACCCCGCTGGCCAGCCTTCGTGGCCATGTTGGCTGCAGCAGGCGTATATTTGGCGCTTCCAGAACCCCTGTCTCTGGGTCCAAGCTGGCTGTTGCTGGCGATCATTGTTCTGTTGCTGATTCCAATCGTGATCTCCTCGCGTCGGGGCAATTACCGCGTTACGCGGATCCTCACGTTCGTCGCTAACAGCATCATTACTGTTGCAATGATCGCCTCGCTTATTTTCCTGGTGCGGGGCATTCCACAGCATCTGGAAACGCCGAAAGCCTTGTTGCGTTCGGCGAGCGCGCTCTGGGTGACGAACATTCTCGTTTTCGCTCTGTGGTATTGGAAACTCGATGGCGGTGGCCCGTTGCTGCGCGAACTCCCCAATGGCATGTCGAAGAGCTCATTTCTGTTCCCTCAATTGACGGGTTGGGGAAACCGAGACTCCTCCGCGTGGGTCCCCAATTTTGTCGACTATTTGTTTCTCGCGTTCAACACGAGCACCGCTTTTTCCCCCACCGACACGCCTGTTTTGTCACGGAAGGCAAAGCTCGGCACCATGCTTCAGTCGCTGATATCTCTTATGATTATTGCGCTGCTCGCCGCGCGTGCAGTCAATATCCTTTGAAATCGGGCCGGCCTTTCGCCATGGACTCCACCAAGCTATTTGCGCTTCTGCCCCTTCGCAGTCTCAGTTCTCGGAGCCTGATAGGGCGGCGTTTCGGGGGCGAAGTTTGCGCTCAAGTAATCGATGAGTGAATCGCGGTCGTTGGGATCGACTTCGGCGCCCCACTTGATCATTTTGTCGACCTCTTTGGTCCAAGCAGCCTTTGTAAGCCGTTGCTGCAAGATGATCCGAGCTTCATGACAACCCAGACAGGCAGACTCGGCTTGGGCTTTTGCGGCACCAGCCGGCAATTGTTCTTCGGATGAGGATGGTTCGGAAGCGGCGTACAGAATGCCGCACACCAAGAGGAAACCTAGCAGGCAAGTGCTGACCGCACGTTGGCTAAGCTTGGACATAGACCTTTACTCGATCGTAGGCATTGTAGAGATATCCGCTGGGATTCCAGACGGGTGTTTCAGGCTGCACCCGCCCTTGACTGTCGGAAGCGCGGGATAGAATCACGAATTCTCCGCTTCTGGAAGGCTTCCAGTGGAAGCTCCAAAGTCGCCATGCATACCTGGCGTGGTCTCTCCCGAGTTGTGCAGGATTCCACATAGCACCGCCGTCGGTGGAGATCTCCACCTTGGTGATGTCCGCCTCACCAGCCCAAGCGACGCCCCGAATGGTGGTTGCCCCGGGGCGGAGCTTCGACTCATCTGACGGACTCGTGATAAGCGACTTTACAGGGAGAGCGGTCAAGGAATGTGTGTCCTCGGGCTTCACTGGTTCGCCAGGTTTGCCGGGCGTATTTGGAAAACGGTACCCCGGATTCATGAAATTGCCCTCGGCAGGCTTGGTGAGGACCGTGATTTCAGTTAGCCACTTGCATGATGCTGAGCCCACCCAGCCTGGGGTGAGAGAGCGCGCGGGAAAACCATGATGAAGTGGAAGCGGCACACCATTCATGTGAGTGGCAATCAAGGTATCGCCGTCGAGAGCCTTCGCGATCGGAATGCTGCGTATGAAGGGAGGAACATTGCCAGGAACCGGATCGAGCCCCCGGAACTGCACGTGCTTCGCTGTGTCTTTCACTCCCGCCTTTTCAAGTAATGACTTCAACGCAGGTCCGGAGAAATGTGCGTTCCCCACTGCCCCCTTGCCCCACTGGACTCCCGGAACTTTCGGATTGTGCTGGGAGCGACCGTTTCCGGCACATTCAAGGGTGTTGGTGATCTGATGGAGCGGCGCATTTGCCAGGTCGGAGAGGCTGAGCGTGAGAGGCCTTTCCACTTCGCCTGCGATTGTCAACCTCCAAGCCGATGCGTCCACCTGACTGGGAGCCAGCATGTGATTGCGAACGAAGAAATGGTTAACGGGAGTGATCCAGTCAGTCAAGAACTCTACCGGAGTTTCAAGATCAAGAAATCGGTAGGATCGAACAATTAAGCCGTCTTTGCCGGGAACACTGATCGGCGAATCAGAGGCTTGTGAGGCTCTAGCGCCAGCGGTCAGCAGCGCCGCTTTCCAGGCGGTATCCAGGAACTCGCGACGGGTTGGCATATTGATTTTCTATAATGTCGATCAGCATAGTAGTATAAACGGGCACATCAATCCAGAAGAATCAATCAGGCCGGACTCGCAGCGCTGCGGGAGGAGCCAAGGGGGTGAAATAGGACGATCGCTATACCAAAGTAGTGGCGGGTGGACGCGTAGAAGGAAGTTTGCCATCCAGTTCTGCGATCAGCAGTTCCAAGGCTTTCCAATCTTCGACCGTCGAGCCGTTGGTGAAGCGGATTCCCAGGCCGGTCTGGTCGCGACGCTGCACAATGCCCCAAAGGTCGGCCCGCATATCGGCTGTTTGCAGGACAACCCGAACCCTGGCTTTTTCGGGAATTTCTCGGGGCGTCTCAAGGTAACAACCGCTCAAGCTGATGTTCTTCAATTTGGCAAGGACAGCAGCACCGTTGGCAGTCTCGCGCACTACTACTGTGGTAGTGAGAGCAAACCGCGGGTAGACGACATTGGGCTGGTTGCTCATGATTATGCGGTTGAGTATTTCCCACGGTACTGAAGCGGAAGTGTCGGGGCAAATTACGTCGGTCACTTGGGCACTCGGCCTCGGGCCTAAAATAAAGGCTCTCCAGGATTGGGATAAGTCACGCCACGTGTGGGGCCAACCGGCGCTGCAGCCAGCCGAGGCTAAAATCCGCAAAAAGGGCCAAAGCAGCGGCAGGAATCGCACCTGCCAGGATGACTGAGTTGTTGACCATTGCGAGGCCCCGAAAAATATACTCGCCTAGTCCACCCGCTCCAATCGCGGCGGCGATTGTGGCCAAACCAACAAGCATAACCGTCGCCACGCGTACTCCGGCGATGATGACGCTCAAGGCGAGCGGCAGTTCCACCTGAAAGAGAAGCTGCCGGTCGGTCAAGCCCATGCCGCGTCCAGCTTCAACGACGGCCGGATCTACTGCCCTGATACCCGCGTAGGTGTTACGGATGAGAGGCAGCAGTGCATAGAGAGTAAGGGCGAGAATTGCCAGACGATCGGCGCGGGCCCCAATCCAGGGCGCGGGTAGGAGAAAACCGAACAAAGCAAGACTGGGAATTGTCTGAATGACATTCGCGGTCCCGAGAACCGGTCTGTTCGCAACTGGCCAGCGGGTTATCAGAATGCCGAGCGGGATGCCGATGGCTACCGCGAGCAAAATGGAAATTCCGACTAGCCAGATATGCTCGAGTGTAAGTTCCGCGATCTCGGCATGATTCTGCAACACAAATTGCCAAAAGCTCATGCTCTCTCTCGTTTGTGATTGGGATTCGTATCAAATGCATTTTTGTACTCAACGACCAGAGGCTCCTGCGAATTCAAGAATTCGTCTCGCGGCTGAACTGTGACCAGTTGGCCAGCTTCCATAAGGGCGATGCGAGTTCCCAAGAGCAAGGCTTCGTGCAGATCATGAGTGACGAAAACTACGGTTTTTTTCAGAGTGGACTGCAAGTTGAGAAATTCCCGTTGCAGTTCAGCGCGAGTGAGAGGATCAAGCGCCCCGAAGGGTTCGTCCATCAGGAGAATTGGCGGATCGGCTGCCAGGGCGCGGGCTACCCCCACCCGCTGACGCTGCCCACCGGAAAGCTCGTGAGGGTAGCGCACGGCGGTCTGCGGATCGAGGCCGACCAGATTCAGCAGTTCACGGACCCGCGCGCGAATGCGATCCGGCGGCCAGTTCTCGATCCTCGGCACCAAACCGATGTTGCGTTCGATCGTGAAGTGGGGAAAAAGGCCGACTTCTTGAATGACGTAACCGATCATGCGGCGCAAGCGGATGATGTCCCATTCACGAATGGGGCGGTGATCAACACGAATCTCGCCGGCGGTCGGGGACAGCAGCGCATTGATCAGCTTGAGGGTGGTGGTTTTGCCGGATCCGCTTCGGCCGAGCAAAACCAAAGTCTCGCCGAGATTGATTTGCAGGCTCAGATTTTCAAGAATGTCCGCCTTGCCGTTCACCCGGTATGAGACCTGGTGGAATTCTATAACCGGACGGTCATCGGAACCAGGAGACATGGGGATCAGGTGAATCGTATGGCCGACAGCATATAACCACGGGTGGCACAGAGGGCTTCCCTTCAGAGCGAATTGTATGCCGCCGAAGGAAGACCAGAGATGCGAATCCCGGAGTGTCCTTTGTGGCGAAGGTTGAGTCCGATCAGCAGGGCGGTGATCTGTTCCAGAATCCGGGCGTTCTCCAGCTTGCCGCCATCCAGAGCGCGAACGCCTGGAATCTTGATGGCAAGATTTCGGACGACTTTGCCGGCTTCGGGATCATCGCTGCAGACAATCACATCGCATTCCACGGGCACTTCAGACTTCAGCATTTCCGCGCCTACGTTCTGAAAAGCTGCCACCACTGAAACGCCCGCTGGAACAAGCTCGGCGGACTCTTGTGCAGCGGAACCTTGCCAAACGCCGAGCGTGCGGGTCGGCCGCCCGCCGACGCTCGCGGCCAAAGGAACGGTAGTATCGACCAGGATAGTTCCCGGCCGAAGCGCTGGTTTCAACTCTTTAAGAAGCTTTGCATGACCTTCGAAGGGAATTGTGAGCACGAGCAGATCGGAAGCGGCGCAAACAGCAGTATTCTCCTGGCCCGAGATTTTCGCCCCGGGGCCAACCATCTGCTTGATCCTTCCGGCGGCAGCCTCGGCGCGCTGCGCGTCTCGCGAACCGATAATTACGGTTTCTCCGGCACGTGACCAGCGGAGTGCGAGGCCGAAACCTTCTGGACCGGTCCCGCCGAGCACAGCGATTGGCCGCGACATTTGCTAGGCAAACTCCAGTTACGCGAACTCGGGTTCAAGCGCCTGCTCCGCAATCCACTGCTCGGGGCGCACTTTGATGTTGATTCGGCTGTAGGTCGTATTGCGTTCCGCCGGAATACGGCCGGTTTCAAGAATCAGCGACTGAAATTCGTCCGGACTAGTGTACTGTCCGGCCGTAGCGCCCGCCTCGCGCGAGATATTTTCTTCCATCAGAGTGCCGCCGTAATCGTTGGCGCCGGCATGAAGGCAGAGCTGCGAGAGCTTACGGTTGAGCTTTACCCAGGAAACCTGGATGTTGTTGATGCTGCCCGCCAGGATGATTCGCGCCAAACCATGAATTTTAAGATGCTCGGCGAGAGTCGGGCCCGGCCGCGAAAGTCCCTGATGAAAGAGCAGTGTGTTCTGATGCACGAAGCCAAGGGGCACAAACTCGGTGAAGCCTCCTGTGTCCTGCTGAATGCTGCGCAGCAGAAGCAATTGATTGACCCAGTGCTCGGGCTTCTCCACGTGCCCGTACATCAACGTCGAAGTGCTGCGGATGCCGCAGGCGTGAGCGCTGCGAATGACTTCTTGCCACTGTCCAGCGGAAAGCTTATTGCGGGAGAGCACGAAGCGAACATCGTCGTCCAGAATCTCGGCGGCGGTTCCGGGCAAGGTGCCGAGACCATTGTCGCGCAGCATGCTGAGATAGTCGCACATACTCATGCCGGTAAGTTCGATGCCGTAAGCAATCTCCATGGGTGAGAATGCATGGATGTGCACACCGGGAACGGCGCCTTTTACGGCCCGCAGGATGTCGCGGTAGTGAAGCGGAGGCAGATCACGGGGCAAACCACCCTGAATGCAAACTTCCGTTGCGCCCATTTGCCAGGCTTCGGCCGCTTTTTGTGCGACCTGGTCGAGGGTTAGGAAATATGTGTCGGACTCGCGCGGACCTCGGCTGAACGCACAAAACTTGCAACCCACAAAGCAGACGTTAGTGAAATTAATATTGCGATTGACGACGTAGGTCACGAGATTGCCGACAAGCTCGCGGCGGATAAAATCAGCGGCGATCAGGAGGCCGAGCAGGTCATCGCCATCAGCACTTGCCAATAGCAAACATTCATCGCGTGTAAGAGTGCGGCCATCCAGGCTGGCCATGGTTTTTTCGAGGACAGTGCGCACGCCCGGACTCAGTCGCGGAGTAATCTCCGGCCACTCCAGGGAAGTGAAATCTTCCAGTTCGGATTGCGTCAAAAGACGAAGCACCACGTTCCTCCTCAACGAAACAAGTCGCTGGCGGCTGGGCGAATCAAGCTGCGAGCGCTGCCGCGTGCCGGCCGGTAACGAAAACCGCGAACGATACACACGGGGATGCGAGCTAGCTTGCCGCATAGCAGGCCTGCCGCGCAAGCCAGTTCGTCGGCTACTGCTTCGACGCTAACTCGCAGCGGATAGCCGTACGGGTCGGTACGACCACGAAAATCGTGCAGAGGCTTCATGCCCGCTATCCCGATTGCAACTTCGGTCAGTCCCTCGCGCCAGGGCCGACCGAAAGTATCAGTGATGATGACCGGAATCGAAAGCTGCAAATGTTTTTTCAGGCCGCGGTGCAGCCGGGCCGCGGAACGATCAGGATCCTTGGGCAAAAGCAAGGCGCGGCTGCCACCATTTACGTTGGAAACGTCAACGCCGCTGTTTGCACAAATGAAGCCGTGCCGAGTCTCGGTGATCAGTACGCCTCGCCTGCGCCGCAGGATGCGGCCTTCCTTCATAGCCAACTGGGTGACCCTGGAGTCTAAGTGATAGCGGCGGGCCCAAGCTCGCGTGCTGGCCGATGGGCGAATCGTGCCCAGATCGACGAATTGTCCTTCGGCTTTAGAAACGATCTTGTGTTTAACGACCAGAATGTCACCCGCTTTGAGCCTCCGCGCGCGATAGGAAACGGATTTCAGAATTTTTTCGAGCAGCGAATCCCCCGGACGGATTTCGTCGGCGAGAGGCACAGGAATGATTCGCAGTTCGGGCGCGCGTGGCATGTGAGATGTAGTGTACGCGAAGAGAATGCATAGATCCTTCGCAGTGCTCAGGATGACAGCCGATACACCTATTCGTTCGCTGCGATTGAGAAATCAGTCAAATCCCACTGGCGGGCGAGGCGCTGGGAACGGGTATCACCGCGAAGTTCGGCGAGTTGGCGCAAGTCCACAGGATTATCGATGTCGAGCCCGATTCCCGGCACTGAAAGGATCCTGCATGGCATGCCAGTAGCGCGGGCTGCGGCCAGATGGGGTTTGAAGCTGTCGTTGCCAAAACGAAGGGGAAACAATGCAGCGGGACGGCGAAACGCCGCGTTAGTGCCGCGTCCGTCGGCGGCGGGAACGAGAACCGATCCTTGCTCAGGCGCGTCGGCCAGAACGGTTTCCAATTCGGAAGACTGGATGAGCGGGATGTCGGCGGGAATAACCAGTGTGGAAGTCACGCCTCGGGATTCGCAAGACCTGGTTGCCATCTCGATGGCGTCGGTCTCGCTGCAATTGGCACTGTCGGCGATCACGGCGAAATCGAATTGGCCCGCGGCTTCGATGGCAAAAGGATCGCTGGTGACAACGCTTACCTCCGGGCAGTTGGCGCATGCGGAAACGGCATCGAAGACATCGAGAAGCATTGCCTGGGCCAGTTCGGTGCGAACCGGCTGACTCAGGAGTGAAGCCAGGCGCTGTTTGGCAGTCGCGAGATTCTTGATCGGGATAAGAATCATGCTAGTCGGAGGTGGCTCGGGCGGATTTCTCGGCTGTCAGCAGGGCGAGAACGGTGCGAGCCAGCTTCGCCCTGTCTTCAGCAGTCTTCATGATGATGTTTGTGCAATGCACCCGCAGGCCGGGACGGCCGAGTTCCTTCGCTATAGCGTGATCGCGAAGGTCCGCAATCAGGATGTCGAGAAAGTCCCCGTAAGCCTGGGCAATTCCCGCTATGGAGACTGGCCAACCTTGCGCGGCCATCAAAACACCTGCAGGCCCGGAGATGGCGGCGTTACCGATGAGTGGACTCACAGCGGCAACAGTCGCCTGGGTTTCGCGCAGCGCGGCCCGGATGCCGGGCACAGCCAGAATTGGACCTATGCTGGTGACCGGGTTGCTCGGCGCAATGATAACGGCGTTAGCCGCGAGAATGGCCTCGACAACCCCTGGCGCAGGATTTGCTTGTGAAGCGCCGGCGAAACGTACCGACTTGACTGGATCCTGGTACCAGCGCTGGACAAAATATTCCTGAAAACTAAGTTCGCCGCTCGGGGTCATCACTCTGGTTTCGACGCGCGAATCGCTCATAGGAAGAATCCGAGCCTGCACTCCGAGTTTGTTGCAGATCTCGTTCGTCACTTCCGTCAAGGTCTTGCCTTCAGCCAAGAGTTTTGAGCGGAGTAGGTGAATTGCCAGGTCGCGGTCGCCGACATGAAACCACATTGGCTCGGCGAGTTCTCCCATCGCCTGCAGACAGTAAAAGGTGTCGCCTTTGACGCCCCAGCCGCGCTCACGGCTTAACAAGCCGGCGAGGGCGTAGGTAATGGAATCGAGATCGGGAGAAACGTAAAGACCCCACCAGTTGAGGTCATCTCCTGTATTCACGATGAAGGTCATCTCCTCGACCGGCGCAACCTGACGCAAGCCTTCGACGAACTTCGCACCCCCGGTTCCTCCGCTGAGGACAACGATCATGCTGCTCTCCGCGCGTAGCCATGTGTGTCAGCGGCACTGTTGAGTTTTTCAAGAAGTAAGCCTTTCGCGCGATTCATAAGGCCGGGCAGAAACTCAGGATAGACCGGGAGACGTTGGCGCAGGACGTATCCTTTGGATTGGGTTCGCAATTTCAACTGCTCCAGATGAGGCCAGGGTTTCTCGGGATTGATGTAGTCCGGAGTCAAAGGCGAAACGCCACCCCAGTCATTGAGACCGGCATCCAGCAACTCTTCATAGTACGGCGACGACAGATTGGGAGGTGCCTGAATGTTAACCTCGGGCATCAGTAATCGCGCCACAGCGATGGCGCGGAGCATTTCGCCTTTCGTGGGTTCAGGCCAGTTGCGCATGGGGATGTCGGGCTTCACACGAAAATTCTGAATGATGACTTCCTGAATGTGGCCGTACCGTTGGTGCAACTCGCGAATGGCGAGCAGGGTGTCAACACGGTCCCGCGGAGTTTCGCCGATTCCAATTAACAGGCCAGTAGTGAACGGAACATTCTGCTTGCCAGCCTCTTCGATGGTGTGCAGACGCTTGGCAGGTACTTTGTCAGGCGCATTGTCGTGTGCGGCACCGGGAGCAAGCAGGCGACCGCTGCTCGTTTCCAGCATCAGGCCGATGCTGGGGGAAACCGCCGAAAGGCGATTGATCCATTCGGCGCTCAGCAGCCCGGGATTGGGATGTGGCAACAGAGAAGTCTCACGAAGAACCAGTTCGCACATCGCTTCGAGGTAGTGGAGGGTTGACTTGTACCCCAGACTTTGCAGTTTGGTACGCATCTCGGGAAACACGAATTCTGGTTTGTCGCCAAGACTGAATAAAGCTTCCGTGCACCCCAGTTCCTCTCCCGCCCGCGCCATTTGCAGCACTTCGTCCGGGGTCATGGTGTGCGCGCCCGGGTCCCCGGGGTCGCGCCGAAAAGTGCAGTAGCCGCAATAGTCGCGGCAAAGATTCGTGAGAGGAAGGAAAACCTTGCGCGAATAGGTGATCGCGCCCGACTTGAAGCGATTCCTGGCTGCAATCCCAGCCGAAAGCAAGGCTGGCAAATCGTCGTCACAGCAGGAGATGAGTGCGTAAGCCTGTTCGCGGGATGGAGGCACGAGGGGGTCGAAATCGTAAAAGTAAGCTTCTGTCGAAGAGTTTGTGACTGATGCCATCCTCGGGGCCAAACCTCAGATTGATTGTAATGGATTACAATTCATCGCTTGCGGGAAGAAGGCTTGGGGCAGTTGCATAGATTCTTCGCTTTGCTCGGAATAACACCTATATTGTGTATTCGCTATATGGTCCTCAAGCATAACAACTCAGGCTTCTTATGAGCATCAGCCAGGCGGAGTTTCGCAGAGCAATGGGCAGCTTCGCCACGGGCGTCACCGTCATCACACTGGATTATGAGGGCCAGGTCCATGGGATGACGGCTAACGCATTCACTTCAGTGTCTCTGGATCCGTTGCTGGTGTTGGTATGTGTGGATCACCGCGCCCGGACGCATGCCCGCCTGCATGCCAAGAAGCGGTTCGGGGTAAATGTCCTGGCAGAGGATCAAGGGGCAATCTCTGAATACTATGCACGAGCAGCCACAAGATACCAGGATGCCGAGCAGGAGGCGGGTGCACGGTTTGATCGTACTCGACATGGCACGCCGGTGCTGCACGGAGCACTGGCATATCTGGAATGCCGTCTGCACAGCACGCAGGATGCCGGCGATCACACGATATTCATTGCGGAAGTGGAAGACGTCGTAATGCACGAGGGCAATCCGCTCCTATACTTCCGAGGGAATTACCGGCGGATCAACGAAGCAGGCGCTGCGGGCACCGATCCGAAGATCGGTTTATAGAATCGCTTCTGCCGCAGATCATCTTAGCTGCAAGCTGTCCAACATCTTTTGATAGGTCGGCTCCAACAAAGAAAACTGACTTTCCGGGGCAATGAAAACCAGGTACAACAGGCCGCCCCTGGGCGACGGGAGCGTAACGAGCCAATTGCGCTCTGGAACAGTCTGATCGTCCTGCCTGATTGGCGAGGTGCCCGCCAGCATGGTGGAGCGGCCCTCGATCCCGGAGACTTCAATTTTGCGGGGACTGTTGTAGATGCGGAGACCGGGATTCGTCTCCTGCAGATTATCGATCAGTGCATGCGTCGCTTGATCGATCGCACTGTTATCGGAATTCGGCACCAGGGCGACAACGGCACCGTAAGCGATAGCATTCTCGCCAACTCCGGCGGGAGGAGCCAGTGTAGCGGAGTTTTGTCCGGCTGATGCTTGCCAATTTGCAGGGTAGTTAACGCCGAAGTTAGCACCCTGAAAGGTCTTAAAATCGCCGTTCGGTTTCACATCCTGGTAGCTGACATCGGTCAGCGTTCCGCCACCCGATGATGCGTTAGGCGTGGCTTCACTTTGCAATTCCGGCGGTACTGCACCCGCCTTCCGATTCTGCCGGGCCCATAGCCCACTCTTTGCGCCATCTGAAATTTGCTGCGCGTTGTACGCCTTTATGCCCTTGGCCTCCTCTTTGGCCTGAAGAAAAGCTGGGCTGGTCGGCAGATACTGCCTGGGCGGCCAGTGGGCAATTTCCTTTTCGACCGCTTCGACGCGATTGCCAGGATTCGGGTGGTCGCTGAGAAACTGTGGACCACCATTGCCCACCAGGCTTTCCAGCTTTTGAAAAAATTGCGCCATGGCCCGGGGATCGTAGCCGTTCTTGTACATGATGATCGCGCCGACAGCATCCGCCTGCGCTTCGTCGCTCCTCGAGTACTTCATCAGTATCGTGCCCGCGCCATACTGAATGCCCATTTGCGCGAGAGTGCCTGCAGTGCCACCCAGCAAACCTCCGAGGGCACCAAGGATGTTGGCCCAAGCCTGTTTGGGCGCTTGCTTGGCGGAATGTTGCATGTACACGTGCGACATCTCGTGCGAGATCACGCCAACCAGCTCGGCTTCGCTGTCCGCTGCGTTGATGGTGCCCACGTTTACAAAAATCGGTCCGCCAGGCAGGGCGAACGCATTGATATCGCTTTGCTGAACGACATGAAATTGATAGGGCCATGAGCGATCGGGCGGAATCACGGTCACCAGCTTCTTTCCCAAACGTTGAACGTACTCCGCGACCGGATTGGAATCCGGCAGCACTGGCATTTGCTTGTACACTTCGGCCGCAGCCTTCAGGCCAAGCTGCTGCTGTTGCTCCTTTGTCATGCCAGGACGGCCGGGATCGGGAAGTTCCGGAGCAGTCAGCGGCTCGGCTGACCAACTCGGCACGGAGATCAGGATTGCAAGGAAAAAGGCTAATATTCGCCCTGGGAGTGCATTTTGCATGGCTATCATTCTCTTAGGAACCCGCAGATGACACAAGTGCTGAGCATCCGCGCTCTGATGTGAAAAGGAGTCAATGGGGATGTGTTGAACATCTCAGTCAACATGGAGATCTCTCAGACAGAATTCCGCGCGCCGTCAGCCGCCGAACGAGTGTTCAACCGAACTTTCGGTTTCCTGGTCGGACTCGGACTGGGTTTTTCCTACAATTACTTGCTGAAAGTTCGAGGGCGTAAGAGCGGTAAAGTTTACTCCACGCCCATTGATTTGCTGGTATTGAATGGCAAGCGATTCCTGGTCGCGCCTCGCGGACGAAC
This sequence comes from Terriglobales bacterium, assembly GCA_035623255.1. GTDB lineage: Bacteria > Acidobacteriota > Terriglobia > Terriglobales > Acidobacteriaceae > JAFAGX01. Next base: position 105,500 of record DASPTU010000125.1, on the reverse strand, counting down.
GCAGTGGGTACGCAATGCGGAAGCTTCGGGGGAAGTCGCATTGAAGAGGGGGAAAGAAGAAAAAAGATTTCGTTTGCGGCCGCTTGCCGGGCCGGAACAGTTGCAAATAATAAAGGCGTATCTGGACCGGTTCAAGCGCGAAGTCCAGCGCTATTTTCCGGTGCCGGCCGGTTCGCCGCCGGAAGCTTTCAAAGACCTGGCATCGTCCTACCCGGCATTTGAGCTGATCGAGATTTAGTTTTGGACTCTACGACGAGCCTCAGGAACCCATTCCAATTCGGCGCTGCCAGCACCGTTCGCACTCGCCTTTACCGCGTGGCGCATCTTTGTTATAACCCCAGGAACGGATACGTTCTTGGCAGAGAATTCTTCGTCTAAAGCCGCGGTTCAGATGCCCGAGCCCGCCTACGAACAGCAGAATCAAGTGTTCGCCGGGGCGTTTGGGCTGCTCACGCGGGCGATTCGTGAGCGCGTTTTCCCCTCAGCTTCGGTTGCCGTCACGTACGGTGGAAGCCTGGTTTGCCTGAAGGCGTTCGGTCATTTCCTGTACGAGACCGACACACCGGAAACCACTACGGCCAGCATTTTCGATCTCGCATCGCTCACGAAGGTAGTAGCAACGACAAGCATGGCCATGATTCTTTATGAGCGCGGACTGCTTGATCTGGAGATGCCGCTGGTTTCGGTAGCACCGGAGTTCAAGACCGATGATCCACGGCGCCAGCAGGTCACAATTCGCATGCTGCTGGCTCATGCGTCAGGCTTGCCTGGATACGAGAAGCTGTTTCTGAAGGCACGCAGCCGCGACGAGCTTCTGGCCGAGGCGTTTCGCATTCCGCTGAGGCATGACCCGGGCTCGACGGCCGAATACAGCGACATTGGCTTCATCATTCTGGGAGTGGCGCTGGAACGTCTTGCACAAGATGCGCTCGATCACTTTTGCCGGCAGGAAGTTTTTGGGCCACTGGGAATGGCGCATACAACGTTCGATCCGCCGTTACACTGGTGGTCGTCGATTCCGCCTACGGTCGACGATCAGTCGTTCCGGGGGCGAATTATTCAAGGTGAAGTGCAGGATGAAAACGCGAGCGTGATGGAGGGAGTGGCGGGACATGCTGGACTCTTCGCAACAGCCGAAGATCTTGCGACTTTTGCTCATGCTATGCTGCAGGGCGGACGGCCGATCCTTCGGCCGGAAACCTTAGCCCTCTTCACGCGCCGCGAATCCGTGCCACCAGGTACATCTCGGGCGCTAGGTTGGGACACTCCGTCAGCACCATCGCAGACTGGCAAATATTTTTCGGATCATTCGTTCGGGCATCTAGGGTACACAGGAACCTCGCTTTGGATGGATCCGGAACGGCAGCTTTCGGTGACACTGCTGACGAACCGGACCTGGCCGGATGGCAAGAATGAGGTCATCAAGCAGGTTCGTCCCGCGTTCCATGACGCGGTAGTTGAAGCTTTGGAGATCGCAAAGTGAGAGGCAAAGATACTAAAAGGCTGAGGCGGTTGGCGAGCGAACAAAGCAATCCTGCGGCGAAAGACCTTGATACAAAACCCTCGCTGGAAATTGCCCGAATCATAAACAACGAGGATGCGAAGGTAGCGGCAGCGGTGAGGCGCGCGCTGCCGCAAATCGCGAAGGCTATTGATGTAATTGCAGAGGCCCTCGATAAAGGTGGGCGGCTGATCTATGTGGGTGCAGGAACGAGCGGGCGGATCGCGGCGCTCGACGCAACCGAATGCCCGCCGACATTCAATACTGATCCGAAGACGGTTCAGTTCGTGATAGCTGGAGGGACAAAAGCGCTGGCGGCCGCAGTTGAGGCCAATGAGGACTCCCGTCAACTCGGCGAACGCGAAATTGCGAAACGGAAACCTGGTAAGAACGACGTGGTTGTTGGAATCGCAGCCAGCGGTCGCACGCCGTTTACAGTCGCAGCGATTGACTATGCCCGTCGCCGAGGCGCGAAAACGGTTGCGGTCACCTGTAATCGAAACTCGCCGCTGGGCCGGGCTGCGACTGTCGAAATTGTGACGGAGGTTGGCCCCGAGGTAGTGGCTGGTTCGAGCCGCATGAAGGCTGGTACGGCGCAAAAGATGGTGCTGAACATGCTCTCCACGGGTGCAATGGCAAAGCTTGGCTATATTTACGGTAACCTCATGGTCAACGTTCACGTGAAAAATCAAAAACTGCGGGAGCGGGGCATCACGATTTTGCAGTTTGCAACCAGAAAGAACCGTCGAACATCAGAGAGGACTTTGAAATCTGCCGGAAACAGCGTGCCAGTGGCCCTGATGATGATAGAAACTGGAGCGAAACTGAGCGAAGCTGTACGCCTGCTGAAAGCCGCAGGTGGAAATGTACGGCGCGCGATCGCGATGACCCGGGCCATGTAAAAACAGCTCCTCGGCGGCGGCGATGGCGAGCGAGGGTGTCGGCCTCACACAACCATCTGGTCTTGCCCTTCCGATTAACTGCTCAGGTCACGCGTGACTGAAGTTCGCCGCTACAATATGGAAGCGCCACAGAATGGACGTGCTGGATGGGTCTTGCGGTCGCCGCTGCTGTTGCGGGAGAAAAAACCCGTATGGATAAGTTCGTAGTTCGAGGTGGGGCTCCACTGCTCGGAACCATGCGTGTCAGTGGAGCGAAGAACGCTGCCTTGCCGGCGATGGCGGCCGCCCTGCTCACGGAAGAACCAGTCATCCTCGAAAATGTTCCGCAAGTCCGCGACATTGAGACGACCCGCAAGCTGCTGGCCGCGATGGGAGCCGAGGTTGAGCTCGGGTATGGGCGGGCGCAGCATCGCACCACAATTTCGTGCCGCGAATTAGTTAGTCCGGAAGCTTCTTACGAGCTAGTCAAAACCATGCGGGCGTCGACGCTGGTTCTGGGACCGCTCGTCGCACGCTGTGGGCAGGCGCGCGTTTCGCTGCCGGGGGGATGCGCAATTGGAGCGCGTCCGATCGATCTTCACATCAAGGGGCTGGAACGTTTAGGGGCGACCATAACCCAAACCCACGGCTACGTAGAAGCCAAGGCCAAACGCTTACGTGGAGCCGAGATTGTTTTTGACAAGATCACTGTGACTGGCACGGAAGATCTGCTCATGGCCGCGGCGCTGGCGGAAGGCGAAACCCTCATGCTCAACTGCGCGCGCGAACCGGAAGTCGCCGATCTGGCGGCATTGCTGAATAAGATGGGCGCACGCATCGAAGGCGCAGGAACTCCGACGATTCGCGTAAAGGGCGTTGACAAGTTACACGGCGCGAAGCATCGCATTATCCCCGACCGCATAGAAGCGGCAACTTTCATCATTGCTGGGGCAATCACCGGGGGCGATCTAAATGTTGCTGGTTGTGAACCGGACCACCTTGGGGCGTTGTTACAGAAGCTCGCCGAAGTGGGAGTCAAGACGGCCCACTCGGGCGATTCAGTTCGGGTGATGGGAGATAACCCGCTGAAAGCTGCCGATATGGTCACCGAGGAATTCCCCGGCTTCCCGACGGACGTGCAGGCGCAGTACATGGCACTAGTGACGCAGGCAGACGGGACCTCGATTATTACTGAGAACATTTTCGAAAATCGGTTTATGCACGCTCTGGAAATGGTCCGCATGGGAGCGAATATAAAGATCGAAGGCAGTCGCGCCATTGTTCGTGGCAAGACTCCGCTGAGCGGCGCGGCAGTTCTAGCCTCCGATCTGCGCGCTTCGGCATCGCTAGTGCTGGCTGCTTTGGTGGCCGATGGCGAGACCATCATCGACCGCGTTTACCATATGGACCGCGGCTACGAAAATATCGAGGAAAAGCTACGGGGAGTAGGGGCACAGATCCGGCGGATCGGTGAAATTCTTCCCAAAAAAGCCGTCGCACCTTCCAATCAGGCCTGATCCCGAATGTAGGTCAAGCCACCGCCGAGTAACTTGAGTGTCGAATTCACCAGGAACTGTTGTCCTTTCGTGTACTTACACCTCCGCAACATATTTCCATCCGGTGCGTTTGTATAGGATGAGAACGGAGGAGCGTTTATGAACATCATTCGCCCAGTCCGATGGATTGTGCTGCTACTGGTGCTTTTAGGAATGTCCGGAGCTGCGTCGGCCGGCGTGTTTATTTCGGTGAATTTCGGCCCTCCGGCTCTGCCAGTTTACGAACAGCCACCCTGCCCTGCTGAAGGCTATATCTGGGCGCCGGGATATTGGGCCTGGGGTCCTTACGGATATTACTGGGTACCTGGAACCTGGGTATTGGCGCCTCAACCCGGCTATCTATGGACGCCAGGCTATTGGGGTTATGACGGAGGGTTGTATTACTGGCATACGGGATATTGGGGACCGGTTGTAGGGTTCTACGGCGGGATTCCGTATGGTTACGGCTATACCGGGAGCGGCTACTACGGCGGCTACTGGAGAGAAAACCACTTCTATTACAACCAGACAGTGAACAATGTGAACGTCACGAGAATCACGAATGTGTACAACACGACCATCATCAACAACAACACGACGACGATTAATCGTGTGAGCTATAACGGTGGCCCGGGCGGCATCGTGGCGCGACCGACAACGGAACAGGAGGCGCTAGCCCGAGAGAAACACATCGAACCCACGTCAGCGCAGCTTCAACACGAAACGCTTGCAAAGAACAATCCGCAACAGCGGGCTTCGGTGAACCAGGGTCGTCCATCGATCGCGGCCACGGTGAAACCGGCTGCCTTCAGTGGGCATGGAGTAGTCGCAGCCACCCGAGCCGGAGCGGCATATCAAGCTCCGGTGAATCGCCCGGTCACTGGCGGTAACAATGTGCCTCGGCCTGGAAACAACGTACCTCGTCCACCCAATGCTGCAATAGGGGAAAGCACAACACCGCATCCGGGGAACACCGTGCGTCCAGAAACCGAATCCAGGGGTGTACCGCGTCCGCCTACGTCCTATCAACCGGGAGCGTCACACAATGACCAAACGACGCTGGGCAATGCCCCACGTGGAGAAAACGTGCCACGACCTGAGAATGGGCCGCGATATGGAACTCAATCCGAAGGAACTCCGCGACCTGATTACGCACCGCGCACGCAGACACAACCGCCACACGTGAATAACGAAGTGCATCCGCAGGAAGCTCGGCCGGAGTCGGAACCGCGTCCGCAATCTGAGCCTCGCCCGGAAGAACCGAGGCGGGAACCACCAAGATAGGCGAGAGAAATGTTCCCACCCTTCGAAAAGGGTGGGAGCAGCCTTAAGCTTTAGAGGTTCTCAGGCGTTTGCGCCGCAGCACTTTTTGTATTTCTTACCTGAGCCGCAGGGACACGGATCATTTCGGCCCACTTTAGCGGAGCTACGCACAACCTGCTGAACGGGTTGCATATCTCCGGAACCAGCCATACGCGCCTGCTCCAGTTCGCGGCGTTTGCGGCGCTGGAAGGCTTCTTCGATTTCATCCACTGAAGTGGTTACGTTGCGTGGGCGGCGGCCATTACCATCGCCAACAGCCGCAACCGCCTCACCGCTAAAATCTGGCTGAGCAGCCGCCATGGCCGGCTCCGGGCGCTCCAGAATCTGCATCAGGTAGAGATAGCGAACAGTCTCTTCCTGGAAGCGCTGCATCATGGCTTCAAACATGTCGAAGGATTCACGCTTGTATTCAACGAGCGGATCGTGCTGGCCATACCCGCGCAGGCCAATTCCCTCTTTCAGGTGGTCCATGCTGAGCAGGTGGTCTTTCCACTGGGAGTCGAGCACGCTCAGCATGATCATGCGCTCGTGATAGCGCATGGCGTCGGGGCCAATCAGTTTCTCTTTGGAATCGTATCGAGTTTTGAGTTTGTCGAAAACCGCATCACCGAGTTCCTGACGGTTGAGAGTATCGGGCTTGATGCCTTCGGCGAGGATGTCCACGCCGAAGCGGGTGAAGACGGCATCTTTAAGGCCCTTGATGTCCCAATCGGCGGGATGCGCTTTGACGGCGCAGAACTGATCCATCAAGTCACCAAGAATACCGGCAACGTAATCTTCGAGAATCAATTCCTTCTGATCGACGCCCTCGAGCAGCTGCCGCCGCAAGCCGTAAACGGCTTCGCGCTGTTTGTTCATTACGTCGTCGTATTCGAGAAGATGTTTGCGGGCTTCGAAGTTTTGCGCCTCGACGGCTTCCTGGGCCTTTTCGATACGGCGGGAGATCAGGCGCGATTCAATTGGAATGCCTTCTTCCATGCCCAAACGCTGTAGTAGTGTCGACACCCACTCCTTGGCGAAAATGCGCATCAGGTCATCTTCGAGAGATAGATAAAAACGAGAGGACCCGGGATCGCCCTGTCGTCCGGCACGGCCCCGAAGCTGGTTATCGATGCGGCGAGATTCGTGGCGCTCGGTTCCGAAGATGTGCAGACCGCCCACAGCTACGACCTGGTCGTGCTCTTTGTCGGTTTGCTGCTTGTAGCGGTTAAAGATTTCGGTCCACTGGTCAGTGGGAACCACGTACTCGTTTCCGGCGTAGTACCAGACGGTATTCTTGCTGTCGTCGACGGCGGCCTGCACTTTGCCTTGTGCCGCCCGTAGGGGCTGAGCCATTCCCTTCTTCACGCATTCCTGCTTGGCCATGAACTCGGGATTGCCGCCGAGCAAAATATCGGTTCCGCGGCCGGCCATGTTGGTGGCGATGGTCACCATGCCTTTGCGGCCCGCTTGGGCCACAATTTCCGCTTCCCGCTCGTGCTGCTTGGCATTTAATACCCAGTGCTTCACGCCTTTTTTCTTGAGCAGGTCCGAGAGGCGCTCGGACTTTTCGATGGAAGTTGTGCCGACTAGGACAGGCTGACCGGTGGTGTTAAATTTCTGAATCTCGTCAGCAGCGGCGAAATACTTCTCCTTCTCGGTTCGATAGACGACGTCAGGATTCTCGATGCGGAGCAGCGTCCGGTTGGTCGGGATGACCATCACTTCGAGCTTGTAGATCTTCTCGAATTCGGTGGCTTCGGTTTCCGCAGTGCCGGTCATCCCAGCGAGCTTCTTGTGCATGCGGAAATAATTCTGGAACGTGATGGTTGCGAGGGTCTGGTTCTCGCGCTCGATTTTCACGTTCTCTTTAGCTTCCACGGCCTGATGCAGGCCGTCAGACCAGCGGCGGCCCGGCATAAGTCGGCCAGTGAATTCATCGACGATGATCACCTCACCCTCCTTCACCACGTATTCAACGTCGCGGTGATAGAGAGAGTGGGCTTTGATAGCGGTCTCGACGTGATGCTTGAGAGCCCAGTTCTCGGGATCGGCGATGTTGCCGATTCCAAGCAGGCCTTCGACTTTCTCCCAGCCTTCGTCGGTTACGGTGATGCTGCGGTGCTTTTCATCCACGACAAAGTCGCCGCTAAGTTGGGCCGGCTCGCCGGGTGGACCCGGGATTTCTTCACCCTTCTCCAGTTTGGGGATGATGCGATTCACGCGGGCATACTTGTCAGTGGATTCCTCGCTGGCGCCAGAGATGATGAGGGGGGTACGGGCTTCGTCGATGAGAATGGAGTCCACTTCGTCGACGATGGCGAAATTGTGGCCGCGCTGCACGCAATCGCGCAGGTCGAATTTCATATTGTCGCGCAGATAGTCGAAGCCGAACTCGTTGTTGGTACCGTAGGTGACGTCGGCGGCATAAGCCTCCCGGCGCTGCTGGTCATCGAGATCGTGAACGATGACGCCAACCGTGAGACCCAGGAAGCTATAGAGCTTCCCCATCCACTCGGAGTCGCGCTTGGCAAGGTAGTCATTGACGGTGACAACATGAACTCCGCGCCTGCTCAGAGCGTTCAGGTATACCGGCAACGTTGCTACCAGGGTTTTGCCTTCACCGGTTTTCATTTCGGCGATCTTGCCCTGATGGAGGACCATTCCGCCGATAAGCTGGACGTCGAAATGCCGCATGTTGAGCACTCGGCGACCCGCCTCACGCACAACCGCGAAAGCTTCCGACAGAATTTCGTCGAGAACTTCGTTAGTTGCGGCGATCCGCTGTTTTTCCAGTTCTTTCAAGCGGTCGGGATCGGCATCGGGCTCATCCGCAATCGTGCTGAGGCGCTCCTCAATGCGGCGCCGGAATTCATCAGTTTTGGCACGAAGTTCTGCATCGCTTAGCTTTTCCATTGCAGGCTCGAGCGCACTGATAGCCTCGACCTGAGGAGCGAGCCGCTTGAGCTCTCGCTCATTCTTGGTCCCGAAGACCTTGGCTATTACGGTGTTAATCAAAGTCGCGAATCCTTCGGCGGGCGGGCACTTACCGGCCCATATCCTAGAAGCCTAGCATATTAGATGCGGGGCAAGGAGGTAAGTCGCCTTTCAGGTTTCGTGTAAGATTGCCCGCTGACTAATGCAAACCTTCTACGATCTGTTCTGCGTGTGCGCCGAGCGCTGGCCAAATAACATTGCGTTACAGATTCAGCGCCACGACAGAATCGAAGGATGCACCTACGCCGAACTGCGCCGCATGGCCGAATCCATCGGCCACTGGCTCACACAACAACCGCTTGCGCGCGGAGGGCGGGTCGCGATTCTGGCCGATAATCACCCACGCTGGGTCGCGAGTTACCTGGGCATCATCGCGGCGGGATATGTAGCTGTGCCGCTGGACACGGCCCTGCATGCGGACCAAGTTGGGAAGTTACTCAAAGACAGCGGAAGCTCACTGATCTTTTGCGATCAGAACCATCTGAGTCTGACGGCGCAATCGGCCGCCGAGTTGGGAATCAGTGTCGTGCAAGTCAATCCGTGCGAGGGTACCTCGGAGCAGGTTCGCCCGTCAGGAAAGGACCTTGACAGCATCTTTGCAGCCGGCCCGGGAGATTTCGTTGCCGTGCAGTCAGAGAAAGATGAACTGGCTTCTCTGCTCTACACGTCCGGCACTACGGCTGATCCCAAAGGCGTGATGCTGACGCATGGCAACCTGATGGGAGAAGTGGAAGCGGTATTCGGCTGGGCGCATATCGGACCCGAGGATGCGCTGCTCGGGGTGCTTCCGCTCTTTCATGTGCTCTCGCAGATGGCCAATCTGATGCTGCCGCTGGTCAAGGGATCGCGGGTGGTGTATCTGGAAACGCTGAACACGACGGAGCTACTGCGCGCTTTGTCAGAACAGCAGATCACGGCGCTTGCGGTGGTCCCGCAGTTCTTCTATCTGATACACGAGCGAATCTTTAAGGAAATTTCGCAGCGCGGGAGGTTGGCGCAGATTGTTGTGCGAATGTTGATGGGCATTACGCGATTCGCGCGGAGATTTGGCTGGAACCCGGGCAAAGTTTTCTTCCGCAAGGTTCATGACCTTTTCGGCGGCAGAATGCGGTATCTAGTCACCGGCGGGTCGCGATTTGATCCTGAAGTGGGCCGCGACTTCTACGCTTTGGGGATCGACATTCTGCAGGCTTATGGACTGACCGAAACCTGTGGAGGCGCCTTTGCCACACCTCCGGATAACAATCTGATCGGCTCGGTTGGGCCGCCATTGCGGGGGGTGGAAGGCAGGATTCTCGATCCTCAGCCCGCAGAAGGAATGCCGAAGCCGGTTGGGGAGATCGCGATCCGCGGCGCTCTGGTTATGAAAGGCTATTGGAACCGTCCCGACGTCACGGCAGAAGTTTTGCGAGATGGCTGGCTGCACACCGGTGATCTGGGATATTTCGATGACGGCGGAAACCTGTTCATCACCGGACGATCAAAGGAAGTGATCGTCCTCAGTAATGGAAAGAATCTCTATCCGGAAGAAATCGAGGCGCACTACCTGAAATCTCCCTACATCAAGGAAATTTGTGTCCTGGGCCTGGAAGCGCGCCCGGGGGACACACGCTCCGAACGCTTGCACGCTGTGGTCGTGCCAGATTTTGAGCTGCTCCGGCAACGCAAAATCGTAAATGCGAAAGAGGTCATTCGGTTCGATATCGAAGGACTCTCGGCGCAACTGCCGTCCACCAAGCGGATCGGGAGCTATGAAATATGGCGGCAAGACTTGCCGCGCACAACCACACGCAAGCTGAAGCGCTTCGAAATTGGGCGGCGGGTAAAGGAAGGCCGAGCGAGAGAGGATGCTGGGGAGCTCACCGCGGAAAAACCTCTGAGCGCTGACGACGCAGCCTGGATCGAGGAGCCGGAGGTGCAGCGCGGCGTAGCGGTCATTCGTGCAGCTTCTCGATCGAAGCGTCAATCCATCCGGCCCGGAGACAATCTGGAACTCGATCTCGGGCTCGATTCCATGCAACGCGTGGAGCTTCTGGTTGCGCTGGAGCAGGAACTTGGCGGGAATGTGGAGGAGTCGCGTCTGGCGGAGGTTTACACAGTTCGTGAGCTGGTGGATCTGGTGCGGAGAAGCGCGAGTCGTGAAGGGGCCACTGTCCGAGCTGTCGGCTGGCAAAGCGTGCTCAGAGAAGAGCCTGTTGATCCGGAAGTTCTCAATCTGGCCCGGTCAAGGAGGATCGATGAGGGGTTCTGGTATTTGCTCACTCGCATGGTGGCGATGTTGGCCTACGACCGCTTCGATCTCCATGTGGGTGGCCTGGAAAAACTTCCCCAGCACGGCCCGTTTCTCCTTTGCTCCAACCATCAGAGCTACATCGATGGCGCAATCATGAGCAGTGTGTTGCCGTGGCGGATTTTTCAAAACATTTTTTTCGTCGGCACCAGTGAACATTTCGGCTCAGGTTTCATGCGGGTGCTGGCACGATGGCTGCGGATCATGCTGGTAGATCCGGATGCGAATCTCATTCCGGCCATGCGTGCGGGAGCCTTCGGCCTGCGCCACGGGCGCGTGCTGATTCTCTATCCGGAGGGCGAGCGTAGCATTGATGGCAACCCCAAGACATTCAAGAAGGGCGCGGCCATTCTTTCGATTCACACCCAGACGCCAATCGTGCCGGTGGCAATTGAAGGGTTCTATGAAGCCTGGCCGCGGGGAAAGCGCTTTCAGAAATTCGTGCCGTTGCAGATGCGATTCAGCGATCCGATTTATCCTCCGCCGGAGTCAGAAGCCTCGGAAGAAGAATACGAGAAGCTGACGCGAGAGCTCGGGTCGCGAGTTGTGAGAATGTGGGAGAAGTTGAGAGCAGCAAAGATCAGCGGCGGGATCAGCTAAAGGTGTTTCAGACCCACTCCAGTGCACCTTTTTTCCAGATCCAGATATAACCGACAATCAGAATCAAGAGGAAGATCAGCATTTCGATGAGTCCGAACACGCCGAGCGCTTTGAACTTTACTGCCCAGGGAAACAGGAAGATGGTTTCAACGTCGAACACCACGAAAAGAATCGCGACAATGTAATAGCGGACAGTGTAACGGCCGCGGGAGAGGCTGACGGGATCGATGCCGCATTCATAGGGCATAAGCTTTGTGCGGCTGGGATTCTCTGGCCGCACCAGCTTGGCGGCAAGCAACGTAACAGGAATCAGAACAACTACCACAGCCACGAAAAGGAAAATTGGAATGTAGTTCTGAGGCATCAGGTTCCCAATGAACATGTCATACTAACGCGGCGTCGCGGGCCGCTTCAAGGACAGCAGTTGTTTATAATCGCTGTTCACTCCTACAAAGGCAAACAATTCTTTGGCACTCGACGAAAAAATCTACGAACAGCGGCGCGAGAAGCTCAAGCAGATTGAAGCTCTCGGACAACCCAGTTATCCGACCAAGTACGAGTTCACCCATACCGTCCCGCAGATTCTGAGCGAGTATGGAGGGAAATCGGGCGAGGATCTGGAAAAATCGCGCTTTACAGTGCGGCTGGCCGGGCGAATCTTGGCGATACGGCTGATGGGGAAGGCCGGGTTCGCGCACCTGCAACAGGGCGGACAGAAGCTGCAGATTTATGTGAAGAAGGATGCTGTCGGCGAGAAAGGGTTTGAGCTGTACAAGCTGCTCGATCTGGGAGATCACATTGGCGTCAGTGGGTATCTGTTTCGCACTCGCACTGGTGAACTAACCGTACACGTCGAGGACATTACGTTCTTGTCGAAGGATCTCTTGCCGCTGCCCGAGAAGTGGCACGGGCTGACGGACGTCGAGCTGCGCTACCGGCAGCGCTATGTCGATCTGATCATGAATCCCGAGGTGCGAGAAGTCTTTCTCAAGCGCAGCAAACTGGTGCAGTCGATGCGGCGCTTCATGGAAGAGCACGGATTTGTGGAAGTTGAGACGCCGATGATGCAGCCGATTCCGGGTGGAGCTGTTGCCCGGCCATTTGTAACCCATCACAACACGCTCGACATGGATTTGTACCTGAGAATTGCGCCCGAGCTTTATCTCAAGCGGCTGACGGTGGGCGGGTTCGACCGGGTCTATGAGATCAACCGCAATTTCCGCAATGAAGGCCTTGGATGGCGCTGGAATCCTGAGTTCACCATGCTGGAAGCTTATCAGGCTTACACCGATTATCGCGGAATCATGGATCTCACGCAGGCACTGATAATTCAGGCTGCCAAGGACGTTCTCGGTGCCACGAAATCAAAATGGGGGGATCAGGAGATCGACTGGTCGGAAGCAAACTGGCGGCGTATGACCATGCGTGAGGCCATCATTCATTACTGGCCGGAAAGAGCAGGCGCAAAACCGACGGTGTCGGACTTTGCCAGTCATGATTCGGTGAAGGCCCTGGTGGAGCGATTCAACTCCGCACATGCGCATGTGTCCTACGATCCGAATGAGCCGACAGGCAAGACCATTGCGAATCTGTTTGAGGCTACGGCTGAGGAACAGCTGATCCAACCCACGATCATTTATGAATTCCCGACCGCGGTGTCACCGCTCTCCAAACAAAAACCTGACGAGCTCGAATGGACCGAGCGCTGGGAGATCTTTGTGGGCGCGATGGAGATTGCCAACGGCTTCAGCGAGCTGAACGACCCGGAAGATCAGCGGCAGCGTTTTGAACAACAGTTGCGAGAACGAGAGCGCGGCGACGAAGAGGCGCACCAGATGGATTTCGATTACATACGGGCACTCTCGTACGGAATGCCGCCGGCGGGTGGCGTAGGTGTGGGAGTCGACCGGCTTGCCATGTTGCTCACCAACTCGCAGACCATCCGCGATGTGATTCTCTTTCCTTTGCTAAGGCCAGAGAAGGGGTCGACTACCGAGGCAGCAGAAGGCACGCCGCAAACATCCTGAGTGGCATTTCAGCCACACATTTAGAAATACAGGGGTTCACTCCGCTCAGGATAAGGATCGCCCATTTTCAGTGCTTCCAGGGGCGGTCGGTCACCAATTCGGGATGCTCCTTACGAAATGACTCGGTAACGGTGCAATTCCAGCACACTGGGTGCGCCGAAGCTAATTCTTTGGGCAGGTCCTCGGGGCGGAGTCTGTCCCATTCGATGATTTTGCCGTCAAAGCTGATCAGCCCTGGGCTGTGATCGAGATGGCTAAGTTCGGAAATTGGCCGCCCACAATAAAAGCAGGCCTTGCCTTGGTACCATCTCGCAGCAATCGCCCAGACGGAGTGTTTTTCGGGATCGGCGAGCAAGTCGCTGAGGCAGGCCTGATCGCAATTGGCGCGCTCCGGCCAGCGGGTGCACTGGCTGAGTTCAACATGCTCTTTTCCTGCAATGGCTCCCAAGGCGGCTTTGCCGGTAGCGACTTTGACTGCCACAGTTTCTTTAGTCTCCGGACAAGTCACCAGCATTTTGCCCGAGAGTTTGCGTACCTCCGCGCCGCCCAACGCGAGCCGGTGCACTAGATAGGCGATGCCCAGAACTGCGAGGGCGATGATGAGCACGAGCAGGACATCCAATGCGGGCGCCATAGAGCCTCCTCACAAGCCAGCCATCGAGACCACGATAGCCCGCCATTGACCAACGGGATGTGATGTGGGTTACAACCGGCTGTGATCTTCGGCCGACCCGTCTGGGTCTGTGAAGCCATTGGCTGGGGAGTCTCGTCCAATGGGCATGAACTTTGACCTCGACTCCGCCACCCGGCGACGCATTGGGTACTACCTGATCGACCAGATTGACGAGTTCTTCGATTCCCTTGCTGAACGTCCCGTGCAACTACCCGCTTCCGAACGTACGTTCGAAGCCTTGAACAATGCCCTGCCCGAAAACGGCGAGGACGCGGGCGAAGTTCTTGACCAGATTTTTGGAGAAATGGTCGACAAAGGATTTCACGTGCCGAGCGCGAACTATTTCGGGCTGATGAATCCGACGCCGACTTACATCGGCGTAATGGCGGAGGCGCTGGTGGCGGCGCTGAATCCGCAACTGGCGACGGTCAAGCGGTCGCAACTGGCGTCGAAAATCGAGCACGAAGCAGTGCGCTGGATCGGAGAACAAGTAGGCTGGCCGGGTGAGTTTAACGGAACCTTCACCAGCGGCGGCAATGAAGCGAACTTCACCGGCCTGGCGCTGGCATTGGCATGGAAGTTTCCCGGCTTTATCGAGGAAGGCGCCGCCTCAATGGCTGGGCAGCCGGTTTTTTATGCATCCGACGAGGCTCACCACTCCATCGACAAATCTGCCGGCTTGTTGGGAATTGGAAGAAAAGCGCTGCGGCGAATTGGGTTAAATGACCGCGTCCAGCTAGACTCTGAGAAGCTGCAAATGAGCATCGAGCAGGACCGGCGAGAGGGCAGGCAACCATTCTGCGTCGTTGCGACTGCTGGAACGACCAACTCCGGAGCGGTTGACGACATGGTGAACTTAGCCGCGATCTGCAGACGAGAAGGCCTGTGGCTGCATGTAGATGGGGCCTACGGTGGAGCTGCGATCTTTTCCGACAAGCATCGCGACTTGGTACTGGGGATCGAGCTGGCGGACTCAATCACGATTGATCCGCACAAGTGGCTGGCTGTGCCGCTGGCGGCGGGGGTGATCCTCACGCGTTATCCCGAAATGCTGGAGCGGGCGTTCGCGGTTTCGGCACCTTACATGCCAAAGGCGGCCGAAGCAAAGGGCATTGATAATTCGCGAATCAGCACACAATGGACGCGCCGGATGAATTCCCTGAAGCTCTGGCTTACGCTTAGGGTCCACGGCAGAAAGGCTTATGAGGAACACATCGACCGGCAGATGAAGCTGGCACAGGGTTTTGTGAAGTGGCTGAACTCTTCGGAGCATTTTGAACTGGCAGTACCACAGGTCCTGCCGATTGTGGCGTTTCGATTGAAGGCAAAAGGGTTGAGCGAGGAGCAACTGGCCGCTTCGCACATAGAGATCGTTGAAGAAGTCACGCGCGATGGGAGACGATGGATCTCTGAAACGAAAGTCGAGAACAAAAGCGTGTTGCGAATGATGGTGATCAGTTACCTAACCGAAGAACGGCACTTAGTAGCACTTGAGCAAGCGTTGGAGGCAGCAGCCAAGACCCTGGTTATCATTCGGGACCTCAGCGCATCTCATTAGGTACTAGAGGAAGTGCAGGCTATGGCATAGATTCTGAACCGGATTTGGATCAGGAAAAGGCGGCGCTATCGTAGCTCGACATCGGGCTGGGTCGATAGCGCCTTGCTTGTTTAGTCAGTCTCATCAAGGACTTCTGCCCAGCAGGCCTTCGTCAGTTACTCAAGTGGCATCACCCAAACCGCCGGTTGATGGCTGATAGGACGCCGCTCTATGCTTTCATATAGCTGAATCTTGCCCCATGCCGAAGCGCTTCCTGCTTGCCATGCTTTTGTGCGCCTGTAGCCTTGCCCAGAGCAATACAGGAGAGCTGCGCCTGAGGGTTATCGACCCGGTCGGCTTGGCGGTTCGCAGCCAGGTGGAATTGCTGAGTGAGGCCAACCATTACCGCAATGTTTTCAGCACTGACGAGAGCGGCAACTTGATCGCCAGGCATTTGCCGTTTGGCGTTTATCGATTGGAGATTCGCGAGCCCGATTTCGCCCCAGTTTCGCAGACACTGGAGATCCGGTCGGCGGTTCCACTGAGTTACCTTGTGAGGCTCAATTTGCCTTCGGTTGCGACCTCGGTGACGGTGACCGCTGCTGCAACGTTGGTCGATCCGCATCGCGTGGGGACAGTCAATCAAATCGGCCCCGACACGATTGACAACCGTACCACGTCGCTTCCTGGGCGCTCGGTGCAGGATCTGGTGAACTCGCAGCCCGGCTGGCTGTATGAAGGCAATGCCGTACTGCATCCGCGCGGCTCCGAATATCAGACGCAGTTTGTGGTGGATGGGATTCCACTGACTGACAATCGCTCGCCCGGTATGGGGCCGGAGATCGAAGCGGACGACGTGGAATCTGTCGATGTCTACACCGCGGGGATTCCTGCTGAGTATGGGCGGAAAATGGGTGGCGTCGTCGAATTGAATACCCAGCGCGATCCGCAGGAAGGATGGCACGGGGAATTTGTCTTGTCCGGTGGCAGCTTTGAAACGGCCGGCGCGTTCAGCCGAATGCAGTATATGACCGGAAAGAACACGTTTTTGGTCAGCGCGAATGGGGGCATGACCGGCCACTACCTGAATCCGGTAGTTCCCCAGAATCTCTCGAATACGGGAACGACCGCGGATTTTGCGGCTGGGTATGAGCGGGAGCTCACCGTCCATGATCGCTTGAACTTCATTGTTCGCCACGCGTTGTCACGCTTCGATGTTCCCAATGAGCAGATCCAGCAGCAGGCTGGGCAACGCCAGAATGCGGATAATTTCGAGACCATAGGAATTGTCAGCTATCAGCACATTTTTTCTCCGCAAGTAGTGGCTGACCTGCGCGGCATGGTTCGCTCCGATTCGAACGATTTATTTTCGAATGCGGCCTCAACACCAGTGATTGCGTTTCAGCACAACGAATTCAAGGAAGGGTATTTCAAGGGTGTGGTTTCCGCAGATCATGGGCGCCAGCAATGGAAAGCCGGGATCGAGTTGGACAATCTATTCCTTCACGAGAACTTCAACGATGTGATCACTAACCCGGACGTGTTCGATCCGGGAACACCGCGCAGCTTTGCTTTTGCCAGCCAGCGCCCCGATCTTGAGCAGTCGGCGTTTGTGGAAGATCTGATTCGTTTGGGCAAATGGACGGTAAGAGCGGGGTTGCGCTGGGACCACTACCAATTGCTGCTGAACCAAAACGCCGTAAGCCCGCGGCTTTCGGTGGCACGGTACTTTCAGTCGGCAGATTTGGTCGTGCACGCTTCCTACGACCGAGTTTTCCAGACGCCGTCATTTGAAAACATCTTGTTGTCCAGTTCGCCGCAGGTTACCTCCTTAAATCCTAATGTTCTTCGCCTTCCGGTCGAACCTTCGCATGGCGACTACTACGAAGTGGGAGTGACAAAAGGATTTTTTGGCAAGCTCCGGCTGGACGCGAACTACTTTCGCCGTCAAGTGAACAACTTTGCCGATGATGACACGATCCTGAATACGGTTGTGGCGTTCCCCATAGCTTTTGATAAAGCAATCATTTACGGCGCCGAAGCCAAGATTGAAATGCCGATATGGAAAGGTTTCTCGGGTTTCTTAAGTTATTCGTATACGGTTGGGAACGCGTGGTTTCCGGTGACCGGAGGACTCTTCGTGGGAGACGACGCCGCGAATGCCATCACCCAGTTGAGCGGTCACTTCCCTGATTCGCAAGACCAGCGCAACACATTGCGCGCACGCGTGCGGAGCCAGTTGGCTCCACGCGTATGGATAGCCGGAGGAGTGGAATACGGCAGCGGGCTTCCATTCGATTTCACTGGGACTTATCAGCAAGCAGTAGCACAATATGGCCAGGCGGTGGTAGACCACTTGAACTTCAATCGGGGCCGAATTAAACCCCTGCTTTCGTTCAGCGCGTCAGTTGGGACGAACCTCTACCAGAAAGACAGGGTTGCACTACGACTCCAGGGTGATATCGAAAACCTCGCCAACCACCTGAATGTTATAGATTTCAATGGTCTTTTCTCGGGAAATGCCATAGGCCCGCCCCGCAGTTATGCCCTGCGGCTGACCACAGTTTTTTGAGCTTCAGGGCTAATAACTTCCAGGTCATGTCCCACAGTGCACATTCTCGGTAACCTTCGGCATCGTCCGACAATCAAAGCTATGGTAAACTCCATGCCCAATCTGATGTTCATGCCGCACCCAAACCTGAGCGATGAAGTGAATCGCAATATCGTTCGGTCGGAGATCGAGGGCGGGGTTTTGCTCAGTGCTCTGCCGCCATCGACGGTCCTGCACATCGAGACACAAAACCATCGCTACACGGCGGTCCTGCTCGGCGGGAGTGAGGCTTTGATTTCCGGGCATCCGGAGTTTTGTCCCGAGCCGGTGCAGGTTGCAATTTCCGGGTCAACCTGGGGCGGCGCCATGCTAAAGCAGCGCTACATCGGCCGCGGCATGCACCTGGAGTTCTGCCATCCAGATTACCGCACACCGATCGTCACTTCGCGGATCCAGGAGATTCGGGAGCAGCCGTTGCTGGAAAAGAACGATCTTGCAGATGCCCTGGCAGAGCCGACAGAAAAGCGCGTAAACAACGCCTGCCCGCGTGATTGAAGAGACCGGGATATAGCTTGTATCCGGTACCCTCATCAAGCAATAAAGACCTACCGAATGGCCCCACAATCGTCTCTCCTGCTCGACCGTCGCCTGTCACATCCTCGTGATGATCGTTCTGCTATGTTGCTGGAAATTCCCACCACTAGGTGATTTACTAGACTGGGAGTGCTAGGGCGGCCGTACGGCGTACTGTAACTCGGGCGTCCAGTTCTGGTAAGGGATTGTCATTATGTCCATTCAGGGCTTAGTTGCTAGCCAAGAGCAATTGCTCACAAGAGAAGAATTGCGTGCCCGACTGCAAGAAGTAGGACGGGAACGGTACCATCATCAACATCCATTTCATCTCATGATGCACGAGGGCAAGCTTACGCGCGGGCAGCTGCAAGCCTGGGCCCTCAACCGTTACTACTATCAGAGCCGGATTCCCATCAAGGATTCCATAATTCTCTCTCGCAGCGAGGACCGGGAGTTCCGCGTGGCCTGGCGCAAGCGGATCGTCGATCATGACGGCGATGCCAACAGCAACGGTGGAATTGAGCGTTGGCTCAAGCTGGGCCAAGCTACGGGTTTGTCACGTGAGATGATTCGCAATGGTGACGGAGTGCTGCCCGCGACCCGCTATGCGGTGGATGCCTATCTGGAGCTGGTCAGGAGTCGCAGTTTCCTGGAAGCGGTTGCTTCCTCGCTAACCGAACTGTTCTCGCGAGATCTCATCGCGCTGCGGATGGACGCGCTGCGAAAGCACTATCCTTGGCTCTCGGGCGCCTTGGATTACTTCACGGCACGTCTGACCCAGGCTCCCGAAGATGCGACGTACGCTTTTAATTGGGTTGCGGAACATGCCCGCACGCGACAGGAGCAGGAACTGGTGATTGCCGCGTTGCGGCGGAAATGCGACATCCTGTGGGCGCAACTTGATGCGCTTCACTTCGCCTATGTGCAGCCGGCATGGCCGCCACCTGGAGCTTTCATTCCCGCTGAGGGAAGCTGACGTGGCGCCGCTTGAAAGCTCAAGCCAGCCTCGTTTGGCAACGGGATGCCGATGGGCTGAGCCGAATGATGCGGAACGCATGCTGCTGTTTCCGGAAGGCGCGATCCGCTTACAAGGTACAGGGCGCGCTATTCTGGAGCGCTGCGATGGCCAGCGCACCGTTCAGCAGATCGTGCTGGAGTTGCAGAAGACTTACAGCAACGCCGACCCGGTTCGGATTGAACAGGAGGTTGGGACGTTCCTGGAGCAATTGCATAAGAAGCGCATTGTCGATTTCTAGGCCCTTCCCATTCTTGAAGCCATGATTTACTCGCTACTCCGCATAGTGATTTTCGGAAGCACTTCATGCTCAATGGTCCCTTAGCGTTAATCGCAGAGCTGACTCACCGCTGTCCGCTGCACTGCGTTTACTGTTCCAACCCTCTGGAGATGCAGAAGACGGCAGCTGAACTCTCAACCGATGAATGGGTCCGCATTTTTGGGGAAGCCGGCAAATTAGGGATTTTGCATGTTCACTTCACGGGAGGTGAGCCTCTTGCGCGTTCCGATGTACTGGAGCTTACCCGACGCGCGAGATCGGCTGGGCTTTATGTGAACTTAATCACCTCCGGGATTGGGCTGTCCGAAACGCGATTGGCCGCCTTGGCGGAGGGTGGACTCGAGCATATCCAGCTCAGTTTTCAAGGATCACGAGAAAACCTGGCAGATGAGATTGCCGGGGCGCCCAGCCACGCTCGAAAACTGCAACTTGCCGGGATTATTCGCAAATTCAAGCTCGCATTTACGGTGAACGTGGTAGTTCACCGGCAGAACCTGGACCATCTGGATGAGATCCTTGCCATGGTCGAAGAGCTCGCCCCGGATCGGGTTGAGGTCGCCAACGTTCAGTATTACGGCTGGGCCCTGCGCAACCAGGAGGGCCTGCTTCCGACTCGATCGCAGGTCGAAGCAGCTCAACAAACCGTGAATGAAGTGGTAGCCCGCCAGAACGGCCGAATGCGGATTGATTATGTTGCACCGGATTACTATGCTCGCTTTCCCAAAGCGTGCATGGGCGGATGGGGACGCCGGCTGATGCTGATTGATCCTGGGGGGCAGGCGCTTCCCTGTCACGCCGCAGCAGTCATTCCCGGCCTTGAGTTCGACAATGTACGCCGGCATTCGCTCGAA
This sequence comes from Terriglobales bacterium, assembly GCA_035623255.1. Taxonomy (GTDB): domain Bacteria; phylum Acidobacteriota; class Terriglobia; order Terriglobales; family Acidobacteriaceae; genus JAFAGX01. The sequence goes on along the minus strand of DASPTU010000125.1, from coordinate 84,887 downwards.
TGGATCTGGAACGAATCTGGCGCGTTTAGGAAATTCCGTGGTGATGAATGGATGCCTGAGCCTTGTCGCAGTTGCGATCGCCGCGCAGAGGATTTTGGGGGATGCCGCTGCCAGGCATTGTTGCTGACGGGCAATGCTGCCGCGACCGACCCAGTTTGCTCGCTCGCACCCTCGCGCGAAATCGTCGATAAAATACTCGCGCGTGTTAATGACGAGAAAATTCCCACAATAGCAGCAGGTTCGAACCCGGGCGGCTGGGTGTACCGCCCGAATCCCCGCTGATGAAGGGTGGGTTCTTCGCAAGCCCGTCTCAATTTCAGGGCTTGCAAGCAAAGGACCTGTCTACTCCGCTATCCCTGCCAGGGCGAGGACCGTAAGAAGGATTCGTTTGAGACCGAGTTCCCGGCCGGTAGCGTCGAACCATTCCTGCAAGGTATGAGCGCCACCCCCCACACCGCCGCCGCCGATGGCGACTGCTTCCCGGCCCAACGACATAGGAATGTTCGCATCGGTCGAGGCACGCTGAATCTGTGCGGCGTTACCCAGGTGTGCGTCGACGGCGCGAAGCACGCTGAGTATCCTCGAATTTGGATCCAACTCGCCAGCCGGGCGGCTACCAATCGCAACGAATTCGTGAGTGAGCATGGACGAGCGACGATGCGACGAACCGAAGCGTTCGCTGGCCTCGGTTTCATCTTCTATCGCCAGGCTGACGGCCTGCCTCAGCGAACTCTCGAGACGCTCCATCTCCGTCATCGATGTTGAACGGATATCCACTCGCATACTGGCGGATTCGGGGATGGAGTTCACCGAAGTGCCTCCCCGAATGACGCCAACATTGAAAGTGGTCTTTGGAGATGATGGGACCGGTGTATGGGCAAAAACATTCAAGGCCCGGGCAAGCACCAGGATCGGATTGGGAGCGCCGAAATCGCTCCAGGAATGCCCTCCCGGACCGCGCACAATCACTTCGAAACGGCGGCTGCCCAAGGCTTCGGCAACAATCGTGTCAGAACCGGCTCCGTCCAGAACCAGGGTGTAACGAATGGAGTGTTCCCAGCGCGGAGTGGAAAAAATATGGCGCATTCCGCGCAGATCGCCTTCGCCTTCTTCGCCAACATTGCCGATAAAGACGATTGGCGCACTTACCGATATCTGGGAGGACTGGAGCGCGCCGGCGACGGCAAGGAGCGCCGTAACCCCGGCGCCATTGTCGGAGACGCCCGGCCCATACAAGCGATTGCCTTGTTGGCGGACATTTAGTGGAGTGCCCGCGGGGAAAACCGTGTCGATGTGGGCGGTGAGCGCAACAAATTCGTTACCCGCTCCCGGGAGAATACCAAAGATGTTTCCGACTTCATCGGCATGCACGTCCTCGAGGCGCAGCTCCTGAAAACGCGCTTTTAGCCATTCGCCTCGCAGGTTCTCACCAAATGGCGGAGCCGGAATGCGGGCCATTTCGAGCTGCCATCTAGCGAACTGTGCCTCTTGCGGCCGGAACCACGCCAAAGCCGAGCGAACCTGGGGCAAGTCAGCCAGGCGAATCGTTTCCTGCTGGACTGTGGCTTGGCGGGATGTGTCGACTCGCGCGCTGGATGACATATGGCGAACTGCCATCTTACAACGTCAGCCCGCGTAAAACCCGAGACTCCGTCTGCGGTTGGAGGCAGGTCATTTAGCGGCAACCACTACGCCTGCCCTGCACTCTAACTTTCATAGGATGCAGCATGGCCAACCCCACGACTGCCGATTCCGATACACTATTCTCATGAAGCATCTTCGCCTTGCACTGTTGCTGTCCGCACTGTGTGCGATCTATGGGCTGATCCTGCCGCAAGTGTTTGCCGACGAAGGTCCGCTCGACAGTTCCCAACCCAAGGGAATCACACCCGACGAAATCATCCGGCGATTTGCCAGTAAGGAAAAAGAATTCAAAGAAGCATATGACCAGTACGGGTATCGGGAGTCGGCAAAAATGCAAACTCTTGATGGCGAGACTGTGGATGGCGAGTTTCAGGAAGTCTTCGATGTGAGCTTCGATGATCAGGGACGGCGCGTGAAGAACGTAGTGTTCGCGCCCTTGCCCAGTTTGACCCGCATCGGGATGACCCGGGAAGACTACGACGATCTTGAAAATGGCTTTCCAATGGTGCTGACCAGCGACGAAATCAGCCAATACAATGTCCTGTACGTGGGAGAACAACAGGAAGACGAACTCCACTGTTACGTCTTCGACATCGCACCCAAGCAGATCGAGAAAAACAAACGCTACTTCCAAGGCCGAATCTGGGTGGATGATCACGACTTTCAGATCGTGAAGACTTACGGCCAGATGGTTCCGGAAAAGCGTGCCAACAAAAGAGGACGGGGAGACGAAAACCTGTTTCCGAAATTTACAACCTGGCGGGAGCAAGTTGATGGTAAATACTGGTTTCCGACTTACACAAGGGCTGACGACACGCTTCATTTTTCCACGCAAGACGTCAAGATTCGTGAAATCGTGAAGTACACCAATTACAAGCGTTTTGGGTCGAACGTGAAGATCACCTACCAAGGCAAGGAGATACCCAAGGCCGGCGATCAGAACGAGAAACCAGCGCAGTCTCCCCAATAACAGACTTGAAGCCAAACTAGTCGAGGTAAACCTGTAACCGCGGCAGCCCGGCTTGACTTCCTATAACAAGAGGGTATACAAGCCCGCTTGTCTGGATCAGGAGGCTGCCTGGGAGGGTCTATGCGTAAAGAATCTGTAAAGTGGGAGACAATCGAGGGTTCGCCTGTACTGAAGGTTTGGGAACTGGATGGCGGTGATGTTTTTCCGCAGGTAACAGTTCTACAGGTCAGCAATCACGACTATCAAAAATTTGTGAAGAATCCGAAGAGCTTTGTCGAATTCCTCAACAAAAACAAGATTTTTTCCAAGCCGGTGATAGTGGCAGGTCCGTGGGTGACTCTATCCTCGGTGGAAGAGGCACCAGAGCCGCTGGGATGGATACTCACAGCGGTGCACGGCCACTTAAGTACCGCTATCGTTTCGGCATTGCCCCAATTGCAGAAAAAGTAGGAGTTCCGGTCGGCTTCGAGCCACCGGTGTTTGGGCGATCTTTTTCGCGGCCACAATCCCGATCCTCAGAGGTTCATGCGACGAAGAAGATCGCCAAATCGCGCGTCTGATCGCAGGCTGTCCAGCCCAGGCTCGACTTTGAGACGTGGCAAATATGAATCATGCTGCTGGTAAGCCTGGTCGAGCCACATGAAAGCCGTATCTTTGTCATCCAGCGCCGCATAAACCAGTCCTAAGAAGTACGGGGGGACGTAGTGCTCCTTGGCGGCGTTGTTCAGCTTTGCGGCAACCTGGCGCGCGTCGGAGTTCCGGCCCGCGAGGGCATAAGCACGGCCCAAGCTTGCCAGACGTGAGGGATCGTCGCCGGAACTGGTTACCAGGGCCTGATATTCCTCCACCGCCTGCCCGTACAACCCTTTCTCGGTGGAGGCAGAGCCTATGCAGTCGTGGGCCGATACCGATTGCGCATCCAGTTCCAAACTACTCCGGCATTGCTGTAAGGCGCGATCGTACTGGCGCGCGTAGTAGTAGGCCCAGCCGGCGCTGACATTCGTAATGACAGAAATGGGGTCCAGTTGAAGCGCGGTGCGGATCTCCGACAGTGCGTGGTCGTGATTCCCCATCTCGGAAAGAAAACCGGCGTACATGCGATGAATCTCGGCGCTGTTGGGGCTGAGCTCGATGGCTCGCTTAAACTCCTGGTCTGCGCCCGGCCAGTCCCAATTGCCGTAATACTTGACCGCCGCGAGGGTGGCGTGCGCGTCGGCCAGGCTGTCGTCGAGCGAGAGCGCTTTCAACGCGTATTCCTTCTCCGCCGGAATTGCGACTTGCGCGGGTAGCTCGTTCGTGAGCCAGTAGTAATCGGCAAGTCCGGCATAAGCGGCGGCGTAATCTGGGTCCTGTTTGACCGCCTGCTCGAAGTAGGTTTTCGCGAGGCGCAAATGGTCCTCAGTTCCTTGATTCAGATGGTAGCGGCCTTTCAAGTACGCCTCGTGTACCTCGGGGCTGACGACATGCGAACTGGTTAGTCTCTGCCGTTCCTGCGGAGTTACAACAATACGGATTTCTTCAGTGATATCCCGCGCCAGCTCGTTCTGCAACTGCACAACATCTTTCAGCTCGCGCGAGTAGCTGCGCGCCCATAGTTGCTTATCGGTCCGAGCATCCACTAACTGGGTTGTGATACGGACAGTGCCGGCGGAGCGTAAAACCGAACCTTCGATCACGCCGTCGACGTGCAACTCGTCAGCAATCTCAGGCAAGGTCTTCGTGGCTGACTTGTACCGCATTGCGGAGGTTCGCGAGACGACGCGCAGCGCCCCGATGCTTGCCAGCTCGGTGGTCAACTCGTCGGTCATTCCCTCGACGAAGTAGTCCTGGGAGGAGTCGCCCGATACGTTTTGGAATGGCAACACCGCGATCGACCGGATAGCGGTGCCAGGCTGGAAAGAGGCTCGCGAGAACCAGAAGCGTAAGCCGATGAAAGTTGCAAGAAGAGCCAGGAGAAGCCACAGGGTGCGAGAAAATACGCGGCTTACCATTCCCACGTGCAGCGATGGCAAAGGCTGCATGGCAGCGCGTGTTTCAGTCAATTCTTCCAGGGCAAACGCTAAGTCCGAAGCCGATTGAAATCGCTGCACCGGATTTTTTTCCAGGCAACGGAAAACGATCCGTTCCAGGCCAGGCGGAATGTCCGGAACCAGTTGGGACAACGACGGAGGATTCTCCTTAACGATGGCACCAATGGTGTCCGCGAAGGTTTCTCCCGCAAAGGCCCGCTTTCCGGCCAGCATCTCGTAGAGAATGGCGCCAAACGCGAAAATATCCGAGCGGGCGTCAGCCCGCTGTCCGCGAACCTGCTCGGGTGACATGTAGCGTAACGTGCCCATCATTTTTCCCGAGGGCACGGTATTTTCGGCAGTAGGGGTTTCGGCGTTGGTCGGAATTTCTGCCGGGAGCAATTCGGCCAAGCCGAAATCGAGAATTTTGACGTGGCCGTCATCGGTAACGAACAAATTGTCCGGCTTCAGATCGCGATGGACGATTCGCTTCGCGTGAGCCGCCGCGAGGCCGTGCCCGATCTGCAGGGCATAGTCAAGGGCTTTAGGGTACGGGAGGGGATTGTTGCCGCGGTAATCACGGAGAGTTTTTCCCTGCAGCAATTCAGTGACGATGTAAGGCACACCGTCCTGCTCCCCAATCTGGTAGATGGAAAGGATATTGGGATGATTGAGAGCGGCTGCTGCTTCGGCCTCCTGATAGAACTGTCTCAGTTTTTCCGGATCGTGCGAATATGTGCCGGCTAGGATTTTTATGGCAACATCGCGCTTCAGCAGGGTGTCACGCGCGCGATAGACTTCGCCGACGCCACCAGCCCCGATGTTAGCGAGAACCTCGTAGGGGCCGAGTTTCGCTCCGGGGGAGAGCAGCATGGAACCACCGTTCGGGGATTATACGCCCAGCATTTGGCTTCGTGGCACGCGTGTCTGTGTGCGAAAGCAGGTGGTTAATAGAACAGGTACTTCCGCCACTTATCGTCGGAACGCCCCATCAGGCGCATGATATGGCGGCTGGTATGCAGATTGAATGCGCGGGGCTCACGCATGAGTTTCATGCCAGCTTCGGTGGGAAGTTGATTACCTTTGCGGCGATTGCAAGGATGACAGCACGCGACGAGATTCTCCCAGGCCGAAGCGCCGCCGCGCGAGCGTGGGGTGACGTGGTCGAGCGTCAGTTCGCTTGAGGCCAAGATTTCTCCACAATACTGGCAAGTGTTCCGATCCCGCAGGAGGATATTCTTGCGGGAAAGGGCCCGAGTCTGGTGAGGAATACGCCGATACTCCAGCAGTCGGATCACTGAAGGCAGACGCATCGCAAGCCTGGCGGCGTGGAGGAAGTGGCCGTTCTCCTCCTCGGTCATAGCTACGCCCTTCAAGACCAGCACAATGGCGCGGCGCGCCGCGCAGACGTTGATCGGCTCATAGGAAGCATTGAGGACCAGCACCGGCGCGTGCAACACATGGCCGTCCACATCAAAGCGCACACCACCCACCGCCGCGGTTGCAGGTTGAGGCCGGTTCAGATTCGGCGAATTGTGCCACTTGCCTGACATTCCCATTTAGCCCGCGGCTGCCATAGCCACGAGCGGCTCTTCCTTATCGAATTGCGGAACGACGTGCTCAACTTCCGCTTTTAAGGTGCGTGCCACCGTGGCTACAAATACCTTAGATGCTCCCGCACGACGCAGCACCCGCGCGCACTCTGTAACTGTCGTGCCGGTGGTAAATACATCGTCGACGAGCAGAATCTCGCGACCCGAAACCTGCTCTGGTTTGATCACGGCAAATGCCCCGCGCAGGTTCTCGCGGCGTTGATGACGCGAAAGTCCAATCTGTGATTGGGTGGGCCGGAGACGCTCCAGCAGCCCGGAGCTGAGCTGGAACCGATTGCGTGCCTCCGCCGACAGAATTTTCAGCGCCGCTCGGGCGATCAGTTCTGACTGGTTGAAGCCGCGTTGCCTTCGTTTGGTCGCGTGAAGCGGCACGGGCACGATTACAACTTGCTCAGCTGGAAATGACGGGGCCAGGTCTGCAATCGCTTCAGCCAACATCCGTCCCAGAACATCGGCTGCGGGCCGAACCTGTTCATACTTGAGCAAGTGAATCAGTTCGCGAAGCCCGCCCTCGTAGCTCCCGTACGCCGCAGCTTTGACAAACGGCGGCTCGGCGCGACGGCAGAGGTCGCACCGGGTCTCGCTGCAATTCGCCGCCGCGGCAAGATCGCCTGGCAGCCGCTCACCGCAAATCGCGCATTGCCGAACGGAAATGGGGCGCATGGCGGCAAGGCATTCATCGCAAACCGGAAGACGGGAGATGTTTAGAAGTGGGGTACCGCAAAGACGACAATCCGAGGGGAACAACGTCACAAAAAGGGCCGCGGCGGCGCCGTGAACGCCCGACACAAGGGAGGAAAGCAAAGACCCTTCCCTGACAGCAATTTTCTCCCTGGCCAGCCGAACTGAAGTATGGCTACTGCTGAAGACGACCCTCCCTCGCCCAGCTATTGCTGCGGAAGCTCCGGCTGAACGAATCCCATTAAGTATAGCGGTGCGGAATACACCGCGCAATTGCGGCTAAGGTATCGAAAGTTGGTACGCCTCTGGGATGTGAGCACGAGGTGGGATCAGAATCATTACAAACATAGGTAACCTCCGCACTTGTAATGTGGCCTCACCGCATGCTAACGTGCGCCGTCGCAGGGTTTGTATCTGAAATTGTTGTGTCTTACGAGGTTTTCTCCTAATGAGCACTCAGACTCTTCCCCCCGTCCAAAAAAAATATCAGCCTTATGTTCCCCAGAATATGGAAATGCGGGAGTTCACCTTCCGCGCGGTTTTTCTGGGAATGTTGATGACCGGCATTCTTGGAGCGGCAAACGCCTACCTCGGACTGAAGGCCGGAATGACCATTGCGGCGACCTATCCAGCCGCGGTGATTGGAATGTCGATTCTGCGCCTGATGAAAGGCTCGCTGCTGGAAGAAAACATCGCTCGAACCGTAGGCGCGATCGGTGAATCCGTAGCTGCCGGAGCGGTGTTTACGATACCCGCCTTTGTGCTGGCAGGTTTGTGGCCGTCGCTCGGGATGACACGCTACTGGCAATCGGTCGCGCTCATGGCGATCGGCGGGCTGTTGGGAATTCTCTTCGTGACCTTGCTGCGACGCGTGATGGTGGAAGACCCGGATCTTCCTTTCCCGGAATCGGTGGCCGCGTCAGAAATTCACAAAGCCGGACAACAAGGCTCAAAAGCCGCAAAGATTTTGTTTGCGAACATGGGCTTCGGGGCGTTCATGTACTTTCTGTCCCAGATTAACGTCTTCTGGTACACGCGCAATCTGCTGGAAAACATTCCGAAAATGCCGGCCGGGTTGCGTCTGGGTCGAAGTACCAGCGCGCCTATCTTGGCTACTGGTGGCATGACCACGTTTACTTCTCCTGCGGTCAGCCCGGCATATCTCGGAGTAGGCTACATTATCGGACCGCGCTTGGCTTCTTTGAACTTTGCGGGCGGTGTATTGGCGTGGGGACTGCTGGTTCCGCTGCTTATTTATTTCCTTGGCCCGACCCTGCCGGCAGCGGCGCCCGGAACGAGCTCCGCCGAATATTGGAGCGGAGTCGCCTTCAGCGTATGGTACTCGATCGTGCGTCCCATTGCGGTGGGCGGCATGCTGGTCGGCGCGGGCTTCACATTGTTTCGCATGCGCAGTCAACTTGCCGCGGGAATGAAGCGAGCCGTCTCTGACCTCAAGAAGTCAACCGAAGCGCATCAAGCGACGGACCGCACGGAGCGCGATCTTAGCGCGAAGGTGGTTTTTGTCGGGGTAGGAATCGTTTTCATCGCCATGATCGGACTCTACTATTACTTCATCTCAGCCACACATAACCTGCCGTCCAACAAAGCAATCGCCGGTGCGGTGGTCGCTGCGGGGGTCATGGTTGTGCTCGGTTTCTTTTTTGCTGCAGTTTCTGGAAATCTGGTTGGGATGATCGGGTCGTCAAACAATCCTGTGTCTGGTTTGACCCTCTGCACGTTGCTTGTGGCTGCGCTGCTGATGGTGGCATTGGGAGTTTCGGGAACCGGAGGGGTAGCGGCAGTGCTCGGGGTCGCCGCGGTGGTTTGCGTTTCGTCGGCGGTTGCAGGCGAGATGCTGCAGGATTTAAAAGCCGGACACATCCTGGGCGGCACACCGGCAAAAATGGAGATTGGCGACATCTTCGGCACGATGGTCGCATCACTGGTTTTGTTCTTCCCGCTGATGATTCTGGACCGGGCTTACCACTTCGGCAGCGCCGCCCTGCCTGCGCCACAGGCTGGCCTGATGGCGATGCTGGCGCAGGGGATCGTAGGCGGCAACATGGCGTGGCCGCTGGTCGTAGTGGGGATTCTGCTGGGTTTCTCGATGATCCTGGTGGAGGTGAAGAGCCCGATGCTGTTTTCGGTCGGGATGTATTTGCCGCTGGAAACTACTTTCGCGATATTCCTGGGAGGTGTCATTCGCTGGTTTACCGACAAACTGCGCGATCGCCGCGGCTACAACGATGCGCAGAAAGCGCGGGTTGACAATGCCGGAGTCTTGACCGCTTCGGGCCTGATCGCGGGAGAGGCGCTGTGCGGACTTGTCATTGCGGCTATCGTGGGTTCCAATCACCAACTTTGGCACGTCAGTATCGGCGATGCCGGATTCTCCGGTTTGATCGCTATGGCCGCGCTGATCTTCGTGATGATGAAGGTGCCGTTATCGAACGCGGGCAGCCCAGATGAGCCGGCACCACCGACGGCGATCATGTAGAAGCAGAGATGTAAGAAGGTAGAACTCGGGCCTTCCTGCTGATACTGCATTCGTAGTTCTGAATTCTGCAATCGCCTCGTTTTCCATGAGCATCCGCGACAACATAGCGCGAATCAGGGAGCGAATCGTCGCCGCCGCGCTTCGTGCCGGGCGTAATTCTAAGGAAATTCAACTTATGGCCGTTACCAAGACCTTTCCGTTTGAGCGAATTCGGGAAGCGTATGAGGCCGGGCTCTGTCTGTTCGGCGAGAACCGCGTTCAGGAGTACGCGGGAAAGGCCGAAGCCTTAGGGGATCTACGAGACGCTGAATGGCACATGATCGGCCACTTGCAATCGAATAAAGCAGGCAAGGCGGCGGAGTTGTTTGCTGCGGTGGATTCGCTTGACTCGTTGAGACTTGCACAAAAGCTCGATGCAGCCGCACAGCAACTCGGCAAGAAACTTGCCATTCTGATCGAGATTAATATTGGTGGCGAGGCCGCCAAGAGCGGAGTGCTACCCGACTCCAAGGATCTGGAAGAGTTGTTGCAATCAGCACCTGACCTGATACATCTGGAGTTTCGAGGACTAATGATGGTTCCACCGTTCACAGAAGATCCAGAGCAGGCGCGAGCATTCTTTCGAAAACTCCGGAAGTTGCGTGACGACATTGCTGCACGAGGATTGCCGGGAATCGGCATGAGTGCGCTGTCGATGGGAATGTCACATGATTTCGAAATTGCCATCGAAGAAGGCTCGACGTGTGTCCGGGTGGGGACCGCGATCTTTGGCGAAAGGACGAGAGCTTAAGGCAGAAGTAAGAAGTCGGAGATCATAGCCTGGCGCTAGAAACTAAGATTCTCTAACTGGTTCTTGCTTCTGCATTCTGACTTCTACATTCCAAATACCCTGCATGATTGCGTTTCATGAAACCTCAGCGGGCGTGAGTTTTGCCGTCAAGGTGCAACCACGAGGGAAGAAGAATGCGATCGTCGGGAGTGTCGGTGATGCAGTGAAATTGTCTTTGAAGGCACCGCCTATCGAAGGGCGTGCCAATGACGCATGCATCGAGTTTTTTGCGAATTTTTTCGGGTGTCCGCTCTCTTCCGTTACCATAATTGCCGGCCGCACAAGCCGGCGAAAGGTGATCCGCATTTCGGGAGTTTTGCTCGAGGAAGCGCGAAGCAAGGTAAATGATTTCGCGACTCGCCACTAATGCCTGGTGAACACTTCTAATGCCCAAACGAAGAGTCACACCTAGCTACATCGCCGCCCACATACGGCGCGTGCTGAAGGACGGCGGCTCTGCGCCCCACGCGGAAGAAGTGCAGTGGTTCTTTAAAGAAGAAATCAAATCGCGGGGATGGTATACGGACGAGCTTCGCAAAGTTGCAGTCCGGTTCCGGCGAACTCTTCTAAAAGAGATGGGACTCCCCTTTCTGTTACGGGTTTGTGACAAGCTTTTCACCGGCCAATGCCTGGACGAAAAAACATTTGCGGTGTTGATGTTGGAGAAAATTGTCGGCCAGTTTGATGATGCCGAATTTCGCATGTTCGAGTCGTGGCTGCCGCGAATCCGCAACTGGGCGGATCACGACGGCCTCGTCCACTATCTGATCGCGCCGATGATTGTGGCCAAGCCATCGCGGGTAAGATCTGTCTTTCGCTGGGCAAAGTCGCGAGACAGATGGCATCGGCGCGCCGCCTGCGTGGCGCTGATCCAAGGCACACGGCGAGAAATGTTTTTCCCGGAAATCAAGCGACTGACCAAATTGCTTCTGGCTGACGAAGATGACATGGTGCAGAAAGGCTTGGGTTGGCTGCTGCGGGAGACAGCCAAGGCAAATCCAGGGCGAACCGTTCCTTACCTCATGACGATTCGCCATGCCGCGCCACGACTGGTGCTCCGCGCAGCCTGTGAGACTTTGCCCGTCGAGACACGAAAGAGAGTCCTGGCGGATCCGAGCTGATGAAACTGCACCACTACCGGTTGCTGCGCCGATTCGCCCAAATCGCCACACTTGTTTAGAATAGAAATTTACGCATGAACTTACCGGCGATCCAATCTGCTCTGCGCGAGCGAAATATCGATGCCTGGCTGTTTTATGACCATCACCATCGAGATCCCATCGCTTATCGGTTGCTTGGGTTACCTGCTGGCCAGATGGTCACTCGGCGCTGGTATTACGTGATTCCGGCGCAAGGCGAGCCGTTGAAGCTGGTTCACAAGATTGAAGCCGGGCATCTCGACACCTTGCCAGGAAAGAAGTTGCAGTATTCCGCCTGGCAGGAACTTTTCGATCAGCTCAAGCGAGTGCTGGCGCCCTATCGGGATGTTGCCATGCAGTATTCGCCGAACAACCTGATATTTTACGTTTCACTGGTCGACGGCGGCACGGTGGAACTGGTCCGTGGGCTGGGAAAAAACATTGTCAGCTCGGGAGATCTGGTCGCGCAGTTCGAAGCTACCTGGACAGAAGAGCAGATCAAGAGTCATTTTGCCGCGGGCAGCAAGATTGATGCGATTACCGCAGCGGGTTTTCAGGAGATCGGCAGCCGGGTGCGCAATGGGGGCACGGGCGAACACCAGATGCAGCAGTGGTTCATGGAAGCTTTCAAGCGGGAGAATCTGGTCACTGACGATCCTCCGGTTGTCGCCGTAAACAGCCACAGTGGAAACCCGCATTACGAACCGCGAGCCGAGAGTTCATCGCCAATTCGCGAAGGCGACTTTGTTCTTTTGGATGTCTGGGCAAAACAGAACACACCTGACGCCGTGTACTACGACATTACCTGGACAGGCTTCGTTGGGAAGGCACCATCGGAGCGCATGAAGGAAATCTTCGGGGTCGTGCGCGACGCACGAGACGCCGGCGTAAAAAAAGTGCAAGACGCAATTTCTGCCGCTAAGACGATTGCGGGCTGGGAAGTAGATCGGGTCGTTCGCGACAGCATCACAAAGGCGGGATTTGGCGATTATTTCATTCATCGCACGGGGCATTCCATCGGGACCGAGGTCCACGCCAACGGCGCCAATATGGATGATCTCGAAATCCACGACGAGCGGCGCATCTTGCCGAATTCCTGCTTCTCCATCGAGCCTGGCATTTATCTGCCGGAATTCGGCGTGCGCAGCGAAGTTGATGTATTGGTGCGGCCGCACGCGGCAGAGATAACCGGTAAAATTCAAAAAGAAATTGTGATCATCTGAATGGCGAATCCGTCGACCACGAAAAACAGCAGCATTGCGACTGCGAGCAAGGCTCCCGAGCAGTCGATAAGTGTGATGTCGGTCGTCGCTCCCGCCGTCGGATGGCTCATTCCGGGCGCGGGCCATTTAGTTCAGAAGCGGTGGATTCGCGGGTTACTGCTGATGGCTTCGATTGTGATCATGTTCGCGCTCGGGTTGCTGATGCAAGGTCACGTTTACCAGCCCAACGGCGGAGACATTCTCGACATTCTTGGATTCGTCGGCGATTTCGGCGCCGGCGGTTTATACATTTTGAGCCAGGCGATGAACTGGGGCCACGCCATCATCTCGCACGCTACTGCCGATTATGGAACCAAATATCTAATTGTTGCGGGACTGCTGAACTTTATCAGCGTCGCTGACGCCTATCACATCGCGATTGGAAAAAAGCCGTGACGCTCGCCCTTTCCCACTTCAGTTCAGCCCTGCTTTTCGCGGTCTTGGCGTCGGTCGTGTTCGGCATCACACAGCGCAACACATCGCGCGACCAGATCCGCTACGGACTATATTGCTTCGCCATGTTTGTCGGTGGAGTAGTCGTGGCCGGCTGGGTGATGTGGATACTGCGTAGATAGCGGTTCAGCACTCAGCATGGAATCTTGTATCAACGGGCATTCGCCAGGGGCGAACAAGTAAGCGGCGGTTTGAATGCTGAGTGCCGGCTACTGAACGCTATCCCTCCCACACAAACGCATCAAAGACCCGTTCCGTGGTGAAACCCAACCGGAAGTAGAGGTCGACAGCACGTTTGTTTGCTTCTGTAACTGTTAATGACAACAGGGAAAACTTGCGCTGTCGGAGGTTCGCGGCGGTGCACGCCATCAGGCTCTCCCCGATTCGCAACGAACGATATTCCGGCAGCACGCACACCTGAGTGACGTGGCCGACGTCGTGGCGCACACGCGAGCAGAGGATGAGGCCGACGATCGTGCGCGAGCGTTTGTGCACGGCAACGAAGGATGCTTCCGGATCAAAGGTTCCACATCCCGGGAAACGGACAATGTTGTTGAGAAAACGGAGGGAACCGCTGAGTGTGCGATATTGGTCGTTGATTTCGGAGTCAACGTGACCCCGATAGGCGTTTGTAATAATTGCAGCAGCGGTTTGATAATCCTGTTCCGACCAGCGTCGAATGTCGATCTCCGGTTGCAGCGGTACCGGAGGCACGGAGTTGGCAAGCTGCTGCAGCATGAAGAGCCGGGCATGCCGGCTGAAACCCTGCTCGAGGAACGGCCGAGCTACAGCTTTGGCCTCGTGCAGCAGCAACTGAGCTTCAACGCGATGAATGCCGGGCGACTGTTGTAACGTCTCGATAACGTGCGTGACCAGCCGTGATTCCACCTCGTTGGGATTTGTCAGACGCCGGCCATTCGCCACGAAGAGGTCACCAATCACACCTTTGTTCCCTTCGTAGACGAAAAAGGCATACCCAAAAACACGGCCACGATCGATAGCGGCGTAACCGGGGAGAATCTTCGCGTCGACGTAGCGCAGGATCATGTCGGCCGAACCGCTGTAATCCCAGGAAAGCAGGTGCGACCAGACCTCGATCTCCGCATCGAGCAAGGGGCGCAGGTCCACCGACGAGAAGTGCCTGAGATCGAGAATCTCCACCCGGGGCTCCTGCAGGGCGACTGCGGCCATTGCGTCCTCCTGTGAGGCGCTAGAGGAGTGTAGATGCTTTGATGCGACGAGGCAAACTGGAGAACATGCAAAGCTAACAGTAGAGGATTTTTCAGGCGACAGTCAGAATTCTAATGGCGGCTCGGTGCTACCCAATAAAAATCGAGCCCCTGGGATGCATAGCTCGCTAAATAAGACACACGCCGACCCGGCACTCGTTTTGCAATCTCGACCTGACTTCCTCCGGCCGCGACCAGCAAATGCTCACCAGAAGGAATCTGATCTACGCCATATTGTTCAATCTTCTGATCCATGTAGAACATCAAGCCGAACTCGAGTTCTCGAGGGACGCCGAATATGGCCAAGGGCAAGCGATCCTTCTCAATTTGCCTGATCTCCCCCGCTACCGGGCGGGCCGAGAGAGTACTGTCCAAGGCTGGCGAACCGAGCCGCAGCACCGCGGCCACGCTGAGTGCTACTGGGACCAGGGTAAAACGTAATCCTCCTATGCCAACCCGAGAGTGCAAAGTGAGAACCAGCGCAATGGCCAGAACGGCAGCGAGTGCGCAAGATATAGCGGACGCCTTTCCCCATGGGATGCGATGCTGCAGCACCAGGTACTGAATCATCAGAGCGGGAGCTACCGGCACGGCAGCGGTGATCGAGTGCAAGATAATGACTGTAAGTGGCGGACGTTCGTCATTCGACATGAACTGGCGTACATAGGCTGCCGCCAGCAACGCACCGGCCGGGACTGCAGGAAGGATATATCCCGGCAATTTCGATCGAGAGACAGAAAAGAAGATGATCGGCACCAGAAGCCATATTCCGAGGAATGTATTCAGAGCGGGCTCGGAGCCAGCTAAGCTTTCACGTTGTGACCACCATGTACGGACGGTTTGGCCCAGCGATGCGCAGGCCAATACTGTCCAAGGCACAAGCGCCAAAAGCGTTACCGGAATGAAATACCAGAATGGTTGGATGTGGTGGTAAAGATTGGTACTGAAGCGGGCGAAATTGTGTTCAAGAATGAAAATGTGAAAAAAACGGGGATTTCTCATTTCCACCTCGACGAACCAGGGCAAAGTGACTAAGAGGTAAAGGAGACCGCCCGGAACCCATAACGTACGCCAGAGCAGCGTGTAATCGTTCTTTACAGCGGCATAAATCACAATAACAACTGCGGCCAGAAACGGAGCCACCGGGCCCTTTGCCAGTGTGGCAAGTCCGAGACCAACATAACTCACGGCCAGGGTCCATTTGGTTCCGCTTTCATACCATACGTACCAAGCCAGCATGGCGATTGTGAACGTTGCCGCCAGCGGCATGTCAGGGGATGCAGCGCGAGCGAAGCCGATCATCCCGGCGGCAGAAGCAGTCATCAGTGCACCGTCAGACTCAAGGCTGGGAAGATATCTGCCGCAGAAGAGCCAAATCGCGAGTACCATCAACGCGGCATCAAGCGCAGAAGGCAGCCGCGCCGCCCAATCGCTGACGCCGAAGACGCTGTAAGCAACCATTGTTTGCCAATAGTAGAGTGGCGGTTTTTCAAGCCAGGGCTGCCCTCCGAGCACAGGTGTCACCCAATCGTGGCGCACCAGCATTTCGCGCGCAATCTGCGCGTACCGAGGCTCATCAGCGCCGATCAACCCAAAGTTCGCTAGCCCGTAAAAAAAGAGGAATGCGCAGAATCCAGCCAACAAGAACCAATCCGTGCGAAAACGAGAGCCCGACGAGGCGACGGCGGTGTCGATTTTTAACTTTTGATTGATGATTTTGATTGTAGAGCCGAAGTGCCATTAGCACTCAAGAATTACCCATCAGCTCTCAGAACCGGGCCTTAGCAGCGCGTAAAGACTGATCAGCGCCCAAACAACTTCCAGCACAACGAATCCAAGCTGGAATGGTCGGAATGCAATGTAGGCGAGAATGGCTGAACCCGCCGCATTCAGGATGTTATATGGGGCTTTACGGGAGTTCACCCACCCCACCTGATGCCCTACGTACGCAATGAGAATTAAGAGCGCACCGACAAAGGAGGCCAGTTCTTGAGCAAGCGAAATATGCATGGGTGATTATTGTACGGAAGATCGGGCGCGAAGTTGGTCCACCACATGGGCGACCGCGATGGACAGCGGGCCCTCCACCGAGCACCCGCTCGCGCATTTGTGACCGCCTCCACCGAACTGCTCGGCAACAGTCGAGACATTGACTTGTCCCTTGCTCCGCAGACTGGCGCGAATCCGTCCATCCGGCAATTCACGGAAAAAGATCGCAACCTCCACGTCATGGATCGACAGGGCGTAGTTAACAAGACCCTCGCAGTCCTCTTCTTTTGCGCCAACTCGCTCCATCTGCTCGCGAGTCACCCAAATCCAAGCCAGATGTCCTTCGCGGTGCAGGTTGGAAAGGGCTGCACCCAACAAACGCATCTTGGCGGTCGAATGTCCGAAATAGATGCTGCGAGCGCAGTGGACGGGGTTTGCCCCTGCCAATACCAGCTCCCGGGCCAATGCGAAAGTGTGCTCATTAGTGCCCTCAAACATAAAGGAACCGGTGTCGGCTATTACCGCCGTATAGATGCAACTGGCAATTTGAGGGGAAATCTTCACTCCTGCCTCGCGTGCGAGTTTGTAAATCATCTC
This sequence comes from Terriglobales bacterium, assembly GCA_035623255.1. GTDB lineage: Bacteria > Acidobacteriota > Terriglobia > Terriglobales > Acidobacteriaceae > JAFAGX01. The sequence goes on along the minus strand of DASPTU010000125.1, from coordinate 67,975 downwards.
AGCCGTTGCAACCGCGTTGGGATCGATCCAGTTCACATGCGCGAAGGGGCGGCCGCTGACGTGATGATCAATATTGATCAGAAATCCGCTTTCGAGCCCCTCCAGACGAGTCCGCTGAATGCTGTCGCACTCCAGAAGGATGGCGGCTTCGTACTTGCCATTTACACGCTCAGCTGTAACCACCGTATCCGCGAACGGTAGCCGTTGATAGATTCGCGGAACACCTTCGCGCAGCACGACCTCAGCTTCCTTGCCCATGAGACGCAATATCTGGCTGCACGCCAGGGCCGAACCGATGGCGTCGCCGTCAGGGCGAGCGTGAGTCGTTAGCAGGAACCGCTGGCGCTGCCCGATTTCCTTCAGGATCTTCTGCAACATAAGATCAGTTAACTTTTTTGCTTTTCTTCCTGGCCCGACTCAAAAGCTCGTTGATGCGGGATTCATACTTCTCTGAGCGGTCCAAGTGGAAAAACAATTCTGGGGCTCGCCGCAGATGCAAACGCTCGGCCAGCTCATGACGGATAAAGCCCACGGCACCCGCCAGTCCTTCGAGCGTCCGGTTGGCTTCTGCATCATCTCCTTCGACTTCGACATATACCCGCGCCGAGCGGGAGTCCTCCGCCATTTCAACCTTGCTCACGCTTACCAAGCCGATTCGGGGGTCACCCAGTTCGCCCTCGACCATCGTCTCGATTTCCTCACGCAAGGCTTCCCCAAGCCGTTCTCGATGATGCTTCTGTCCGCGCCGTTCCACCGCAATGGCCCTCGGGGTAAAACGAATGAGAATACCAGAAAAACAGTCCGGGTTGACCCACGAAGTGAACGCCAGGGGGTACTTCGGTGTCGTTAAAGGATTAAGCCAGTTGGGTCGTAAGTTCCTATTATCGTTGAATTAATAGTGCGTAATACTGCATCCTTCTCGGCTAAATGTCTACTGTCGCATTCCGGATCTCGACGTTAATAGGCGGAACTGCTTCGCAGCGTTTTGCGTAAACTGCACTAGAGGGGAAAATTCTATGGCTGCTTTCTTCTTATGGTGCATTCTCCTAATCATCTGCTGGCCTCTGGCTCTATTCGCGCTGGTGCTTTATCCAATCGTGTGGTTGTTGCTCCTGCCATTTCGGATTATTGGGATTGCAGTGCACGGAGTGTTGGAATTGATCTGGGCAGCGGTGATGCTGCCAGCGCGTCTGCTGGCAGCTCCTTTCCGGCTGTGAAAATCTACTCCACTGGCTTGGTGGGAATCGGCAGGTTCAACTCTTTCATGACCCGTTGCAGGTCCTTCCAGGCTTCTTTCTTCTGGCGCGGATCGCGGAGGAGAAACGCCGGGTGATAGGTCACCGCCAGCTTCGTTCCGCGAAAGTCATACCAGCGGCCTCGCAATTCTGCCATCGGAGCATTGATGGCGAGCAATGTTTTTGCTGCCACAGCGCCCAGCGCCACAATGACCTTCGGTTTTATCACCGCGATCTGGCGCAGCAGAAATGGGGAGCAGGTTTCACATTCATCCCGCTCCGGGGTGCGGTTTCCCGGCGGGCGGCACTTGATGATATTAGCGATGTAGACGTCTTCCCGGCGAAGCCCCATCGCCTTGATCATGTTGTTCAGTAACTGCCCAGCGCGGCCGACGAACGGTTCGCCCTGCTCATCTTCATCTGCGCCTGGCGCTTCGCCAATGAACATCAGATCCGCTTCGGGGTTACCCACTCCGAACACGATCTGCTTGCGGCCCTGCTTGTGCAGCAGGCAACGTGTGCAATCGCCTAAATCTTCGCGGATAATGCGCAAAGCTTTGCCTGGATCTGTAGCGCCAGATTCCGGCTTTGCAGGGGCGAACATATCTTCTTCTGTGACGGGCAATGCAATCGTTCGTGCCATTTCCTCGCGCTCTTCTGGTTTGGGTTCAACCGACGCTGCCTTAGGCAGTGGCCGCTGGTAGAAGTCGTAAATTCCCAATTCGTTATAGAACCTGATGCGTTCAGCTAGAGCTTGCTTTAGATTGGGATCAAGGATAAGCGTCATTGTGTCGACGAGAGATTAACAGGAATTACCGTGGAAAAGTACGGCCAGCCTTAAATCGGAATCGACGCAGCAACTAGGTTTTGAGGGCAGCTTTGCCTTCACGTAAACGGATGACTTGATCCAGCACGCGTTGGGCGACTTCCCACTTAGTGGTCTCGGGAACGTCTATCACTTCGGTCTGCGTGATGATCGTTACTGCATTGCGATCCGAGTCGAACCCGATGCCTTCGCGTGAAACATCGTTGACGACGATGGCATCGAGAGATTTCGTAGCTAATTTCTTGCGTGCGTTTTCCAGGGCATTCTGTGTCTCCGCCGCAAAGCCGATAACGATCTGGGACTGCTTGTGCCGTGCGACTTCGCCGAGGATATCGGCTGTGGGCTCAAGCTCCAAATTCATTGGACCGCTGCGCTTGATCTTTTGCGACTGCGCTGACTTCGGGCGGTAATCAGCAACGGCAGCGGTTTTGATGACAACGCCGGCTTGCGGCAAAAGCCGCAATACTGCATCGCGCATTTCTTGGGCGGATTCCACCTGGGTAACCTCGGCCGCTCCGGGCGGCGTTAGAGAAGTCGGTCCAGTAATCAAGAGAACCCGCGCGCCTCGACGAAAAGCAGCTTCGGCCAGGGCATAACCCATCCGGCCGCTGGAGCGGTTTGTAAGATAGCGGACCGGGTCGATTTTCTCCCGTGTAGGCCCGGCAGTAATCAGAACCGTTTCTCCGGCCAACTCCTGGGAAACGCCGAGCGCTTCGAGCGCCGCGGCGACAATCGCTTCGTTTTCTGCAAGGCGGCCAGGCCCTGTCATCCCACACGCCAAATAACCGGTCCCGGGTTCAACGATTCGCACGCCGCGCTTTTTCAGAATCTCCAAGTTCGCCTGGGTCGCGGAATGATTCCACATGTTGACGTTCATCGCGGGGGCAATCACAACGGGAGCAGTGGTCGCAAGGTAGAGAGTGCTAAGAAAATCGTTGGCGATGCCTTGCGCGAACTTGGCGATGATGTCGGCCGTCGCTGGCGCGACCAGCAACGCATCAATGGTCTGAGCTACCGCAATGTGTTCGATAGCGGAGTCGATGTTCGGCGTTTCGTTTCCAGCGGCGAACATATCCGTAATGACCTTCTCACCGGAAAGCGCTGCAAAGGTTAAAGGACGAACGAACTCCTGGGCCGCGCTCGTCATGACGACTTGCACCCGAATGCCGCACTCTTGCAGGAGACGAACGATTTCGGCGGCTTTATAGGCGGCAATACCACCGCTGACACCAACGGCAATCTTCATATTGTTAATTCTAGATTGTTGATTGGGCGGAGGAGTAGAGGATTCAACAATCGATGGTCACAAATCGTCAATTCCCTACTCTTGGCCGAGCGCCTTTTCGAGCGTTTCGCTGGCCACTTCCGCTGCCGACTTGGGGGTTTCGGGGATCAACCACTTCACTTTGCCGGCCTTAATCTCATCCTGGGCGATGCGGCAGGGTTTGCGGGAATTAGTGTCGATCACTGGAGGCGCGCCGCCTTGTAATTGCCTGGCGCGACGAGCGGCTACCAGGATGTAACGATAGTTACTGTCGAAACCATCCATCAACTTCATAATCTCTCCCTGTCGCTTCAGCGTCCGCCCGGCGTAACTGCGGTTGTGAACGAGGCCAAGATCGGTTGTAACCGCTCACCGACGTTGCGTAACCTGCAACGTTCGGCTATGGCCAGCGTTTCTGCGTCGGTCGATCCCGTATTTTTCAGCCGCTCCGAAAGCAGGATGGCTTTAAGGGCTTCCACGGAATCTTCCAGCCGGTCGTTAATCAAAATATAGTCGTATTCGCCGTATTTCTCAATCTCCCGGCTGGCCGTGACCAGCCGCCGTTGTATCACATCTTCCCTATCAAGGCTGCGGTGGCGCAATCGCGCCTCCAAAGTCTTGCGATCGGGTGGAAGAATGAAGATGCTTACCGCCTCTGGAATTTTTTGTTTGATTTGCGCTGCACCTTGCACGTCGATGTCGAGCAAGAGGTCGTGGCCCCTCTGCTGGGCCTGCTCCAGGAATCGTTTTGCTGTGCCGTAGCAGTTGCCGAAGACTTCGGCATATTCCAGAAACTCGTTGCGACGGACCATCTGGTCAAACTGCTCGCGCGACACGAAAAAATACTCGACGCCATCACGTTCGTTGCCGCGCGGCGGCCGGGTCGTATACGAGATGGAAAAGTCGAGACGAGGAACAATCTTCCGCACTTTCTCCACCAGCGTGGATTTTCCCGAACCGGAGGGTGCGGAAATGATATAGACGTTCGTCATTCGAGGTTTTGCACCTGTTCGCGAGCTTTTTCGATATCCGACTTCATGGATAATCCGCACCCAGTGATCTTCAGCGCTTCGCCTGCCAAGCCGGAAGTCTTCGAAAGTAGGGTGTTTGCTTCGCGATTCATTTCCTGCAGCAGAAAGTCCAGCTTCTTCCCGATCTCGCCGCCGTCATCGAGCAACGCAACGAAATGTTTCACGTGATTATCGAGGCGAACAAGCTCCTCCTGAATATCGCTGCGATCGACCAGCAGCGCGGCTTCCTGCAGAATGCGCTCGGGTTCGACCTGCGACCCAATCAATTCCTGGAGACGTGCGTTCAGTTTCTCGGTATAAGTCCGCAGCGTTGCCTGGCGATGCTTTTCGATTTCCCGGCAGGCACGCTGCACATGCTTCATCAGCTGACGAAGTTCGCGATCGGTGCCTCGGCCTTCTTCCTCCCGCATCTCGTTCAGGCGATGCAGGGCCTCATCCAGTCTGGAGAGGACGACTGTGTCCAATTCCGAGTCTCTGGGCAAGCCTGCTGAGTCCAGAGCGCCGGGGATTCGCAGAATGACGTTGAGATCGGGTTCGGCGGCCAACCCAAACTCGGCCGCAGCACCACGAAATGCCTGTATGTAACCTCCGACCAGTTCATGATTCAAAGCGAAGCTGGCCCCGCCAGACGGCTGGAGATTCAAAGTCAATTCCACGTGGCCGCGTGCCATCTGTTCCTTGAGTTTGCGGCGCAGCTTCATTTCCAGAGCATCGCTGTCGGCAGGCATGCGGAAGTGCAAATCGAGAAAACGGTGATTGACGGACTTGAGCGACAGGGTGAAATTCAGTTTGCTGTTTACCTGCCCATTGACTTGCGCGAACCCCGTCATGGATCGGATGGGCATGGTGATTACGATCTCCCCGAAACTGTACCCACTTTCGGCGGTTCCAGATCGACGAATTGCAGATCATAGAGTCGACGATACGTGCCAAACTTCTTCATCAGAGTTTCGTGACTGCCCACGTCCGTGATAAAGCCGTTTTCCAGCACGACGATGCGATCAGCACGGCGTACGGTGGATAAGCGGTGCGCGATGACCACAACAGTGCGTCCCGCCATCAGGTTTGCAAGAGCCGATTGCACCAGCGACTCGGATTCACTATCCAGAGCGGAGGTGGCCTCATCGAGAATCAGGATCGGAGCGTTCTTGAGCAGGGCGCGAGCAATTGCGACGCGCTGGCGCTCGCCACCTGAAAGCCGGATGCCGCGTTCGCCAATGACGGTGTCATAGCCGGCAGGCAAGTCCATGATGAAATCGTGGGCCAGTGCGGCTCGCGCAGCAACTTCCACGTTCTTTTGTGAAACATTAGGCTGCCCATACGCGATGTTGTTGCGCACGGTATCGTTGAACAGGACGGTGTCCTGGGAGACAACGCCGATCTGCGAGCGCAGCGAAGCCAAAGTGACGTCGCGCACATCATGACCATCGATCAGCAATCGTCCACAGCTTACATCGAAGAAGCGGGGAACGAGGTGAACCAGGGTGCTCTTCCCTGCACCGCTGGAGCCCACGACGGCCAGGACCTCGCCGGCACGGACTTCCAAATCGATGTCGCGCAGAATTTCGCGACCTTCATCGCCGTTGGCCTCATAGGAGAAGGTGACATGATCAAACTTAATGCAGCGCGAAAACGGAGGTAGCGAATCGGCGTCCAGTCGTTCGCGCACATCATCCTGGGTATCCATAAACTTGAAGATTTCTGAGGATGCTCCAAGGGCTTGCTGGAAGTTGTTGTTAAAAAGGGCAAACTTGCGTACTGGATCGTAGAGCTTGAACACGGCAACGATGAAGGCAAAAAAAACTCCGGCTGTCATGCGCTGATGAGCAATCTGTTCGCGGCCCAGCAGGAGTAACAGCGCAATCGCGATGGCACCGAAAATGTCCATGAGTGGGGAACTGATCGCGGCCGCGGCCACGGACCGCAGGTTAGCCCAGAAAAGACGTCGCGCTGCTTTGTGAAACCGGGCAATCTCCCACGACTCCATGTTGAACGCCTTGACGATGCGGTTGCCGGTAATGGTTTCATGCAGGATGTTTTGAATGTCCGCCAGTTTGTCCTGGCCACGGCGAGTGGTGTGCCGTACTCTTCGTCCGATCTTTCCCGCCGAATAAATAATGAATGGCACAAACAGCAATAACACCCAGGCGAGTTTTCCGCCGAGAAGCACAACCACGATGGCGGTGAAGATCAACGTAAACAGCTGCTGCAGAAACTCCGCCATTACTGTCGACATCGCGTACTGCACGCGCTCGATGTCGTTCACAATGGTTGAAACCAATGTGCCGGTCGTGTGTTTCTGGAAGAAAGTTGCCGAGCGCCGCAGAACGGAGTCGTACAGGTTGTTTCTCAAGTCGGTGATCATGCCGAATCCGGCATAGTTCACCAGGTATGTGCCAGCGTAATCGAAGATTCCCTTCAACACGGTTGAGGCAACAAGGGCGTAAGCAACGATTGTCCACGCATTGTGAAGGTGCGAGGGCACGAACTGCTGCAGGTAAATGTTGTGACCAGTTCCAGGGATGGTAAAAAGCCGAATGTCGTTCGAGCCGCTGGAAGGATTCAACACGCGGTCCAGCACTGGCCCAACCAGCAGAACGCGGAAGGCGTCGAGCAGGCCAACCAATGCCATCAACAAAACAGAAGATAGAAGTTGCCACCAATACGGGGCCACGTAGCGAATGAGACGGGTCAGTTGCCGCATTGGCTCTCAAGGCGCCGCCGGAAGTCGCCGGCGGACGGGATCGGCAAAGGTTGCAAGCTTTTATTTTACTTGAGTTGGTGTTGATTCGTCGTTGACCGAGGGCCGAGCAATGGACTTGAACTCAGGTAATAAACAAGCTCGAAGGAGGTCAGCTCAACGGTTATGTGCACAACTGTCCCCTAGATTCCGTGACAGCCTTGCCTCTGCAACGAGCCCGTTAATTCCGCGTCGCGGGGTCAGGAGGTGCGTAAGTCACCTGAAGATCGCCTTGTTCAGCCGGAATATGGTCGGTGATCAGCGGAAACCTTCGCCGATGATAGATGAAGGCAATAAGCAGGACGACCAGCGCCTCTGACAGCAACACCAGCACACTACCTTCGGGACCGTCGGTACCTCCGGCAAGCAGAAGAGGGCCGTGAAAGGACGGATTCATAAGAACGTCCTGGCCGCGAAAGCCGCTATTGGGTGTCCCGAACAGGAAGGTCTCGCCCCAGTCCCAGGCAGCGTGATTGCCGATAGCAAACCAAAGATCGCCGGTACGCCAAAGACTAAAGCACATGACCATGCCGTCGATGAGAACCATAATGATGCCGAACCTGTTTTCGCCGGGATTTGAGATATGTCCACCCGCGAAGACAATTGAGAAGAGCAGAGCGGAAGTCCAGAAACTCCAGCCTCCGGGTAACCTGCTCAGCCCATCGGTGGTGACACGCTGCACATAACCGCGCAGAACACCTTCTTCGGTCACTCCGACGCACAGAAACATGAGAGCCCACAGCCCGCCATAGGCAACAATTGCGGCGCCATGAAGCTGCTGCGTGCCATAGTCGAACCATCCGCAAAAATGCATGATTTCGAGTTGCAGGGCCAATGTACCAAGTCCGACGGCAGCCCCGATCCAGAAGTTCGAGCGAAATGCGTTCTGCAGAGGTGTTCCAAAGTAACCCCAGGGTTTGTGGTCGATAAATTTGGCCATAATGGCGGTGGCGATGAGGACGGCAGCCATGCCAAGGAATTCATGCAGAAGAGCCGCTCCGGGCGGTGGCGGCGCCTTGGGGTTAATCTGGCCCAGCAGCCTGCCTAGAGGTTGCAGGCAGAGAACCCCAGCGAAGAAGATCAGGACGAAAATGAGAACCTTCCATCCTGCGCGCAACCCACGAGGACCGATAAAGACTTTCCGCAGCGTGGGCTGGGGACGGGTTGTCGCCGATGTAGCGGCTTCGAGCGAATCGCCGCGTTGAATCTCGTTAGTCATAAGGATGATCCCCGAGTGTCCCTTTGTCGCATCGCAGGAATATACATTCCGCAGGCCTCATACATGATGCTTTAACATAGGACGCAAAGCGACTGGGAAAAGTTCATTTTCGCCCAAAATCTGGTGCCGTCTGGCGATGCATTTTGCGATGGCATCAGGTGCTCACTGGAGTGACGGTCTATTTCCAGGGATGTCAACAACAGCGGCATGATGTCGCGAACAAGTTTCTTCAGCCAGCGCAGAAGGAAGGCGGTTGGCGAGTCACTTGTGCCGGTGATGTCAGAAGCTGACGAGATTCGAGTGGCATTGGATAATAGTGTCGCGTGATCTAGCGGTTCCGCTGACTCGCCGCATGCTGCGAACGTCGTCTGCGCCGGGGAGGAATATAATGTCTACCCTTACGATGGAAAAGGCTACCCAATACGAGCTGCGTCTGGCCGAGCGCATGTCGCGGCTTGGTACCGAGACAGCTTTCGAGGTATTGAACAAGGCCCGGGCGCTGGAGCGCCAGGGCAAAGAGATCGTCCATTTGGAAATTGGCGAGCCGGACTTCGATACCCCTGGAAATATTGTCGAAGCAGCGGTTAAAGCCCTACACAGTGGCTGGACGCATTACGGTCCGTCGGCGGGTTTGCCGGAGTTACGGCAGGCAATCGCGGAAGAAGTCAGCCGATCACGCGGCGTGCCCGTGACGAGCGACGAGGTAGTTGTCGTTCCGGGAGGCAAGCCGATCATCTTCTTCAGCCTGCTGGCCTTGGCAGATGAGGGCGATGAAGTCATCTATCCGAATCCGGGGTTCCCGATCTATGAGTCGATGATTAACTATCTCGGCGCCAAGGCAGTGCCGGTCCGGTTGCACGAGGAAAGAGATTTCAGCCTCGACGTGGACGAGTTGGCGGCCCTGATCACCGATCGAACGAAGCTTATCATTTTGAATTCGCCCCATAATCCCACCGGCGGCGTGCTTAACCGAAAGGACATTCGGGAGATCGCAGAAGCCATCGGCGATCGCAATGTTATGGTTTTGTCGGATGAGATTTATTGCCGATTGATTTTCGACGGTGAGCACTACTCGATCATGTCGGTTCCGGGCTTCAAAGAGCGCACCATTCTCCTGGACGGCTTTTCCAAGACCTATGCCATGACGGGATGGCGAATGGGTTATGGCGTGATGCGCCCGGATCTGGCGACGCATATCACGCGTCTGATGACGAATTCCAATTCGTGCACGGCAAGCTTTACCCAGGTGGCTGGCATTGAAGCTATTCGCGGAGATCAATCTTCGGTTGAACACATGCGGAGTGAGTTTCAACGCAGACGGGACGCGTTTGTGGCAGGGCTAAATCGCATCAAGGGATTCTCGTGCCGCATGCCGAAGGGTGCGTTTTATGTGTTCCCGAACATTACCAAGACTGGTTGGAGATCGAAGAAGCTGGCGGATGCGCTCTTGGAAGAGGCGGGCGTGGCTTGCCTTTCCGGGACTGCCTTTGGGGAGTATGGAGAAGGATACCTGCGCTTCAGTGTGGCCAACTCTTTAGACAACTTGAATAAAGCGCTGGAGCGGATCGATCAGTGGACGAGAAAGAATCTGTAAAGCGCGAAGGATAGCTCGCGGCTCAGTAACCAATCTTGGTGTAATCATGCGCCATTCCAAGGTAAAGGCTTCGACTGTGCCGAAGGCGAGCCGTCCCTACATGCCAGGTTACGGCCTGCCGAAAGGGACTAAGGGCCTGTTGCCCTGGAAGTGGGCGGAACACCAGTTGAAGAAAAGCCACAACTACTGGGTGGTGACAGTGCGTCCAGATGGCCGGCCGCATTTGATGATCGTTTGGGGACTGTGGATGGACGGAAGGTTTTATTTCAGCTCGGGGAGGCAGTCGCGCAAGGCGAAAAATCTTAGCGCCAATGATCGCTGCGCGATCGGAACCGACCAGGCCGACCATGCTGTCGTTCTGGAAGGAATTGCAGAAGAAGTTGGCGATGTCGAACTGCGCCGCAGGTTTCTTCGACTTTATGAGAAGAAATACGATTGGGACATGTCCTCGTTTGAAGAGCCGATCTTGACGCTCAAGGAGCCGATTTACGCGGTCCGCCCGACAGTTGTATTTGCCCTTGACGAGAAGAAATCGCTGAACGCCGCAACCCGCTGGCGGTTCTAGCGGCTGTTTAAACCACTCGCTCCACTGGGGATCACAACAACAGGGGTTCGCAGGCAACCAACGTCACACCGCGTTGTGATAAGGCGCACTGAGTACGAGAGACATTCCCACCTAGACTCGATTTTGTGGAAATCCATCGCAGTCATGCGCAGGCATTGATTCCTCCACGCCGCGCCAGGGGACCCGACTATGGCCATCAGGAATTCTGTATCCGGCGAAATTATTCGCAAATATACGGTTGAAGAACTGGAAGACGCCGCCAGGCTGATGCGCGGCTACGATCTGGTGGCGCTGTGTGCGGCCGGCTCAGGGCACGCGGGCGGCACGCTTTCGATCATGGACATCGCCGCTGCACTCTACCTTCGAGTAGCTGAGCACGATCCATGGGATCCGTCCTGGGCGGACCGCGACCGGATCATTTGGTCGACCGGTCACAAAGCGCCCAGCTTGTATCTCGGATTGGCCTTTGCCGGATTTTGCCCGATTGATGACGTCGTTCTGCTGCGCAAGCTCTGGTCGCCATATCAGGGCCACCCGCATTGGCTGAAACTGCCCGGGGTGGAGGTATCAACGGGATCGCTGGGACAAGGTCTAAGTGTAGCCGTAGGGATTGCACTGGCCGGAAAGCTGAATGAGAAGAATTACAAAACCTTCTGCATTATGGGCGACGGTGAGCAGCAGGAGGGTCAAATCTGGGAAGCCGCGATGGAAGCCGCCCACTACGGACTCGATAACCTTATTGGCATTGTGGACAAGAATCGCCTGCAGATCGACGGCCTGGTTTCCGAAGTGATGAATATTGATCCCTTGGAAGAAAAGTACCGAAGTTTCGGATGGGAGGTCATGCATATCGACGGCCACGATATGAAGCTGGTGGTCGAGGCCCTTGAAGAGGCGAAGTCAACCGCCCTCCGCAAGCCAACCTTGATCGTGGCCAACACGGTCAAGGGCAAGGGCGTAAGTTTCATAGAGGGTGTTGCCGGATGGCACGGAAAATCGCCGAACTACGAGGAGATGATGAAAGGGCTCGCGGAGCTGGGTGTCACTGAGAGAATTCCGGTGCAGCGGCTGCTGGAGAAAGCAAAGCAATATCAGCATGAGGTCGATCGCCAGCTTGAGGCGAAGATGCCGAAGTTCACCCGGAATTACTGGTGGAATGCCACAGAGACCATGAAAGCGCAGATGAAGCCCACGCGCATGGGTTTTGGGCAATCCCTGGCGGAGAATGGTGATGACGAGCGCGTGGTTTGCCTGGGCCTGGATATTTCCGGGTCGATCACGATTAGTGAGTTCTACACCAGTAAACCAGAGCGCAAGAACCGCTGGATCAGCATGGGGATTGCAGAGCAATCGGCGACATCCGCAGCGGCAGGACTAGCGAAGGAAGGCAAGCTGCCCGTGCTGGGGACGTATGCAACGTTCGCGGCTGCCAGAAATCTGGACCAGATTCGAACATCGATATGTTACGGGAGCTTTAATGTCCTGATTGCGGGGGCTCACGGCGGAGTGTCGGTAGGGCCAGATGGAGCGACGCACCAGGCGCTGGAAGATCTGTTCGCCATGTGCGGGCTGCCCAACATGTCGGTTGTGGTGCCCTGTGATGTGAATGAGACCAAGAAGGCAACCGATTACCTGCTGTTGAAGCATCGCGGCCCGAAATACATACGGTTTGCTCGCGAGTCGACTCCCATCGTTACAGATCAGTACACTCCATTTCAGTTTGGACAGGCCAATGTGATTCGTTTGCGCGGCGAGGACGCGAATTTTGCCGACGCATTCGAGACCATTTTTGCCGCCGATCACGAGGATGAGGACGAAGATTTAACAATCATTGCATGCGGGCCAATGGTTCCCGAGGCAATGCGGGCGGCATGGATTTTGAAGAGAGAGTACGGTTACGAGACCCGCGTTATTAACATGCATACGCTTAAGCCAATTGATGAAGCTGCGATTCTGCGTGCGGCCCGCGAAACCGGAGTGATTGTGACTGCAGAAGAGCACCAGATTGGTCCTCTAGCTTGGCGTGTCAGCAACGTGATTACGGAAACTCCGCTGTTATACGGAATGCCGGTCATCACGGGAGCAATTGGCGTGAAGGACCGTTTCGGCGACTCGGGCGCGCCCTGGGAGCTGATCAAGGAATTCGAGGTCAGCGCCGAGCACATTGCAAAGAAAGCGGCGGAGTTGATGGACATCAAGCGCGTTCGGGGATTGAAGTCCGAGCATGCGTTCGTCGAATCGTCTCACCTCTCCTGAACAGGCGCGATAACGACAGGATCTCTTAGCGGATCCGGCCTTAATCGATCAAGAACGGCGGCCTAGCCTTGGCAGAAGCGCCGGAACATTCTGCCTATAGTCCTCGTAGGACGGCCCAAATCTTCGGGACAGTTCCGCGTCTTCCATTCGAATCATAATTGAGCCGGTAAGCACCGCAATTGCAGTGAGCCCAAAGCAGACGATCAAACCTGTTCCCAAACTCCAGGCCAGCATTTCGCAAAGATGAGCAAGGTAGACGGGATGCCGCACCCGAGCGCGAATGCCGGTGGTCACGAGATGCTGCTCGTGATGGGCGGGAACAAGCTCGGGAATACCCCCCAACTGCTTCGCGCTGAAATGCTTGCCAGATTGCGAATAGAGCCAAAATCCCATTGCGAACAGCAGGATTGCCAGGATCCACCCCCACTTACTTGAATAAAGCCTCGCAAGACGCCACGGAGCCGTCAATACCGCGAGAACGATCCACATAAAAATCCAGGCAGGCAGCAGAGTGAGATATGGCGAGCGCCTCCGCGAGCGCCAATACTCCGCTCGCGGATGAACCATGAACCAGAAAGTGGGGATGGTGGAATAGATGATGCAGGCGATCCATGCCGCAAGATCGAGCCATCGAGTCATCGCGGGATTCATCCATTGTAAAGTAACGAGATGGCGACAGCTGCCGAGTCCACGTCCGCGGGGCGAATTGCTCTGGGGTATCGGGATTTCAAAGCATACTTGGCCGCGCGCTTTTGCATCGTCATTGCGCTGGAAATGCAGGCGGTCGCGGTGGCGTGGCAGGTGTATGAGATTACCCGCCGTCCTCTCGACCTGGGACTAATCGGTCTGGCACAGTTTCTTCCCGGGTTTGCGCTATTCTTACCCGCCGGACATGCGGTGGACCGCTACGACCGCCGGAAAGTCCTCGTTGCCTGTTATGCGGCGTCGGCTGTTTGCTCGGGGTTACTGCTGGTAATTTCGCTACTTCGAACTGGATCAGTCTATCCAATCTACGCGGTGGTGATTCTGTTGGGGTCAATACGAGCCTTCAGCTTTCCGGCGAGCCGCTCCCTACTTCCGCAACTGGTACCACAGGAGCATTTTTCGAATGCAGTCGCGTGGCATTCGACCATCTTCCAAGCCGCAACAATTCTGGGTCCTACCTGTGGAGGGCTTTTGTACGCGCTCTTTCATGGTGCTGCCGGAGTGTACGCGGTCGCGATGGTAGTTGGTGCGGGGGCGTCGCTTACGACCCAGCGGATTAGAGCACAAGGGATGCCCGGTTCCCGAGGACCGATATCGACGGCGACCATATTGGCCGGATTCCGCTACATTTGGGCACACAAGCTTATTCTGGGATCCATTTCGCTGGATCTGTTTGCCGTGCTACTCGGCGGAGCCGTCGCGCTTCTTCCCGTCTATGCGCGAGAGATATTGCACACCGGCCCATGGGGGCTTGGTTTGTTGCGCAGCGCTCCTGGCGTAGGCGCAGGCATCATGGCGATTCTGCTTGCGCATCGGCCCATCCGAGGCAAGTCAGGACCGATCATGCTGTGGTCTGTGGCCGGGTTCGGAGTTTTCACGATTGTTTTTGGGATTTCCCACAATCTCGTGCTGTCGCTGGTCTCACTGCTGCTGGTGGGTGCAAGCGACATGGTGAGTGTCGTGATCCGGGCGATTCTGGTGCAACTCGGAACTCCCGATGAAATGCGCGGACGCGTGAATGCGGTGGATATGCTGTTCATTGGCGCGTCGAATCAGCTTGGCGAATTCGAATCAGGCGTGACGGCCCATTGGTTCGGGACTGTGCCGGCGGTCGTTCTGGGAGGCGTCGGCACACTGCTCGTGATCGCAATCTGGGCGTGGAAGTTTCCGGAATTGCGACGGGCAGACAACGTGTTATCCCACACTCGAGGGATTGATCTTTAAAGAGTCACCCACCCATCTCACTCGATCACTTCGCGCGAATAACCGTTTTGGCGGAGCTCATATTGTCGTAACGATCGTAGACCCGCACGACGACGACATGCTCGACTTGATTCGCTGCGCTGTTCTCCAGCGGCTTAACCGGAGGCGGCAGATCGGCAGGAACAGCAGCCTGGAAATCATAGGCTTCCGTTTTTGAATCGGAGATTTGACCCACGGGCTCGACGTACTGCCAATCGCCTGCATCAACCGAATATTCAGCTCTCTTGATTGGCGAAAAACTGTCAGCGGCGCGAAAATTCACGTGAATTTTGGAGCCATCGGCCGACGCTGTCAGGTTCGAAATTTGCGGAGGTGTGGTGTCCACCTCAAAGCGCGCGCTTTCTCGGTCGGCGGTGAGCGCCTCCCCGGGAGAGTGCGATGGAGCGTCGGAAGCCACGATCTTGACGGTGTATCCGCCGTCCGGTAGCAGCGAGGCGTCGAAGGAATAGAACTTGTCGGTCAAACCATCTTTCAACAGAAGCCAGCGGGTCTGGCCATCGCCGCGATAGTAGACCGAGTACACCATTTGGTCGTCATTGTCGTCATGCACAAGCCACTTCACCCCGATGGAATCCTTGTCATGAGTGGAGGGCGGAGCCATATCGAAATGCTGCTGCGTGGGGTCTGCCCCGGCGGGTCTCGGCACGGACTGATAGCGGACACCGACTTGCACTGAGACCTCATCAAATTCCGGGGGAACATTCTCCGGGAGGTAACTTAGGGCTACGCTGTCCACGCGAGGTGGGTGATCGCCGTAATGCAAAACAGCTTTCCACTGCACAAAGCGAGCAGCGGGCACGCCGATCTGAGCATCCTTCTGCAAGTCGATTTTCTTCCACGGACTCCAATTACGGTCGGGATTGTCTACGTTACCGCTACGAACGAAAAGATCGACATTGCCAGTGCCACGAAATTCTGCCCGACCCCAGCGGGAGAAAATATGCGCATCGAAGACATCACTCTGATAGGTGCCTTCGGAGGCAGATTCCGCGCCTAACAAAAATACTTTTCCGAGGTTACTGGTGGAAACGTAGAGCCCGCCCCCCAAGGCGGCACTGAAGGCAGTAACCTGGTTCGCTGTGGCTTTGAGAAGATCTGTGTATTGATCTGCACCGGTGATGGCGAAAATGTGTCCTCGATTGCCGGTTCCTGCAAGCAAACGGCCTTGATGGTCAAAGGCCAGGGCATAAACGAGGTCTTCATGAGAGTTCCAGATGCGTGCCGGGGAGCCGTTGGGAGCGATCCGGTAGATCTCCGAACCCCCAGCCGGGGCAGATGTGACGCTGATGACCGGAGCCACAGCGGCGGGTGACGCGGAAGGAGAAGTTTGCACTGCGCCTGCCGTTGGGGACGAAATCGAAATAGAACCGGCACCAGTAGCTGACGCTACTCCGCCATGCTTTTCACCGGCACCGGCTGCGTAGATGGTACCGTCCTTGTCGATGGCGAGAGCGGTTATCTCTTTCTTGGCCGCACTATAAAGAACAAAGGCATCCGCGTTCGGAGTAATCCTGTAGATGAGTCCGCTGCCATCGGATCCGGCAATAAGATCGCCTTTCGGGTCAAAGGCTAGCACCCGAATGTTGGCTTCATCACTCTTGAAGAAAATTGATTCTTTGCCATCGGGGTTTATGCGAAGGATTTGACCCGGATCGCCGGTTGCCGCGTAGAGGTTCTGATCCTTGTCGAAAGCAAGCGCCCAGATGTATTTGCTATCAGGATCGAAAAACACGGAGGAACTCCAGGCGGAATCAATGCCGGGTTTTTCTGAGTCTGTCTTTGCCCCGGCATTGCGATGTTCCACTTTATAAATCTTGCCATCCGGATTGGTAGCGGCGAAGATCACACCGTTTTTGTCGACCACCAGCGCCTGGACCTGAAGTTCATGGGGCTCGAAAATGACCGCCGATTTACCGTCGGCGCTAATACGGTAGACGCGGGCGGGTGAGCCTGCCGCTGCGTAGAGATTTCCGTTCCGGTCGGCAGCGATCGACCACAAATATGTGGAGGGAGTGGTTGAAAGCATTTTGAAGGCCGGAGCCAGTTCGAGGCCGCCTGTGTTAGAGATAGCTACGGAATCGGGCGTACCTTTTATCAAATCGTCGAACTTGGACTGCTCCCAAGTGCGGGTACCATCGGCGAACACCAAAACGGGGACAAAGAGGCACAGAACAGGAACCAACTTACTGAGACGGATTTGCAATTTGGAACCTCATGAACAAAGTAGGGAGGAAGAGTCAGATTAGCACAGCACGTGTAGTGATTAGCCAGTAGTCAGTAGGTCGGCCCAACAGATAACCCGGTTCGGCTTAGCTACTTGATGTTGATCGTGAGCACCTGCGCACCGGCGACAACGTACTCCAAGGGCGCGGTCGAAGTCTCATTGACAGAAGACTCGTTCGAAACCACCATGTCCTGCGTGCCCCGCATGCCGTCCATGACATTCATTATGGAGGGGGGAAGCGACGGCATGATCTTGTCCGCGATCATGGCTTCCGGATTGGCTTCGAGCAGAGACACATAGACGCGATTATTGACGTGTTCCTGGTTGAGGAACGCGATGGTTGATGCCAAGTCCAACTTGCGTGCCATCAGCGGTGAGCCGTGACGGAGATGGTCTAAGCTATCGCCGTCGCTGACGAGGATGCGGAGCGGTCCTTTGGATGCGGAAGTGGGAATCTGAACCGGAATGTGTTGCAGAATGGCGTCGCCACGATAGGGGCGCAGCAATGCTTCAATTGTGATGTTGTCGCCGGGGCGCGCTTCCGTTACGTCGGTGCGAGCGCTCTCCAGACGCGCGAAGCGCCGTTCGTGGACGATGTCGAAGTCGAGTTGCACACCGCTAATTTCGGGCATGCTGTAGGGATTATCGTAGATGCGGCTAAAGCGTTCGCCTAAGGAAGTCGCGGCCAGCATGGCAGGCGGCTGTCCGCCATCGACGGCGGCAAACATATCTTGCAGGGCGACATCGGGATATTTCTCGACTCCGATTCTTCCCTTCATCCGATAGGTAATTTCTTCACCGTATTCATTGACTCCATGCAAGGCATTGAAGACAGTGGCCATCATCGCAACCGGGCTCAGACGAGCGTTATTGAGAATTTCGTAATGAATTTGATTGTCCCCGGACTCGGCGTGAATGGTTAAGGTCACCGGGATCATTTCGGGTTTCCTGGCAAATTCACCGAGAATGCCGTTGTGACGGTCCTGGACGAAGGCACCGACTGGCTCAGTAGCGTTGACAATCTTGAAGGCGTTCAGCGGCGACGGCAAGGTGGCCAACACCTGAGCCTTTGTCATGGGAATGTCGATCATCCCAAATTGCATGAGCGGATGACCGCAGGCCAACAGATGTTCAGCATCCATGTACGTTACGGTGCAGGTGGCGGCGATATCCATGTCTCCGCGTACGAGGATGGCGCTAACGGCGGAGCCCGGCTCCAGAGGGTCTGGCTGTTTGGCATCGCTCACCGATCCCGTACCCATGACCGGTACGATGCCAGAGGCGGCAAACTGTGAGGCGAAGCGCTGGACCGTGCCCTCGGAGAACCCGTTGAAAACCAGCGGCGTTTCAATTGGCTTGAGATAGTTCGAGAAGTTCTGAAGCGAAGAGCCGGCGCCCGGACTGGCAGTCTTGCTGGATGCCCCGGTAGATGCTTTCGCTTCAACCGGAACTGATGTAGGAGTCTGGTCAATGGCGCTAATCTCCAGCATTTCGGAGATGGGGGTTACACCCGCGATCGGCTCCTTGGAAAACTCTCCGATGCGGAAGGCCACTGCACCGGCAAGTTTCCCGTCGAAGTAAACCGGGCTGCCGCTCATGCCGGCCACAACGCCGGTATATTCAGCCTTGGCGCCCCCGAGGCGAACCAGGATGATGTCGCCTTTGGGCCCGTTGGCGTTCTTCAGCACGCCAAGAACCTCTACATCCATCGGCTCGGGTTTCGTACCCTGAAAAACGGTGTAGGCTACCCCTCGCATCCCGGCATGGATCTGTGCCACGGGAATGGTGTCGACAGGTTTGGGCGGTTGGGCAGCAGCTACGAACGAGAGCAAAAAGCAAGATACAACGGCGGCGAGAAGACCTCGTCCAGTCACCATAATTCCCCAGGAGGATGCCTACCAATCCTCAAACTGCAAGGTGCCACTTCGCTTTATGCTTTGTTTGCTGAGTAAGGAGGGAAAGCGGAAGCACAGCAAACATCCCCATCGCGAAGCTCTGCGTCATATACTAGCATAGGGTCATTTGATGTCCGGCAACATTAATTTTCGATTCGCAGGATTGAAAAGCCTGAAGCAAGCCTGTTTTCGTCTGCTGATGGTACTGTGCGCAACTGTGATGGTTACATGGAGTCTTCCGACTCCAGCCCAGGATCAAACGCCGACCAATCCTAACCAGCAAGCCCCTCCGCCAGAGGCGGGCGGACCCACTACAGACGTTGGTCCCTATGCCATTCCGAAGAAGAAGGAGGAACCTCCGCCTCCACCACCGGAGAAGCCCAAGAAAATTGAGGGTATGCCGGATTATTCAATCCAGGTGAACGTGCCTCTGGTGGAAGTGCCGGTCATGGTAACGACGAAAGATGGGCAGTTCATTTCGTCATTACACAAAGACAACTTCCGAATCTTCGAAGATGGTGTGCAGCAGACTATCAGCAATTTCAATGTTTCCGAGGCACCCATAACCGCGGTACTGCTGGTTGAGTATGCGGCCACAAATTACGCCTTCATGATAGACGCTCTTCAGGCCTCATACAGCTTTGTGCAGAGCCTCAAGAAAGACGATTGGGTCGCGGTGGAATACTACGACATGAAGCCGCAGATTCTGGTCGACTTCACCCAGGACAAGGGGGCTCTCCTGGGCGCGTTGAACCAACTGCGGATTCCAGGGTTTTCAGAAACCAATATGTTCGATGCGCTTTATGACACGCTTGACCGTCTGGACCGCATCGAAGGGCACAAGTACATCATTCTGGTCAGTACCGGTTTCGACAGCTTCAGCAAACTCAATCTTGATCAGACCATCAAGAAGGTCAAAACGACAAAAGATGTAACTATTTTCCCCGTCAGCATCGGGTGGACGCTGCGCGAGTGGTGCGAAGTCAACCACTGCACGGGAATGACCCGTGGCATGGGTATTCCCGTCAGTCGGATGGACTACTATCAAGCCGACAACGAAATGCAGACGTTTGCCCGGCTCACCGGCGGGCGTTTCTATCAGCCGCGGTTTCAGGCGGAATACCCTGAGATTTTTCATGACATCGCCGGTGATATCCGCAACCAATATCAGATTGCTTATCACCCCAGTAACCCAAAGCTTGATGGCAGCTATCGGAAGTTGAAAGTGGAGGTAATTGCCCCGGATGGCGGCCCGCTTAAAGTGCACGATCAGAAGGGAAAAGATGTGAAGTATCAGGTCATTGCGCGCGAAGGCTACACGGCCAAGCATACCGTGGACTGAGTGGAGAAGGCTTCAGCCGAGATTCAGCGGACTACTACTTGCACGTCTTGCTTTAAGGCCCAAACCAGGGCAATTACCCAGCCTATTGCGGTCCAGCCGAGCAATAGATTCAGGACAAAGATCGCCGTGATGTCCCGTTTGCTTCGCGCAAGCGCAAGAATCGACGGGAGAAAATACAGCACGAGGCCGAAGCCAAAAAACGGGAAGAACACAAAACCGAAGAGGTGCATGATGTTTACCCCCTTCTATGCCCTAGTTTAACAGCTCACAATAGTCAATACGCGAGCGAGACCGCTACGGTTGCATAAATTCGAGGGTGGCGAAGCTCACCGAAGCGACTGATATTATAGGGGCGTGGAAACGGCAGCTACCGAGGCAGAATTTCAATCTAGAGTCGATCCGCTTCTGCTTGAAGTTGCGGACGTTGTCAATACTACCCTCGACCTGGACACCACGCTAAGCCGCGTGGCGGAACTCGTCCGCAAAGTCATAGATTACGAAATCTTTGCCATCCTGCTCCTGAACGAGAAAACTCAGGAGCTGCGCATCCGGTTTCAAGTCGGATATTCGCGGGAGGTAGCCGAGCGCATCCGAGTGAAAGTGGGCTGCGGAGTAAGCGGTGTCGCGGCGCAGGGGCGCGAACCGGTGCTGGTTGGCGATGTCACCAAGGATCCACGCTATATTTCTGCCGTCCCGAACGTTCGCTCTGAACTGGCCCTGCCCTTAGTCGTCAAAAATCGCGTCATTGGCGTGATTGACATCGAATCCCGCGAACCCGACTACTTCACCGAAGAACACAAACGGTTGTTGATGCTGATTGCATCGCGGATGGCGGTGGGAATCGAGAATGCGCGCCTGTACACGCGCACCACCCGTCAGGCCCGCACGCTGGTTCTGCTGAATGAAATTGCACGTGAATTGACCTCCATCCTGAACCTCGATGAATTGCTAAAGCGGATCGCCGAGCTGCTGAGCCGCCTGATCGACTATCAGATGTTCAGCATTCTGCTGCTCGACTCGAGCGGCGAAAAACTGCAGCATCGATTTTCACTGCGCTTTCAAGAGAATATACATTTGAAGCACGATATAAGCGTCGGACAAGGTGTGGTGGGTTATGCAGCGCAGCACAAACAAGCTGTGCTGGTGCCCGACGTCAGCAAAGATGCGCGTTATATCGCACTGAATCCTGAAACGCGTTCCGAGTTGGCTGCGCCGCTTATTTATAAAGGGAAAGCGATCGGGGTGCTCGACCTGGAGCATACGCGGCGGGGCTTTTTCACCGACGATCACAAGCGCACGGTGACAACATTGGCAGCGCAGGTGGCGATTGCAATCGAAAACGCGCAGTTGTATGAGCAGATCGCCAAGCAGGAGTCGCGACTGGAGCGCGATCTGGCAATGGCGCGGGAGTTGCAATTTCGCTTGTTGCCGCACAGCTTGCCGCAAATCCCCCATCTGGAGGTCGCCGCCAGATTCGTACCGGCAAGGGCCATCGGCGGGGACCTGTACGACTTCATGAGCTATTCTCTCTCGCGCATGGCCATCGTTGTTGGCGATGTCAGCGGCAAGGGAGCGCCGGCAGCGATCTATGCCGCTTTGGTCAGCGGAATTCTGCGGTCGCACGCGCCGATCGAGCCGTCACCTTCTGAAATGCTGTCGGCGGTGAATTTCTCGCTCAGTGAACGGCGCATCGATGGCCAGTTTGTCTCTCTGATCTACGCGCTGTGGGATGACCAGCGGCTGGAGTTGCGAGTTGCAAATTCTGGCTTACCCCGGCCAGTCTATTGCCACGATGGCAAAATCGAAATTATCGAAGCTACTGGGCTGCCTTTAGGATTGTTTGACGATGCCGAGTACGACGAATTTAGCTTCAAACCCGGCCCGGGTGATTTATTCGTATTTTTCAGTGACGGCATCCTGGATGCGCAAAACAAGTCTCGAGAACTCTTTGGTCGCGGGCGTTTAGAACGGGTTATTACGGCCAGTTGTGCCTTGTCAGCCGAAGCGGTCGTCGATGCAATCTTTAAGGCAGTGACTGAGCACGCAGGGAGCGAAGACGCCTTCGACGATCAGACAGTGGTTGTGATGCGGGTCAAAGGCGACGCTGGGAACCGGACGTGAGTGTCAGACATTGGCGCTCGCCTTTTGAATATCACGATTCCAAAGGCGCTCCTTCGGTTCTGCATTGCGAAAATGTCTCGATAACCGGCCTGGCTGACCGTTTCGGAACACCTCTATACCTATATTCTGCCGGCGCGATCCGCAGTCGGATTCGAGAGTTTGAGCGGGCATTTCATCCAATTCCTCACACAATCTGTTACTCGGTAAAAGCCAACTCCAATCTGCAAATTCTTCGGCTATTGGCCGGAATGAAGAGCGGCTTTGACGTGGTGTCCGGCGGCGAACTCGAACGCGTGTTACGCGTGAGCCGTACCGCCGCAGGGAGGAAAACCGTGTTTTCCGGCGTGGGCAAGACGCGCCAGGAGATGAGGGCTGCGCTCAAAGCGGGCATCTTGCTGTTCAATGTGGAAAGCGAATCTGAGCTGCGGGTATTAGCGGACTGCGCCGCGCAACTCAAGAAAACCGCACCTGTTGCAGTGCGCGTAAATCCCGATGTGCCGGCGGACACGCATCCCTACATTTCAACCGGGTTGCACCGCCACAAATTTGGCATCCCCATTGGGGAGGCGATTCGCCTGTATGGAGAAGCGGCTAAGAGCAAACATCTGAACGTGTGCGGGGTGAGCGTTCACATTGGTTCACAGATCACGGATGTTCAGCCCTTTGCGGCTGCCATGGAGAGGGTTGCGCAATTTGTGCGGGAATTGCGGGCCCTAGGCCATCGAATTCAATATGTCGACGCAGGCGGAGGGCTGGGAATTGACTATGAAGGCGAGACCCCCGCCAATTTCTTTGAGTGTGTGGCGGCGTATGCGAAGGCGATTCTTCGCCCATTGCAAGGTCTGAATGTACGTCTGTTGCTCGAACCCGGGCGCTCCATCGTGGGCCCGGCAGGTGTTCTGGTCACCCGAGTTCTTCGCCGGAAAACCAATAATGGCAAAAAATTCTTGATCGTTGATGCGGCAATGAACGATTTACTCCGGCCCGCCCTATACAGCGCGTATCACAAAATCTTGCCGGTTCGATCTGGCGGCGGGCAGACTGAGAAAACAGACGTCGTTGGCCCGGTTTGTGAAACCGGAGATTTTTTTGCGCGCGATCGCGAGTTGTCGGTTGTCGAGGAAGGAGATCTGCTCGCCATTATGGACACAGGGGCATATGGAATAGTGCTGTCGTCCAACTACAACTCACGCCCACGCGCAGCCGAAGTGCTGGTCGACGGGAGATCGGTCAAACTAATCCGTCGGCGCGAGACCATGGCCGACCTCCTGCGAGCCGAAGTCTAAGCTCCCTCGCAAGCGAGTCTCTTGCCCGTTAATCTCGATGCAGCTTATGGTTTCTTGGCAGTGGCTTCGACTTTTGCGCGAAACTGGGCGAACAAAGGCATGTCGGGAGGCTGGAGGCCGTCGTTCTGGCGCCCTCGCCAGATCGGGGCGGAATCGATACCTTGCGCTGCGTTGTAAACAGCAAGCATGTCCTTGGGATCACCGGCGTCGACGCCGGTAATAGGGCCGACCGATGGAGTTGGGAACCCTGAACCCAGGTGAATTCCAACGCCTTCTTGCGCTCCGACGATGCGTCCTTTGCGTACCAGAAATATCAGGTCCGCATTTTTGCGCTCATATACAAGGGTATAGCGTCCCCACTTCTGGATCGCGTCCTCCACGTCGGCAACAGCCTGGCGATCATCGGGCGGGATTCGCGCGTTGGCGGGTTCGTCACCGAAATACGTTGTAACCAGTACGTATCTGGCATGAAGAACCAGCTTTGGCAGTGTGGACGCGTCCTTCGCAACTAGCGGCAGAACGAATAGCAGCAGGACGAGGTAAAGGCCTGGCTTCCGCATGGACTACCTCCGAGCGAAAGGCACTTTATGGTACCACTCTGAACTCGATGCGCGGGACCGTTTTGCAGGCAGTGCCGTCGCCTGGCGATTTCATTACAATAGGCACATGATGGACTCATTAATCATTGCTGGCCGTAAGTTCCGCTCCCGGCTCATTGTGGGAACGGGAAAATACAAATCATTTCAAGAAACGGCACGGGCGCTCGAAGCGAGCGGGGCAGAAATGGTGACGGTCGCTGTTCGCCGGGTGAATCTCGACCGCAGTAAGGAATCGATGCTCGACTACATCGATCCGGGAAAATATTTCCTGCTGCCCAACACCGCGGGATGCTACACGGCGGACGAAGCGATTCGTACCGCTCGCCTGGGCCGGGAGGTTGGACTTTCGGATTGGGTGAAACTCGAGGTCATTGGCGATCAGGCGACGCTCTATCCTGATGTTCAGGCGACACTCGAAGCTACGCGCGTGCTGGTCAAAGAAGGATTTACGGTTCTGCCCTACACTTCCGACGATATCGTGGTTGCCAAGCGGCTGCTGGAAGCAGGTGCGAGTGCAATCATGCCGCTGGGAGCGCCAATCGGCAGTGGGCTGGGAGTGCAGAACGCCGCGAACATCCGCATACTTCGCGAGATGATCACAGGAGTGCCGCTGATACTGGACGCAGGTGTGGGGACCGCATCGGATGCGGTCATCGCAATGGAACTGGGTGCCGACGCGGTGCTGATGAATACCGGTATCGCCGGGGCGCAAGATCCAGTCCTGATGGCGGACGCGATGAAACATGCGGTAGTTGCAGGTCGCGCAGCGTATCTGGCAGGACGCATGCCGAAGAAGCTCTACGCCACGGCGAGTTCGCCGCTGGAAGGCGTGGTGCGGTAGGCATTCTAGAGACGGATTGCTGGCGCCTGCACTCAACTGCTTCGCGAGATACCAACTTGATTAGCCAAATAAAAAGGGCGGATGAAATCCGCCCTTTGGCTTATCTGGTCCCTGGTTCACATCATCTTCATGCTGTTCACGTGGATGGTATCGCCGGTGACAGTGCCGGTCGCGGCAATGTGATGTCCCTCGTGTCCCTTCAGTACGTCGGGGTTATCGACCATGAGGACTTTGTTGTCCTTGTCGGTGACGATTACATACTTCGCGCCCTTGGAAACGCACTTGTTCATGCAATCGGCGTGACCTTCTTTGGCACCCTTGGCTCCGCACTGCGAGTCACTCACATATCCTTTGACGGTAGTACTATCGGCGGCTGAAACCAGCCCAACCATAAAGAAGAGAAGAGAGAGCGCAACCAGAACGAGAAGAACCTTCTTCATAGCAAGCTCCTTTGATAAGCGGCTAAGCCGCGGATGTGTAATTCCAGTCAGATTTAAACCGCCGCTGCAGGTTGCCACTGCCGGCACACCACCCCAAGTGCTTAGGAAAGTGAAGGAACTATAGCACAAAACGTTGGAGTTGAAACAGTCGCGCAGAGATTTTACTTTCTGGCGCTCTTTGATTCCGGGATTGCAAGGGACGGCGGAGAAACGAAGATCACCTCTCCCGGACGGGCGTAATGCAGCTGCTCGCGGGCTTCCTTTTCGATGGCCTTGGGATCAGTCTGGAGCGCCTTGATCTGTCCGGTGAAACGCTGGTTGTCCTGCTGTAAACCGCCGATTTCCCGCTGCAGGCTCCGGTACTCAGCCTTTTTCTGGCGATAAACCACCATACCGTTGGCACCGAACATCACATGCACA
This sequence comes from Terriglobales bacterium, assembly GCA_035623255.1. Lineage (GTDB taxonomy): Bacteria > Acidobacteriota > Terriglobia > Terriglobales > Acidobacteriaceae > JAFAGX01. The sequence continues at coordinate 42,109 of DASPTU010000125.1, read as the reverse complement.
AAGAACCAAATGCTAAAAACAGCGATCGCGCCAGTCGCAATGCGGCGGCGGATCGCGTACAGCACCTTCAGCGACGGACGCAGCTTGAGGACCAGGCCGTCGAGCCAAACCTCCGCACGTGGTGCCTGTTCCACGAGAACGCGCACGCCCTCCTCCGGATTGGGCAAGAGGCGAGAGCGGTGAAGGCGATCTACTCGAAAATCCATTGTTTGGCAGCCGCGCTCAGTTTTTCCAGTTCCTGCTGGCTAGCCGCTTCGGAATAAACTCGCACCACCGGCTCCGTGCCCGAAAGGCGGTAGCAGACCCACGCGCCATCATCACAGAGCAGTTTGAGACCATCCGTGCGGACAACTTCTTTCACCTTGCGGCCGAAGAACTCCTGCGGGTCCTGCCGCAACTTCTCAGTGAACTTCGCTTTGACTTCGTCCGTCAAGCGGAAGTTTTCCCTCTTGGGATAAAAGGAACCAACTTTGGCAAACAGATCTTGCAACTGTTGGGTGAGCGTTTTGCCTCTGCGGGCCACCATTTCGCAGCAAAGGAGCCCGGCCAGGATGCCATCTTTCTCCGGCACATGGTGACGAATTGACAGGCCAGCACTTTCCTCTCCGCCGATCACAATTTTGTCGGCTTTGATTAGTTCCCCAATGTACTTGAAGCCGACGGGAGTCTCGTATAGCTCGATGTCATGATACCGGGCAAGAGCATTGATCAGATTTGTGGTGGCGACCGACTTCCCTACTCCATTCTTCCAGCCACGGGTCTCAACCAGGTAGTCAAACAGGAGGGCGATAATGTAGTTGGGCTGAACAAAGCTGCCGTCCTCATCGACAATGCCGAAGCGATCAGCATCGCCGTCCGTTGCAATGGCAACATGGGCACGAGTTTGGCGCATCCTGGCTTTGGCATCTTGCAGCAAGTGATTGTCGGGCTCGGGAGCGTGGCCACCAAAAAGCACATCCCGATAATTATGGACCGTGGCGACCTCTATGCCAGCCTGGCGCAAGAGAGCATCGGAGTAGTCCCGCGCCGCTCCCCAGAACGGATCGAATACCACACGTAGCCGGGCGTTCTTGATGGTGTTGAGGTCGACGATTTCCTTCAGCCGGGCAAGGTAGGTGCCGCGGGGATCCAAGTCTTGAGTCGCAGCCTTTGTCGATTTCTGAGAGCTGTCGCTGGATGTGTCGAAAGCCTCGATTTCCCTTTCGATGGCGCGCGTCACCTCTGGCAGTGCAGGCGCGCCGTCAGGAGTGGAAAATTTAATTCCGTTGTATTCCGGCGGATTGTGCGAAGCCGTGAAGTTGATCGCGCCATCGGCGCGGTCGCAAATTACTGCGTAGGCAATCGCTGGAGTAGGTACCGGATCGGCGATCACAAGAGGCGTGATGCCGTGGGAGCACAGAACCTCAGACGCTAGGGAAACGAGCGTCTCGCCGAGAAAGCGCGGATCACGGCCAACGATGACGCGGGCGCCCGAGGTCTTTTGTGCGACCACGTAACGTGCGATCCCGTGGACAGCACTTCGGACATTGGCAATGGTAAACTCCTCCGCGATGACGGCGCGCCAACCGGAGGTTCCGAATTTAATCTTGGCGGGCATAACTCCAACTGCGACTGAAGGCTGATTTTATATGACCGACAAAAGACTCGTCCTGACGACTGCCGAATCCCAGAACCAGGCGCGCCGTATTGCTGACATGCTGATCGAGCGCAAGCTGGCGGCGTGCGTCAACATCGTACCGGGCGTGCAATCGATCTATCGCTGGAAAGGCAAAGCCGAAGAAGCTGAGGAATGGTTGATGTTGATCAAAACCACCGCCGACGCTTTTGAACACGTGTGTGTGGCCATCAAAGAGATGCACACCTACGAGTTGCCTGAATGTCTTTGCCTGGCCGTTGAGGGCGGCAGCCCGGAGTACCTGAGGTGGATTGAGGAGTCGGTGGAGTAAGCGACAGATGGCCCGGTGGTCAGTGGGTCGGATAGTTTTCGTTATATTGCCGCAAGAGCCTGGTCGAGGTCGGCAATAATGTCTTCAACATCCTCGACCCCAACGGAGATTCGAACCATGCCGTCGGTAATCCCGATTTCTTTTCGTCCCTGTTCGCCGAGTGCGGCATGAGTCATGGTCGCGGGGTGGGAAATAAGCGTTTCCACGCCTCCGAGCGATTCGCCCAGGGAACAGATGCTAACTTTGCGAAGCATTTTGTTGGCGTTGGCTAGCGATCCGGTCTCAAACGTGATCATCGAGCCAAAGCCTGTCATCTGTTTCTGCGCAAGGGTGTATTGCGGATGATCCGGGAGGCCGGGATAGAAAACCTTTTGCACTTTCTTGTGCCGTGACAAGAATTCGGCGACTGCGCGGCCGTTGCGATCGTGCTGCTCCATGCGAACCGCCAATGTCTTCACTCCCCGCAGCACCAGCCAGCATTCGAAGGGCGAAAGAATCGCGCCGGCTGCTTTTTGGATAAAGCCGAGTTGCTCGGCTTGCTCGTGTCTGGTACAGACAACGACGCCGCCTAGACCATCGCTGTGGCCGTTCAGAAATTTTGTCGTGGAGTGAACCACCATGTCAGCGCCCTGGGCAATCGGTCGTTGAAAATAAGGCGACATGAAGGTGTTGTCCACGACCAGATCTACCTTCTTGCTTCGGCAAATGTCGCTAATGGCGTGCAGATCGCTGAGGGTCATCAAAGGATTGGTTGGAGTTTCGACGTAGACCATGCGCGTCGATTTGCGAATAGCGCGCTGGACGTTGCGGGCGTGGCTGGTATCGACATATGAAAATTCAATTCCGTAGCCGGCCAGAATTTGATTAAAGAGCCGGGGCACGCCGCCGTAGAGATTGTCGCCGCAAACCACGTGGTCCCCAGACTTGTACATCGTGCAAAGGGCATTGATGGCTGCCATGCCGCTGGCAAAGACCCGGGACGCGACGCCTCCCTCCAGCGAAGCTAGATTTTCCTCGAGCCGTGTGCGCGTTGGATTGGAAACTCGGGCATATTCGTAGCCCTTGTGCTTACCAATCTCCTGCTGGACGTATGTGGAGGTTGCGTAAATAGGAACCGTGATGGCGCCTGTTTCCGCGTCGGCTTCCTGGCCAACGTGGATCGCGCGAGTAGCGAATCCTTGCTTCTTGCTGTTCATGCCCGCATTCGAATGTTCAGACTCGGCAGTCAGCACTCAGCTCCGCGTAGGCACTGGTAGTTTTGGCGACAGCTGATTGCTGAACGCAGAGTGCTTACTATATCCCGCCCTCAAAAATCCTTTTCGATAAATACCGTTCAGCGGAATCGGGAATCATGGTGGCAACGCGCTTGCCTTTTCCTAGCCGTGCTGCGACTTTCAGTGCGGCAAAAACGTTGGCGCCTGCGCTCGAACCGCCCAGCACGCCTTCGCGCGCGGCAAGCTGTTTTACCGTTGCGAAAGCGTCGGCATCGCTGACCGTAATCACTTCGTCGCAGACTGATGGATCGAAATTCTTGGGGATAAAACTGTTCCCAATCCCTTCTACTTTGTGCTTGCCGGCCTTTCCACCACCAAGGACCGAGCCCTGTGGTTCAACTGCGATTGCCAGAACTTTGGGAAGGCGCTCTTTCAGATATCGCGCAACCCCGGTAAAGGTACCAGCGGTACCGGCACCGATTACGACCGCATCGATTCGCCCTTGCATCTGCTCGTAGAGTTCGCTGGCTGTGGTTTCGTAGTGATAGTCAGGATTGGCGGGGTTCTCAAACTGTGCCGCGAGGAACGCCTTGGGATCGCTGAAGGCAAGAGTCTGGGCGCGCTTGATGGCTCCTGTCATGCCCTCGTCGTCCGGGGTGCGCGTGACCTCGGCGCCGAGGGCCCGCATGATCATGACCTTTTCCTCCGAAAAGCGCTCGGGAACAAAAAGCGCAACCTTGTAACCTCGGTTGACGCCGATCAGAGCCAGCCCGATGCCGGTGTTTCCGGCGGTAGCTTCTACAATCGTTCCACCTGACTGAAGCAGCCCCTCCTTCTCGGCTCGATCGATAATGCCGATCGCGGCCCGGTCCTTCACGCTGCCGCCAGGATTCAGATATTCCAGCTTGGCGTAAACCTCAGCCGAGCCCGCAGGTACGAGGCGTCTCAGTTTAAGGAGGGGAGTTCCACCGACGAGCTGAGTGATGTCGTCGGCAACTGGCGGGTGCGCACGCTCGATCGTTTTTGGCACTCTACAGGGTACGGAACGTCGAGAGAAGCGTCAACATTCGCTACGGTGTCTGCTCCTGTCCCGGATAGTAACCGGCACGGGTGCGGACAGTAAGCTTGTTGTAACCCTTGGCACGAGCTTCGACATGGATTGTGCGGTAACCGCCGACACTCTTGGGCGTCGTCGGCTTGTAGCCGATGGTGTACTGGCTGCGAATATCGTGGGCGACGGTGCGGCTGATCTCATCCACGTCATCAACCGTCTTTGGCAGAAATGCGATGCCGCCCGTCCTTTGGGCAATGGTCTCCAGGGCGCGGCGGGCGCGGCGCGCTCTTTCTTCGCCCAGCAGCCCGATGGCGTAAACGCCAGGACCGTTCTCCTGCTGCAATCGGCGAACAGCTTCTTCCAGAGTTTCACGGCTGGCGTTGTCTTCGCCGTCGGTGACCACGAACAGAACTTTCTTCTGCAGCCGCGCGTTCTTCATCATGTAGTCGGAGGAAGCAACGATAGCGTCGTAGAGAGCGGTACCACCTCGGGCCTCAACCTTCTCGAGCGCTTCCCGCAAGAGATTGATGTTGTTGGTGAATGGCTGGTCGAGGTAGTACTCGTCATTGAAATTGACGACGAACACCTGATCTTGCGGGTTGCTGGAGCGAACAAGGTTGATGGCGGCCTTGTTTACCTTGTCGCGCTTCTCGCGCATCGAGCCCGAGTTATCGATGATGATGCCCATAGCAACCGGCACGTCCTCGCGCGCGAAAGAAAGAATCGCCTGCGGCTGATTGTTCTCGAAAACGTTAAAAGCATTCTTCTCCAAGTTCATCACTAGACGATTCTTGTCATCTACCACCGTGGAGTGGAGGATGACATTTTGCACTTCAGCCCTGAAGACGAATGTGCTGTTCTCGTTGGCCGTGGGAGGATTCTGATCCGAAGGGGGAGGAGCCTGCTGATCCTGTCCCGTGTTGTGCGGGTTCGTAGCTGTGGAGGTGGACTGATCCAGAGCCGCGGTCTGCGTGCCCCTGGTCGTTGAGGCAGGTACTCCAGCATTGCCGTTTGCGGGAGGCTGCGCGGGCGAACTCTGGGCTGCGCCCGCCAGGCTTAGCAAAAAAAATGTAAGCAGAAGGCGCAGGGCTCGGTCATTCCGATGGAGCATAGTATCCCGTCTTGGCGTAAACACGGAGCGGCGGCAATCCTTTGGGCGGAAGTAGTTTTACCTTTATCTTACGCCATTTGCCGTCGTGCCCTGGATTCTTTGGACGATATCCGAGCACATATTGGTTGCGTAGCTCAATTCCAATTTTTGTAGCTACGTCGGCCAAGTCGTTGGGATTATCTATGGTGAAGGCACGGCCACCGGTCAGCTCTGTGATCTCACTCAGCAAAGCTGGCCCGAGCCGCTCTTCTTCGGTTGGGAAATAGTGATCGTAAATTCCGATGGCGTAAATCAAAGTATCGGCTTCCTTGACCAAAGATTTGATCTCGCCTTCGGTGTAGCGACTGTGGTTATCGCCGCCATCAGAAATGATAAGCAGGGCTTTCTTGGTGTACTTCGCCTGCCGCATTTTGCTCACGCCCAAGTAAATGGCATCGAGCAAAGCCGTCCTGCCTTTCGGGACGGTATAGACCAGCTTGCTCTGGATGTCTTCCACCGAGGAGGTGAAATCCGAAACCTCTTCCGGTTTGTCGGCGAAAGCAATCAGGAAAAACTCATCTTGTGGGTTAGCCGTCTTAAAGAACTCAATGACCGCCTCCCGGGCGCGCTCGATTTTGCTGGTCATGCTGCCACTCATGTCGAAGATCACACCGATTGACACGGGCGCATCCTCGCTGGAGAACGTCCTCACCTCTTGCGGTTCTTTGTTCTCAAATACGGTAAAGTTCTCCTTGTCCAATCCGGTAACCAGACGATTCATCGGATCAGTGATGGTGACCGGAACCAGCACCAGGTTGACGTCAACCTTCACGGGTTTGGCGTGGGTTTTGAGCGACGGATCGATGTTGTCCGCGCCACCGCCATCTGTGCCGCCCTTTGAGGGCTCGACCCGCGGAGTGACGTGGACATCATCAACGGAAGCCTGTGCCCAGATCGTGCCAGACACACAGATCATTAGCAGAGCGGTGATAGCTAGAACCAGGGAGGCTGATGCGTGCGCAATCGCGGAGCGCATAACGTCGTTTCGAGCACAGGGTGATGCCGACGCGATGCGACTACGATTCCAGGGCCGGGATGACCCGCGCCCTTGAAGGCGGGCCATAATTACCTCAATTGCTGCTGATCCTACCACAGCTCTCAGCAGTTCTTACCAGCATTATTATCGCTCTTACGATGATTGGAGAGCGCAGAAGTTTTCCTATGCTGGGCAAAATGACAGGGCAAGTGCAACGACTTGCATTTGAACACTGCCGCTCGTTTCCCTTGTCAAATTCATGTCAAATTGGGGGGCGCAGGACGGGCGGGAACGGGCCGCTTCCAGCAGCGAAGTGGAGACTCGGGTTTAGTACAATTCCCAAGTTCCCCATGGCTCAGATCGCGCCCTTCCGAGCGCTGCGCTATGACCCTCAGCGGGTTGAGTTGTCGAGGGTGGTAACTCAGCCATACGACAAGATAACGCCCGAGATGCAGGACCGGTATTATGCTGCCAGTCCTTACAATCTGGTGCGGATCATTCTAGGCAAACCAGAACCCGCCGATAATCCAGCCAGTAATGTCTACACGCGAGCTGCGGGATTTCTTCGCGAATGGCGAAAGGCAGGCGTGTTTTTGCAAGATGCTGAGCCCTCGATCTATCGCTATGTACAGAGGTTCACCAAGCCCGGAGGCAACGCAGAACTGGAGAGATCCGGCTTTATCGCATTAGGCAAGGTCGAGGACTATTCAGCGAAGGTGGTATTTCGTCACGAGCAGACTCTGGCGAAGCCCAAAGCGGATCGGCTGGAACTGTTACGCGCTACGCAGGCCCACTTCGGGCAGCTTTTTATGTTGTATAGCGATCCAGCCGCTGAGATAGACAGACTACTGGCTGTTGGTGAGGAGCCGGACATCGACGTTCGGGATGAATATGGAGTACGGCATCTTGTGTGGAAAGTTTGCGATCCTAGCTTGATCGATAGCGTGCAGACAACAATGAGTGGTAAGCAGTTAATCATTGCCGACGGCCACCACCGATACGAAACGGCCTTGAACTACAGGAATGAGCGCCGGGCAATGGCTCGCGATGCCAATTCCGGGATCGCGCCACCTGAGATGGTAATGATGACTTTCATCAATATGAACAGCCCGGGTCTGGTGATCTTGCCCACCCACCGGGTGGTGCACGGGTTAGCCTCGTTCTCCGCGGACTCATTTCGCGATAGTGCGCGACGGTACTTCAGCGTGGAAGAAGTCGATCCGTCAATTAACGAGATGCGCGCGACGGTGATCTTGCGAGAGGCGGGGCACGCTGGCACTGCCTTGCTGGCAGTCACCCCGGATCGAGCCTTTCTGCTGGATACGCCAAGAGGAAATTCAAACATTTTTGCTGGATTATCTCTGCGGCAACAATTCCTGGACGTAGTACAGCTTCATAAATGCGTGCTCGAGGGCGTACTTGGGATCTCGGAGGATGCCATTCGCGATCAGAGCAACGTCAGCTATGTGCGCGAGATAGGCGAGGCCCTGGCGCGCGTGCGCGATGGGCGGGCGAACGTGGCATTCCTGATCAATCCGGTACGAATGCAACAGGTAAGAGACATTGCGCTTGCGGGAGAAGTTTTGCCGCAGAAGTCCACGGATTTTTACCCGAAATTGCTCAGCGGCCTTACGATTTATGCGTTGGAGTAGTAATTTGGCAGAGCGTTTCTCCGTCACTCTGGTTGCTTTGCTCGCGATCGCTGCCGCACTGTTGCTGTCCGCCTCTCCTGACGAAACGCGACTGTCGGTCTACTCCACTGTGGCTAATTATTCGCTTTCCGTTCATCAACCGAATAATGCTCAGTATGTGGGTTTGCTTGAGTTATTGGAGCCACTTGGGACAGTGACGGCGCGGACTGTCGGAGATCATTGGCGATTTCGCTACAACGATGCGGAATGCGAGTTCACCGCTGGCAAGCCTCGGGCGCGAGTTCGCGGCAGCGACATGGACCTGCCTGCAAGCTTCCTGCTCGAAAATGGGCGCGGGCTGGTGTCCCTTTCGAGCCTGAGCAGCTTACTGCCGCGCATCCTCGGCGGACCTGTAACCTTTAACGAAGGCGCACGCCGACTATTTGTAGGCAATGTGGCGGTTCACTTTACTGCCCAGATAGCCAAGGCCCCAGCGCCAAAACTCGTGATGAACTTCTCGTCTCCGGTCAACCCGACGATTGCGACTGAACCGGGGAGACTGCGGATGGTCTTCACCCATGATCCAGTTGTGGCGCCTGGCTCTCCCAGGTTGACCTTCGACAGCAACGTGATCCCTTCAGCCAGTTTTGAGGAAAGCAACGGAACCGCCGAAATCGTGATAACCAGTAGCGGGCCAGTGATGGCGAGCTTCAGCAACGACGGTCGCACGATCACGATTGCGCCTCCGACTTCACCTGCTCAGACCCAAGCAGCGCCGCCGAGTGAAACCGCGAGCGCAACGCAATCGCAGGCCTCACGCACACCATCGGCACCCCCCACACTGATCGCGTCGACCAGCGCTCCGGCTGCCAGCAATCAGCGTGTCTTCGCTGTGGTCGATGCTGCTCACGGCGGTGTTGAACGCGGGGCAGCCTTGACCGATCAGCTGGCAGAAAAAGACGTTACGCTTGCAATCGCGAGGGCGCTACGCTCGGAGTTAATGGCGCGGGGCATGAGCGCCATGTTGCTCAGAGACGGCGACCTCGGTCTGCCGCTGGATCAACGTGCCGCAACCGCCAATTCGTCAGGTGCGGCAATCTACATCTGCGTACATGCAACGTCGGAGGGGAACGGCCTGCACCTTTACACAGCATTCATGTCAAATGGTGGAGAGAGTCGGGGACCTTTCCTCGATTGGGAGAGCGCTCAAAGCCGTCACCAGATGGCCAGCCAGATGGCAGAGGCTGGCGTTGCCAATGAACTAAGAATCAAACAGTTACCGGTTCGAACCTCTAGTGCACCTTTACGCCCGCTGAACAACATAACGACGGCAGCTTTGGCGATTGAGGTCAGCCCAATGACAGGGAATACTTCGCAACTGACTTCACCGGAATTCCAGCAATCGATTGCAGCGGCAGTTGCCGCAGGCCTGTCCGACGTGCGTGACACATTGCTGGCGGGGCAGAAATGATCCCCCGTCATTTGCTAATCGCGGTTGTTGTCATGTTTGCGGTGGCGCTGGGAATGATTTTCTACGCCTGGCGCATGCAGGGACGAGCTGTCAAGACAGAGGTTTCAGCAAATGCTGAGCCCGTGGGCCCTCCGGCATCGGGTCCGACCGAGCAAGCCACTCTCCACGTTGCCTATGACGACGTGGGAATTCTCCGTTCGAGGGTCGTTCGCATCGCGCTGCCCGCGGGTCGCCAGGAGCGAGCGGAGGAACTGCTGCGAGCCTTGCTGGACATTTATCTCGGCAAGTCTTCGCCCCACATTCTCGGCGCGGGCTCCGAAATCCGGGGCGTGTACCTCGTAGATCCGGGATTGGCGGTCATCGACCTGAACGCTGCCTTGGCCAATGGCCACCGCTCTGGAGTGCTGGTGGAAGAGCTCACGATCGCTTCGTTAGTGGCAAGCCTCTCGGCAAACATTCCGGGAATCACACGGGTAAAGATACTGGTGGACGGCAATGAGCGGGACACGCTGGCTGGTCACGCCGACCTCACTAACTTCTACGACATCTCAGCTGTGAACCAACTTGTAGCGCAGCTCCAAACTGCCCCATGAGTTTCTGCTTCATTTACAATTCATCCTTGTGATCTATCGCTCGGACAACCGCTCTGCCGATCAGATGCGCCCGATCCGCATTGAGCCGGATTTCATTCACACGGCTGAGGGCTCGGTGCTGATTGAGGTTGGCAACACCCGCGTAATTTGCACTGCGTCTGTGGAGGAAACCGTGCCCCAGTTCATGCGCAACACCGGCAGGGGCTGGATCACCGCGGAATACAGCATGTTGCCCCGTTCTACCCTGACGCGAACGCCACGCGAGGTCAGCAAGGGCCGGCCCAGCGGCCGTACGCACGAAATTCAACGGCTAATTGGACGCTCACTGCGGGCAGTTGCCGACCTGGAACATCTCGGGGAGCGCACCATTTGGATCGATTGCGATGTAATTCAAGCCGACGGCGGCACCCGCACCGCGTCGATTACCGGAGCTTTTGTTGCACTGGGTCTGGCGCTGGAGAAGCTGGTTGAGGCAGGAACACTCACGGCAGTTCCGTTGAGAGACTTCATCGCCGCTGTCAGTGTCGGTATCGTAGATGGAGAGGTCCTGCTTGATCTTTCATACGAAGAAGATTCACGGGCAGACGTGGACATGAACTTTGTCATGACCGCCGGCCGAAAGCTGGTGGAGGTGCAGGCCACCGCCGAGCATCAAGTGTTCGATGACCAACAACTCGAAACCATGCTTTCCCTGGCGCGGGATGGGGTGCAGACGCTAATCGCAAAGCAGCAGGCAATTTTGGGAATGCTGACCCTGAGACAGTAGCTCATTGCAATATCGCGCCTTCCAGACGACATTTCAAAACTGCCCAGGCTGCAAACTATTCCGACTGGGAGTGCCGATCCATTAAGTCAGCGTCAGTAGGCTGGTTTGGATTTACAATTGGAAGGTTTTCAGCCCTTATACAGGAGGACTTATGAAACTTACGCCTGGAAAACTTTCTGGTCTCCGGCGGGTATCGACTGACCGGGGCATCATTGCCGCGGCTGCTATGGATCAGCGTGGTTCGTTGCAAAAGTCATTGGCTAAAGAAAAAGGAAGCGCTGTGACTGATGCCATGATGGAAGAATTCAAGTCGCTGGTCACCGAAGTTCTGACACCCCATGCCAGTGCAATCCTACTCGATCCTGAATGGGGTTTGCCCGCGTCCAAGCGCCGCGCCAAAAACGCAGGCCTGCTGTTGGCTTACGAAAAAACCGGATACGACAAGACGGGGCCAGGCCGTTTGCCTGATCTGCTCGACAACTGGTCGGCACGTCGCCTGAAAGAAGCCGGCGCCGACTGCGTCAAGATTCTCCTCTATTACACGCCGTTCGATCCTCAGGATGTGAACGACAGGAAACACGCCTGGGTAGAGCGCATCGGCGATGAGTGCCGGGCGAATGACATTTCGTTCTTCCTCGAATTCGTAGGGTACGAAGAGGGCGGTGACGAAAAGGGTCTTGACTTCGCAAAGAAAAAGCCGCAGGTGGTTATGGAAAGCATGAAGGAATTCAGCAAGGATCGATACGGCGTCGATGTGCTGAAAGTTGAGGTGCCCGTGAACATGAAATTTGTCGAGGGCGCGAAGTGCTATGCCGGACAGAAAGCCTACTCGAAAAATGAAGCCATGGACCTGTTCCGCAAGGCTGCGGCAGTTGCGAAGAAACCGTTTATCTACCTCTCGGCAGGTGTAAGCAATGCCGAATTCACCGAATCCCTCGAGTTGGCTGCCGAAGCAGGCGTGAAATTTAACGGCGTGCTGTGCGGGCGGGCCACCTGGAAAGATGGCATTCCGGTGTATGCCAAACAGGGAGCTGATGCCTTCCGCAAGTGGCTGCAGAGCGAAGGGGTGAAGAACATCAATAACGTGAATGAGCGGTTGAAGGGGGCGACCCCATGGTTCTCGATTTATGAAGCTGAGCCAGCCATGGCGGGCGCTCATTAAGATTTCAGAATTGGAATTTCACAATGCAGAATTGGCGGGCATCGTTGCCCGCTTTCTTTTGACTCAATGGAGGATGCAATGGGCCCCTCCGCGTTAGGCTTGCTTTCTCTGCTGATTCTCTCTGCTTCGGCTTCAGTGCCACAGTTTGCTGTGCCGGATTTCCCTGATCTGACAATCAAAACCCGCCGCAGCATTGACGACCGGCGACAGAGTAAGGAGATGCTTTATCTCAAGGGCCCGCGTCAGCGAAGCGTAGTGGAGATCGAGCTGCCTCACAGTAATGGTTCCAAGCACATCACCATCACCCAATGCGATCTCCGGCGGCGGTACAGCCTTGATGAGAACTTCAAGACATACGCTTCTTTTCCGATTCTGGATTGGCAAGAGCGCCTGAAACAAGCGCAACCCGCTCGCCCAGTGGAAATGAGCGGGAAAGAAGTGGTCATCACGGTAGAGGCGATTGACACGGGAGACAGGCGCAATTTCGGAAAATATCAGGCGCGCAGGGTCAAGACCACAACCGAGATAAAAGCTGATCCCGGTGCGGCTACCCAATCCAGCGTAACGGAAGTGGACGGCTGGTACATCGATTTACCGGGCTTCGGTTGTCAGGAGCAGCGAGGTTTAGGAATTGGAGTGACGGCATCCTGGGTTGGTGACAAACCGCGCAAGCGGGACCGGATAGTTGTCAAACAGACAGGCAAAGCCCCGCGCGGTTACCCGCTCGAAGAAGTCAGCCGAAAAACGGAAGCCGGGCAAACTGGTGTTTCTAGAATTGAACTGCTCGAGTTTTCAGAGGCGCCGATTGAGGATTCGCTCTTCGAACTCCCTGAGAGTTATCGGCCCGCGCTGCATGCACCATTCGGCGGCCGTGACATGACCAAGCCCGACACGCTTGGCAATCGTCTGCAAACTTACTGGAATTATTATTCCGCCTCGGCGCGCCGCTGGTTTCACTCACTTGGCTGACGCATTCTGGCTCAGGTATGGCTCTATGTCGCTCTGAAGCTCGGAACTACATGTGACCATCCTTCATGAAATACTTTGACCTATGGCAACTGAAAAAGTAGCGCTTATTACGGGTGCGTCCGGCGGTATCGGATATGACCTGGCCAAGCTTTTCGCCGCCGATCAGTGGAATCTGGTGCTGGTTGCTCGCAGCCGAGACAAATTGTCGCAGGTTGCCGATGAACTGCAGCGCCAATATGGCATTTCGGCCAAGGCCATTGCACTTGATCTAACGGAGGCGCCTGCGTCTCAGTTTCTCTTCGATCAGCTTCAAAGAGAGAACATCGCAGTCGAAGTTCTGGTGAACAATGCCGGATATGGAAAGTTCGGCGAGTTTGCAAAAGTCCCATTTGAAGAAAGCTTGGGACAGATTCAACTCAACATCACCGCCCTCACTCATTTAACGAAGCTTTTCCTCGGTCCCATGCTGCAGCGCCGTTCCGGAAGGATATTGAACGTTGCCTCTACCGCGGGTTTCCAGCCGGGTCCGCTGATGGCGGTCTATTACGCTACTAAAGCGTATGTCATCTCGTTTTCCGAGGCACTTGCCAACGAGCTTTCCGGCACCGGCGTTACTGTGACTTGCCTCTGTCCGGGGGCTACCGACACAGGATTTCAGGGACGCGCCGGAACCGAGAACACAGTGCTATTCAGAAAAATACATCCGATGGACTCAAAGACCGTCGCTCGTGACGGCTATCGCGGACTTATGGCCGGCAAGACGCTGGTTATCTCCGGTTTCAGGAACTGGTTGCTGGCCGAGGCGACGCGTTTTGGGCCAAGAAAGCTGATCACCGCAGTATCACGCAAGGTCATGGATGTCTCGCAATAACCGTACGCGATCGTGCGGTGTAACCGGTCTGTAACACGGAATTCCACACTCTGGACGCGTTGTCTTTTGCGCCTGGGCAGCGTATACTCTGTTTTTGGAAACTGTTGTGTAGTTCCAGATTTTGGCGAAGCACACCAGTGGGCGCAAGCCCACTTTTTAGTTTAGGCTGTGCCCGCAATCGTCCGACAGTCGCTAAGTTACTGGTTTAAATGGCGTTTGAGCTCGGCCCAGTACGCGAGATCGTGGAGCGTGTGGCGGCCTCCAGCGGCTTGGAGGTGGTTGACGTTGAAATGCGCGGCGGTGGAAACAGCCGCATGTTGCGCATCGTGATCGATAAGCCGGCTGCTGGTCCGGGTGAGAAGGCGGCAGGCGTGACGCACGAGGATTGCGCGAACCTTAGCCGGGAAGTAAGTACGATTCTGGATGTCGAGGACGTAGTTCCCGGCGGTTCGTATGTGCTGGAAGTTTCTTCGCCTGGGTTGGATCGCAAGTTGTCACGTCCGGCGGATTTTCAGCGATTTATTGGAAACCGGGTCAAGCTCACCACGCGAAATCCGGTAAATGGGAATCGGCATTTTGTAGGCCGCCTCACAAGTTTTGGAGATGCGGTTTTGACGCTGGATCTGGCGGTCGGGCAAAAGAAATCGCACGCTGCCGAGAGCGCTCCGCAAGAAGTGCAGATCGAGCTAAGCAACGTCGAGAAAGCGAATCTGGTGCCGGAAATTTAGGAGTTTGTTGGTATCGACCGGCTGCCGAACTGACTCTTGTAGCGTTTTAGGTTTTTCTTATGGCAAGTGAGCTTTACAACACGATTGATGCGCTCAGCCGCGAAAAGGGGATCGATCCCCAGATTGTCGTTAGCGCCGTAGAAGACGCCATTGTTGTCGCGACGCGTAAATACTACAAGACTCAGGAAAATCTGCGCGCGGAACTCGATAAGGAGACAGGCAAAATTCGGGCCTTTGCGGTAAAGACAGTAGTCGAGAACCCGGAGCAAGTGGAAGACCCGCTTCTGCAGGTCACATTGGATGAAGCGCGCAAGGTCGATCCAAACGCGACCGTTGGCGGCGAATTACAGATTCCCAAGCCAACCGAGGGAATTCTGGGCCGCATTGCTGCCCAGCTTGCAAAGCAGGTGATTTTCCAGAAGGTCCGTGAGGCAGAACGAGACACCGTTTACAACGAGTACATCGGGCGGGTGGGAGAAATCGTCAATGCCACTCTGAAGCGGATCGAGGGGCCGGACCAGATCTTTGATATCGGCAAGGCAGAGGCGCGCATGCCGCGGAAGGAGCAATCCCGGCTTGAGTCGTTCGCGATTGGCGAGCGGGTACGGGTAGTGATCGCCAGGGTCGAGAAGGCCTCGAAAGGGCCCGCGGTCGTGGTTTCGAGAGCTGCACCAGAGCTGGTGCAACATCTGTTTCAGACCGAAGTTCCCGAGATTTATGACGGGACGGTGGTGATTCGGGCGATTGCCCGCGAAGCCGGCGAGCGAACCAAGATCGCGGTGATGTCCAAAGATAAAGATGTCGATGCAGTCGGCGCCTGCGTGGGCATGAAGGGAATGCGTGTGCAGTCAATCATTCGCGAGCTGCGGGGCGAAAAAATCGACATCATCGAATACCACGAAGACCCAGTCACCTTTGCAGAAAAGGCGCTGCAACCGGCAAAGGTAAGCCGGGTCACAGTGCTGGAGCCTGGAGAGAAACATCTGGAGGTTGTGGTCGACGACAGCCAACTTTCGCTGGCGATCGGAAAGAAGGGCCAGAATGTCCGGCTCGCGGCCAAACTGCTCGGTTGGAAAATTGATATTAAGAGCGAAGAAGAAAAACGTCAGGAAGTCGAGCAGCAGATGTCGCAGCTGGTGCCGCCTACCGCAACTCCGCTCGAGAACGTGCCTGGTCTCGGTGAAGGTTTGATCGAAAAACTGACTGCGGCCGGCATTACTACCGTCGAGGCTTTGGCGGATATGACGCCTGAGCAGCTCGAAGCAATTGAGGGCATCGGCCCCAAAACGGTGGAGAAGATCAGCGTAGCGGTGAGCGATTTCTTTGCCGGCTTGGAGGGCGGCACGGTTTCCGAGGGAGAACCTCCTCAGGAACCGGCGGCAGAACCCGACCAGCAATCGGTGGAAACTTTGGCTGAAGGAGCACCCGAGGAGGTTGTTCAGACAGAATCTGCGGCCTCAGAAGAAGCGGTTCAGACAGACGCACCGGAGCCAGAGGAAGAGGCTGCATCTTCAGAAACCAAGGATTAGACTTTAACGGACGGCCAGTACGGATTAAATAGTAGCCGTGAGGTTGACATGAAGACTTAGCGGACAAGGTGGAGGAACCAAGAGGGCGGATGAGTAAGATTCGGATCAATGATCTGGCAAGGGAGTTGGAGGTCAAGAGTAAAGCGATTCTCGATGTGCTTCCGGAAGTCGGAGTCACCGAGAAAAAGACACACTCCAGCTCTCTGGAAGAGGATGAAGCGGAAAAGGTACGTGCCCGGCTTCGGGGCCCTGGAGCAGCGGCTGCTGCCCCTCCAAGGGCTAGTCGTCCTGCTCACCCCGCGGGAGATGAGATCAAGACTAAAATCGATCTCTCCCACATATCGCGGCCAGGTGATGTTCTATCCGCGATCCGCAAACAGCAAGCGCCGACCGCACCTGTCCCTCCCACGCCCCCTGCACCGCCTCGTCCCGTCGTACAGCCTCCGGAGGCGGCGAAACCCGCAGTAGTTGCGCCGCCCACGCCGCCAACCCCGGCCAAGCCTGTCGCACCTCCGCCGCCCGCACCGCGAGTGGTAGTTCCGACACCTACAGCTCGGCCGACGTTCACCGCTCCACCAGTAGTAACACCGCCAGCACCTGCTGCGCCGCCTCCGCCGGTAAAGCCCGTTACGCAACCGACAGCGCAAGCTACACCTTCTGTGCAGCCGCCACCAGCAGCGCACGCTCCGTCGGCTCCGGTTCAGCAGGCACCTAGACCTGCAACTTCTGCAGCCCCGCCGCGCATGATTGTGCCACAGACCGGACCACGCCCAGTTTATAAGGCACCTGTCCGCCCTGCGGCTTCTGCACCGACAGCACCGGGAATAACCGCCCGCGTGCCTGCCCGACCGATTCCCGGACAGCCAATTTTCCAGCGTCCTCGGCCTGCTGCGCCTGCTCCCGGCCGAGCACCGTTGCGGCCAGGCGAGCGGCGGCCGATGCATCCCACTCGGCAATCGCCGACGGGCAGTCGTCCGCTGGGCGTTGGTCCGGGGCTACCCCCTCCGGGGCCGACTCGTCCGGGTGCGCGACCTGGAGCACCTGCGCGCAGACCAGGGCAACGCTATGTTCCACGCGGCGTGAAGGAAGGCCCGATGAAGGGCTTCGTTCCACCGCCACGTCTGACGTTGTCCAACGAACCGCAGCCAATCACACGCAGCATCACCATCACGGAAGGAATCAGCGTCAAGGATCTTGCAGAAAAACTGGGTATTCGCGCCAAGGATCTGATCGCCCGGTTGTTGGCGCGCGGCGTTTTCGCCACTATCAATCAAACGCTCGATGCCGAGCTCGCCAGCGAAATGGCACGCTTCTTCGGTGCCGAAACCAACGTCATCAGCTTCGAAGAACAGGCTGCTAAAGACGTAGCCGAAACCGGCGTCGGGGAAGAAGGAGCTGCCACCGAAGGTGTTCCACGACCTCCCGTTGTAACCATTATGGGTCACGTGGACCACGGCAAAACTACGTTGCTCGATTCCATTCGTTCGACCGATGTTGCCGGTGGCGAAGCGGGCGGAATCACGCAACACATCGGCGCGTACAAAGTCACCATTCAGGATACACAGTCACCGGCTTATGGGCGTCAGATCGTTTTCCTCGATACCCCAGGTCATGAAGCCTTCACGCGGATGCGGTCGCGCGGGGCCAAGGCGACGGACATCGTCGTCCTGGTTGTGGCTGCTGACGATGGCGTCATGCCGCAAACGCTGGAAGCTATCGATCACGCGCATGCAGCTGAAGTACCTATCATCGTTGCAGTTAACAAGATTGACAAACCCGATGCTTTGCCGGAACGGGTTAAGAAGCAGTTGGCGGATCGCGGCTTGATGCCGGAAGAATGGGGCGGCACAACCGTCTTTGTCGATGTCTCCGCCAAGCAGAAGACCAATCTGAATCTGTTGATGGAAATGATTTGCCTGGTCGCTGACCTGCAGGAACTGAAAGCGACGCCAGACCGTCCAGCTACCGGGGTGGTTCTCGAAGCCAAGCTCGATCGTGGCCGCGGTCCGGTTGCAACGGTGTTGGTGCAAAACGGCACGTTGCGAACCGGCGACAACTTCGTAGTTGGCAACGTTTACGGCAAAGTTCGCGCCATGCTCGATGACCGCGGCAATCAGCTTGAGGAAGCGCCGCCATCAACGCCCGTAGAAATTCTCGGTATGGAAGGACTGCCCCAGGCCGGCGATCAATTCCTTGTGGTGGCGGACCGCGACAAAGCTCGTGGCATCTCCGATTATCGCGAGCAGAAGGCTCGTGAAGCAGCTCTCGCTAAGAGTTCGCGCGTGTCGCTTGAAGGCCTGGCGGAGCAGATGAAAAGCGCGGGCACAAAAGAACTCAATATTATTCTCAAAGGTGACGTGCAGGGTTCAGTCGAGGTCTTGAGCGATCTGCTGGGGAGATTGTCGACGGAAAAGGTCCGCCTCAAAGTGCTTCGTACCGGCGTGGGCGCGATTACTGAAAGTGATGTCCTGCTCGCGTCCGCTTCCAATGCGATCATCATCGGGTTCAATGTGCGGCCGGAACGCAAAGCCCAGGAGCTTGCCGAGCAGGAAAAAGTTGATGTCCGTCTACACTCGATCATTTACGAACTACAGGACGAAATCAAGCGCGCCATGAGCGGCCTGCTCGAACCGACTATCAAGGAAACATATCAAGGGCGTGCTGATGTACTCGAGATCTTCCGCATCCCGAAAGTGGGCACGGTTGCTGGTTGCCGAGTTACGGACGGGTTGATCAAGCGCGATTCGGAAGTGCGGCTGCTCCGCGACAACGTCGTGATGTTCAAGGGTAAAATCGGCTCGCTGCGCCGGTTCAAGGACGATGCCAGCGAAGTCCGCAACGGAATGGAATGCGGCATCTCGATCGCGAACTACGGTGACGTCAAGGTAGGCGACGTGATCGAAGCCTTCGTGACTGAGCGGATCGCGGCGGAAGTGATCGCGTAAGAAGCCGCATGAAGGTGAACGGGTAGCGGGTATCTGTAGCGTCCCATCTTCGTGTTCGCTAAGCTTGCCGCTGCAATTTTTTTCGGTCGGACTTTACTCGGATGGCCTTATCCATTTCGATCCAGCCGCTCTCCTCCAGGTAGACCAGGATTCCGTTCGCTTTGTCCTTTAACTCCTCGGGTGGCACGGCCCGTTCTTTGCCACGTCGAAACAGCGCCAGGCTTGCGATAGAATCTTGGACTCATACTCGGAGGAATTGTGACATTACGAAGGCTGCTGCTTATTTCGAGTTTGCTCTTGGTCGTATCTGCACTCTGCGAAGTCGCGTCACCCACTCATTTTGACGGCAAGACCTGGTGGGACTATGTAAAGGTTCTGGCCGCCGACAACATGATGGGCCGCGAAACTGGGAGTAAGGAACTTCAGACCGCCGAGGCCTATGTGGTCACACAATTAAAGCAGGCGGGGTTGCAACCGGCAGGAACCGACGGTTATTACCAGCGTGTGAAATTCACGGCAAGGCAGATTGTCGAAAAGGATTCCAGCCTCGTACTTGTTCGGGATGGGAAGAATCAGCCGCTTACCCTGGGTGAAGACGCATTCTTCAGCTCACGGGTTGATCTCGCGCCATCTGTAGAAGCCCCATTGGCGTTCGTCGGTTGGGGACTGGATGTGCCTGAGCAAAACTACAATGACCTGGCGGGCATCGATCTGCACGGCAAAATCGCAGTCTTGATCAATGGTTCGCCCTCCGAACTTCCCGGGGCCTTGGCCGCGCATTACCAGTCTTCGGCGGAACGCTGGAAGGCCCTGCGCAAGGCTGGGGCGATCGGGATCATCGGCATTCCCAACCCCGCTTCGATGGACATTCCCTGGTCGCGCCTGTCTCTCAACCGAAATCACGTCACCATGACTCTGGATTATCCCCAGTTCAACGACACAGAAGGCGAGCAGCTTTACGTGACTTTCAATCCTGAAAGGGCGGATCAACTTTTTGCCGGCTCGGGCCACAGCTGGCAGGAGATTGTGGATGCCGCGAAGGAGCGTAAACAACTTCCTCGGTTTCCGCTCGCGGTTTCGGTTAAAGCAACGACCAAGCTGGAAAAACATCCGGTTGATTCGGCTAACATCGTTGCCAAACTGGCTGGCAACGATCCTGAACTGAAAAATGAATACGTGGTCTTGTCCGCTCATATCGACCATATCGGAGTCGGCGAAGCGGTAAACGGCGATCGCATCTATAACGGCGCCATGGACAATGCCTCGGGAAGCGCGGTGTTACTCGACGTCGCCTCCTCGCTGCACAAATCGCAGGACAAGCCGAAGCGGTCGGTCCTCTTCCTGTTCGTCACGGCCGAGGAAAAGGGCCTGCTCGGTTCGCGATATTTCACGGCATACCCGACCGTGGACCGCAAAGCCATGGTCGCCGACATCAATACTGATATGTTCCTGCCGCTCATTCCCCTGCACCGCCTTACCGTCTTAGGCCTGGCGGAATCGGATCTGGGTGACGATGCCCGGGAAGTGGCGGAGGCGCGCGGCATTCAGGTGCAAGCGGATCCACAGCCCCAACGAAATGTGTTTATCCGCAGCGATCAATACAATTTCATCCGGCACGGAATTCCGGCGCTCATGATGGATGTCGCCCCGGACCCGAACTCACCCGAACAGAAGCAGCTCTACAAAGACTGGCTTACACATCGATATCACGCTCCCTCGGACGACCTGGATCAGCCGGTTGATCTGTCGGCTGCCGCGCAATACGAGGAAGTGGTTCGAGCACTGATGATCAGAGTTGCCGACAGTAGTCAGCGGCCTCAATGGAAGAGCGACAGTTTCTTCCGGAGGTATGAGGAGACGCCGAGTCAGTACTAGGCACGGAGTCAGTATTCAGTGTGATCGCATTCCTCACTCTCGAACTGAATATCGAAGCGGCCCATTCGCTTAAAGACAAGCGGCAGGTCGTGCGCAGCTTGAAAGATCGGCTGCGCGCCCACTTTAATGTTTCTGTAGCGGAGCTGGATGCGAACGGCTTGTGGAACCGCGCCACCATCGGAGTAGTGGGCATCTCCGATTCACGCGATTATCTTGATGGCCTGATGAAAAATGTGGAGCGGCAGGCTGCTCGTATCGCCAACAACGGCGGTGCCGAGATTGCGGATTCCTTTGTGGAATTTTTATAAACCGTGAAACTAAACCGGTAGCTTCTCCGCAATCCCTGCCAGTTTCGCCAACGACTCGGTATATGGCGCACGCGCAATTCCCCTCTCCGTTACGATGGCGGTGACATATTCGGCTGGAGTGACATCAAATGCCGGATTTTCGACCAGTGCGCCTTCGGGGGCGATCTGCTTTCCTCCGAAGTGAGTGACTTCGTCAATATTGCGCTGTTCTATGGGAATTTTGCTGCCATCGGGTGTGTTCAGATCGACCGTTGAAATCGGCGCGGCAACATAGAAGGGGATTTTGTGTTCCTTGGCCAGAACGGCGACAGTGTAGGTTCCGATCTTATTCGCCACGTCTCCGTTCGCTGCGATGCGATCCGCGCCGACGACAATGGCACCGATTTTCCCCTGCTTCATCATCGCGCCTGCCATGTTGTCAGAAATGACAGTGGTCGGAATACCGTCTTTTACAAGTTCCCATGCCGTCAGGCGTGATCCCTGGAGAAAGGGACGAGTCTCGTCAGCGTAGACGTGGATCTTCTTGCCCTGCTCGACGGCGGCACGAATGACGCCTAACGCCGTGCCGTAGCCGCAAGTGGCCAGGGCCCCCGCGTTGCAGTGGGTAAGGACGCCGCCGCTAGCGGGCATCAGAGTAGCCCCCAAACGCCCCATCGCCTGGTTGGCAGCAATGTCTTCAGCATGCATGCGTTTGGCCTCTTCGATCAGAGCTTGTTTGATCTGCGGAAGCGGCCGGATCCGCAGCGACTCGAACTTATCCCGCATGCGCCGAATCCCCCAGAAAAGATTGACGGCGGTCGGCCGGGTTTCGCGAATGAGCTCGCAGCAACGGTCCAAATCGCGCTTCAGATCGCTCACGGTTTCTGCTTTCGACTCCTGCACCCCAAGAGCTATGCCCATCGCGGCAGCTACGCCGATCGCGGGCGCGCCACGAACCACCATTTTGCGAATCGCGTTGGCGACTTGCTCGCACGTGGTGCAGGTGACATATGTTTCCTCGACGGGCAGCTTCGTCTGGTCAATGAAGCGCACGCCGGAATCGGTCCATTCCAGAGTATTGATCATAGGCAACAGGCAATTCGCAGTTAGCAATTGGCATTGGGCCGGTGCGGACCTCACAGGGCCGGACGCTAACTGCTAAGTACCAAATGCTTCTTTCTTACATCATTCGCGGTAAAGATCGAGACAAACTGTGCCGGCGCTGCAGCCTTTTCAACAGCGACACGGCCCTTCGCTTCTTCGCGTTCTACCAGGCAGATCACACCCACAACGTTAAAGCCGAATTCACGAGACGCCTGGATGGCTTGAATCGTAGAAGCGCCCGTTGTGCAGACATCGTCCACAATCACCACAGGTGCGCCTTTCTCACTAAAGCCCTCAATGCGCTGCCCCGTACCATGCTGCTTTTCAGCTTTGCGCACCAGGAAGCCGTTAATGCTGCCGCTGGTAACGGCGACCGCGACCACGATTGGATCGGCTCCGAGCGTTAAGCCCCCAATGGCTTGCGGATTCCAACCGCGACTCCGAATCTCCTCGAGAAACACGTGCCCGGTAAGTTGAGAACCACGCGCGTCCAGAGTGGTTGTCCGGCAGTCCACGTAGTAGTCGCTGCGGCCGCCGGATGCAAGCTTGAATTCGCCCAGGCGAAACGACTTACTTGCCAATAGGCACAATAGTTCCTGACGAGCCGAAGACATGAATTTTTAAGATAACAGTAGCGAGTAGCTGGGGGCTAGTGGCTGGGGACTTTGCCGCCACTAACGTCAGCCTTGCCAGCCGCGACTCATTGATTCAGTTTTTCCAAATGGCGAAAGCCATCGGTAGCGACGAACAACAGCGCGGACAGGGTTCCGTTGTATCCTACGTGGACGAGAAAACCAGCGGCCACAGACTTGGTCACCGCACGCACGATCGTGAGCGCTATGCCCACAAGAAAAATAAGAAGTACGGCCCACGAATATTTCAACTGCGCCCCGTGCAGCATTCCGAACGCCGCCCCGGTGAGAAAAATGCTCGCAACCACCCCGAACCGGCGCGCTAGCACGGGATAGAGAAAGCCCCTAAAAAACAGTTCCTCCATGAAGGGCGCCAGGCTGACCGAAAGAATCGAGATCATGGCAGCTTCGCGACTAGTCTGAAAGAACCGATCGATAGGCAGATGTTTGGGAATGGGAAGCAACTGTCCCAAACCCATCAACGCGAAATATAAAAGCGCCCCCAACATGAGGAATCCTACCCAGGAGGACTGAGGCCAATTCCATCGCAAAGGTGCCCAGAATTCACCGGTGCGGGAGCGAACTAGATTGAAAATGAGCGCGAAGACCACCGCGTAGATGAGCAATTGCGCAACCAGCACGACTTCCGGGATCTGCACGATCTCGCTGAAAGAGGCCTTGGGAAAAAAAAGCGCATGTGCGACCACCACGGCGATGAGTGGAAGAACAATGAGCGCCACGACCGTTACTGCTACTACGCTGAGGACATCGAAACCGCTCCACGGCGGATTCTCGGGTGGTGCCGGTGGAGCAGAAGGAGGTTCAGGCTGTACATCTGACGGCTCAGGCCACGGGTTTTGCGGTGATGACACGCGATCAGTTGTTTGTGAGACTCTTTGACTCTACACGAATTTCAAAAACCTGGTCGGCCCGAAAGAATTCTCAAACAATTTCCGCCAAGCGCTCCTAAACAGATGTGGACTATGCAGTGGATACTTTTTTCAAGTTTCCGTTATTGATGAAGTAATGAGCAAGGGCCTGACCTGTATAAGATTTTCGAACTCGGGCAACCTGCTCCGGTGTGCCTTGGGCGACGATGCGGCCGCCCTCTTCGCCGCCCTCCGGTCCGAGATCGAGGATCCAATCGGCATTGCGAATCACGTCGAGATTGTGCTCGATGATGACAACGGTGTTTCCCAGATCGGTTAGCCGATGCAGCACAGCAAGCAGCTTTTTAACATCATCGAAATGCAAGCCCGTAGTGGGCTCATCGAGCAAGTACAAAGTCTTACCCGTTTGCCGTTTACTTAGCTCACGCGCCAGCTTGATTCGCTGCGCCTCTCCTCCCGAGAGCGTTACAGCAGACTGACCAAGATGGATGTAACCCAGGCCGACATCCACCAGGGTCTGCAGCTTCTGCTTAACCTGGGGGATATTTTCGAGGAGTTGCAGGGCATCGGAAACCGGCGTCTCCAGCAAATCGGCGATAGAGTATCCGTTGTATTTCACTGCCAGGGTTTCCTGGTTGTATCGTTTGCCGCCGCAGATATCACACAGAACATACACATCGGGAAGAAAATTCATTTCGATCCGGCGCTGGCCTTCCCCCTGACAGGCTTCGCACCGGCCGCCAGAAACATTGAACGAAAATCGGCCTGGCTTGTAGCCGCGCTCCCGAGATTCTGGCAGCATCGCATAAAGATCGCGAATCTGCGCGAAGACACCGGTATACGTTGCTGGATTCGACCGCGGGGTGCGGCCAATCGGCGACTGATCAATACGAATCACTTTGTCGATATTTTCCGCTCCCGAGATCGCTTTGTGAGCTCCCGCCTGCTCGCGCGACCGGTAAAGAGTTTTGGCCAGGGCGCGATACAGAATATCGTTCACCAGGGTTGACTTGCCTGAGCCGGAAACTCCTGTCACCACGGTAATGACACCGAGTGGAAATGTGACGTCCAAATTCTTGAGATTGTTTTCACGCGCACCAAGGATTGTTATTCCGCCGCCGCTGGCCTGCCGACGCTCCGGTAACATTTCAATGTGCGCTCGGCCAGAAATGTAGGCGCCAGTCAAAGATTGAGGAGCCTGCATGATTTCCTGCGGAGTGCCGTGTGCTACCAGTTCGCCTCCGTGGCGGCCAGCACCCGGCCCCAAGTCGATCACATAATCGGAGCGGCGGATGGTTTCCTCATCGTGCTCGACCACCAGCACGGTATTTCCCAGGTCGCGCAACTGCTCAAGCGACTTGAGCAGGCGGTCGTTATCTCGATGATGCAAGCCGATAGACGGCTCATCCAAAACGTACAGGACACCGCGAAGTTTAGAGCCAATCTGGGTGGCGAGGCGGATGCGCTGCCCCTCGCCCCCTGACAATGTGGCAGCAGAACGATCAAGCGAGATGTAGCCTAAGCCCACAGCATTAAGAAACTGCAAGCGTTCCACAATCTCGTGGACAATTCTCCCCGCAATCAGCGCTTCCCTTCCGGTGAGCTGAATATTCCTCGCAAGCTCCAAGGCCCTTGAGACCGGTAAATGCGTGAAATCCGCGATCGAGATCCCATTTACTTTGACGGCCAGACTCTCCGGTCGCAATCGTTGTCCATGGCAAGCCGGACATTCGGTGGCGGACATGTAATCGAGGAGGAAATCACGATAGCCTTCGGAGGTCGAATCCTCGAGAACTCGCTTGAGGTAGGCGAGGATACCGACGAATCCCGTCTTGCCACCCTTACCAGCCTCCCCATACAACAGAAGGTTCTGAATTCGTTCAGCAAACTTCTCGAAGGGCGTACTCAAGTCGAAGCCATGGGCTTCCGCTGTGATCTGGAGCATATGGATGAGATTTTGCGAGGCCGAGCCCGGTCCCAATCCGCCATCCAAAAGCGGTTTGGACCAATCAACAATCACTTTTGCAGGGTCGAAGTCGTAGCGGCTACCAAGACCGTGGCACTCGGGACACGCTCCGTACCCACTGTTGAACGAAAAGGAACGCGGCTCGAGCTGGGGAACATTGATTCCGCAATCAGGACACGCCAGTCGCTCTGAGTAAAGCTGCTCGTCTCCACCGACTACCGCTATCTGTACCAAGCCCCCCGCGAGCTTCATGGCAAGGCCGACGGAGAGCTCCAGCCGATGTTCGATCCCCGGCTTGACCAGAAGGCGGTCGACGACAACTTCGATGGTGTGGTTCCTACGTTTGTCGAGCGGGTTGTCGTCCTCGAGGTTGACCAACTCGCCATCGACCCGGGCACGAGTAAAACCGTGCTCTACCAGCTTCTCCATTTCTTTCTTGAACTCGCCTTTGCGACCACGCACGATTGGGGCGAGCACCATCACCCGATCCTCTGGTGCAAGACTCATGACCCGTTGCACGATCTGCTCTGCGGATTGGCGTGCAATGGCACGGCCGCAATTGGGGCAATGCGGAGCTCCAATGGAAGCAAAAAGAAGGCGGAGGTAGTCGTAAATCTCCGTGATTGTGCCTACCGTCGAGCGCGGGCTGCGGCTGGTGGTTTTCTGCTCAATCGAAATGGATGGGCTAAGTCCGTCGATGGAATCAACATCCGGGCGTTCCATCTGATCCAGGAACTGCCGCGCATAGGCCGAAAGCGTCTCCACATACCGTCGTTGACCCTCCGCATAAATTGTGTCAAATGCCAGAGACGACTTACCCGAGCCGCTAAGCCCGGTAATCACGGTGAGGGTATTTCGAGGTATCTCAACGTCTATGTTCTTGAGATTGTGTTGGCGCGCCCCGCGCACCGAGATCTTGGTAATTCCCATATTGGCCGACAGTAATGTTGTTTCCTGACCTTCCGTAATGTGGACGGGTCCCCTGAAATGTTGGAGAGTGAAAGTGCGCAGTTCTACTTACGTATCTTAGTTGCTAACAGCGACAAGGGTCAACGCAGGTAGATTGCATCTAAGCTGTCGCTTCGCGCTCGGCGAACGCGCCAGTTCATCAGAAGGCGGACCAAGCTTGGGTAGTTTACTGGGTGCTCTTGTACTTTCACTGACCGTTGTGACGGTAGTCGCAATCGGCATTCTGGTCGCCTTCGCTGCTGTCATCCTGATTCTGCAAGCCTTCGCGCCCCAGGCGCGGACTATGAGCAGCGAAAATTCAGTGGCCGTCCCGGCGCGCGCTCGCGCGGCTCATGCGGGCGGCGACTAGCACTCGCCTAATTCGATAGGCACGCTGACCACTCAAAGTTAAGATAGCTGCAACTGAACCCGGCGGACCTACTGTTCTTGCGGCTGCTGCTGCGGCTGGGGAAGCTGCACAGGAGCTTGCGGGAATGATTGTGGACTTCCCTGCTGTTGCTGTTGCATCTGCTGCTGCCGTTGCTGCAGTTCCTGCAGGAGCTGCTCGGGCGTCTTCACCGCTCCGCCTTGTCCAAACGGATTCTGTTGAGGCGCCTGTTGCTGCTGGTCTTCCGCCGGCTGGGGCTGATTAGCCTGATCATCGGCCGCCTCGTTCGTCTCGGGCATCTCGGCGCCATCGTCGTTAGAGACTTCGGCTGACTGAGGGACGCCAACCGGCGACCTGTACTGAGAAGCTGGTGGGCTTGGGGCAACCTGGTCAATTCCGGTGGATCTCGAGATCAGCACCACTCGTTCCAAGCCGTTAGGATTAGTTGCCGAACCTACCAGCACATAATTGAAATGGGACCCGTTCAGCAGCGAAGTCATGACATCCCGCACCGGACCAGGGCCGAATTTCCCGACTACTCTATCGGTTGCGTTTCCCGGAACATCGATTGCGGCGCCGGTCTGGCGGTGGACAGCACGCAGGATATCTCCCAAGGTCGCATTGTTTGCGTCGATGGTTAGTGTGTCATTGCTGAACGCAACTTGAGGTGGCGAAGCGGGCATTTGCTCCGGAGATAGTGGGGCAACTAGCTCGACTGATGGCGTAGTTGGCAAATCCTTCTGACGCGGCTGTCCGGCGGGTGTGGGCCGATGGGGACCTGACTGGGCCATGGCGCAGGAAGGCACAACAAAAGCAACCACCACGGCGAGGGGAACTTTAACTCTCAATCCATCACCTGATAATAGAACGCCGCGTTAGAGCTGTCTTGCGTGCCCCAGCCAACTCCGCCAATTGTAGCATCAATGTATTGGAGACCAACTGAGGGCAAGCAGCATACAACTACTGTCTCGGCGCATAGTACCCTTTGCGAGCACGCACTTGAAGGTCTTTCTTGAGCGCAGTGATCTCGATTGGGCGATAGCGGCCGTCAGCCTCAAAATCCGCGGGATGGTAAGAAATGATGTATTGGCTACGAAGCTCATCTTCGATGGCGGAAAAGGAACTCTTTATATCTTTCATCTTGAAGGGGAAGAATGCTCGCCCGCCCGTCGCGTCGGCCAACTGCTGCAATATTGTGTCACCCCGGAGAATCAGGCCACTGTCGTCGGTAGAAATAGCGTAAATAATCACTTCTGCGCGCTGCGCCATCTCGATCGCTTGCCCTTCACTAACCTCGCTTTGATTATCCTCGCCATCACTGACGACCACAATAGCGCGCCGCACCGGATGATCCTCCTGATCTTTCATGAGCTTGTTTCGGCAGGCGCGATAGATGGCGTCATACAAGGCCGTTCCGCCGCCGTTCTGCAAGCGATGGATCCCGACACGAAGCAGCACGTTGTCATCTGTGAAGTCCTGCATGACCGTGGTATGCGAGTTGAACCCCATTACGAATGCTCGGTCAAAATGCGGCCGGAGTGTTTGCTGGAGGAAGTCAATGGCGGACTCCTGCTCGAAATCGAACCGGGTGCGTACCGAGCCGCTGGTATCGATCAATAATCCCAACTCCAATGGCAGATCGGTTTCGCTGCGGAAATTGACGATTGATTGCGGCGGCTTGTGGTCATCCAAAATGGAGAAATCGTCCGCGCTCAGATTACGCACGAATTTGCCGTGCTTGTCGGTAGCGATGAAGAGCAGATTAACTTCGTTGACTCGCTTCTTGATTGTGAGAACGGACTCGTCCGAATCCGCTGTGCCAGAAGCAGCCGAGGCGACGAAGGCGCTGGCCGGAGAAGAGTTGCCTGGAACGACATCGCTGGATTGCGCAAACGCAGGAATCCCTGCAAGTAGAGCTAGCACCAGCGCGCGCAAAAAATACAGATTCGTGTACTTCATTCCAGACCCATATCAGCTAGTTGCAACAAAAGGCCCGTCCTACGCCACTCCACAACATATAGATGCACGTGTGGGGCCGAAAAGTCGGGCTTTTCACTATCTTGAATTTAGGAGAAGTGTCTTGGGGAGGCCAAGTTACAAAAGGAGCACACGTTTGGTCATGGACCCAACATCCGCAACAATGTGGACGGACACGGACCACGAGCTTTCGGCCCAGAACGAGGGCCTTGGGGGAAGAGTACAATACGGTCACCTCAAAGGAATCAGGAGATCCCATGAAGCAAACGCTGTTGGCGCTGCTGATTTTGTGTATTTCTTTACCCTGCGCTTTTGCGGCTGGCAACGAGAAGGAGCAAGAACGTGTAAAAGACTCAGGGCAAGTTCTCAAAGAAATTCTCGACATTCCGGACGATATTCCCCAAGACCTTCTCGACAAAGCTGAATGTGTGGTGGTGTTGCCATCGGTCAAAAAAGCCGCCTTCGGCATTGGGGCGAGTTATGGACGCGGTGTGATGGTGTGCAGAAGTGGTCAGCACTACACCGGTCCGTGGGGTCCTCCAGCTTTGTACGCGCTCGAGGGCGGCAGTATCGGGTTTCAGATCGGGGTGCAAGGTACGGATTTCGTGCTACTGATCATGAATCCCAAGGGGGCACAATCTCTGCTCAGCAGCAAAGTAAAACTGGGTGCGGACGCCTCGGCTGCAGCTGGCCCTAAGGGCCGCACCGCAGAGGGCTCAACGGACGTGGTTATGAAGGCGGAGATCTTGTCCTACTCGCGGAATAAAGGACTATTCGCCGGCGTCTCGCTCGAGGGATCTACATTGCGCTCCGACGGAAGCGCAAACGAGAAGCTCTATGGTCAGAAGCTGGATGCAAAAGAGATTATCCGCGAAGGGAAAGTGAAGAACCCGCCCTGCGCACAACAACTGGTCTCGCTATTGGACAAGCAAAGTCCGAAGAATCTGTCTGATCCGAAATCGCTAGAGTAACCAACTGCTTAGGGTCCACTGTTTTTTGTCCAGGGAACAGGGTCAAGGTTCTGAATGACGGTCAGGTCCGACGATCGAGTTCGCTGTTCCTGGGCAAGCAATGAGCTCTCCATCCGCTATCACGACGAGGAGTGGGGTGTGCCTGCACACCAGGACCGCGTGCTTTTCGAATTCCTTATTCTCGAAGGCGCGCAGGCCGGGCTGAGTTGGGACACGATTTTGAAGAAGCGGGAGAGTTATCGGGCGGCATTCGACGGTTTCGATCCTGAGCGGGTTGCCGGCTATACTGCCCGCAAAAACGGCGCTCTGTTGCGGGATCCGGGAATCATACGGAATCGCCTGAAGATTGCATCGGCCGTACAGAATGCCAAGGCTTTTCTCAAGGTTCAGCGAGAATGTGGCTCATTCGACCGTTACATCTGGCAATTTGTTGACGGGCAGCCGCTGATCAACTCGTGGAAATCAAAGCGCCTGCCGGCCCGCACATCCCTCTCCGATGCAATCAGCAAAGATCTCCGAAAACGCGGATTCAACTTCGTCGGCAGTACCATCTGCTACGCTTTCATGCAGGCTGTGGGACTGGTAAACGACCATGCGAAAGACTGTTTTCGCCGTTCTGAGATAGTGAAAATGGCCCCCTCGACGAGTAGCTAACCGCAGCTCGCCACTTCAATTTTCTAAGTTCGAAGCTATTTCCGGGGTATGACCTGGAAAATGGCAAAAGTTGCGCCCTGGGGATCGGCCAGGACAGCAAACCGGCCGGCGTCCTCAAGTGTCTTGGGCTCCATGTAGACCCGTGCCCCCGACTGCCTGGCTTGCGCAGCGCTGTTGTCACAGTTGGCCACTTGGAAGTATGGCATCCAGTGCGGCGGCGCGTGCGGGTTCACGTAGGCAGGGGGAAGGATCCCTCCGATGAAGTCCTCTCCATTGTGAATGTGAACGTAGTTTGAGGGCGGGTTGTCATCGGTATCGTCGGTCATTTTCCAACCAAAAAGATCAGTGTAGAACTTGCGGGCACGGCTTTGATCGCGAGTGCTCAAGTCCGCCCAGCAGAGCGTCCCCGGTTCGCCTGCGATTCCGATACCGGAGTTTCTTTTCGCCTGCCATACAGAGAAAGTCGCGCCAGTCGGGTCCTGAACTACCGACATGCGGCCGGCGTCCATGACGTCGAACGCGGGCGCCAGCACTTTGCCACCGAACTCAGCGACACGGTTAGCCGCGGCGTCGGCATTCTCAACTGCAACGTAGAGCATCCAGTGCGGTGGAACACCATGAGCGCGGTCATCTGGCCGTAACGTGTATGCGGCAGCGGCATTCCGGTCCTGCAGCCGGAAAATAGTGTAGAACTCACCAGGCCCCATGGGATTGTCGTTGGCGGCCCAGCCGAATAGCGTGCCGTAAAATTTCTTCGCCGCGTTCTGATCAGTCGTACCCAGCTCGACCCAGCAGAATGCGCCTGGTTTGTGCGCGTCGATGTTTGGCATAGGCGAGAGTATACAAAAAAGATCACCAGGTGTAACGAGTCAAGATCTACTGCCTAGGCTGGCTGGAGGGTTCGGCAATAGGCCTTGATCAGCTCGGCTTGTTCTGGAAGCAGGCCAACGAATTCAAAGCCGTGGAGAAAGCCCATGCGATGCCGAACCACGGCGCGAATGATCATCTCGCCCCCATTGGGAATGGAGAATTCCAATGAAACCATCTCCCCCGCTCCGAATTCGCTGGTAATCACAGCGCCCAGCCCGTTCTCGGCGATTTCAAAGCAGCGGCCGTGGATACGAATGTAGCCGTTTTCCCCGAGTACCCGGACGATTAAAGGCATCTCGGTGCGGTAACGGGCGTAGCGTCGAGTTGATGATTTATGCGTGCCGTCGCGCATAACTGCTCGATGATTTGCCTCGCTCAATCATAGTACCGATTCCCCGGAAAGAAATAGGTTACCGAGAGTGACATGCCTTGCAAAGTTCCACATCTTGGGCGTGCTCTGGACACACAACTGCATGAGCTGCAGCAGAAGCACTGATTCTGCCGACCTGTTTGCGGTGTTAAGCTATCTACAGTGAGTGCGGACCCGTAGCTCAAGTGGATAGAGCAATGCGCTTCGAACGCAGAGGTTGGGAGTTCAAGTCTCTCCGGGTCCGCCAGCTTCTCCCCTGGATTCCTCGCTACGCTTCGGGATTTGGGCTGCGGACTCCCGCTGGCAGGCTCGCTCACGCCCGCAACCCGCCACTCTCGCTGTCTTTTACAATGCCTGAGTGAAGACATGGGACGTAATTATCGTTGGTGGCGGCATCATTGGCCTGTCGTTGTCGATCGAGTTGCGGAAACGCGGCGCGCAAGTGCTGATGGTAGAACGCGGAGAGCCGGGCCAGGAAGCGTCCCATGCTGCCGCCGGCATGCTGGTGGATTGCGGCCAGGAAACTCCGGCGACCTTACAACCGCTCGCGACCGCCAGCGCGCGAATGTATCCCGAGTTCGTTCACGAATTACAGGATGAATCGGGGGTCAAGGCTGACCTGCGGGATCAGGGAACATTGCTGTTCTCGGATGACGTCGGCTCTGAGGGTTTGACGGCGTCCTTAAGTGAGCTTGAACCTGCCCTGGCTGATCAGGATCGGCGGGGAATTTACCTAAAAGAGCGCAGTGTGGATCCGCGGGCGCTGGTTACCGCGGCGCTCAAAGCCGCGAAGCATCATGGGGTAGACGTTTCTTCCGGGTCAGCCGTCACCAAGGTGGTGACGTTAGAAGGGCGAGCTAGCGGTGTCGTTACCGAAAAGACCAGCTATTCGGCTCCGGTGATCGTCAATTGCGGTGGGGCGTGGGCCGGACAATTCCCGCCGTTGCGCTTCCCTACTCGTCCTGTGAAAGGCCAGATGCTGGCAGTGGCCGCGCCTCGAATGCTGCAACACGTGATTCGTGCACCCGAGGTTTACCTCGTGCCGCGAAGCGATGGACGAATATTGATCGGATCGACGCTTGAAGAGGCGGGATACGACAAACGGACAGACGCGAGCACCATTCAGCGCTTGCATAAAGCTGCCATCGCTCTGATTCCGGCTCTTGAGGGGGCGAGGATCCTTCAGGATTGGGCAGGGCTACGGCCGGGTACCCCGGATGGGTTGCCGATACTTGGCGCAACCAGCGTGGGAGGGTACTTTGTGGCCGCCGGACATTTTCGCGACGGCATCCTGCTTGCGCCCGCTACCGCGCTGGTGATGGCTCAACTGATCACCGGTTCAAGACTTGAGCACGATATTGCAGCGTTCACTCCCGCGCGATTTGGACTTTGAATGCCGACCCGAAATGCGCCACTGCCGCGCCACTCGGGTATACTTAAGAGTTTCATTCTTACCGGAACTCCGCGCATGTAGTTTCCTACGCGAGAAAGAGGTTTCCTATGGCGTCTCCTGCCGTTTCCTATGCCCGTGAAAATCAGCAGCGTTTTTTAAGCGAACTGAAAGATCTGCTTCGAATTCCCAGTGTCAGCACTTTAGAAGAACACAAGTCCGACGTCCAGAAGGCCGCCGAGTACGTCGCCAGCGAATTGCGGCGGATTGGAATGGAAAACGTCGAGATTATTCCCACGAAAGGGCATCCGCTTATCTATGCAGATTGGCTTCACGCTCATGGCAAGCCCACTGTCTTGATGTATGCACATTATGATGTGCAGCCCCCCGATCCGCTGGATGAATGGATCAGCCCGCCCTTTGAACCCACAGAGCGCAACAGCAACATCTATGCCCGTGGTGCGGTAGACGATAAAGGGCAGCTCTGGATGGAAGTGAAGGCTCTTGAATCGCTGATGACCGCCCACGATGGCAAGCTGCCACTGAACGTCAAAATCATTTTTGAGGGCGAAGAAGAAGTCGGAGGCGAATCGATCGCCGAATATGTTCGCAAGCAGAAAGCCAAGCTGAAAGCTGATTTCGCACTGGTCTGCGACACAGAATTGTTTGCTCCCGATCTTCCCACGCTATGCGTGGGTCTTCGCGGGCTGGTGTACACGGAGATCGAGGCGGTTGGGCCCAAGACTGACCTGCACTCGGGGATGTACGGCGGAGTGGCGCCGAATCCGTTCTTCGCGCTGATTGAAATCGTCAGCAAGCTGAAGGATGCGAAAGGCAAGATTCTGATCCCGGGCTTCTATAAAGATGTGAAGAAACCTACCGCCGATGAGCTAAGAGCCTGGAAAAAACTGCCATTCAACGAACAGCACTATCGAAAAACGGAAGTCGGTTCCAAGGTGCTGACGGGTGAGCCGGGATTTTCGGTTCTCTATCGCACCTGGGCACGCCCGACGCTCGAAGTGCACGGCATGCCTGGTGGCTTCACCGCGCCCGGAGCAAAAACGGTTATCCCAGCGAAAGCCGCTGCCAAAGTCTCCATGCGGCTGGTACCTAATCAGGACCCGGACGACATTCTGAAAAAATATACCAACGCCGTGAAGAAGCTGACGCCCAAAGGAATCGAGACGAAAATCAAAGTCTGGAGCAAGGGCCCGGCCTGCGTAGTCGGTACTGATAATAAGTTTGTTAAAGCTGCGACTGACGCGATGCACGATGTCTTCAAGAAGAACACGGTGTTCATTCGCTCCGGCGGCTCGATTCCGATCGTGACTGACTTTCAGGACGTGCTGAAAATTCCCAGCGTGATGATGGGATTTGGCTTGCCGGATGATAATCTCCACGCTCCTAATGAGAAGTTTCATATTCCGAACTTCTATCGCGGGATCGAATCCATCTGCCTGTTTTTCGAAAAGCTGGGCAGCTAGGAGAGGAGTGGCTCTGCGAGTTTTCCGGTAGCGATAAGGTTCGCGATACGGTCAAAATCGGGATACATTACGCGGTCCTTATCCACCGTCTTGCAAACTGAACGAATTGCGGCGTAGGCGGATTGGCCTCGTCTCCCGGGTTTGAGCGGGGCGAGAAAATCCAGCGCTTGTGCCGCTGCCATGGCCTCGATCGCGAGAACATTCTGTGTGTTCCCCAGGATCCGCTTCAGCTTCAAAGACGACGTCATGCCCATCGACACGTAGTCTTCCTTGTTGCCGGACGTTGGGATCGAATCCACGGAGCCAGGATGCGCCAGGACTTTGTTTTCGCTGACTAGCGCCGCTGCGGTGACCTGCGGCATCATGAAACCTGAGTTCAACCCGGCGCCAGCCGCCAGGAATGGCGGCAAGCCCTCGTTTAATGCCGGATTCACGAGCCGCTCGATCCTTCTTTCAGAGATTCCCGCCAGCGCGCTCAGTGCAATTGCGAGAAAGTCAAGAGCAAATGCTACCGGTTCGCCGTGAAAATTACCGCCGGAAAGAATATCGCCGCTGGCGAGTTCCGGTGAGCCCGGGCCGCCGGCCGCTTGCGCCGTGCGCACGAAAACTAGAGGATTGTCGACCGCAGAATTAATCTCAATTTCGAGCACCTCGCGGCAGTGCGCGAGGGTGTCGCGTACGGCACCATGGACTTGCGGTATGCAGCGCAATGAGTACGCGTCCTGCACGCGCCCGCAATCCCGATGCGATTCGTTGATCTGGCTGCCTTCGATCATTTTTCGAAGATTCGCCGCCGTCGCGAGCTGCCCGGCATGCGGGCGAACCTGATGGATGCGCTCATCGAATGCGACCACCGTACCTTGCAGCGCGTCGAGCGTCAGGCTGCTGATAACGTCTGCCGAATTCACCAGAATTTCGGCAGTCAGCAATGCAAGCGTTCCTATTGCAAGCATGCCTTGAGTGCCATTGATTAACGACACCGCTTCTTTAGCTTCGAGCAGCAACGGCTTAATTTGCGATTTGCGTAAAACATCGGCGGCCGAAATCCGCACGCCGTTATCGTCGATGCATTCACCTTCTCCAATCATGGCTAATGCAAGATGGGCTAATGGCGCCAGATCGCCACTCGCACCGCAGCTACCTTGGGACGGAACGAAGGGTGTGACTCCGCGATTCAACATCTCGCACAGCGTGTCAATCACTTCAGTCCGCACCCCGGAATGCCCTTTCGCAAGCGAGTTCGCCCGCATAAGCATCATGGCGCGCGTTTCCGAAACCGAAAGCGGGTCACCGACTCCCACAGCATGTGAGCGCACCAGATTCACCTGCATCTCGCGAATCTGATCTCCTGAGATGCGGACGTCTGAAAGTTTGCCAACACCGGTTGTGACAGCGTAGGAAACCTTATTTTCAGCGACCAGCGCATCTACCACGGCGCGCGCTCGGCGCACCGCCTCGCGTGCATCAGGATCAAGCAACACCGGGCGTTGCTCAACCGCAACTTCCCTAACGGCTTCGGGAGTCAAATCATTTCCGTTGATGTGAAGAGCTTTCAAGAGCGGCCCCGAGTTTTGGGTCTCAAATCCTCTTGAAGTCGAATCGCATTCCAGTCGGCCATGTGCATCTATTCTCCTAGTGCACTCGCCAATGCTTGCCGATACTTCTCGGGAAACGGCATGATCTTCTTATCGCCAGTAATAAGGATGTGAGTAGTCT
Source organism: Terriglobales bacterium (assembly GCA_035623255.1). Classification (GTDB taxonomy): domain Bacteria; phylum Acidobacteriota; class Terriglobia; order Terriglobales; family Acidobacteriaceae; genus JAFAGX01. The sequence continues at coordinate 5,582 of DASPTU010000125.1, read as the reverse complement.
CACCCTCAGCAATCAACTCGCCATCGTTAAGCCGCAATAATTCGTAACCGAAATGTACCAGAGAGCTGCGGACCTTCTTAAGATAGGTGCGGACAAGGATCTCATCATCGTAGGTAGCAGGGGCCCGGTATCTGCAGTGCGCATCAACCACGGCAAGGTGGCACTTGCATTCCCGCTCCATCTCACGATATGAAAATCCCAACTGCCGCAGCAAATCCACCCGGCCCACTTCGAACCATATAAAGTGATTCGAGTGGTACACAACGCCCATCTGGTCAGTTTCAGCGTAGCGCACGCGCACGCGGCTCTCGCTCACCACGCGATGGTTGTCGCTTAAAGTCATTTTCCGCTCCATCGCGGTTTCCGCCTCTCCAGAAAAGAGGAAATGCCCTCCCGAAAATCCTGGGTGGCCCGGATGGCAGCATTTTCCTCCACTGCCAACCGCAATTGCGCGTCCAGTTCCTTCCGATGAAGATCGCTCAGAAGCCGCTTCGTGCGCGTAAGTGAGACCGGACTATTCTCAATCAGCTGTTCTGCCAGTTCGCGAGCGCGCGGCAGCAACTTCTCGGGCGTTACGATTTCGTTGACCATGCCAAGTTCGTGAGCTTCATCGGCGCTGATGATCCTGCCGGTAAGAAGCAGGTCCCGCGCTGGCTTTTCTCCAATTTGCCGCAACAGGAAGGCGGAAACGATCGCCGGCAGGAAGCCGATGCGAACTTCAGTGTAGCCGAACTTGGCTTCCGGAACCGCCAAAGTGAAATCGCACAGCGTCGCCAGGCCGCAGCCGCCAGCAATGGCTGCACCATTCACCGCCGCGATTGTCGGCTTCGGAAAATCATAGAGAGACCGGAAGAGCCGGGCCATGGTCTCGGAGTCTTTCAGATTCTGTTCCGCAGACCTTCCCAGCAACTCTTTCAGATTTTCCAGATCCATACCGGAGCAAAATGCCTTCTCAGCTCCGGTGAGGATGAGAACCAGGGCTGATGACGCAGCTATCTCGCCCAGGGCCGCTAACAATTCCTCAATCAGTTGGTAGCTGATAGCGTTGCGCTTCTCGGGACGATTCAGAGTAATCGTCGCTATATGGCCATCACGAGTAACTTGGATTGTGGTGTAGTTCATCGGAGGCAAGGAAGTTTTGCCGGGCTTAGTCGACACTCAATCCGCCGCATGGGAATTTGTATAACGCGCGCCAATCTCGCTGCTGGCGCGGAGCAAAACATCCAATGGCTTGAGCGAAGGCAAAGCTGCGCCCCGCGACTTCAGCGCTTCAATCACCTTCTCGGTGGGAATGTTCCCCACCAGGGAATCCTGCGCAAATGGGCATCCCCCAAGCCCTCCTAAGGCGGAGTCAAATCGCCGGCAACCAGCATCATACGCTGCCAATACTTTCTGCGCGGCCTGCTCGGCACGGCTGTGCAGGTGCACACCGATTTCCAGATAGTCGAATCTTGCGAGCACCGCTGCCAGCAACGGTCGAATCTCTTCCGGCTGGGCCAAGCCAACCGTATCGGCAAGGGAGATCGTGCGAATGCCGGACGACTCCAAAACATCCACCGCATTCACAACTTCGTCGACGCTCCACTGGTCCCCATAAGGATTTCCGAATGCCATCGAAATATACACCACCACATCAAGTCCGGCTTCCTCGGCTTTTCCGTTGATTTTTTCCAGCTCATCGAGAGCATCTTCAAGCGTCTGATGTTGGTTGTTCTGCAGGAATGTTGGAGAGACCGAGTAGGGAAAACCCAAGGTGCGTACAGCATTTGTTTTAATGGCCCGTTCCGCGCCTTTCTCGTTCACGACAATTCCGATGATTTCCACATCGTCAGGCGGGTCGAGTTCTTTGAGAACTTCTTCCGAATCGGCCATCTGCGGGACTACCTTGGGCGAGACGAAGGAAACCGCATCGATATGCTTGAATCCCGCGCTGATTAAGGCTTTGAGATAGTCCACCTTCAGATAAACAGGAATTTGTTCCTTCAGCCCCTGCCAGGCATCGCGCGGACATTCGATCAGTTTGATGGAATCAGACATTTTCACCACGGAGACATAGGAACGCTGAGATCATGTTTGCAGCACTCCGACTTTGAATTCAGGTACATCGGGATTCAGAGCCGCGGCCTCGAGAGCTTGTGTGATTGCATCCCGCGTTTCAATGGGATCAATAATTTTGTCGATCCACAACCTTGCCGCACCATAGCGGGGATCAGTCTGTTCATCGTAGGTGCGTTTCACAGACTCGAACAGCTCTTTCTTTTCTTCGTCACTTAGGTGCTTGCCACTGCGCTCCAACTGTTTGATCTTAATCTCGACGAGCGTACCGGCGGCCGAATCCCCACTCATCACAGCATAGCGTGCCGTCGGCCACGCAAATACAAAGCGAGGATCATAAGCCTTGCCGCACATGGCATAGTGACCCGCGCCAAACGACCCGCCAATGATCACCGTAATCTTCGGGACCACGGAGTTCGAAACAGCATTGACCATTTTTGCCCCAGCTTTGATGATGCCGCTCCACTCCGCTTCCCTGCCCACCATAAAACCGTTTACATCATGCAAAAAAACCAGTGGGATCAGGTTCTGATTGCAATCCATAATGAAACGAGCCGCCTTCTCCGCCGACTCGGTATAAATCACGCCGCCGATTTCTAATCGTTTGTGGCCCTCATGGTCGGTGGCTTGCGCATGCAGCTTCTGGTTCGCGACGATCCCAACCGCGAAGCCTCCGATGCGCGCATAACCGCAGAGGACGGTTTTTCCATACTCCGGCTTGTATTCGTCGAAGCGGCTGCCGTCGACGATACGCGCGATGATTTCCTTCATGTTGTAGGGGCGCGCCGGAGAAGAATCATAAATGCCATAGATTTCCTCTGCTGCGAAGCTCGGATCTTCCGGTTTCTTGCGGTCCCACGGCGATTGCCGACGATAACCCCATTTCTCGACGATGGAACGAATGCGGGCAATGCAGGCCTCGTCAGTTGCTTCCCGGAAGTCAACTGTGCCGCTGATGCCCGAATGCATAACCGCTCCTCCCAGCTCTTCCGCGGACACCTTTTGCCCAATGGCCGCCTGCACCAAAGCCGGACCAGCAAGGAAAAGGCCACTTCCATCGGTCATCAGCACGTGATCGCACATCACCGGCAGATACCCCCCGCCGGCCACGCACATCCCCATAATCGCTGCAATCTGCGGAACCGCCATGGCAGACATGACTGCGTTATTGCGAAAAACCCGGCCGAAATCGTCGGTGTCGGGGAACACGTCCTCCTGCAGCGGCAAAAACACCCCCGCTGAGTCCACCAAGTAAATGGTGGGAATCCGATTTTCGATGGCGATGTTTTGCGCCCGGATCACTTTCTTGGCGGTCATCGGGAAGAACGCGCCGGCTTTTACTGTCGCATCGTTCGCGATAATCATGACTAGGCGAGTATGTATTCTTCCCAGGCCCGTAACGACGCCTGCGCCGGGCGCTCCGCCCCATTCTTCGTACATGCCGAACGCCGCGTATGAACCGATTTCGAAAAAAGCACCGGGGTCGACAAGCAAGTGGATGCGCTCCCGGGCCGTCAGACGCCCTTTACTGTGCTGCACCTCGATGGCTTTCTGGCCGCCGCCTTCACGAATTTTTTCTTCTTCGTTTCGGACCTGCGAAACCAGATCCGCCAGAAAGCGCATGTTGGCTTCGAAGCGGGGCGAAGTGGGATCGATCCTCGTTTCGAGGACACTCGAGTTTGAGGACACGCTGGACTCAGTACGATTGCCCATGAGGGAACCCCAGAGAAACCTTACGGTATAACAGGCGAGATGAAGCGCGCAAACCGGGGCGAGCGCTCACTTTCATTAGCCGGCAGTCGGCACGCCTTGCGGCTTGACGTTGGCCCGAATGAATTGAACGATGTCATCCATGGCTGTACCGGGTTGGAAGATGGCGGCAACCCCGGCTTTTTTCAGGCGATCAATATCCTGGTCGGGAATGATTCCCCCCACGATCACAATCACATCATCCATCTTGTTCTGCTTGAGCAGATCCATCACCCGAGGGACGATGGCGTTGTGAGCGCCCGAGAGAATGGAGAGGCCGATCACCTGAACATCCTCTTGCAAGGCCGCATTGACAATCATTTCAGGAGTCTGGCGCAGGCCGGTATAAATGACTTCCATTCCTGCATCGCGCAGCGCCCGCGCGATCACCTTCGCGCCGCGATCGTGGCCGTCGAGGCCGGGTTTGGCAACCAGCACTCGGATCTTTTGCTCAACCATGCATCCATTGTAACCATAGACAAGACAGGGAGCACAGGGCCCGTTCACTGCAAGTTCTCACATGGTTTTCACGTCCATGCTCTTCCACAGATACCAGCAGGCGATACTGCGGTATGGCTCCCAGAGTTTGGCCAGCTTTTCCATTTGCACTGGCTTTGGGACTTTTCTTTTCTTGTAGTGCTTCTTGATGGCCATCTGGACTCCGAAATCCCCGGTTGGCAAGACATTTGGGCGCTTCAGCGTGAACATTAAGAACATTTGCGCTGTCCAGACGCCGACCCCTTTGACCTGGGTCAAATGCTTGATGACTTCCTCGTCAGACATTTCGCGCAGCTTGCTGAAGTCGAGTTGACCAGTAGCAGCGCGTTCCGCCATGTCGTGCAGGTACGAAGACTTTTGTTTCGAAAGTCCGGCCGAACGCATTTGCTCAGCCGTGAGCTTCAGGATTCCCTGTGGAGTGAGCGGTTCACCAGCTAAAGCTGTGAAGCGTTTGAAGATTGTCAGCGCTGCCTTGCCGTTCAACTGCTGATAGAGAATCGCTTCGGCGAGGCTGTGAAACTCGGGAGGCCCGTACTCCATCCGGTACGGACCGATGCGCTCGATGATCGCCCGCAAAACTGGATCGGATTTTTTAAGATGGTTGATGGCCCGACGCATGAAAAGGTGGACGAATTAATCCGCTACAGGATAGCAGAGTGTTCCTCCGCATTCGGGGCAACGAAGGATGCCACCTCACGCAGAGCCAAATTCTCGCCGGGCGCAGTGTGGAAAGACGCGGAATTTCGACTTCGGCCCAGTTCCTCGCTTATACTGAGTCCGCCAGCCTTGTAACGCCGGGATGGCGGAACTGGCAGACGCAGCGGACTCAAAATCCGCCGGTACTTAGTACCTTGGGGGTTCAACTCCCCCTCCCGGCACCAGCATTTCGCTCGTCTTTTGAATGCTATGGCGCCTGCTCCTCGAATACGGTGTTCCTCATCATTCCGCAAAGATCATACTCAGCCTGGTTCGGAAAAAAGGGATCAGATCAAAAGCTAACCCTTCTCTCCTAATCACAATCGGGGTACTCCCGACACTGGTAATTGCTGGCTGAAACGCGCTTGGACTCAAACTCAAAGAAAATCAAAAAGTCTACTATTGTGGATCCAGATCGGCTAAATCTTTTACTTGTTCTTTCATCTGTTCTGTTTTCGTAACAGCCTAAAGCATGTTGTGTAAGAGACAAAGAGTTGCCTATCCATGGAGAAGCGGTGCCTGGCCGTCAACCCGATGCAATTTACGAATTCAGAAAATCAGCAACGCACTTTTGCTTGACTGGT
>DASPTU010000124.1:0-6309 GCA_035623255.1 Terriglobales bacterium | reverse complement strand
AGTTGTGGTCTTCGGTCGAAACGTAAAGACAAGTCACGCCGCCGATTTTTGAATTTTGCAACGGCGCCACAACAGTGCGCAGATAATCAGGCTCGACGCGCACGTCGCTGTCGTTAATCACTAGGACTTCGTGGCGGGCTTCGTTCACCATGCGCACGAGCTTCCCCACTTTGTCGTTGATGGCGTTGCGGCCGGAGCCGAAAAGAATGCGGATCTGGCGGTCGGGAAAATCGTGCTTGAGTTTTTCGAGAACCGGGACAGACGGATCGTGTTCGTCGCCAACGCAGAAAATCAGCTCGTACTCGGGATAGTTCTGCCGGCAGTAACTGGACAGATTTTCATAAGCTTCGGGATCAAGTCCGCGGAGCGGTTTCAGGTTACTCACCGGAGGTGTAAAGCCGGAATTGGGCGCCAGCCGTTCGTTCGAATGCCAAAAGAATCGAAAAGTGCTGTACAGAACCAGCAGGTAATAAATAAAGGGGGTGGCTGCTAACACCAAAAACAAATAGCCGGCGGCCTGCAAATTCATCGCACCTCAAGTGGCGGACAGCCCCCTCGCGCGATTGTGGGAGCGTGTTTCGTTTCTTTGAGCAAGAAGAATAGCAAAAAGTGGGCGAATTCGCCGCGCCGTGCTTGGGCGCGTGCCGCACATCGAGTAAGATGAACTCTGCTCGAATCGAAGCGCTTGGTAACCTTTCGGACAAGAGGAAAACCGCAGAACTCATGAAACAGTCGCCCGGACTGCACCTGAAAACTTACATTGCGATTTTCCTAATCGTTCTCTTCGCGCCGCTGGGCAACGTTTTGCTTGGCAAAGGCATGAAAACCATCGGTTCGGCAAAGACCTGGACCGCGGGAGACTTCCTGCCCATTTTTGTGAGAATTCTCACTTCTGGCTACATCTGGCTGGGTATCGCCTGCTTGCTGGCTTTTTTTGTTTCGTACATGCTCGTTTTGACCTGGGCAGACTATAGCTACGTACAGCCCGCATCTTCCTTTTCTTATGCCGTTGTTGCGCTGCTTGGCTATTTTTTGCTGGGAGAACAGGTGAACGCTCTGCGTTGGGCGGGCATTTTGGTCATCTGCGCGGGCGTTTTTATCGTGGGACACACGCACCCCCGCACCACGGAGAAAACCTAGGCGTGTTCGAGTTCCTTTTCCTTTTCCTCATTGTGGCAGCGGGCACGGGCGGGGAGCTTTGCGTTTCGCGCGCGATGAAAGCGCTTGGGGAGGTGCATGATTTTCATCCTGCTGCGCTAGCGCGATTCGTTCTGCGAGCGATTCGAGTCGGATGGATGTGGGTCGGCATTGCCATGATGGCCGTGGCGTTCTTTTCGCTGCTGGCCATGCTGTCGATCGAAAACGTCAGCTTCGTTGTTCCAGTTACGGCGCTTAGTTACGCTGCCGGCGCTTTCGGGGCAGGCGTGTTTTTGCGTGAACGGATTAGCGCGCAGCGCTGGGTGGGCGTGGCACTAGTGTGCATCGGCGTGACGCTGGTGTGGCTCAGCCGCCAATAGCAGCCGGTCGGGTGGTTAGTTCTGTGGTTTTTGCGGATCGATTTGCGTGGCCTCGCCGATCCGGATGGTGGTGCTGAACCGCTTGTAGTTCGAGTAATGAACGGCGATGCGGATGCGGACATCATCGCCCATCTTAAAATGCAAGGTATCATCCGCGCGCGTATACGTTGGGAACCAGAAGTGGCCTTCAATGTTTTCGCGATAGTTCTCAAAATGAGGAAACGCCTGGTCTTCCTTCTTTTTCAGCAATCCAGTTGAGGTGCCAGCAGTCTTCACGATCTGCAAATCCCTGTCGTCCACCCACACGCGCCCGCGAAAGTAGCGCTGGCCTTTTTCCAACTTTTTGGGTTCCAAATCAAAGACGTAAGTGCCCAGTTCATCCACCTGCTCGCGGCCAACGTACTTCACATCATACTTGGGTAGCTCGGCGGTGGTCATGACAAACGGCCAGACTTTTTCAATGTCGTCGAAATCCTGCTGCGTCATGATGAGGCGACGGATGGTTGTAACAGGCGCGAAGGTAACTTTGTCGAAGCGTTTGCCGTCGGGAGTGAAGAGGATGTCGCGGACCTCGCGAAATTCGCCATCGACCTGGCCGTCTTCATCGAGGGTTTGGAACAGAACGTCCTGTGTGTAAGTAAAATGATCGCGTTCTTTCCGAAACTCCTCCTCGCGCTGAGTAAATTTCTGAATGATTTGCTCGACGGGCATCGAGGGAGGCTCATTGGTGACATGGGAGCCGCGGTCTCGCGCACCCGACGACGATTGGGTGGGCGCGGCGCTAGCAACGACGGTTCCGAAAGCCGGCTGTGGCATCGGCCGATGCTCCTGGGCTCCCACCGAATACGCAAGAAAAGCAGCGCCCACTATCAAAGCTGCACCAATTCCCAATTTGCCGCATTGCCTACTCCAGTGCTCAAGGTCGCGGGCCGGCATTTCCACCCTCCTTACCGCTTCTTTCTTTATTCTACTCCACCAGATGATTCGATGCAGTTGGGGAACGCTAAGTCGCCCACAGTTAATCTGCCCTCCGCCCTGTCCTATTGTGCTCGGAGCAGAACTCAGACGACCAAAGGTCTGGGTCTTGACAGAGAAGGAGCAAATCGAAAGGCAACTGCCGTATTCGCTTTGCGCGTCGTGAAAACATGAGATTAGGGAAAAAGTACTTCTGAGACTTGAGGGTGCATCTGGAGCGGGCGATGGGAATCGAATTGTATCCCTAATCCACAAGTCTTGTGATTTGACGGCGTTGCCACCCCTTCAGTTTCAAATGGAGCCAAGTGGAGTCAAATTCGTAGTTGCGCTGGGAGCATACTTGTTTGCCTGCGTCGAGGTCCTCGTGGGCAGGGTCGCATTCGAACCCTCATAAGAAGTCTTCTCGCAAAAACGGTTTGGCAGCCGATGATTGCGCCCCCCCTCCTTCTCACATCACAATTCGATCATGGGGAACACTGATGGCAATGCGGTCGCCAACACTGCGAAAGAACTCGTCGGGCTGTGCCGCGCCGGAAGGCTGAACGAGATCGAAAAGTGGATCGCAGACGGCAAGTCCCTCGATATTTCGGAAGCGATAAAGCGCGGTAGGCAGAGGAGCCTCCTAGAAATTGCTGTAGAGACCGGTTTCCACAGCCTGGTTGAGCTGATTGCGAAACATGAGACTAACCAATCGGCGAAAGACGCGGCGCTGGCCGATGCAGCGTCATCACGCAGGTTAGACCTCGTCGAATTGCTGCTAGCCAACGGTGCCGACATTAAGGCTGTCCGGCTTGCAGACGTTCTGCTCACTTGGGAACCGAAACTGATTAGCTTTTTTATAGACCACGGTGCCGATCCCCTAGAGGGCAGACCCTTCGCGGAGGCATTTGGTGCAAAAATCCGCACGGCGCTAGGCCCTTTTCTCGACTACAAAAGGGCACACCCGGAACTCTCACTGCAATTGCAGGAACAGCTGGACTGCGCGTTACGGCATTTCTGCGGTGAGGGAGACATGAAATGGGTAAGTCTGCTCATGTGGGCCGGAGGCGATCCGCGCTCCCAGGGCCCGTGCCTGGGGAAGGACTACACAGAAGATCCAGGCTGTTACACGTCAGGGTTGGAGGAGGTGTGCCGATCAGAAAATCTTGACGTGCTCAAGAAACTAAAACCGGACGCGAACCGCGATAATCTTTCCAAACTTCTCGATTGTGCTGCGATTTGGGAGCGGAAAGAGACACTGGAATATTTGCTGCAGATCGGAGCAAATCCAAACGATAAGCCAAATGGCGGCTCTTCGGCGCTTGACACCGTTTTGAGGCATCTGAGCTTTGCACGACTCGACCTGTATAACAGTAAGCGTTTGAAATCGAAATACGATGTTCGGCGAGCTCTTGACTGCGCGCAAGAGCTACTTGCGCATGGTGCAACCTGGAATCCCAACGACGCTTACGACGTGAACTCCCTTCGACGGACGCTTCTTGAATGCGAGCCTGATGTGACTATTGAGCTGCTCCAAATGTTTCGGAGGCACAACACCTGTCCCGCCGAGAGGGTACACAGGCTATTGGGGACACCACGAATGAAGGATCATCTGAAACTCAAGACCGACGCGCTGTTGCGACTTGGAATCCATCTGGACGCTAGGCAAAAACGCCAGGCGTCACCAACAAACTAGCCCGCGTAACAAGTTGCCGGCAAGACCGACTGAGCAGAAACACATTTACGCCACCGGGAGGACACAGTGCTGCAATACGATCGGGAAGAGCTATATCGCAAAGTCTGGGAAGAACCTTTATCGAAAGTCGCCGAGGAGTACGGCGTATCTGCCGTCGCGCTTGGCAAGACGTGCCAAAAACTGTCCGTCCCGGTTCCAGGACGTGGACAATATGTCAGTAGTTGTATATAATTACCGACGTTTAGTAAACACTCTCATGGCTAATGACCGTATCGGCGATGTGTTTAGGCTCGTCAAGGAAGCGGGAATACTCCGGCCACGAGACCTTCAATCGCACGGTATTCCTAGACTGTATCTTCGCATGGCTGCTGACAAAGGCCTCGTCATGCGAGTGGCGCGTGGCCTCTACGTCGCTCGCGGTTCGCGCCCAACGCAGCATCACAGTCTTGCACAAGCCTCCAAGCGTGTGCCTCACGGGATCGTTTGCCTCCTATCGGCGCTCCGGTTTCACGACCTCACAACGCAGTCGCCTTACCAAGTGTGGCTCGCAATCAGTGACAAGGCTCGACTTCCGCAGACCGACAGCCCGCCGCTGCGCATAGTTCGATTCTCACAAAAAACACTCGCCTACGGAGTTCAAGAACACCGCATCGAAGGCGTCATTGTCCGCATCTTCTCCCCGGCAAAAACAGTGGCGGATTGCTTCAGATATCGAAACAAGATCGGGCTCGACGTTGCCCTTGAAGCCCTTCGCGAATGCAGACGCAAGCGCCGAGCGACTTCGGATGAACTCTGGCAAGCTGCCAAGGCATGCCGTGTTGCAAATGTAATGCGCCCCTATTTGGAGTCGATTACGTGAGCCGGGAGAAACCCAGAAATCTTGCCGCCTCGGTTCGTCAACGCCTCTTTACTCTCGCCCAAGAAAGGCGCGAGGACTTCGGCTTGGTCCTAACGCGGTACGGCCTGGAGCGCTTTCTGTATCGCCTAGCTCAGTCACAATATCGGGACCAATTCATCCTGAAAGGCGCGCTACTCTTCGAACTTTGGACGCATCGCCCGTATCGCCCAACTCGCGATCTTGATCTCGAAGGGCAGGGCGAAAATAGTATCGCTCGAATCAAACGGTCATTTACTGAAATCATGAGCCAAGCCGTCGAGGATGACGGATTGGTTTTCGATTCCAAATCCCTCCGCGTCGCGAGAATTAAAGAGGAGCAAGAATACGAGGGCCTCCGTGTCAATCTTGTGGCTCGCTTAGAAAGAGCTAGAATCCACATGCAGGTTGATATCGGGTTCGGCGACGTGATCGTGCCGCCACCGAAAGAAATTCAGTACCCGGCGCTACTGAATTTCCCGAGCCCGCGCCTACGAGCGTACCCACGAGAAGCAGTCGTCGCGGAAAGAGATCTGATCGGTTGTGGCTTGCCGAGATTCTATCCATCCTCGACACCGGAAAATGGGGAACCTCCGTGGCCTTACCTAAACGATGGGGCAGCCATCGATTTCAGTTTCCATCTGGTTTCCAATTAAGGCCATCTCTCAAGAAGCTAAGTGCCGCCAATTCAATCGCTTTAAGAGTTTTGTTCAAAGCTTCCCAAGCTTCGAACGCTCCAGATTGTGCGAAGCGACCTAGCACTCTAGCAGGTGCCCGTTAAGTGCCCCAAATACCCGAGTTTTTTTCGATTTTGAGCTGCAGAAGGAAGGCTAAGTCTTTTGAATCCAGCAGGGCCAATTGGTGTTTGACGCGTCATGAGCCCGACGAGTACCAGGCTGCTTCAAAGCTCGTCAACTGATGCGATGTGGCGATTTGGCGCGATTGCCGCCGTTCTCCAACTCGACTTGCTTACGGGTACTCAGGCTTCGAGTGAGACTCCTAACGGAAGGCGCGAAGGCAATCCGCTAAAGGCCCGACGACTTGCCATGGGCAGTGCTGCCAGTGGACTCTACCCGTCAGGGCGACGGCAAATCTCAGCTGAGATTTGCCGCCAAATGGGGAGGTACGAATCCAGCCCTCGATTTCGGCCACATGTCGTTCGTGGTCCGTCAGGCTGGGGTTTAAGAGCCGTTCGAGACTGCCATCCAGGTCGCTCCGGCGAAGCCATTCCGCTGCGGCGTAGGCGTCCTGCTGATGGGGGTCGCGTC
>DASPTU010000123.1:0-33259 GCA_035623255.1 Terriglobales bacterium | reverse complement strand
GTCATTTTAAGATCCGAGACCCCGTTGCCTAACCTCTCACGAACCACTGCCTCGTCGCCCCACAGCACCGGAGCGGGCATACCAGAAGGAGCTATGAACTTGGCAAAGGTCTTGAACATTTGTCCCACAAATCCTTCGCGCGTCCAATTTCCCATGGCGATCGTCCCCCCGGGGCTGCACACTCGCAGCAGCTCGCGCGCAACCAGGTCCGGCCGCGGAGCAAACATGGCTCCGACCAGACTGGTTACGACGTCGAAGCTGGCGTCTTCAAACGGAAGCGATTCGGCATCGCCTTCCATGAAACGAGCCTTGAGACCTTCCGCCTTGGCACGTGCCTGCGCCCGTTCGATCAGGTTCGGCGCGATGTCTACGCCGGTAACATTCACTCCATCCCGCGCCGCCCATAGCGCAACCTGACCCGAGCCGCAGGCGACATCGAGCAACTGGCATCCAGCAGGAATGTCGAGTTGTTCGTAGAAAAGGCGTGCGCCCTGTTCCATATAACGCGAGAATCGGTCGTAGTCTCCAGCCATCCAGGTTTCTTTCAGGCGTGTCTTCAGACCATCTATTTCCACTGCGGTTGTTGTTGTGCTCATGTTTCCTCCGTTGCCTTCGATATTCACTTCTTGCCTGCGGTAAGGGCGGTTGCTGCCATGCCTCGTGGAGTCAGAAACGCAAGGGCAGCAGCGACAACAAGCAGTGCTGGGACGTCACCCCAAAGGTGTCCTCTTTGGTCAGAGTTCGCCAAAGCCTGTGCTGTCATTATTCCCGCGTGCACTACGCTGGACCACACCGTGAACCAGATGAGGCTCAAGTTTGCGAGCGGGTTGCGACTGGCAATCAACAGAAACACTCCAAGCGTCGCATACACTCCCAGAATCATCTGGAGATAGTGTGGGCTGTGGCCCGTGTGCCATACCCAACCAGATGGCCAAACAATGCTGAACGTGTAAATTCCGAAAATAAAGATCAGGCCCACCAGCCTTAACGCGATACGTAAGAACCTAGTAGTGTCTGGTTCGGCGGCGTTTGTTACCCTTGAGGCCAGTGGATGGGACTGGGGCTCTCGGGCGAAGACTTCCTTGATCGGTTTCTCTTGAATTACTGTCATACTTCATCCTCCGGTAGTTTGAATTTTGCGACCAGCGATGCTCGGCTTCGTCTGATTCGACGTAGCTACTATGTCCCAGGATTCCTAAGGCACTTGTCCGCGCGTCCGGCTTCCTTGCCCACGACGCAATTGCCGTATGATCGTTTGCTCTGGAGTCCGGAAAGGTTTGCCGGCGTTCTGCGGGGACTGATATGGACGTGTTGTCAGAAGTTTTGAAAGTGGTGAAGCTTCAGGGAGCGTTGTTCTATAACGGGGAGTTTTCCGCTCCGTGGAGCTTTCGCTCACCGGCATCGTGCAAAGTCGCGCCATTCGTGGCTGCGGGTGCGGAGCACGTGATTATCTATCACTTGCTCACGGAGGGGCACGCTTCCGCCCGGCTGGAAGATGGCGAGCGTTTATCTCTCGAAGCTGGTGATGTGGTGATCTTTCCCCATGGCGATCCGCACATTATTGAGAATGGCAGGCCGATCAAGCCTGTAGACATGTCGCAGGAACTAGCTCGGATTTTCTCCCAGGGATTGAGGTTAGCGCGCTCCGGTGGCGGCGGAGACGTTACGAAATTCGTATGCGGCTACATGGCGTGTGAGCCGCGTCTGAGCCAAGTCTTTCTCGGCGGTCTACCACGGGTCTTCAAAGTCAGCATTCGCAATGATGCTTCCGGTCGATGGCTGGAAAACTCGATCCGCTTTTCCGTCGACCAAGCGGATGCTTCCCGGGCCGGGGGAGAGGCGGTTCTGGCAAAGTTGTCGGAGGTGTTGTTTGTCGAAACACTGCGGGTGTACATTGCGCACCTTTCACCGGAACGGACAGGTTGGCTGGCTGGCGCCCGCGATCCGGAAGTCGGAAAAACACTTGCCTTGATGCACCGCAACCCTGCCCATCCGTGGACGATCGCCGCTTTGGCTCAAGAAGCCGGAGTATCACGTTCGGTACTGGCCGAGCGCTTCCGGCACTACCTCAATCAAACTCCGATGGCGTACATGACTCGCTGGCGTCTGCAACTTGGTGCGCAGATGCTGGCTTCAACCAGTTATTCAGTGGCTCAGATCGCAGCCGAAGTAGGCTATGAGTCCGAAGCTGCCTTCAACCGTGCGTTCAAACGCGAGTTCACAGTTCCTCCCGCGCGTTTCCGTAGTCAATCGAGATCGGCGCATGCGACCTCGTCTAAGTACGCCCAAAGACCGAGAGATAGTGGCTCTGAACTTCATCAAGGAGGCTGAGTCCGAAGAAGTGCAGGAAGATGCGAACAACAGCAGTCTGGCGCTGTACCAGGTCGTCTCATTAAGTGACAGTTGCTAAGCTGTTATCTGCTAGAGGCCCGATAGCGCTGGACCGGCACGGCCGATTGCAAGGGCGCATCACGAACAAGATCAGCGCCACAAATGTACGACAGGTGTACGTGCGGCAGGGCATTTGGGCACGTTGCTCAGGATAGGCAGAACATCGAATCGACAACTTGCGTGTTTTCAATGCCGTTGAGGGGTTCAATTCATCCCTCCCTCTCCGCCAGCTATTATGCCCGAGAATCCGCCCATTTCGGGCCCGGGGTCAGACGATGGCGGTCCCCAAACCCCTTGACTGGCGGGCCAAGTGGCCTACCCCCTGCCCATAATACTAGCTTCAATTCCACCTTTTCTCTGCTAGAATTTGGCGGCTGTTCTGGGACCCATGAAGTTGTACAGCCCCTCAGGAACCGGGAGTACAAGGCCGGCGAATTGCCATAGATTAGGGGCGATTGCGCTGTTCTGCTTTGCCGCGACCACGTTCCTACCGGCGCAGACATTAATCTCCATCGCCATAACTCCAACCAATCCATCGCTGGCTGCGGGTACAACGCTGCAGCTTAGTGCAACCGGCACCTTCGACGATGGAAGCACACAGGATATTACGAATATCGTAACTTGGAGCACTCTCGACTCCACCATTGCCACTGTCAATAGCCAGGGACTGCTTTCAGGAGTGGGTGTGGGTCAGACCGATGTTTTTGCGAGTGCCGGGGGCATCGTCGGCTTGGCCACCGTGACCGTGAACCCGGCAGTGTTGATGTCTATTGCCGTAACCCCTGCTATCCCGAGCATTCCCCTGGGTACGACTCAGCAGTTCACTGCGACCGGCACTTTCAGCGACAACAGTACTCAGAACATTACGGCAACGGTTCAGTGGAGTTCATCCTCCACCGCGGTAGCGACCATCAGCAATGGTCCGAACAACATAGGCCTGGCCACTCCGGCTTCGGTAGGGACGACAACAATCACTGCTGCTGCTCCGGGCGGGATCAGTGGAAATACAACGCTCACGGTTACGCCAGCCGTAGTAGTTTCAATTTCGCTGGCCCCGGCTAATCCATCCATTGCACTCGGCACCACGGAGCAATTCACGGCCACGGGCACCTACACGGATTCCCACACCCAAGACCTAACGTCGGTTGCCACGTGGACCTCGGATACGCCCTCGACAGCGACCGTAAATCAAAGCGGCCTCGCCATCAGCGTCGGAACTGGAACAGCTACCATCAGCGCCAGCTCTGGAGGCGTTACTGGCTCGACAATTCTTACTGTCACGCCTGCAGTTGTCGTCTCAATTACCATTAGTCCAAACCAGGCAACGATACCTTTGGGTAACACGCAGCCGTTCACCGCCACAGCAACCTACTCCGACGGCACGATGAAGGACGTTACCCAAACCGGACACTGGACTTCGACGGAATCCAACGTAGCCACCATCAGCAATGCGAAAAATACTGCCGGTGTGGCAACCAGCAAAGGCTTAGGCACGACGACGATCGGCATCAGTTTGGATCGGGTCTCTGCCACGGCTGCCCTCACCGTCAGCGCCGCTGCGTTAGTGTCTATTGCTATCTCTCCGTCCGCGCCATCGATACCGCTCGGCCAGACTCAGCAGTTCACAGCGACTGGAGCCTACACCGACGGAAGTACAAAGGACATCACATCGGTTGTGACGTGGGTGTCATCGTCAGCGAACGTAGCAATAATCAGCAATGCGTCCGGCAACAACGGGTTAGCGACCAGCGCAGGCGCAGGCACCACGAACATCAGCGCGACGCAGGGCAACATTTCGAGCAGCACCACGTTAACCGTAACGGCGCCGGAGCTTGTTTCTATCGCTATTGCGCCGCTGAATGCTTCGATCTCGCTGGGAACGACGCAACAATTTACAGCCACCGGGACTTACACCAACAACAGCACCCAAGATCTCACCAATTCCGTCACGTGGTCTTCGGACCCGTCTGGTGTGGCTTCGATCACTGCTGGTGGACTCGCTACCGCGACTACTCTCGGAACCACCGACATCACCGCTGCCTCGGGTAACATAACCGCTTCAACCAACCTGACCGTTATTGCTCCGCCGCCACCGAGTTGCTCACTGCAAGTATCCCCGGCCAGCGGAAGCGCTCCGCTGAAAGTTAGTGCTACCGCGACTTGTACCAGCCACAGCGCAAATGCAATCGCTACAACGATCGTCAGCTTTGGCGACGGCTTTTATCAATCGAGTTCAATGTCCACACATACCTTCGTGGCCGCGGGTAGCTTTACCGTCACCGTGGTGGCGACCGATACTGCAGGAAATAGCTCCAGCGTGGTCTCACAGACTGTTTCGGTCGCCAACACTGCAAGCTTCTTTGTGGGGGTTAGCAATGGTCAAATCGAGCAGTTCAGCTCCACTGGCACACTGCTCAAAACTCTAAATACTGGACTGGGCGGATCGGTAACCGGAATGGGATTCGATGCCCTGGGCGCGCTCTATGTCACTGACTTTACGGCTGACACGGTAAGCAGGTTCGACGGCAGCGGCAAATTGATCGGCAACTTCGGGAGCGGCTACAACTGCAAGCCCGAGTCGATTGTGTTTGACAATGCCGGGAACGCATACGTAGGAGAAACCGGCTGTAGTCATGCGCTTCTCAAATTCGATGCCTACGGGAATCTGGTGCATGGGTGGGCTGTCACTACTGAAGTCGAGGGCAGCGACTGGATCGATCTGGCTTCCGACCAATGCACCATCTTTTACACCTCGCAGGGGACCAGCATCCTCCGCTTCAACGTCTGCACGGGTGAGCAATTGCCTGTGTTTGCTACTGGTTTGCACACAGGCTTGGGCCTCCGCGTCCTTCCGGATGGCGGTGTCCTGGTAGCGGACGACCAGGACATCATGCGGTTCGATTCGGCAGGCAGAAATGTTTCTACGTATACGGCAACCGGGGAAAATTGCTGGGTCTCGGTCACCCTGGATCCAGATGGCAAGTCTTTCTGGGCAGTGGATTTCTGTACTTCCGATATCCTTCACTTCGATCTCACTGCCGGCAATCAGCTTGGAAAATTCAACAGTGGAACACCGACCCAAACGGTGTATGGCATTGCGATGCAGGGTGCACCGACGAAAACTACAGCCGCCGGGCCTTTCATCGCCGCGCAGCAAAGTACTGCTGTCTCCGCGGGGCAAAAAGCTTCCTTTGCTGTGAGTTTTAATCCCTCTAGCGGTGCCATAAACCAGACATTCTCGTTTTCCTGCACCGATCTGCCTCTTGGCGCCAGCTGCGCCTTTACGCCACAAACCGTGGTAGCAACTTCGTCGGGGATCCCTGCGATCGATGCCACCGTGAGCACTACCGGCGTGACTGCTTCACTTGGGCCTTCGCGGTTCGCGAGGGCCAGAATATTCGCGCTTTTCTTCTTTCTGCCCGCCGTCGTTCTCTTGGCTGACGTCCGGAATGGCAAACGCAAGAGGCTCGCGTTGACACTGAGCGCCGTGCTCGTACTCCTTGGACTAATCGTCGCATGCGGGGGGGCCTCTTCAAGCAGCAGCTCGAACAGCAGTCCAACGCCTTCACCCCCGAATCCGAGCAGCTCGGCTACTCCGGCGGGAACTTATTCAATCGTGATTACAGCAACCTCGAACTCGCTGGTGAGTTCGACTGTCGTGACTTTAACGGTGCATTAAGGTGAAATCGCGAATCGGGAAACCCGTGGCGGTGGCAGCTGAAAACAGCCAGCTTCAACGCGCCGTCGCGCTTCTGCTCTGCTGCTTAGTCGTCCTTTCCGGCGACCAGAGCTTCTCCCAAGCTCTGCCACCCGCAAAGTCAGAATTGGTCGGCAAGGTCACCGCGACCCACTCCGTCACGAGCCGGAATGGCAAAGTCATCATCGTTAACGATGTTCTCTACGCCGATGACACTCTCAGAACAGACGCTTCCGGACGCATGAGCTTTGAGTTGCAGGATGGCTCAATCCTTAACATGGGCTCCGACACCGAGTTAAGTATTGTCACCCATGATGCGAACACTGGCGAGACATTGGTGAATTTGAACAGCGGGAAACTGCGTACTCGGGTAAATAAGCTGCAAAATTCGGGAAAATTTGCAATAAGGACACCTCACGGCACTGTCCATGCCTGGGGAACAGATTTCTTTCTCGATGTCAGCGATAACAGCACGGAATTGATCGTCTACTCGGGGGTGGTGGTTGTATCGTCGGCTAATGGTTCAAGCGGCTTGGGTAGCAAACTCCTGCTAGACGTGAACGCCAGACAGGATGTACTCCTCGATGACAGCGGTGTCAGCTACCTGCGGTTGACTCCGGAAAGTGTTGAGCAACAGACAATCGCGGAGACAATCGCTCCTCAGACAGTCCCGCAGGCCATCGTCGAGAGGCAGCCGATCACAAAATCTTCCCACATGCTGAGAAACGCCGCCATCGGAGGGCTGGCTGCCGGAGCGGCATTGGGAGCGGTTTTCGGGCTCCGGGGATCGAAATCTCAATCCACAAGCAGCTCAACTCCTCCGACGATTCCGGCACACTGATTATGGTTCGCAACCCTCACATGCTCGTCCAGGCCGCTTTCATGATTGCACAAGCGTCGACCATTTGGCAGCGGATTATCGGGGCTTGGACGCATTATGCGCTCGCGACCTCAGCGACTCTTCTGCTACTTGCATCGGTGGCGACAGCACAGAAGTACAACATCACCGACATCGGCACCTTAGGCGGTAAGAGCAGCTTTGCTTTTTCGATCAATGGGCTAGGCGACGTTGCCGGATCGTCTGACACCTCCGACGGGAAAGCGCACGCCTTTCTGTGGACCCAGAGCTCTGGAATGAAAGACCTCGGCACGTTGGGCGGGGCATCCAGCAAGGCTTTCGGCATCAATGGATCCGGCCAGATCGTCGGCTGGTCTCAGACCACTGACAATGCCACGCATGCGTTTCTATGGACCAAGACTACAGGCATGCGCGATCTCGGAGCCTTGAATGGCGGCAGCAGCTACGCAACCGCCATTAATGATCGAGGAGAGGTCGTCGGATATTCCGTCGATTCAAGTTCTGGCACAACCCGCGCCTTCCTTTGGACAGAGCCCCTTGGCATGCAGGACTTGGGCTCGCTTGGCGGTTCTGCGAGCCGGGCGCTTGCGATCAACATCTTCGGCAATGTCGTGGGATGGTCCAACGGAAAAGATGGTTCTGCCAGGGCTTTTGTCTGGAGCAGCGATAACGGGATTCGCACCCTACAGGGCCTGGATACGTCCGATGACAGTCAGGCTGTTGGCATTAATGCCTCCGGTCAAATCGCAGGCTGGAGGAGCAGGAGCAGTGAAACTCGAGAGAGTTTCGTCTGGATCGACGACACGTCGGTCCGGGATGTCGGATCACCTTCAACCTCTTTTGATACGCGGGGTGCCGCGATCAACGCTTTCGGCCAAATCGTAGGAACCGCGTTTGGTGTGGACTCCGGAATGAATGCTTTTCTCTGGACCAAGTCGAGGGGCAACGTTTTTCTGAAAGAGCTCATTCCAGCCGATTCTGGCTGGACACCCAACGTTGCGTCGGCCATTAACAATATGGGACAGATCGCAGGCTATGGAATGATCGATGGGCAAACGCACGCCTTTTTGCTGACGCCTGTGGGCCCATGGCCTAAGTAAGCGTATGCCTTCTCGGGATATTGGATGACTACAAACTACACCTTCGTCGGAAGACAATGGACCCGGGGACGGCAGCAGACTCTCTGGTGGATTCTTATTCCTGCAATTCTGGGTTCGCTGAGCGGCTTAGTGCTCTCATATGCATTTCCCACCAGGTATACCTCGCAAGCTTTAGTTCTAGTCGAGCAGCGCAATGCATCCCTGGCGAATTCACAGGAGACAGCCCAGGACCAAAGCTATCACGCTTTGGATCTTCAATCGTTGCTGACCCGAGGTCGAGCGGAGCCCGTTATTCAGCCAAACGATTTAACTGGGACCAACAAAACTCCCGAGCATACGAACGGTCGCATCCTGCAGAACGCGCGCGTATATCCCGCCCGTGGAGATCTGAGCCAATATGAGATCTCGGGAGAAAAGTCGGCCGGGCCGTTGGACATCAGCGCCTTCTACCTCGAATACACCAGTTCCAGCCCCGCAGAAGCGCAGCAGATCTGCAACCAACTCACGTCCATTTTGCTGCAGCAAAATCTTCAATCGTGGCAGGCATCGACCGAAACGCTGGCAGAGTCTCTTCGTCAAACCGATGACGCCAAGCGCAACGTCGATGAACAGCGCGCTAAGCTAGCCTCCTTCAAGAAAGGACGCATTGCCCGCCTCACAGCCGAAGGCGAAGACGATGAGAGCACATTGGAAGACCTGAGGGCGAAACTGAAACGGATTAATCAGACCATCAACACTGCCCAACAGGATCAATCTCACGTCCAATCCTTACTTGCCCAACAACCGACGAAGAGTGCCAACCTTGCGCCCATAGCAGTTGACAGGCCCAGGTTAGAAAAAAGGTTGTCGGACCTGCAAAGCCAGCTCATGCAACTGCGAGCCGAGTACACTGATGATCATCCTGACGTGGTCAAGACGAAGGCTGATATGGCTGCTGTCGAAAGAGAACTCAGCGCGCCAGACGACCAAAATGCCAGCCCCGGCCCGAATTCCACTATGGGTGACCGCGCGGAGCTGAACTCGCGGCTTGAGCATGATAAAGCGGTCATCGCGGACAGCAAGCGCGAGCAAAATCCTATCCAGGAAGAGATCAAAAGCCTGCGGCACAACTTGTCGAGAAGCACCTTAGCCGAGAGCAAATACAAGCAAGTGAAACGGGATTACGACGCAGCGCAAAAAAGTTATGTGGAGCTATCCTCCAAGAATTCTGACCTGGACCACGCGCTCGACGCCGGTGCTGCGCAGCATAGTCCAATGATCCGCCTCCTACGCCCCGCCAATCGGCCCATCAAGCCCAGCTTCCCCAATCGCCTGCTGTTCGCGCTATCGGGCTGGTTATGCTTCGCGTTTGTGGCCCGGTTTGCGCCGATACGTCTCCCACCTGCCAGCAGCCACCCGCAACTCCGATCAACGAGTCGGCCCGAGCGCTCGCTCAATAATCAATTTTTGTGAACAGCGACGGCTGGTGCCGAAGAAGGGACTCGAACCCCCACACCCTTGCGGGTACATGGACCTGAACCATGCGCGTCTGCCAATTCCGCCACTTCGGCCAAATCAAGGCGAATCTGCGGTTGCTGTTGAGGAAAACTTCCAACTAACATTTTACAGAGGGCAATCTTGCTGTCAAACAGCGGACAACGGCCAATTCTGCATCCAATCAAGAAACGAATACCAATTCCACGATAGGAGGTATGTACCAGATTGAAGGGGTTCGTGGAGGATTCACCCAAACCAAAGCGGCAGGACGAGAGCACTCGTCATCTCCGTCGCCTGGCTCATGACCTCAGCAACTCGCTGGAGACTATTCTTCAGGCTGCTTACCTGCTGGATCAGACAAACCTCGACGAAAAAAGTAAGAAGTTGGCCAAGCTCATTGATATGGCTGCCAAAGATGCTGCCCGACTAAACCGCCAGATCCGGGAGATTCTTAAAGCGCAAGACTGATCTTACGAGCGCGATATCGTCCCGATGCGCCTCAGCACGACGCGTCTTGTACTAAAATAACGGCAGCACATTCCCCTCTCTCAATGCGCGTTTCCAAACGAATCCTGTTACGCATTTTGATCGTCCTTCTAGTGCTATGGTTGGGTTTTGTTGGCCTGGTCTGGTGGTCGATGCGCCAGCCGCCGGAGAGGTTCGGACGTGTTATGTCGCGCATGCCCGGGCCCGCAGTCTTTCTCCTGGCACCGTTCGAAACTCTCTGGATGCAGGCCCGCGCCGGAACTCTCAAGATCGGCGATCCCGCCCCCGACTTCACGCTAGTCAAACTGGATAAGTCGGACAAGATTCAACTATCGTCGTTGACTTCGCAAAAGCCAGTTGTTCTCGTCTTCGGCAGCTACACTTGACCGCCCTTCCGGCGGGAGGTTCCTGCCCTCAACAAACTTTACGACCAGTATGGAAGCCAGGTGGCATTTCTTGTGGTCTACATTCTCGAGGCGCACCCGAGCGACGTCTGGCAGATGGAGAGCAACATTCGTGACAAAGTGGTTTTGGCCAGTCCAAGGGATGAAGATGAACGCGCTCTTGTAGCCGGAGCTTGCGTGCGCAAGCTTGGCATCAAGTTTCCAGCGGTTCTCGATGAGTTCGGCAATACAACAGAGCAGGCTTATACCGCCTGGCCCGATCGCATGTATCTGATCGATAGCCAAGGGCGCGTCGCTTATAAAAGCAAGCCGGGGCCATTCGGATTTAAGCCCGACGAACTGCGTGCCGCCATCGCCAGCTTGGTCGGGAATCAGCAGGCCACGGCAGCCTTCGTTACCAAACGATAGTCCTCGTTATTTTGAGCAGAGCAGTCGAAAGATCTATCTGCGCCTACTCGACGGCAACCTTTTCCATCACCAGACGCTTGTGGTCCTCCTCGTTCCCAGTCAATTCGAAGGAGTTGGTGATCACCGCTTTCCCTTTGTCGACGCTCGTGATCACGTAGGAGCAACCGAACCAGTGCGCCTCCGCAAGGTCCGTGGCCGACCACATCGGCGGGTGATCCGGGTGGGAGTGGTAGAAACCTATGATATCTTCACCGCGTTCCCGTCCTTCCCGCTGGATTTGAACCAATTCCTTCGGATCAATGTTGTAGCGATTCTGCGGCGAATCAGACCGCGTATTTCCGCAACGCGCGATTGATGTGACCACCCGCTCATCGCCGTCCATCCGCCCCAGTAAAACGCCACAGCACTCGTGCGGATAGGTCTCTTCCCCATGTCGGCGCAGCGCATCGTAATTGGATTGGGAAATCTTCAGCACGTCTCCTAAATGCAGAAGTCAGAAGTAAGAACGTTTTCTCGTTCTGTACTCTGCCTTCTAACTTTCTTCCCAGAATCTTTCGCTTAGATACTTGTCCCCGGAATCACATAGGATGGTGACGAACACGGCGCGATCCTGCTGCTGAAGCTTGCGAGCAAAATGCAAACATCCTGCGACGGCTGCCGCCGCGGATATCCCCACCAACAGCCCTTCCTCGCGCGCCAACTGCTTCGCCATACCATAAGCATCTTCGGTCGCAATCCCCAGGTCGTCATCTGCAAGCGAGGCATCGTATATCTTGGGCACGATCGCGCTCGCCATATGCTTGGCGCCTTCAATGCCGTGGAAGGGTGAGTCGGGTTGCAGGGAAATGCAGCGTATCCGCGGGTTGAGTTCTTTCAAGCGACGGCTTGTACCCACAAACGTTCCACTTGTCCCCAACATTGAAACGAAGTGAGTGATACGTCCTTCCGTTTGTTGCCAGATTTCATTCGCTGTGCCATGGTAGTGAGCCTGCCAGTTGGCGTCATTTGAATACTGGTCCGCGTAGAAATATATGTCGGGATGTTTTGCGGCCAGCTCGCGCGCCAAGCGAATGGCTCCGTCGGAACCCTCGGCCGGATCGGTGTAGATGATGTTTGCGCCATAAGCATGCAGGATGCGTTTACGCTCCGTCGAGACGTTTTCTGGCATGCAGAGGGTAACAGGAAAGCCCTGTGCAGCGCCGATCATGGCGTAAGCAATGCCCGTATTTCCGCTGGTGGAATCCAGCAAAATTTTGCCGGACGTTAACTTACCGCTCGCTTTCGCCTGCGCCACGATGTTGACCGCAGCGCGGTCTTTGACTGACCCTCCTGGATTGAGCCACTCGGCCTTTCCCAGAATCTCGACACCGGGAAGATCGCGGGCAATACGCGAGAACCGCAGTAATGGGGTATTTCCGATCCGGTCCGTAGTAAGCTGCCCGAGCTTCGGAAGCCCTTGACTGGGGGCCATATTGGCACCAAGTTGCGTGAGACTTCCTGACACTGCACGCTTAACCAAAGAAGGTGATTCAGCGCTCTTCGCGGGTGTGCTAGACATAAGAAGTTGGAACGGCACGTGACGAACGTAATCTACCCAACGATCAAATCGACGCTAGATTTGCTGTTGTTTAGATTATAAAAGACCGTGTTTGGTTCCAGCGCGGGGCAGGTACTTTTCCGCGGATTCGGCATCTAACTCGAACGGTAGAGGGAAACAATGGCTAAAGCAGAACAAGAACGGACGTATGAGGACGCGCTGAACTGGCTGCGCGATCACGGCTTCGATCTTATTGAGGCCCCTGGGACCAACGGACGGGTGTTCCTCAAAAAATACAATGTCTCCGCCGCAATCCAGAAAAACGGCGACGATCATGCCAAGATTTTTGCCTACCCGGGCTACCTGATTGGCGGGGAGATTTCCAAGCTGGTCAATAAGGGCTATCAGCAATTTCTCAAAACCGCAAAAACCGAAGTGCCAGCGACTGCCGATCACCTCAAAGCCTTACAGCTATTCACCGAGGAACTGAAGGAAGGCCTGGGATTGCCTAGCTTGTACAACGAAGCTTTGGGAACGGTTAGTGAGTCCTACCATTATGACCGGATCGAAGACCGCGACAAGCCAGCGCCCAACCGTCCCAAGCGGCCTTGGGAGCACGTCGGCGTGATGGCCGCCCCTGTCGGCAAGAAACCCCGCGCCTAGCTCTTTCCTCGATATTCACAGGGAGAGTCTGGGTGTCCTCACCTATGTAACCAGCAGGCCTCTTCCATCCTTCGCGATCAGGCCTTATCCTGTTCGGGATGGCTGCTGACGTACAGCAGCTTACCTCTTCAGTGATGGCTCCATTTCATCTCTATGCGTGGGCCCTGGCTGGGTCGGCCGCGGCGTTTGCCGCGTATTTGCTCCTGAGCCGGAAACGTAAAGGCCCAGAGGAACTCGAGCGCGAGCGGCGTGTTTGGCTGGATCAGATCGGACGCATAACTGACGGTACCGTGATTGACGTCCAGGAAATCAGCAGCAATGGCGACAAACCCTCGACTATGCTGATCTTCCGCTACGATGTTGCCGGGGTTTCTTACGAAGCTTCCCAGGACGTTACGTACCTCCGCCAGTTAATCAATCTGCACTCGTGCCGTTTGGGATTGCCGACTTCCGTCCGCTACGATCCGCAGAATCCCGGAAACTCCATCGTTGTTTCCGAGCGCTGGATGGGCCTCCGCCAATAGCTCATCTCCCGACAGCACGCCTGTATCGACGAAAAATACGGAAGGTACCTCAGAACGCGAGCTACCGACTAGCTTCCCGCCGCGAATCCGCCGGCGTGCGCAAGCGTGATCCGGAGGTATTTGTGAGGATTAACTGGCGTGTCGTTGATGCGAACTTCGTAGTGCAGATGAGGGCCGGTGCTGCGGCCACTCAGTCCAACGTATCCAATCGTGTCGCCGCGATGAACATACTGTCCGCCAGCCACGGCAAAGTTGGCGAGGTGCCCGTAGCGAGTTGTGATCCCGTGGCCATGATCCAGAATGATGGCCCGTCCATATCCGCCGCTGAAATCGGCAAAGACTACGATACCGTCGGCCGGGGCGATGACCGGCTGACCCACTGAGGCAGAAATATCCACGCCGCTGTGAAATGCTCCCTCGCCGTTGAACGGGTCAATCCGTTCGCCGAATGAACCCGTAATCGGACCTTCCACGGGCCAGAGGTTTGGCGCAGAATTGGCTCGCAGCCAGTCCGCCGGAGTCACATTGCTGGTCAACCCAAGGGTGATGCCGGTGGTGGCAGCCCCACTGAGCGCGGTGTCCTTCAGAGTGTATAGGCGGTCTATTGACGAGCTTACCTGTTCATCTTGAATCGCATCTGTTGTGGACGTCAGGATGGGATCAGTCTTTAAGCCGTAAAGAGAAGAAACTTCGCTTGCCAGCGAACCCAGCGATGCTACTTGAATGTCCCGTTCTTTGGCGACCTGCTCAAGCTGGGTGTAGCGGTCTTTCAGTTCCTCTTTTTGTGCGCGCAGCTCATTGAAGTGAGAAACCTTCAACAGCATGTGCAAATACGAGCTGGCTATGCCAGTCAGGCTCAGGGCGCCGATTCCGGCCCCCAATAGCAGCACGTACAGATACTGTACCGGAATAGAGATCTTGCGGAGCTGGCCATCCTCGCCGCGCGCGACAAAAAGGATGTAGAAACGCTTCCGCAATAGATTCTCTCCTCTGATCAGGGCGGCAGGTTCGCCGTGCAATACACACCGACTCCTGATCCCGCCGCACTCTCCCTGTTGGCTGGGAGGTGCATCAACGCTTCCCTACCGGAACCAGGTCTAGCCAATAACTCCCACCTGGTCTGCCGCATGCACAGACCTTGGGTCGGCCAAAGGTGTTCGGAAACAGCACCTGAACGGTAACAAAGCGCCTTTATCCCTGTCAATGACCAGGGACCATTACTGAAGGCGTGGCCAGGCTCGTACGTTAGCGGGATTACTTGCGTGTAATTACGAGCGTTTCTGCGCCCCGGGGTACGTTCCCTCGCGTCCGTGCGGGCTCAGCGATCTTATATATTGATTCTGCTTGCCTCTAAGCGAAAAAGCGCTCATCGCCCGCATACGCAAACAGCAGCCTTCGGCCAGGGCAGTAATCGCGGGCATCGGTGACGACTGTGCCATTCTCCGAATTCCTCCCGGCCACGAGACAGTTGTCACCACCGATTTCAGTTTGGAAGGAGTTCACTTTCGCCGAAATTGGCACCCCGCCGAAGTCGTGGGCCACCGCTGTTTGACTCGTGGACTAAGTGACATCGCCGCGATGGGCGCTGAACCGGTTGCAACCTTCCTTTCCTTGGCTCTGCCGCCCAGTCTTTCGCAAAAGTGGGTAGATGGTTTTCTGCAAGGCTTTCTAAGGCTGGCCAATGCGTTCAAAGTCCCCCTCGCCGGCGGCGACACTGCCGAATCTCCCGCCGGTATTCTCGCGGACATCATCGTGGTCGGATCAACTCCCCGGGGCATGGCGATTCGCCGCTCCGGCGCGCGCCCGGGAGACGGTATCTACGTGACTGGTACTCTGGGGGGCTCCGCCGCGACGTTGCACTTGCTCTCTTCTGGTCTCAAATTGCGCCCGCAGAATTTTCCCAATCATTTCTATCCTACGCCCCGAATTCAGGTTGGCAGGTTTCTGCGCCAGAGACACCTCGCGTCAGCCATGATCGACATCAGCGACGGCCTGTCTACCGATCTTTCCCACATCTGTGAAGAGAGTGGTGTAGGGGCAGAAATACTGGCGGATGCGATCCCGCGCTCCGACCTCGGCAAACCTGCTCAAAAAGTCGATTTGAATTTTGCCCTGCACGGCGGAGATGACTATGAACTGCTTTTCACCTCTCCTCGCAGCAAGAGGGTGCCCAAAAGAATTGCCGGCGTGACGATCACGGCAATCGGCACCATCACGGGAGGAAAGCACATCACTCTTATCAATAATCTTGGCGCTGCCGTTGCAATTCGCCCGCAAGGCTGGCAGCACTTCAGCAAACGTTCATCCCGGAATCACCGTTAGCTTGTTTTCGCTCTGAACACCCTGGTGACTTTCGTGCTATGTGAACCCTTTCTTTCTCTAGGAGCTTTTCCCCCGTCCGTCTAAATTAGGCTCATGTCGTTCCCTCGATTTTCTTTGCCAATCATCTGCACTGTCTGCCTGGCCGCAACCGCCTTTGCACAACAACCCGGCGAGCCGCCGGTTGACAACGATTTTGTTCAGAGACAGTTTGGCTCGAACTGCTCCCTTATCAATCTTCCGCCGCTCAAGGCCGACCTCAATGGCGACGGAGTCGAAGACATCGTGATTCCAGCGCGCTGCACCAGTCCGATGATGGATCAGGCCGAGCAGAACTACTTTGTGGTCGATCCCTACAATGCGTTTTTCGGCTACGGAAATCCGAGAATCACCACGCAGTTCTCGACCGAGGACCCCGACCGGCGCGGCTTCTCGTTGCTCATTATTCACGGAACTGGTGCTGACGCCTGGCACACTTCCTCGCCGAAAGCAAAGTTCATGATTGTGAATCTTCCGTTCAAAACCGTGTACGTGAAAAGGCTTGGGCTAAAGAAAAAAGAGCACATGGCCATCTACATAGACGAAACCGGCGGCGATGCCATGACTTCTGTGCTCTTCTGGGATGGCAAGAAGTATCGCTATCAGCCGATGGGTTCCAACCTGGAGTAGTGATAATTGCGTGGGGACAGCCGCCCTGTGCTGTTCAGGCAGAGCGAAGCTTGGCAGAACCGCTGCCCGCCGTCTCTTTTCCCAGTCTCCCACCCGCTATAATTCCCGCCATGGATCTGGAAGAGAAACTGGCCGAACTCAAAAGGCGCGACAAACTTGCCGAAGATGGCGGAGGCTCGCAACGCCGCGACCGCCAGCGCAAAGAAGGCAAGATGTCCGCCCGCGAACGCATTGAATTCCTGCTCGACGAGGGCACCTTCGAGGAAACCGACAAACTGGTTACGCACCGTTGCACCGACTTCGGCATGCCCGAGCAGAAGTATTACGGCGATGGTTTTATCACCGGCTATGGCCGCATCGAAGGTCGTCTGATCTTCGTCTTCGCGCAGGATTTCACCGTCTTCGGCGGCTCTCTTTCTGAAGCCAACGCCGGCAAAATCGTGAAGATCATGGATCTCGCCGCGAAGATGGGCGCACCCGTTATCGGTTTAAATGATTCTGGCGGCGCCCGCATTCAGGAAGGCGTGATGTCGCTGGCCGGCTACGCCGATATCTTTCTCCGCAACACGCTTTACAGCGGAGTGGTTCCGCAGATTTCAGCCATTATGGGGCCGTGCGCCGGCGGCGCCGTCTACTCGCCAGCCATCACCGACTTCATCCTGATGGTCGACAAAACTTCCTACATGTTCATCACCGGTCCCGACGTGATTAAAACCGTCACCCACCAGGAAGTTACAAAGGATCAACTCGGAGGCGCCACCACCCACAACGAAACTTCCGGCGTGGCCCACTTTCTCGCGCACGACGATGCCGAATGTCTGTCGATGGTGCGCGAACTCCTTAGCTTCGTGCCGTCCAACAATCTCGATGATCCGCCGCGAAAGCCCTGCACCGATCCCGTCGACCGCGCCGACTCGGCTCTCGACAAACTTGTTCCGAGCCAGTCGAACCTGCCCTACGACATGAAGGACGTGATCCACGGCGTGGTCGATGACGGATATTTTTTTGAAGTTCAGGAGCACTTCGCCAAAAACATCATCGTCGGATTCGCCCGCCTGAATGGCCGATCAGTGGGCATTGTTGCGAATCAACCTGCAGTTCTCGCCGGCACGCTCGACATCAACGCCTCGATCAAGGGAGCGCGCTTCGTGCGCTTTTGCGATTGCTTCAACGTTCCGCTCGTGACCTTTGAAGATGTTCCCGGATTTCTCCCCGGGACCAATCAGGAATACGGCGGAATCATCAAGCACGGTGCCAAACTGCTGTTCGCCTTTGCTGAGGCGACCGTTCCCAAAGTGACTGTCATCACCCGCAAGGCCTACGGTGGCGCGTATTGCGTTATGGCGTCAAAGCACATCCGCACCGACGTAAATTACGCCTGGCCTACCGCTGAAATTGCCGTTATGGGTCCCGAAGGGGCCGTAGATATCGTTTACAGGCGGGAACTGGATCGCGCCGAAGACCGTGAGGCGCTTCGCCAGAAGAAGATCGAAGAGTTCCGCGACCGCTTTGCCAATCCCTACGTTGCCGCCGATCGAGGCTTTGTCGATGCTGTCATCGAACCCCGCGAAACTCGCAAGAAGCTGATTCAAGCCCTCGACATGCTCGATACCAAACGCGACAAGAATCCTCCCAAAAAGCACGGGAACATCCCGCTGTAGCTCGTGTAGGGCGGACATTCCTGTCCGCCCGCCCGGGAAGAAATTCTGACGCAGCGCTGGCGCCCCGGGCATGCCGTTGGAGTCCCCCCGAGAGTAAACATCCACAGCAAGCAACCTAAACCGGCGATCCCACTTCTTTAAGGTCTGAGGGTGGAACTTTAGTTACTTTCCACGAGTTACTGCTCACAACTATGCTGAGCCTGTGGGGTTTAGTCGGAAATGCCTCTCCTTGACGTTGCACGTTGGCGCATAGTTCTGCCACTGCTGTGGCTGACGACGTATGCGCCACTGGCCAGAGCTGATGCCGCGCTGCTCCTGGAGGAGCCCTATGGCCATTTTGGCGCGTTTACGGCAACGGGGCATGCGGCTGTCTATCTGACGCGGATTTGCGCTGATTCTCCCACCGTTCTGCGACGTTGCGGCGAGGAAGAAGAGGGCGTCGTGCTCAGCCGCTACAACAAAGTTGCCGGAAAAGATTGGTTGGCCGTTCCTCTGATTCCTTACCTTTACGCCGTGGACCAGTCGGACGAAGTTCCCCTGTTTGCGAATGCCAAGATCGTTGCGTTTCTTCGGAACCAATATCGAAGGAATCATCTGGAAGCAGTTGCGCCCGATAATCCAACCGGCGAGCCGCCGGAGGGTAACTGGACGCAGTTGGTGGGCGCCGCTTACGACCGCACCATCTATGGTTTTACTATTGAAACTACAGCGGAACAGGATGACGAGTTTATCCGGGAATACAACTCGCATGCGAATCGGGCGCATTTTAACCTCATCACCCACAATTGCGCTGATTTTGCTGCGGGAGTCATAAATTTCTACTATCCACAAACTCTGCACCGCAATCTCATCGCTGATGCCGGCGTCACGACTCCTAAGCAGATTTCGAGGTTGCTGGTGAAGTTCAGCCGACGTCATCCCGAGCTACAGTCGTCCAGCTTCGTCATCCCTCAGGTGCCGGGGACGATGCCGCGCAGCACAGCGGTACATGGCGTCGTGGAGTCAGTTCTCAAGTCAAAGAAATATCTGCTGCCGGTTGCCGTGTTACACCCATTTGTCACCGGGGTTTTGGCGGCAGCCTACATTGGCGATGGAAGATTCGATCCCAAACGGGAGGCGATGATCCTGGAAGCGGACCGCGATTTGCAGCCTCCGCTCCCGGCGGTCGATCGTCGCGATTACCGGAACGAGCTGAAAAGCTTGTCGGCTAAGCATTCCAGGCCCTGGGTTCTTCTGCGGGCCTCGGCGGACCCACAATTCGACCAGGATGGAAGGCCGGTGCTGCGCATGCGGGTAGGCGAGAATTTTGTTGCCCTGGGTATTTCGCGGGACAACATTTTGAATACATCCCCTGACCTCGCCAGGGACCTCGTCATGTCGCGTCTGCAGATGGAATTACGCAATAGCGGAGATCCGAGAGCATCCGAAGTAGATGTCAAAAGCGATTGGGAACTGCTGCGCCAGCTCACACCCGCAGACAAGTCTTTGAACTAAGTCCATTCGAAAATAGGCAAACCTCCACGGCCGGTTTTCTGTTTCTCATCTGTCTCAACAAAGGGTTGCCACTCCGATAGAGCCTACGTATCATTAGCCGATGGCCGCCATAAATACCATTCCAAAATTGGCGCTGCGCCAGAAAGCGCAGCTCATGTCCGCTTCGGAGATTGAACGAACCCTGGTCCGGCTTGCTCATGAAATTGTGGAGAAAAACGGCGGGGTAGAAGCGCTAGCGTTTGTGGGCATCCGGCGGCGGGGTGTTCCAATCGCGCAGCGATTGGGCAAGCTAGTGGAGCGGATTGAGGGCGTGGAGGTACCGGTCGGAACCCTGGACATAAGCTTTTATCGCGACGATCTTTCCACAGTGGGGCCGAAGCCGGTGGTGCAGAAATCTGACATGGGATTTTCCGTCCAGGACAAAAATGTGGTGCTCGTAGACGACGTTTTATTCACTGGACGGACGATTCGCGCTGCTTTGGACGCCCTGTTCACGGCCGGTCGTCCAAGGCGGGTGCAACTTTGTGTTTTGATCGATCGCGGACACAGGGAACTGCCGATTGAGGCTGCGTTCATCGGTCGCACAGTGCAGACCAGCATGAACGAAGTGATTGAGGTCAAGCTGAAGGAGATTGACAACGCCGAAAAGGTCCTGCTGATGGAGAAGTGATTTTCCAAGCATGGATTTTCGAATCTCTAGCATCAAAATCCGTGCTCTCGGTTTACAATCAGGCGCGACGTTGCGTCTACACGCGCCACAGCCGCGGATGACCACTGACAACCTTCCAAACACTCGAGCCGAGACAATAGCAACGGCGCCCGACATCCCATTGCGCGTCGTGGATCTCATCCGTGAGAAACGGGACGGAAGAGAACTTTCGAGCGGCGAGATTGAGGCACTGGTCTCTGGCTACACGCGCGGCGAAATCCCTGACTACCAGATATCTGCGTTGCTTATGGCTGCGGTTTTGCGAGGGCTCACGCGCTCCGAGACTGCGGCGCTTACCGATGCCATGTTGCGCTCCGGCGAAGTGCTGGACCTTTCCGAATTCTCAGTGGCGAAGGTTGACAAACATTCGACCGGCGGCGTCGGCGACAAGACTTCGCTGGTGTTGGCACCGGTGGCTGCAGCCGGGGGCTTGCTCGTTCCCATGATCAGTGGACGCGGTCTGGGTCATACGGGCGGCACTCTGGATAAACTGGAATCCATCCCCGGCTTCAATGTGAATCTTTCGCTTGCGGAGTTTCGCCGTGTTCTGCGCGGCTGTGGTTGTTGCATGATTGGCCAGACCGGAGAAATTGCTCCCGCCGACCGGAAGCTTTACGCGTTACGCGATGTGACCGGAACCGTCGAGAGCCCGTACCTGATATGCGCTTCGATCATGAGCAAGAAACTGGCCGAGGGGATTGATGCTTTGATTCTCGATGTTAAGACGGGTTCTGGCGCCTTCATGAAAAGTGAGGAAGATGCGGTCTTCCTTGCCGAACTGATGGTCGAAACAGGCCAGCGCATGGGAAAGAAAGTAGTGGCGCTTGTAACTGACATGGACCAGCCGCTCGGATTCAGAATCGGGAACTCGCTTGAAGTTATAGAAGTACTGGAGATCCTCCACGGCGAAGGACCAGCCGCTCTGCGCGAGTTGTGCCTCGAGCTTGCTGGTTGGATGTTTCTGGTCGGTGGCGCTGTGCCGTCGTTAAGCGCTGGGAAGCAGATTGCCCAGCAAATCATCGATTCTGGGCGGGGGCTGGCGAAGTTTCGCGAAATGGTCGAATTGCAGGGCGGGGATCTCTCAGTGATCGACGATCCCATGCGACTTCCGCGTGCCAAACACATTGTCGAGGTTCTCAGCCCAGAGAACGGGTATGTCGCCGCGATTGCCTCCGAGACGGTGGGAACAGCCTGCGTGATTTTAGGTGGAGGCCGGGAGAAAAAAGAAGACACTGTCGATCCCAGTGTAGGGATCGTTCTGCACAAGAAAGTTGGGGATCCAGTCAGTGCCAAAGAGTCGCTTGCCAGCATTCATTACAATTCTGAATCGCGGGCAGGAAAGGCCAAACAGTTAATACAGGAGAGCTACCACATCGCTGGTGCACCGCCGAGTGAATCCCGCCCTCTGGTGCATCGCGTGATTCCAGCTACGGGAGGCCAGAACTGATGGGCCGCTTTACCGGGATCCTTGGCATTCTTACCATGCTCGGGTTGGCTTTTCTGTTTTCTACGAACCGGCGTGCGATTCGCGTTAAAACCGTGGCATGGGGTTTGGGATTACAGTTTGCCTTCGCGGTGTTTGTGCTCAAAGTGGAAGCCGGCCGCATCATTTTTCAGAAGGCCGGCGACGCGGTAAATCGTCTGCTCAGCTATGCTTTTGCGGGATCCTCGTTCGTGTTTGGTGAACTAGGCAAGCAAGGTTCACGGCTTGGCTTTTACTTTGCATTTCAGGTACTGCCGACGGTTATTTTCATCGCGGCGTTTTTCGCCATTCTCTACCACTACGGAATAATGCAGTTCATTGTTCGTCAGGCGGCGCGAGTGATGACGCGCTTTATGGGCGCAAGCGGAGCGGAATCACTGAATGTTGCCGCCAGCGTCTTTATGGGCCAGACCGAAGCTCCCTTGACGATTCGCCCGTTCTTGCCGGAGATGACCCGTTCGGAGTTGATGACGGTTATGACCAGCGGGATGGCGCATGTCTCCGGTGGAATCATGGCGGCCTATATTGCTTTCGGCATCGAACCGAAGCACCTATTGAGCGCGGTGATTATGACTGCGCCGGGGACGATCCTGATGTCGAAGATGCTGGTGCCGGAAGTGGAAACGCCGAAGACCGCCGGTGTCGTCATCATGAGCGACGAAGAGGTCAAGGCGGAGGAGAAGGAAAATCTACTGGGAGCGGTATCTCGTGGCACAACCGACGGGCTACATCTTGCACTCAACATCGCGGCCATGTTGATCTCATTTCTTGCCCTTATCGCGCTGACGAACGGAATTCTTGGCGGCATTCACGGCGGCTTGGCGCGCATTGGATTTCCTTGGTTTCCCACCAGCCTGGAACGGATCTTTGGCACCATATTTGCGCCCATTGCCTGGGTGATTGGAATCCCATGGCGAGACTGTCCGGCCATCGGTAATCTTCTGGGCACGCGCATGGCCCTGAATGAGCTAGTCGCGTTCTCTCTGCTGGGGCCACAGCGCGGGACTCTAGATCCACGCTCGTTTACTATCGCGACATTCGCACTGTGCGGATTCGCGAACCTAAGCTCGATCGGAATTCAGATCGGCGGGATTGGAGCGCTGGCGCCTAAAAAGCGAGGACAGCTCGCCCGCCTGGGATTTCGCGCGATGTTCGCCGGAACCATGGCAAACCTGATCTCGGCATCGATTGCGGGCATGCTGCTGTAAGCTTGTTACTTTCGCGTCCACCACGGGCCTTCCTATCCGGTGCAGCTGACTGTTTGAGCATGTCCGGGGCGGTGGCCGCTCATAGCATTTATAATTTTCATTTCAGTTCTTGCCACGACATCACGAGTGAAAGGCCCAGATGTGCTCGACTTCTTAGGCGATCTTCGCCGAACTCATACCTGCGGTGCACTGCGAACGTCGGATGCCGGGAAGCCGGCTGTGCTCATGGGTTGGGTCAACCGCCGTCGCGACCTCGGTAATCTGCTGTTCATTGACATTCGTGATCGCACCGGCATCACGCAGATTGTCTTCGACAAAGAGACCAACCCGGCTTTGCACGACAAAGCGGGGGAACTGCGCAACGAGTACGTCATTGCTGCACTGGGAACGGTCAAGAAGCGAGATCCCAATACGGTCAACAGGAATATTGCGACTGGCGAAGTCGAACTGATTGCAAGCGAGCTGCGCGTTTTGAATGAATCGAAACAGCCCCCGTTTCTCCCTGGAGACGCCGTCCTCCCGAATGAAGAGATGCGGCTGAAGTACCGCTACATTGACTTGCGGCGCGAGGCGATGCAGCGCAACGTCGAACTTCGCCACAAGATTTCGCTTGCCATTCGCGACTATCTTTCCCGCGAAGGATTCTTTGAGATCGAAACTCCATTTATGACCCGTTCAACCCCGGAAGGAGCGCGTGACTACCTGGTTCCGAGCCGTGTACAGCCTGGGTCGTTTTATGCACTGCCGCAGTCTCCGCAGCTGTTCAAGCAAATCTTAATGATCTCGGGATTCGACAAGTATTTCCAAATCGTCCGCTGTTTTCGAGACGAGGATCTGCGCGCCGACCGGCAGCCGGAATTTACTCAGGTCGATCTTGAGATGTCTTATCCCCAGCCTGAGCGCGTGTGGGAAGTAGTCGAAGGATTTCTCGAAGCGGCATTCAAGGTGGCTGGTTATCACATCAAAACGCCGTTCCCGCGCATGACGTATGACACGGCGATTCGGCTGTATGGCAGCGACAAGCCCGACATGCGATTCCCGGCAATGACCGACGTGCGCGACGCATTCACTCAGGAAAACCTGCAAACTCTGGCTGTGAGCCAGAAACTGCCCGTGGTTGCCATTCGAATCCCGAAGCTTGGCGAGCTGTCGCGCAAGGAAAGGGACGAGATCAAGCCCCTGCTGAGCTCAAAGGGAAATGCGAAAGTATTTGAGGACTTCAAACGCCTGGAAAAGAGCTTTCCCGAGGCTGCCGGCAAGATTCGCCAGAAAACGGGTGCAGAAGCGGACGACCTGATCGTGATCGTTGCGGGTGACGGCAAGCCGGCAGAACACAAATCAGAAGGTGGGGTAAAACCGGAGGTCAAGCAGCATGATCATGCGGTTTACACAGCCGCAGGACTACTTCGGCTGGCCCTGGCGCAAAAATACGCCGATCGGCACGGGGCCTTTAAGCGGACGGGTGATCCATCTCGCGATTTCCGCTTTTTGTGGGTGACGGATTTCCCCATGTTCGAGTGGGACGAAGAAGGGCAGCGGTGGGCTGCCGCACATCACCCTTTTACTTCGCCCCATGAGCATGACATGGGTAAGCTCGAATCGGATCCTGCGGCGGTGCGGGCACTGGCTTACGACACTGTTCTGAATGGCACTGAACTGGGTTCTGGCTCGATCCGAATCCATCGCCAGGACATTCAGCGGAAAATTTTCCATGCTCTGGGGATGACGGAAGAAGAAGCTCGCAACCGGTTCGGATTTTTCCTGGAGGCACTGGAGTACGGCACTCCGCCACACGGGGGAATCGCGCTGGGCCTGGACCGAATTGTCATGATCCTCGCCGAGGCTGAGAGCTTGCGGGAAGTGATTCCATTTCCGAAGACCGCTCGCGCCGTTGACCTGATGGTGGACGCACCAACTCCGGTGAGTGAGGCACAACTGAAGGAACTGGGGATTCAGATCAAGAAGTAACGGTTTGTCGCAATTGCACGCCAATTAAAAGCAAAATTGGAGGCATTCTGAGAGTCTTCCCAATCTGGAACCCGCCCAATGCGTACACGACAACGGTTTTTGCGATTTGTCGCTCATCGTTGTGATCGCTGTCACCTTCCGGCGTGATTTCCCTAGCAGCAGGGTCCGCCCAAGCGCGCCAATACTTACGGCAAGCTTCACCAGCAGGCTGGGCCAGAGCTTAAAAATGGCAGTGTTCGCAATTGTATGGCGCAATCCCGAGAAGGTGGGAAACCGTTTGCGCTACTTGCCCCGGGAACGGATGAGTGACCGGACAACCTACATCGTGCAGCAAGCGCTCTCACGAGAAGGTGACGTGTGGGTGAATACGTCGGTGCTTGAGGTGATCTCACGGCCTCGAGAAGATCAGAATATCCAGAAGCCTCCCCTTACTGGCGCTGCTTCAGTCGGTAAGCCCTCCACTTTTCAGAAAATCCTTCGCGGCGAACTTCGAGTGCATTAAAGCGCTCTTTGTTTTTCCTCTCCCATCTGCGAAACTGAAACAACTTGAGGTGCGAGGTGAGTGTTAACCTGAGTCGCAGCTGAACTGCTGAGTGTACAGAGGCATGTCACCGCGTCATGGCTAAAATCCACGTTCTTTCCGAAGCTGTCGCGAACAAGATCGCCGCCGGTGAAGTGGTAGAACGTCCCGCGTCGGTAGTGAAAGAGCTCCTGGAGAACTCCCTGGATGCAGGGGCCAGACGTATAAAGATCCAGGTTGAGGCCGGTGGCAAAAAACTGATTCAGATTGTCGACGATGGATGTGGCATGGTGCGCGATGACGCGTTGCTCGCCTTTGAACGGCATGCTACCTCAAAGATCAAGAACGCCGAAGACCTGCTGAACGTGGCGACTCTCGGATTCCGGGGTGAGGCGTTGCCGTCGATCGCGTCGGTGTCGCGGCTGCGGCTTGAAACTCGGGCTGCCGAAGAATCTGCCGGCACGGTTATTGAGATTAATGGAGGGAAGATTTTCAAGGTTGAAGAAGCGGGGCTGCCGCTGGGGACGTCGATTGCGGTTCGTGACCTCTTCTTCAATACTCCGGCCCGCAAGAAGTTTCTGAAATCAGAATCGACCGAACTTTCGCATATCGCATCGCTGGTGACCCATTACGCGCTGGCGCACCCCGACAAGCATTTCGAACTACACTCGGCGACGAATGCCATGCTGGTCGCACCTCCTGTTGCTGGCCATAGTGAGAGGATATACCAGGTGTTCGGGAAAGACGTTCTGGACCAGCTTATTCCGATTGCAGCAGTGCAACCGCTGGAGCGGGTCGGGTTGCCGCAGCCGCCGCCGTGGCGCCGAACCGAAGAAGATGAGGCCGAGGAGCGCGCGCCGGGCGAGCTACGGGCGTACGGGTTTGTCTCAAAGCCAGAAATCCAGAAACTCAACCGCAATTCCATTTATGTCTTCGTCAACGGGCGGCTGATTCGCGATCGCCTGATTCAGCACGCGCTCACCGAGGCGTATCGCAACATCATTCCACCGACTGTCTATCCGGTCGTGTTGTTATTTCTGGAAATGCCGGGAGGGGAAGTGGATGTGAATGTCCATCCTTCGAAAACCGAAGTGCGCTTTCGTCAGCAAAGCGCCGTTCACGACTTCGTTCGTGATTCGGTGCGAGCGGCGCTTCTGAAAACGCGGCCAGTACCGCAGTTTGCGACTGAAATTGGGGCGCGCCCCACGGCCACGCCGGCTTTGACGCCCGGTGCGAGCCCGGTTACGGATATCTCGTCATGGAGGGCGGCACACGCTCCGCCCCAACCGACAGCCTTCACACTGCAGGCGCCGGTCCTGCCTGCAGTGACCGAACGCCTTCAATTTGGCAGCGCCAGCATCAGCGTGGAGGCGAATGCCGCGGTTTCGGTTGCGCGAGCACCACAAGTCGCGCCGCAGGTCCCGGGCGATCATTGCACTCCCGCCACGGCTGAAGAGCCGGAAGTGCGGAGCGACCTTGTGCCGGCACTTTCGTCGCTCAAGCCTCTGGGGCAGGTCCGCGATTCATTCATTCTCGCGGTTAACCATGAGGGTTTGTGGATCATCGACCAGCACGTTGCGCACGAGCGCGTCCTGTTTGAACGAATTCTGAAACAAAGGTCGGCGCAAAGGGTGGAAAGCCAGCGGCTTCTGATGCCGTTGATTCTGGAGCTCGTGCCCGCTCAGCAAGCGGTTTTCGCACAGATTTCGGAAGAACTGAACCATAATGGTTTTGAAGCCGAACCATTCGGCACGCGCAGCGTCGCTGTTAAAGTCGCTCCCGCCGGTGTCGAGCCGGCAGAGGTAGAGAGGATGCTGCACGAATTATTTGACGAATTTTGTCGGGAAGAGCAGGTCCTGAACCTCGAGAAAATTCGCGCCCGAATTGCTGCCTCGATTGCGTGTCACGCCGCCATCAAAGTCAATATGCCACTGGAGCAAAACAAGATGGAGTGGCTACTGGCGGAACTTGCAAAGACGGAATGTCCCATGTCATGCCCGCACGGCCGTCCGGTCATTCTGCGATACTCATTGCGGGACATACAGAAAGCGTTCAAAAGAATCTGAGGTCACAGCGCTTAGCATTTTGCACTTAGCACTCACCATTTAGCTTAAGTACCTATCTTCCGCCTCGTTGGGCTAATTGCTAAATGCTACTCTTCAATTTATGACCGATCTCGAGCTCAATCAGCTTCGGCGGGAAAAGTGGCGGCTGGATGGGCGTCCGGTGCGTACCCTCGAGGATGCTCGGGAGTTCATAGAATCTGCGGGTTTCTGCCTGATGTATCCGCTCAAGGCGCAAATCCTGGTGCCGACCTTTATTGGGGCGTGGGTTGGTTCTGATGAACGATTGCCCACGTGGCAGCAAGCCTTTGCGGATGCGCGGGCTAAAGACGCGGTGGAATTGATGGTTCGTCTCCTGCGTGATCATGCAGCTTACGAGGCGAACCTTTTTGAGGAGAATAATGCGTTTTTACTGGGGGCTTCGATTTTTCCGTATTTCTATGCATTAGTCGGTGAACGAAATCCCAAACAACCGCCCAAGCCAGGTCCACGGTCTGAGTACTCTCAGTTGGCTTGTGATGCGTACGAAATCATTCGTCGGGAAGGCCCGATTTCCAAACAGAAGTTGCAGGAAAAACTGGCCGGCAGTATCAGCCTGGCAGCCTTAGATCGCGCTCTAGGCGAGCTTTGGTCGAGATTACGCATTACACGAGTGGATTACAAGCCGAGCGAAGGCGCTTCCTGGGATGTGCTCTACCGATGGTCACCGGGAGCAGTCCGAGAAGGGACTGAGCTCTCTATGGCGGAGGCGCTTTCGGCATTGATTTCGAAATATCTTGATTGCATAGTAGCGGCTGATCCGCAGGAGGTCGATACTTTCTTCGGAAATTTCGTTCCGCGATCGCGGGTACGCGAGGCCATTAACGCCCTGCTCGCGGCACGAGAGTTGAATTTCATCCACGTGGGGCATCGGTCATTACTGCAGGTCACTCCTGCGAATGTCATCCCAGTTAGCGCTCGTCCACCGCGCGTGAAGCGTAGTTGAGCCCCGCCGAAACCACTGGTGCTCTTTCTAATAGATCTTCTCCTCCTTTACCATTATCTGGTTATCACTTTTCAATAGATGTTCCGTCTAAGGTGAACATGCGCTATTTAATGTCTCTCTTCTCGGTAGTGTGGACACTAGTCTCGCTTTCCCCGGCCCAAACTCCTGTGAACTCCTCTCTGCAACCGCACATGCCATACACGCCCAGTCTCGATGTGAATTCCATAGACAAGTCTGTGGACCCCTGCGTCGATTTTTATCAGTACTCTTGTGGTGGCTGGCAGAAAAACAATCCCATCCCACCGGATCAGACCTCATGGAGCGTTTACGGCAAGCTGTATGAGGACAATCTGAACTTTCTGCGCAGTATCCTGGAGCAGGCAGCAGCAGACTCGGAACGTGACGCCCTTACACAAAAGATCGGCGATTTTTATGGTGCCTGCATGGATGATGCCGCCGTGGAGAAGCGCGGCCTGGCGGCAATCAAGTCTGACCTGGATGCTATTTCCGGGCTAAAGTCGACCAGTGAAATCACGTCACTGGTCGCCCGCCTTCAGTTCGCGTATGGCGAGACGATTCTTTTCGAGCAAGGGTCAACTCAGGACCCAGATGATTCCGAGCAGCAGATCGCTGAACTCGATCAGGGTGGTCTCGGCCTGCCCGACCGTGATTATTACTGGAAAGACGATGCAAAATCGAAGGAGATCCGACAGCATTATGTTCAGCATGTACAGAGGATTTTTGAGCTTATGGGAAATAGCGCAGAAGCTGCGAAGAAGAACGCCGACACGGTGATGCGAATGGAAATGGCACTGGCCAAGGCGCAGCTCACTCGGGTGGAGCGGCGCGATCCCTACAAGCTAAAGCACAAAATGAAAGTCGCGGAGCTCAGCCAGATTGCTCCCAACTTTGACTGGGCGGTTTACTACAAGGAGCTGCAATATCCGAATTTTGAAACCGTTAATGTGGCCACTCCGGGTTATTTCAAAGCAGTAAACGCCGAACTCACCAACGAACCGATTGCCAATTGGAAAACCTATCTGCGCTTTCACGTGGTGGATTCGTTCTCGCCGTACTTATCTTCGAAATTCGTGGAGGAGAACTTCAGTTTTTATCGTAAATATCTTCGCGGCGCTAAAGAGCAACAAGCACGCTGGAAGCGCTGCGTGCAGTACACCGATTACAACCTAGGAGAAGCGCTCGGCCAGGTTTACGTCCAAAAAGTCTTTTCGCCGGAACTCAAAGCCAGCACACTGGATATGGTTCGGCGAATTGAAGATGCCATGGGCGAGCGGATTCGCCAGCTCCCCTGGA
Organism: Terriglobales bacterium; assembly: GCA_035623255.1. Taxonomy (GTDB): domain Bacteria; phylum Acidobacteriota; class Terriglobia; order Terriglobales; family Acidobacteriaceae; genus JAFAGX01. The sequence continues at coordinate 3,321 of DASPTU010000123.1, read as the reverse complement.
TGAGCCCGGAGACGAAACAGCAAGCGCTGACCAAGCTGGCGGGCATTCGAAACAAGATTGGATATCCCGGTAAATGGCGGGATTACACTTCGGTCAATATCACCAGCCAGGATTTTGCCGGAAATGTTGGGCGGACCCGTGAATTTGAGACCCGCCGCGATATCAATAAAGTGGGTAAGCCGGTGGATCACGGGGAATGGGACGTGTCCCCGCCGACGGTCGACGCTTACTACAACCCACAGATGAACGACATCAATTTTCCGGCCGGCGTGCTGCAGCCGCCGCTTTACGATGCCAAACTCGACGATGCCCCGAATTATGGGGATACCGGTGGGACCATCGGCCACGAGCTCACCCACGGTTTCGACGACGAAGGCAGCCAGTTTGACGCAAACGGGAATTTGAAAAATTGGTGGATCAAGGAAGACCGCGAAAAATTCGACGCCCGAACCAAATGCGTTGAGGACCAATATGCACAGTACATCGTTGTCGACGACGTTCACATCAATAGCCAGCTGACCCTGGGTGAAGATGTAGCCGATTTCGGTGGCGAGATTCTGGCCTACATGGCATGGAAAGGGGCTGAGAACGGTAAGACGCTTGAGCCGATTGACAATCTCACGCCCGACCAGAGGTTTTTTGTCGGTTTTGCGCAATGGGCGTGTGCCAATGAGCGCCCCGAGGAACTCAGGATGAGGGCCATGACCGATCCCCATTCGCCGCCAAAGTACCGCATTAATGGAGTAATCGTGAACATGCCGGAATTTTCGCAGGCTTTCTCATGTAAGGCTGGCCAGCCGATGGTGAAACCGCCGGAAAAAGTGTGCGAGGTGTGGTGATTAGCGGGGCAGACGCAGCCGCTAGTTCCTCAGTTGAAGGATGAGATGCTCGATTACCGGAGCACCGAGGGCGAGAGCAAGTCCAATGAGGGCTGCGAATATGAACTCCACGGGCCTATTTTGCGGCCCCACATGTCGAGTTTTCAATTCACCTTCGTAACCGCATTTGTGGTTTCGAAGGTCACGGTAGCAGTTCAGGTCGCCAGTTCCGGAACCTGGCCGCTCAGCGTGCACTCTTTCGGATCTTTATCTGCGCGCAAACCCACGTAGACAGGGGCCCGCAGCTTCAGGCCGCCTTCAGCCGTTTCGTGTGTCCACTCGGTGAATTTCACTTCGGCAACAAGCTCGGGCTTAGTCCAATGCAGGTGCCTCGCCTCCACAGGGCCGAAGAAAGGGTTCTGGCGGGTTTCAAGTTTCTTCACCAAGTCCCAGACCTGTTTCAGAGTCTTATGATCGAAGCCGGTACCAACCTGGCCTATATGTTTCAGCTGTCCATTTTCGTTGTAGAGCCCAAGCACGAGCGAGCCAAAGTGCAATCGGCTGCCTTCGGGATCGGTGTATCCGCCGACAACGCAATCAACGGTTTGCGTCACCTTAAGTTTTAGCCACTCGCGGCTGCGACGCTCCTCGTAACAACTGCCTCGCTGCTTCGCGAGAATACCTTCGAGGCCTTGCTGTCTGGCGGCTTCAAACAACCCCTTTCCGTGCTCGAGGAAATGTTCTGAGTAACGGACCTGCTCGCTGGGAGAGACAATCTGGGCCAGAACTTGCTTACGATCCTCAAGCGACACGCGGCGCAGGTCGTAGCCATCGATATAGATCAGATCGAACACGTAATAAGCGATCGGAAGGCCAGACTGGCCAGCCACGCGCCGGCCATGACTTCGGAAGCCAGTTCGTTGCTGCATAAGGCTGAAGGAAGAGTGACCCTGTTCGTCGAGGGCGACGATCTCGCCATCGAGAATTGCCGTTTCGGCCTTGATCGATTTCGGCAGGTCCTTTAATTCCGGGAACTGCGATGTGAGATCGTTTTGATTACGCGAATAGAGTCGGGTCTTGCCCTTTTCGATGAATGCAATTGCACGGTACCCATCCCATTTGATTTCGAACAGCCAGTCAGGACTGTCGAAAGGCTGATCAGTTGAAGTAGCCAGCATGGGATGGATCAGGGTTGGCATCGGGCGCTTCATGGCACCTTTCAAGGTTGCGACTGCGGGGAAGATGCCGCTTTCTTTCGCACCCAAAGCTGTTGACCTTGATCTGGAAGGTCTGGAGCGGGGTTTCAGCGGCTCAATGTTGCTCTTGCGGTTTTCTTTGCCTTCGGGGTTCGATCTGTCTGGAGTTTTTTTTTATCCAATTTGGCCAGCGTCTCGGCCAACCACGGTGCTTTCAGCTTTCCGCGAGATGCTTTGCGGCTGCTCTCCCACTCTGCTGCGCCTTCGTCGCCGGCGATTTGCGCCATGGTTTTGCCGCTGAGCACAGAGGTGTCATATTGCTCGGCGTCGAATCCCGGCACAACGTACTCATCGTGCTTCTTGATCATCAGCCATTCGGTGCCTTTGCTGCCTGGACGCCGTGATTTCATGTGAACGAGCGCGAAATCACCGTTGAGGCGTTTCCCATGCAGGCGAAATTTCAGGTCGCCTTTTTCCAGCATGGCTCTGGCCTCGGCATCGTTTCCCGGAACGTATTTGCCGTCGACCAACTGAGGAGAAAGCGGCTCCCACGTTCCGACGTCCCAAACCAGCACGGTACCTGCCCCGTAATTGCCTTCGGGAATGATGCCTTCAAAATCGAAGTACGAAACCGGGTGATCTTCTACTTGCATGGCAAGGCGCTTGTCGGCAGGATCGAGGGAAGGGCCTTTCGGGACCGCCCACGACTTGAGAACGCCGTCCAATTCCAACCGAAAGTCATAGTGCAGGCGGGTCGCCCGGTGTTTCTGGACCACGAACCGGTGCTGGGACCTCTTTTCAACCTTAGGCGGAGGCTCAGGCGTTTCTTCGAAGCGGCGTTTGCGTTTGTATTCTTCCAGGGCCACGGAGCTATTGTATCTGGGCGGACCATGCCGCTCCCAACAACATGGTTTAGAATCGCTGACCGCAAGTTAGGTTTGCTCTCAGATCATCTGGCGAGGATGCTCCATGGAACGGGAATATCCGCGGACACCTTTGGTGGGTGTCGGTGCCATCATCATCGAAGAGGATCGTGTGCTTCTGGTCAAGCGAGGACATGCGCCGCTCGCCGGGGAGTGGTCGATCCCGGGCGGCGTGCTGGAGGTGGGCGAGACCTTGCGTGAGGCGGCGATCCGGGAGGTGGTAGAAGAAACCGGGCTCGAGATTGAGCCAACCGTCCTGCTCGGCGTGTATGACCGGATTTTGCGCGATGCCGACGAGCGCACGCTCTATCACTACGTGCTGATCGATTTCTTCTGCCGGCGAATCTCAGGAGAGCCGCGGGCCGCGGGCGACGCGGCTGAGGT
>DASPTU010000122.1:0-8388 GCA_035623255.1 Terriglobales bacterium | reverse complement strand
AGACCCGGACAAAATCAGCGGCTCCCGAAAATTCGTATTGACGTTAGTTCCTAAAATGTGATACCGACTATCACAATTATGAATAGCTCCCGTGTCCGCAGGTGGCCGGGAAGGGGTAGTGCTCGTGAGATTCGGTCTCTCGCTCAATTTGGGGTGCAGGGCGCAAGAGGTCTTACTACCTACTCAGAATCGCGAGCAAAACGTCGGGGATATCAAGGAGGACTTATGAAGTCTGCCTTACTGACGAGTGTGTTCGGATCGCTTATCTGTTTGCTGTTCGCGAGTTCTGTCGTGCGGGCACAGGGAGTCGGCAGTTCGGCTAATATCAGCGGTTCCGTCACTGACCCCGCGGGCGCCGGCGTACCCAACGCAACGGTCCTAGCCGTAGAGACCGAAAAAGGCATTCAACACACCGCGACGACGGATAGCGATGGGCAGTACCGTTTCACAGGACTCCCGCCGGCAACTTACGAGCTAACGGTGCGGCACGCCGGCTTTAACTCCCAAATTCAGAAAAACGTGGTCCTGAGCGTCGGTCAAACCGTTTTGCTCGATTTCCATCTGAAGATTGCCACTGGCACGGAAACGGTTGAGGTGACCGCAGAACTCCCCGTGGTCGAGACCGAACGTGGGAGCCAAGCAAATACTCTCACTCAAGATTACATCATGAATCTTCCGATCGACCGCCGCGACTACCTCACGTTCACATTGCTCATGCCGGGAGTGTCCGATTCGACCAGGCTGGCGGACGATCAGGATTTTCGCGTCAAGCAGACACCGCAAAGCGGGCTTTCGTTTTACGGCAGCAACGGCCGGGGAAACAGCGTGACCGTGGACGGGGGCGAGGCCAACGGCGACTCGGGCGGAGTCCGTCTGACGGTAAGTCAGGACGCGGTGCAGGAGTTCCAGGTTAATCGCAGCAACTACGGCGCGGACCTGGGTGGCGCGAGCGGGGCATCGATCAATATCGTGTCGAAATCAGGGACCAATGATGTTCATGGGGGACTGTACAGCTATTTCCGCAACGACGCGCTGGACGCGCGCGATCCGTTTGCCTTTAGTCAGGCACTGCAGCCGGGCCAGACATTCAATCCAGCCGCGGCGGATTTGACCGGTAGCCCGATCAAGAACTCGCTCAGCCGCTATCAGTATGGCGGCACCATCGGTTTCCCAATCAAGAAAGACAAGACGTTCTTATTTGCGGCTTTCGAAGGCCTCTTGCAGAATTCGCAGAATGCCGTCCCCATGCTGACGAGCACCTCCATCTTCCGTCCCGATGCAACGCAGCAGCCGATTCTTGCTGGACTTGCAACCTCGACTGCCCCGACAGTGCCCTGCCTTAGCGGTCCCGTAGGTGCGGCGGTCGCAGCTCAGTTGCCAGCTCCCTTAACGAATATGACCACTTTGCCCCCGCAGATATGTGCGGCGGTGCTCAGCGGTGCCCTAACTCTGAATCCTGCCATTTCTCCGTTAAGCGCGTACTGGGTTAGCCAGTTTGAATCCAATGGTGGCGTTTTTAGCTACAACACCCGCCAATACCTTGCTTCGGGGCGCTTCGACCACCGATTCAGCGACAACAACCAGCTCTATGTAAGTTATAGGTACGGGCATGACCTCGAGGAAAACCCGGACGTACAATCCCTCACGGGTTTTTCCGCAGGGAGTTCCATCCACAATTACGACGACAACCTTCAAGTCGGGTGGTACCACCAGTTCAGCGCGACCACTCAGAACGACTTCCACGTTCAATTCGATTACAACAGCTTTAATGTGATTCCGAATGAGCCAGGGGAAGTGGGGATCCAGATCTTCGGTTTCGCAAACAACCTGGGAACGAACATCTTCCTGCCGAACCTCACGATTACGCGCCGGACGGAAATTGCCGATAACTTGTCCATGACGCGCGGCCATCACTCTATGAAATTTGGTTTCTCCGAACTGCTTCGCGGCAATCACTCGGAATCGCACACCTTCATGCCCGGCCGCTTTGTTTTTGGTTCTTTGCCGGGAGACTTGCTAAGCCCGTGCCTTACGTTCCCGACAGCATGTGGTCTTCCGGTATCCGTGAATCCGGCCCTGCTCAATTCTTTGCAGTCCGCCAATTTCGGCGTGCCACAAGTTTTTCAGCAGGGCTATGGCAACGCTGACTATCCCGCTTATACCAGGCCATTCACTGCAGGCTATTGGCAGGATGCCTGGCGCATGACCACCAACTTTACACTTACCTATGGACTTCGCTACGAGATCGATTCGCAGTTTCTTCCGCTCAATACCTATTATGGTGACGTAGGTCCTCGTCTTTCGTTTGCGTGGGACGTATTCAAGAACCATAAAACTGTGGTCCGCGGCGGCTACGGAATCTTCTATGGGCCTATCGACACGCAAATTCCCCAAGTGGACTTGAGCCTCGGAGTTTTGAACAAGAATCGCAGTAGCGTGGAAAACAAAGGCAACCAGCCATCGGTTCCTAACCAGGTGAACAACGTGGTCGGCACCTGCGGGATAAGCTTCGGACCCGTGACCGTTGTCCAAGGAACGGGAACCAGTCCCTGCACGCGCTATATTTCCATTTATGTCGACCCCATCAGCCCGACACCTTTCGCTCCAACGCTGCAAACTGCTCCGCAAGTGTTCCTCGGGCTCTTTAAGCAGGGCCTGATTCAGTGTACGACTCCGACGGCAGGCAACGCAGCTTGTATTACGCCGCCCGCCGTAGCCCCATTCGGCATCTTTGTGTCGAACAGCGGGCCGCTCTCGCCGCTGACTGTGCTTTTTAGCAATCCGACCAATTACAAACCGCCATATTCTCAACAGGCTTCCATTGGAATTGAACACGAGTTCGCCCCGGGTTTCTCCATTTCCGTAAACGGCATTTACTCGCATACACTTCGGCTGCCGGTGGCGATCGACACTAACCTTTTGCCCGCTCCGCTTACCGCCGCGAAACTGGCCAACGGAAAGACCGTCGAATACCGCAACTGGAATGGTTGCGTCCCGGTGCCACCGCAGACGACTTGCGCAGCCGCAGCGGATCCGCTCGGAGGCCAGGAAGTCATCGTCAGCGGCCCCAACGCGGGCCAGACCGTGTTTACAGCCGGCTATCCTTGCGCGAATCCTTTTGCCTGCTTTGTGAATCCGTTGATTATTCAGAACAACCAATACACCTCGGCGGCATCGGCTCTTTATGAAGGTGGAATCCTCGAAGTGAAGAAGCGCTTCAGCAATTCCTTCACCCTCTTCGGGAATTACACCTTCAGCAAAGGCTTCGACACCTCGACCGATTTCAATAGCGACTATGGTCCGCAGGATCCGACGAACCTTAGCCTCGACCGTGGCCTTTCGGAATTTGATGAGCGACAAAAGGTGGTCGTCGCTGGAGTATTTGATAGTCCGTGGAAGAACCCGATCCTCTCGGGCTTCGAGCTAGCTCCGATCTTCACCTACCACAGTGGACTGCCTTTCAATTTGCTGGCTGGTGGAGAGGTGAACGGCAACAATCACACAACCAATCAGCGTCCGATCGGCGCGCCCCGCGACACCGGCCTCGGACCCGACTACTACAATTTTGACGCGCGCTTGAGTTGGCAGCACAAGCTTGCGGAAAAAGCCAAACTGCAACTCACGGTTGAGGGCTTCAACATCGCGAACCGGACCAACTATGCGAGTGTGAACAACGAAGTCGGCCCGGTCTTTGGTTTTGAGCCGGGTTTCACAACCTTCAGCGTGCACGGGATCAAGCCTGGGACGCTTCTGCCGAATGGAACCGTTGCGACTCCCAGCACGCCGCTTGCTTTTACTTCGGCGTTTCCGAAGCGCGAGTTTCAATTGGGTCTGCGGATTATTTTCTGATTTGCAGAGGAAGACACTTGCTGGCGGAGCCCCGCCGTCGGGCGGGTGACTTCCTCTGCAGTTCGAATCGCACTGAAAGTTGGGAATCTTGTTTTTTGCGTAAAGCATTGAATTAAAGCTCGAAGGAGAAAGAAATGGGGCAAAGGAATAGATACTTCGCCGCTTCCATCGCTGTCTTGGTTCTTTTGCTGACGTTCTGTGGAGGCTCTCGCGCACAGGCGGGAGTTGCCACGTACGGCGGGGCTCTGCCTGACGGAGCCACGTACCTGATCGAAGTTCCAGCAAACTGGAATGGCATTTTGTTTCTCTATAGTCATGGTTACGTCGTTCCCGGCAGCCCCAATCCAGCTCAGGACGTCGGCGATCCCGCGACCCGCTTCTTTATGCTCTCGAGCGGCTTTGCACTCGCTGGCTCTTCTTATGCCACAACAGGGTGGGCCGTCCATGAAGCTTTGCCTGACCAAATCGCTGTGCTCGACATTTTTGCGAAAACTGTTGGTGTGCCGAAGCAGACCATTGCCTGGGGACATTCGCTCGGCGGAATGATTACCGCGGGACTAATTCAGCGGCATCCCGACCGCTTTGATGCAGCTCTGCCGATGTGCGGCGTCCTTTCCGGCGGCGTAGCCACGTGGAACACCGCGCTGGATTCGGCTTTTGCATTTAAGAATTTGATCGCGCCGGGTTCGGGGCTGGAAATCGTCAACATCTCTAACCCGATTGCCAATCGTGACCTCGCTAAAGAAATGCTGGCCCTTGCGCAAGCGACGCCTCAGGGCAGGGCGAGGCTCGCGCTCGTTTCCGCCCTGGATGACGGGCCTGGCTGGTTTAATCCATTGGCCCCCGAACCTGCCGCAACGGATTTTTCAGATCAGGAAATCAACCAATTCCTTTGGGCACAGCAGGTCGACTTTCCCTTTATCTTTGCGTTTCGCGCCGAACTGGAAGCCCGCGCGCAGGGCAATCCCTCGTGGAATACGGACGTGGATTATCGGAGACAGCTTGAACACTCCATAGATCGCGAGGAAGTAAAAGCGCTTTACGAACAGGCCGGGCTCGATCTCGACGCTGACCTCAAGATGCTGAATGAGACTGCACGAATCCACGCGGACCATGAAGCGACCAAATACCTTGAGCGGAACATCATCTATAACGGCGAGATACACATTCCAGTCCTGACATTGCACACTACTGGCGACGGTCTTGTCGTCGTCGAAAACGAAAGCGCCTATCGCCAGGTGGTAGATGAGGAAGGAAACGGGCAATTTCTTCGCCGCAAGTTTGTCTCACGCGCGGGCCATTGCGCGTTCACGCCTGCGGAAACCATTACAGCCGTTGAGACGCTGCTTCAACGTCTAGAAACAGGGAAATGGCCCCATGAGGATGTCGCGGAGCTGAACAGCGTTGCTGCCGCACTCGGTGCCGGCTTCAATATCTTCAGCAATGGACAAGGCGGAGTCGTTCCCATGGCGCCGGCATTTGTGGACTTCAAGCCTAGGCCTTATCTGCGTCCATTTGACGCCGAACAAGGAGACTGCGACGGTGACTTCTGGTGTGGCGGTCATTGGTTTTCGTTCAGTCCGCATTGATGAACAACATTGAGGTTGGCAGCTCTGATTGAGCGCGAGCGGACCAATGCTTTAAGTTTCACCGGCGGCGCAACGGTTGCTGTGCCATAGCTGCCCGGAAAGGAAGGTTCGTACTTTTTTTGAACACTAAGAACCTTTTTGATTTGTCCGGTCGCGTGGCCATTGTTACCGGAGGTTCGATTGGACTCGGTCGGCAGATGGCGCAGGGCCTGGCGGAAATGGGCGCAAATCTCGTTCTTTGCGCGCGCAAGAAAGAGCGTTGCGAGCAGGCCGCTGAAGAATTGAAAAAGCTTGGCGTTGAAACGCTGGCGCTCGGCTGCGACGTTAAGAATCCGGATCAGGTTCAGTCCGTCGTGGGAGAGGCAATCTCGCGATTCGGGCGCATCGATATTCTGATCAACAATGCAGGCACATCTTGGGGTGCGCCCGTGGAGGAAATGCGGCTGGAGCACTGGAACAAAGTCATGGAAACAAATTTGACGGGGACTTTTTTGTTCTCGCAAGCCGCGGGGAAGTACATGGTGCCGCAGCGCCGCGGAAAAATCATCAATATCGCTTCCGTGGCGGGTCTGCGCGGAGCGCCTCCGGAATTTCAAGCCATCGGCTATCACGCCAGCAAAGGCGGAGTCATCGCCTTCACGAAAGACCTGGCATGCAAATGGGGCGTTTACAACATTCAGGTGAATGCCATTGCTCCGGGGTGGTTCCCGACGCACATGTCCGAAGTGGTTATCGAGCGGAACAGAGAGGCATTCTTGAAGAAAATCCCGCTTCAACGGTTCGGGAACGATCACGACTTGAAAGGTGCGGCCGTGTTTCTCGCCTCGGATGCATCGGACTATGTTACCGGGCACGTCCTGGTCGTGGATGGAGGTCAAACTGCCTAGTCTAATTTAGACTAGTCTAAACTAGACTAGTTTCATTGGACTAGTGAAGGCCACTTGCGATGAACATCCCACTGACCCCACTTCGTTTCCTGCGCTACGCCGAACAGCAGTACCCGCGAAGAACCTCCGTCGTCTGCGGTAAGGAACGCTTCACGTACAGCCAGTTTGCTGAACGCGTGAGCAGGCTCGGCGGAGCCTTGCGAAAAGCGGGCGTGCAGCCGGGCGACCGCGTGGCGTTTCTCAGCACCAACTGCCATCGCTTGCTCGAAGCCTATTACGGAGTTCTGGAGGCCGGCGCCGTCTTGTTGCCGCTCAACATCCGTCTGGCCCCGCAGGAGCTAGCGTACATTTTGAATGATTCCGGTGCGCGCGTTCTGTTTTTGCAAAGGCACTTCATCGAATTGGTGGAATCTTTTCGCTCGAAACTTTCGACCGTGAAAGACTTCTACGCTCTCGACGGCTCGGCGGAAGAAGAATGGTTGATCGAGCAAGATTACGAAGCGCTCATTTCCGGCGCGCCGCCACTTCGCGCGAATATCATGGACGTCGACGAAAACACACTCGCCGAACTGTTTTACACTAGTGGGACCAGCGCCGAGCCCAAAGGCGTAATGCTTACTCACCGAAACATCTACCTGCACGCGCTCAATGCTGGATTGGCCTTGCACACCGATTACGATGCGGTGGAACTTCACACCATCCCGCTGTTTCACGCGAACGGTTGGGGCGTCGCTCATTTTTTGACGCTTCTTGGCGGCAAGCACGTCATGATGCAGCGTTTTGACCCCGTGGAGGTTTTTCGACTCATTGCAGCCGAGCGCGTGAACTATTGCAGCCTCGTGCCGGCGATGGCGATTGTTTTGGTGAATTGTCCAGAGCGTCCGAAATATGACTTGAGCAGTTTGCGGCGAATTACCATTGGGGGCGCTGCGTCGTCTCCTACCTTGGTCCGCGAAGTTGAAGAAAAAATGGGCTGCACTTGTTTTTCTGGCTACGGATTGACGGAGACGGCGCCCGTCTTGTCCATCTCCCCGATGAAGCAGGGAATTTGTTGGGAAGGAGAGCAGCGCTTCGTTGGGCAATCAATGACCGGTTACGCCATTCCGGGAGTCGAACTTCGCGTCGTCGACGCAAACGACCAGGATGTGCCGTGCGACGGGCATGCCATCGGCGAAATCATTACGCGAAGCGATGGCGTGCTCGAGGGCTATTGGCAGCAGCCGGAGGCTTCCGCGGAGGCGCTCCGCGGCGGCTGGTTTCACACCGGCGACATGGCCACCTGGAACGAAGATGGGTACATTCTCATCGTCGATCGCAAGAAGGACATTATCGTCAGCGGCGGAGAAAATATTTCCTCTCTGGAAGTGGAAAAGATCCTGGCTTCGCATCCGGCCGTGCTCGAAGCCGCAGTAATTCCAGTACCCGACCGAATGTGGGGAGAAGTGCCGAAGGCCCTTGTCGTTCTGAAGCCAAACATGCAAGCGGGTGAAATTGAGATCATCGAGCATTGCCGCCAGCGCTTGGCTCATTACAAGTGTCCGCATAAGGTGGAATTCCTGGAGAGCCTGCCAAAAACCGGCACAGGAAAAATCCTGAAGCGAGATTTGCGGAAAAAATATTGGCAGGGCCGGGAAACGATTCGTCCGGATTCCGGGGCCGATGAATTCAGGCAGGTGGCTGGCGAGCCGAATGACCAGTCTGGGCGTGGCGCAAAATCGGCAACTCGGAACAGTTGACTGTAGTTCGCGGCGTGCAAGGGCAGGAGAACAAATGGACCTGAGACTTACAACGGAAGAAGTGGCCTTTCGGGACGAGTTCCGGAATTGGCTGGAGGCCAACGTTCCCAAAGACTGGGCTGACTGGCGCGAGAAGCCGCTCGAGGAATCGTTTCCCTACCTCAGAGCCTGGCAACGCAAGCTTTATGAAGGCGGCTGGGCTGCGGTCTCTTGGCCAATACAATATGGCGGCCGCAGTGCGACCTTGATGCAGCAGGCGATCTTTTGGGAAGAGATGGCGCGCCTCGAAGCGCCGCCCATGGCCAACGCCCTTGGGCTTGGCTTGAT
>DASPTU010000121.1:0-16939 GCA_035623255.1 Terriglobales bacterium | reverse complement strand
GCCGCTGGAATCGAAGTGCGTTCCATCCGCGACGTCACGCCGATTCCGCATAACGGATGCCGGCCCCCGAAGAGACGGAGAGTCTAGTTTCAAGTTTCGAGTTTTAAGTGTGTGTTGAAGCTTGAACCTGATGAGAGTACTCGAAACTGAAATCACAACCGGGAAGAAGGGAAGCCAGTCCCGTAAACCGGTTACTCAAGGAGAAACATGGCACGCTATACCGATGCAGTCTGCCGTCTATGCCGCCGCGAGGGCATGAAGTTGTTCCTCAAAGGCGCAAAGTGCTTCAGCGACAAGTGTCCCATCGAGAAGCGCAACTTCGCTCCCGGACAACATGGGAAAGACCGCAAGGCCAAGGTTGTGGGCTACGGCCTGCAACTGCGCGAAAAGCAGAAGGCCAAGCGAATTTACTTCACGCAGGAAGCGCAGTTTCGCAACTACTTTGAGAAGGCAGCGCGTTCGCGCGGCGTTACCGGTGAAAAATTGCTGCAGCAGCTCGAGCGGCGTCTCGACAATGTGGTTTTCCGCCTGGGATTCGCCCAGTCGCGGCGCCAGGCGCGGCAACTGGTGCGTCACGGGCATGTCGCCGTCGACAACTGCAAGGTCAACATTCCTTCATATGAAGTGAGCGCCGGCGAAGAAGTCTCGATTCGCGAGAACAGCAAGAAACTCGCGGTGCTCGAACTGGCGAAGGAATTCTCGAGCCACGGTACGCTGCCGAACTGGCTGGAGGTGGACCGCGACAACTACAAGGGCCGCGTGTTGAATTTGCCCAAGCGCGAAGACATTCAGCTGCCGGTGAACGAGCAGTTGATCGTGGAACTTTATAGTAAGTAGTCGTTAGTCGCTGGTCGCTAGTCGTTAGCCAACGACCGAGGACGAACGACCAACGGCGGTTCTTGGGTCCGGTATTTTTCGTGCCAGATCAGCCTCTGCTGACGAAAATCCCCACGTCTCGCAAACGACGCGAGACATGGGGCACCCACCTGAACCCGGACCGGTTCAGGGAGCCAGCACCGAGCCAAACGGCCGAAGGAGAAACATATGCTTTGGAAAGGTTTTCAGAAACCGAAACGTCTTGCAGTTGATCAGTCCACTCTCACCGACAAGTACGGGATTTTCTGGGCGCAGCCGTTTGAGCGCGGATTCGGCACGACCGTAGGCAATGCCCTGCGGCGCGTGCTTCTGAGCTCGATTGAAGGTGCGGCTGTTACCGCGGTGAAGATGGAAGGCGTGTTGCACGAATTTCAATCCATCACCGGAGTGGTCGAAGACGCGACCGACATCATCCTCAACCTGAAGCAAATTCCCTTCAAGCTGAGTGGGGATGCGCCAAAAGCGATTTATCTGCGTGCCGATCAGCCGGGTGTCGTCACCTCGGGCATGATCGAAGCCGACGCCGATGTCGAGGTGCTCGACAAAGACGTCTACATCGCTACTGTCAGCGAAGGCGGCAAGCTCGACATGGAAATGCGGCTCAAACGTGGCCGCGGCTACGTTTCTGCCGACAAGAATTTCGACGAAGATCTGGGAATCGGGTTTATTCCCATCGACTCCGTCCATTCCCCGGTCCGCAAGTGCAACTACACCGTGGAAGCCGCGCGTCTCGGACAGATCACGGACTACGACAAGTTGACTCTCGAAGTCTGGACGAACGGCTCGATTACACCTGCCGATTCTATCGGCCTCGCCGCGAAATTGCTGAAAGACCACATGAACATCTTCATCAACTTCGAGGAAGACATTGAGACTGCGACCTCAGCCGAGGAGCGCAAACCGGAGATTCGCAACGAAAACCTGAATCGTTCCGTAGAGGAGTTGGAGTTGTCGGTTCGCAGCTACAATTGCCTGAAGAACGCGAACATTCAGACCATTGGCGAACTCGTGCAGAAGACCGAAGCCGAAATGCTGAAGACCAAGAATTTCGGGCGTAAGTCACTAAACGAGATCAAAGAAATTCTGGGAACCATGGGCTTGAGCCTGGGAATGAAGATCGACGAGCATGGAAACGCCGTGCCCGGCCCGACTTCAAACCAGATACTTCCTGCATCAGCCTACGGCCCGGACAACGAACTGTAAGAATTCAGTAGTTAGCAGCGGGTAGCAGGTAGCCAGGAGAAACCACAAAGCCTTGCTACTAGCTCCTGCCTGCTAGGCTACTCACTGAGGTTTCTATGCGTCACAAAGTAGCAGGCTGGAAACTTGGACGTACCACGGCGCACCGCCGTTCTCTGCTGCGGAACCTGGTCACTTCGCTGATTGTCGAAGAGCGCATCGAAACGACTGTGCCCAAAGCGAAGGCGATGCGCCCACAGGTCGAGAAGATGATTACGCTCGCCAAGCGCGGTGACTTGGCAGCCCGTCGGCGAGCCTACGCCTATCTCATGACCGACGCCGCGGTGGACAAGTTATTCGACACGATCGCTCCCCGCTTCGGCGATCGCAATGGCGGGTATCTGAGAATCGTCCGCACGGCGTGGCAAAAAGGTGACGGGGCGGACAAGGCCTTCATAGAGCTGCTGGGTAGCGAAAAGGTCCTCGACGAGAAGCGCCAAAAGCGGGCCGAAACCCGCGCCAAGCGCGCTGCGGAAGCCAAGAAGGCCATGGAAGAAGCCGACCAGGGTGTGGAACATCCCGCTCCCGGTGCCGAAGGCGAAAGCAAATCTGAGTAGTCAGGAGTCGGTAGTCGGGAGTCAGCGAAAGGCATCTAGGATGATTTCGACTCCCCGCATGCTGAATCGCAGCAACTGACTCCTGGCTACTAACTCCTGACTACTGCGCGTACATGTCCTATCGCAGGTCACCAGCGTAATCTGGCGAACAATTCGTGACAGGCTAAACTTGCAGCAGAATGGCCGTTTCGCGGACACAACTCGCGATTGCCGCAAGCGCAGGGGTGTTGCTGCTGCTGGTGTTCTTCGGCTATTTGATGTGGCTCGACCACCAGGGTCCCGTCCTCTCTCGTTCAGAAGATCAGGACCCGCTCTCCGGCATTCCCCTTTCAATTTCGTTGAATCCGTTGCGCGATCGCACATCGGAACACGTCGCCAGCCAATACCTGGGTGGTATAAGGGATGGGGAATGCAAGACAGTCCTGGCCCAGTGGGAAAAGGACTATCGCAGGAAATACGCCAAGTTCATCTGTGATTCAGAGGCACAGCACCCGTTGATTTCCTGGAAAATCGTCGATTGGGAAGATACGCCGCCACTGCGCATCCTGCATTATCGCGGCAAGCGCCGCACCGGCCCCAATGATTCTGGCACCTACAAAGAATTGTTCTCGGTGACCTTGGAAAACAAGGACGGCGCTTGGGAAGTCACCAAGTACGACGCTATGTACTGACTGCCTCCGCGCAGCCAGGTTCAGAACTGTTTCAGCCCGCCGGTACAACTTCTTCCTGCCTCGATCTTGATCGCCGCTGCTGCAGCAAAACAAAAATCACGATTTGGGCGATCAACGCCGCCATGCTATCCAGAACCGCGTCACTTACCAGGCCCGTTCGCGAGGGGAGAAACGTCTGGTGCCACTCATCCATACTTCCCACGAAGGCAGACATCAAGAATGCAATTGCCGCCCAGCGCAAATCCCAGATCGAAGGAGACGGCAGCGTAGCCCGCCAAGCACGAAACAGCAGAAGACTCAGCATGAAATAGCCCACAAAATGGCCGGTTTTGCGAATGTAGTGATGCCAAGTTATAAACCGAATCGGATCAAGTCCGAACAGAAAGTGAAAAATCGGATACAACAAGCGACTGGTGTTAGCGCTCGACAGATAGCTCGTGGATTCAATGGCAATCAGGATCATCCACAGCCCGGCGGCTATCCAGGCTTTTGTCACCTGTTTTTGATGGAGATTCAAGATCCGATTCCTAAGTTCGCAGCAAAACGTTTTATGCGGGGGATCTACTCGACAACGTAATTCGGTGCTTCGCGAGTGATTACTACGTCATGTACGTGGCTCTCACGCAGACCGGCCATGCTGATTCGCACGAAGCGGGCTTTTTGTTGCAATTCCAGGATACTGCCACAACCGCAGTAGCCCATTCCAGACTTCACACCACCAACCATTTGATGAACGATCATGGCCACTGAGCCGCGATATGGAACTCTGCCTTCGATTCCTTCGGGAACCAATTTGGCCAAGCGGTTCGATTCTTCTCCGATAACCGGCATGGCAGTTGAGGCGTCGCCATCCGTGTTCTGGAAATAGCGCTCGCTCCCACCGGTTCCTGCCGCCATGGCGCCCAGCGATCCCATGCCCCGGTACGACTTGAACGTCCGGCCCTGATAGAGGATCAACTCACCCGGACTTTCGTCGGTTCCCGCAAACAGAGATCCGATCATCACTGCGGACGCCCCCGCCGCCAGCGCTTTCGTGATATCACCGGAGTATTTAATTCCGCCATCAGCAATCACCGGTACACCGGAATCCTTTGTGGCTCGGTAGGCTTCAGCGATGGCCGTAATCTGAGGTACTCCTGCTCCTGTTACTACGCGGGTCGTGCAGATGGATCCCGGACCAATGCCCACCTTCACCGCGTCCACCCCGGCGCGGGTCAATTCACAAGCGCCATCAAATGTGGCTACGTTGCCGGCGACCAAATCGATCTGCGGAAGTTTCGCCTTGACCTGCTGAATCGCTTCCAACACGCGTGTCGAATGCCCATGTGCGCTGTCTAATGCCAATAAATCCACCTTTGCCTTGGCCAGTTCCTGCGCGCGCTCCAGAAAGTCGCCCGTGGCTCCTATGGCCGCCGCGACACGCAACCTTCCGTGGGAATCCTTTGCTGCATTGGGATATTTCAGCTTCTTCTGAATGTCCTTTACCGTTATCAGTCCCTTCAGGTTGTATTTGTCATCGACAACCAGCAGCTTCTCTACCCGGTGCTTGTGCAGGATCTCTTCCGCATCCTCGAGCGTCGTTCCTACCGGGACCGTAATCAAGTTTTCTTTCGTCATTACTTTGCTGATCGGGATATCGAAGCGGGTTTCGAAACGCAAATCGCGGTTGGTGAGAATTCCGACCAACTTCCCGTTCTTGGTGATGGGCACGCCAGAAATCTTGTATTGGCGCATGACCTCCAGCGCCTCTGAAACCTTCGCGTCCGGCGACATGGTGACCGGGTCCACAATCATGCCGCTTTCCGAACGCTTCACTTTGTCCACTTCATTGGCTTGCTGCTCGATCGTCAGATTGCGATGAATGATGCCCACCCCACCCTGCTGAGCCAGCGCGATCGCCATGTGGGATTCGGTCACGGTATCCATGGCGGCGCTAATGACCGGAATATTCAGGCGAATATTGCGCGTGAGCTGGGTCTGTGTATTGGCGAGCGCCGGGACCACGTCAGAACGGGCGGGCAGAAGTAAGACGTCATCGAAAGTGAGCGCTTCAGGAACTGGAAAATGAATCATAATTTCTCAACCGCGAAGTAGTTTCTATTCTAGAGACGGTTGCCAGTTGAGGCAAATGCGGCACCATCGCTCTTACGGCGTCATTCCGCAATGCAGTCATTTCCGTGCCAGAAGATCAGGTCGGATCCCTCATTTTGCCCTTGGGTGGGTCTGATCGTACACCTGCAGAACATGTTTCATGGAAAGCTGAGTGTAACGCTGTGTGGTGGATAAGCGCTCGTGACCGAGCATCTCCTGAATGGCGCGAAGATCTGCACCTTCTTCCAGCAAATGCGTGCCGAAGGCGTGGCGAAGGGTGTGCGGATGCACATCAGGCGGCAATCCTTTTGCAACCGCAATTTTCTTGATGATGCGCCGGACGCTGCGCGTAGTAAGCCGTCCTCCCCGATGGTTGATCAGCAAAGCATTCGTATTTTTCCTGCAAACCGCGAGTGCCTGCCGCCGAGCCGGCAAGTAAGCAGCCAGCGCACTCTTCACCGAATCCCCAAAGGGGACATAACGTTCTTTCCTGCCCTTGCCGCGGATAAGAATGGCTTCCGCGCTCATGCGGATGTCATCGACATTGATTCCCGTCAGTTCGGAGTTGCGAATGCCGCATCCGTAGAGCAGTTCGAAGATCATGCGGTCCCGCTCGGGAAATGCGGCAGCCTCCGGCATCTGCCCGTCAAGCAGGCTGTTCATTTCTTCGATGGTCGGAACCCGAGGGAGCTTTTTGGGAAGCTTCGGCGTCGAGACCAGGGCTGCCGGGTTCTGGTCCACAATTCCCTCTTGCGCCAGCCAGCGGTAGAACGACCGAACTGCCGCAAGGGCGCGCGCGACAGAGGTCTTACTCAGTCCTTTCTCGTAGAGGTGCGAAAGGAAACCTCGAACCGTTAGGTGATCGATCCCGGCCCAATTCCGTGACCCTGCATACTGGACAAACTCACTCAAATCTCCGGAATATCCCTTGATCGTGTGCGGAGACGCGTTGCGCTCTTGCAATGACCGCAGAAACTGAGCAACGGCCCTTTCCACAATTGTTGTTTTGTGTCGCACTTTATTCATGCAATTGCCGTTCACGCTCCCTGTGCGCACTGTCCGCTTTCTTGGCGATGGACACGAAAACCTATCGTGCCTTCGCCCTCGGATGGTGCTTCTGATAAACGTTCTTCAGCCGATCAAGAGCAAGGTGCGTGTAGACCTGTGTGGTCGAGATGTCGGCATGCCCCAGAATCGTTTGCACTGTGCGCAAATCCGCTCCGTTCTCCACCATGTGAGTTGCGCAACTGTGCCGCAACATGTGAGGGCTTGCATTCCGCCCCGCGCTGACCGATGCCAGCCGGACGAGCTGCCACACCCGCTGGCGGGTCAACTTGCGGGCGCCGCGTCCCAGGAACAAGAATGGAGAATTTCTATTCGAAGCGAGCATCGGCCTCGAATCCCGCAGGTAGTCCACTAAGGCCCGTTGTGCGGACCTGCCCAACGGCACGATCCGCTCTTTGTCACCTTTTCCTCGCACCAGCACGTAGCCAAGATCAAGTTTCAGATCTTCGAGTCTGGCGCTGACTAGCTCGGAAACGCGCAGTGCTCCGGCGTAAAACACTTCAAGGATGGCTTGGTCTCGAGCGGAAATAGCATTGGCTAGCTGGTGTTCTGATACACGCCCACCACGCACACCCAGCATAGCGGTAATTTCATCCGGAGCCAGCGACTTCGGGAGAACCTTCCACTGCTTTGGTGAGTCGATGTTTAGAGTTGGATCGTGATCGATCAATTTATCGAGCAACAGATATCGATACAAATGGCGTAGAGCCGACAGTTTTCTTCCAACTGATCTGCCGTCGACCGAATTCGCAAAAAGTTCCTGAATGAAGTCGCGCACATCGGTTCGTCGGGCCGCAATCAACTTGCGTTTTCGTCTGTCC
Organism: Terriglobales bacterium; assembly: GCA_035623255.1. GTDB lineage: Bacteria > Acidobacteriota > Terriglobia > Terriglobales > Acidobacteriaceae > JAFAGX01. Next base: position 9,619 of record DASPTU010000121.1, on the reverse strand, counting down.
AGAAAATCCGAGAATTGACGGATGTCGGTTGAGTAAGCTGCTATGGTGAGGGCCGCAAGTCCTTTTTCGATTTTCAGGTAATCAAGAAAATCGGACACTACGCGAGCGCTCGCATCAGCGGACACAGATTGAGTATGCGCGTTATCGGACACTGGGCAAAGTAATCAGCGGGATGCGTCGGCGTTACGTCCCGGTAGTCACTTGCCGGTTCTCGGTTGCCGCGCCCTGGATTTCCTTCAGGACCTCGATCGCGTAGAGCGCGCCCTGCGGGGTTTCTTCATGCTTGAAATAGGCGAACACGTTCCGGCCAGCGTCGAGGTGGTCTCGGATGCGGCCGACCATAGTCTGGCGTTCTTCCGGCGTGTAGCTAGGCTTGCGATACCGGTAATAAGAAAAATTAGCAGTAATTACGTCTGGGGTGACTCGCTCCTCGGTTTCCGCCACACAAAGTGCGCGATTGTGCCTCTTGAGCAACTCGAAGATCGAGTCTTCGAACCACGATGGATGGCGAAACTCAAATGCCGAGGGGACGCCTCGGGGCAGATTGCCCAGAAACTCCTCCAATAAAGCTGGGTCAGCTTTCATGTTCGGCGGAAGCTGAAATAACAACGGGCCAAGTTTTCCGGCTTGGGCAATCGGCTGAACCGTCGACAAAAAGCGCGGAATGAAATCCTCCGCCTTCTTTAGCCGCTTGATATGAGTAATAACCTGGTGCGCCTTAACGCTGAACTGAAACGTTGCTGGAGTTTCCGCAATCCATTTCTGCGCAGTCGTCTCTTTCAGCAGCTGGCGAAACGTGAAGTTCACTTCCACGGCGTTAAGCCGCGTTGCGTAGTATGGCAGGAATTTCGCTTGTGCTAACTTCGCTGGGTAAAAGTCAGGCTTCCAGCTCGGGTAGGCCCATCCGGAGGTGCCGGCATAAAGTTGCGCCATCGTCACGTCCTGCGGAAAGTGGCATTATACCTTCGGCGCTTTTTTCTTCTGTGCAGGTCGGCGACCTGCTGGTGCGCGCTTGCGAGCAGATGAAGTTTCCCCCTGCGCCGCTATGTCGAGGCCCGCTGCAATCGCCTCCGGTTGCGCTTCTTCGATAGCTGGCAATTTGGGGAGCTTCTGCTTAAGGGTGAGTACCGGCTTAAACAAATCACCCATCTTTTGGGCGCGTTCAAGCACCCGCGGAGCTTCGAACACCAGCAAACCAGGATCTTTCTTCTTCAAAGTCCGCTCTACTTCTTCCCAAGTCAAAGGCGTGGAAACAGTGGGATGCTCGCGTGCGCGGAGCGAGTACACGGCTATCGTGGTCTTGTGCTCATCATTCTGGCTCCAGTCCACCAACACTTTGCCGACCCGCAGACTTTTCTTCATGTCAGAAACGACGAGATCCTTGTGCTCATTTTCAAGCAAACGTGCCAACGCGTTCGCGAACGGCTTCGTGATTTCATAACTGGTCGGTGTGTTCAGCGGAACATAAAGCTGCATGCCCTTTGATCCTGAGGACTTTGGGAAGCTCTGCAGTCCGAAATGATCGAAGATGTCTCGCAGCCAGAGGGCGACCTGACAGCATTGCACGATGTTGGCTGGAGGCCCCGGATCAAGGTCGAAGGCAATCACCGTCGGCGACTCGATGTTCTTCGCCAGCGACAGCGAGGGATGGAGTTCGATCGCGGCGAGATTTGCGACCCAGGTGAGCGTTGGCAGATCGTTCACCAGCACGTAGTTCACATCGCGATTGTTGCCTTCGCTCCAGATGGGAGCCGTCTTCACCCACTCAGGGCGGTATTTGGTTATGTTCTTCTCAAAGAAATACTCTTTGTCGACACCTTCAGGATATCGCTTGAGCGTAACTGGACGGCCGGCGAGGTGAGGGATCAGCACCGGCGCGATCCGCGCGTAATAGTCGATCACCTGGCCCTTGGTGAATCCGGTGGCCGGATAAAGCACCTTTTCGAGGTTGGTCAGCTTAAGGTGTTTGCCCTCGATTTCGATGGTTTGGGAACTGCTCATGCGCTTTCCCCCTGGAGGCCGAATCGCAATCGACGGGATGGCGAACGCGCTACCTGTATACCCGGAATCCTTCTGCATAATCAACTCTTGGATGCTCCTCAGTTTGACAACGTCCCCTTGTGCCACGTAACTTCAAACTTCTGCCCCTCACATGCGTCCAACCTGTTGGAGGTAACGTGACCCATCGCAGGCTTCATGTCTTTGGAACAGTTCTGATACTTGCGGCCCTTGCGGCCGCGCAGGACGTCGCATCCTTCGAAAAACGAATGACGCTCAAAAAGCTTGATAACGGGCTGACCGTGCTGATCTGCGAGCGCCCGGAGGCGCCAGTTTTCTCCTTCTATACCCATGTGGATGCCGGCTCGGTGCAGGATCCCCTGGACAAAACCGGTCTGGCCCACATGTTCGAGCACATGGCCTTCAAGGGCACAGACACCATCGGCACGAAAGACTACGCTGCGGAGAAAGTGGCACTTCAAAAGGTGGAGCTGGCATACGCGGCTTACCTGCGCGAGCGAGACAAACGGATTAATCGCGATGACAACAAGGTCAAGCAGCTTGAAGCCGCGTGGCAGGACGCAATCAAGCAGGCCAATCAATACGTCATTCCCAACCAGTTCACCGAGATCATCGAGCGAAACGGCGGCGAGAATCTCAACGCATCAACCAACTACGATGAAACCAATTATTTCTATTCCCTGCCCGTCAACCGGCTGGAATTGTGGGCCTATCTCGAGTCGTCCCGGTTTCTGCATCCTGTGATGCGTGAGTTCTACAAGGAACGCAATGTGGTCATCGAAGAACGCCGCATGCGCACGGACAGCAATCCCATTGGGCGTTTGTTGGAGCAATTTACAACCGCGGCATTTCAGGCCAGCCAGTACCACCGGCCGACGATCGGATGGATCTCAGACCTGAATTCCTTTTCCGCCACGGATGCGGACACTTTTTTTCAGGAGTATTACATTCCCTCCAACATGGTTCTGACCGTCGTGGGCGATGTAACGGCCAGTGAGGCGCTTCCGATTATCGAAAAATATTTTGGCCGGCTGCCATCGCGCGAAAAACCGGACGAGAGGATCAGCCTGGAGCCACCGCAAAATTCCGAACGGCGTGTGGTCCTGCATGACGTGGCACAGCCTCTTTATCTCGAGGGATATCATCGACCCGACTACCTGAGTCCTGATGACGCCGTTTATGACGGCATAGCTGATTTGATGTCGGAGGGCCGGACTTCACGGCTCTACCGCGCCTTGGTCCGGGACAAGAAAATCGCTTCTGACGCCGCAGGCTTTACCGGATTGCCCGGCAACAAATATGCGCACTTGTTCGCCTTCTACGCATTCTGCATGCCGGGCCACAAGCCCGATGAGATGGGAGTGGCCATCCACGGCGAGATCGACAAACTCAAGGCGCAAGACATCAGCGACGATGAGCTAAAAATGATTAAGACGCGCGCCAAGGCAAACTTGCTGCGGAGTCTGGATAGCAATTCCGGCCTGGCTTTTGAGTTAGGCATGAATCAGGCCCGGTACGACGACTGGCGCGAACTCTTTCGTCAGGTAGACAGGATCGACAAGATCACAAAAGCCGACATTCGCCGCGTGGCAAACAAGACCTTCACCGATAACAACCGCACGGTGGGAGTCATTGAAACGGCCGCGCCACCATCGGGACAGCCCAACAAGGGAGGCGAATGATGACCCGCAAGCCAGGCATTCTTGTTGCTGTCTTTATTGCCATGGTGGCTTTTGGTGCAGAGGCGGCCGCGCAGGCTAAAGATTGGCAGCAGATTGAGATCTTGCCTCTTCCAGCATTTCATCCAAAAGAGCCCAAGCATATCGAGTTTCCCAACGGCATGGTTGTCTTCCTGCAGGAGGACCATGAGCTGCCGCTGATCGACGGAATCGCGCGGATTCGCGGGGGATCGCGCGAGGAACCTGCCAACAAAGCCGGCATGCTCGATATGTATGGCGAAGTTTGGCGAACCGGGGGGACGAAGACGCAGACCGGGGATGAGCTGGACGATTACCTCGAAGTCCGGGCGGCAAAGGTCGAGACGGGCGATAGTGGGGATTCCACCACGATTTCCTGGTCTTGCCTGAAGGGTGATTTCGATGATGTTTTCAGGGTCTTCGCGGACCTGGTGAGGGAACCGGAGTTCCGCCCTGACAAATTGGATCTGGCGCAAAGAGAAATGTACGACGCGATCTCCCGCCGTAACGACGACGTCAGCGATGTAGCGCAACGCGAGTCAACGAAGCTCGCTTATGGGAAAGCAAATCCCTATGTGCGGCAGCCTGAGTACAACACGGTCTCTGCCGTCACGCGCCAGGATCTGCTGGACTGGCATCACTCGCATGTATATCCGAACTACATCATTTTGGGGGTGGTCGGAGATTTCGATTCGTCCGCAATGGAAGCCAGGCTGCGCCAGACGTTCGGCGAATGGGCGAAAGGGCCGGCTTATAAGGCACCGGATATTAAGTTCGAACCCGCGAAACCGGGCTATTACCTGATTCCTCGGCCGGACGTAAACCAAAGCAACATCCGAATGGTGGATCTGGGGATACGGCGAGACAACCCCGATTATTTTGCGACCCAGGTTTTCAATGAAGCATTCGGCGGAGGTTTTTCGTCACGATTGTTTCGCAACATACGTAGCGCTAAGGGTCTCGCGTATGGCGTGGGTGGTGGCATCGGCAGCGCATTCGACCATTCGGGAATTAATCGCATCTCGATGGGAACTAAAAGCCAAACTACAATAGAGTCGATTCAGGCGCTGGACGAGCAGATTGATGACCTGAAGACGCATCCGCTCACCGATGATGAGATCAAAGTCGCAAAGGATTCCATTCTGAATTCCTTCGTTTTCAACTTCGATTCGCCAGCCAAGGTCCTTCGCGAGCGAATGGCATATGAGTTCTATGGCTATCCTGGAGATTTTCTGGAGCGTTTTCGCGCGGGAATTGAGAAGGTCCAGCCGAGTGACGTGCAGCGGGTCGCGGCCAAGTACCTGCACAAAGATCAACTGAAGGTGCTTGTCGTGGGAAATACGGCGGAATTCGACAAGCCGCTGTCGGACTTGGGCCCCGTAACAAACATTGACATAACCATTCCTCCGCCACCAGGCGAAAAGAGTGCGCCAGCCGGGCCTTAGCGTTGAATGATCGTGACTGCCGCAGCGGCTGCCTGGCACCGGGCTGATCGTCCATCGGATCTTGTGTCCGCGCTTGCGAACCCGCTGATTTGGTCGGTCATCGGTTTTGCTGCGGGGATTTATTTCTTCTTTCGCGGCTTTGCCCTGCTACAGCGAAAACGCTTCATCGAGAATGTGCCCCGATCGACCGTCCGGGGCGCTTCCCTGGGTCTAATCGAAGTCTCGGGCAAAGTCGAAGGGCCGTACACGATTGTCGCCCCGCTCTCCGAGGAAGACTGTTTCTTTTATCGAACCATCGCCTGGACCGGCGACCGACGCAGCTGGCGAAAAGCAGCGGAAGAAAACCTGTCAGCTCCGTTCTTTCTCGACGATGGTACAGGAAAGCTCATGGTGGATGCGCGCGGCGCGAACTCCGAATTAGAAGCGGCCTTTTCGGAGGAATACGAAGGCGGTGTGCCTGAGTACGCCCAGCATTTTCTGAATCGCCACGGAGTATCACACTCGCCTGTAAGACTAGAGGAATACGTTGTCCGCCCGGGGCAGACCCTGTTTGCGATGGGAACCTTGCGCGAAAACCCGGAAAAGAAATCTGACGGCTCCAGCCAATTTCTGAGCGCAGAGGCCGCAGAGCTCCAGAGCGAGCAGGAAATTGGTGGCGTGATTTTGCCAGGCGCCGCCGCTGCCCGCCCAAAGCTATCTGCAAAGACTTCGGAAGAGTTCGACCTCAGCCCTGCTGTTGTCCTCAGGGGTGCTCCGAACCGCCCGCTCTTCATATCCGCGCGCAGCCAGCGCGAAATCATCCAGGTCCTTGCCTGGCAGTCGGCCTTCTGCATCTGGGGCGGTCCCATCCTGACGCTTGTCTGCTTCTGGTATCTGCTTGAACGGTTAGCTCTCAAGTAAATCCAATCAAGGATCTAAGACATCAAATTCAAGGAGAACCCTCCAGTTGACGACTCATCGTGATTGGATTATCATAGGCGAACAAATAGCGAATACATAGATGGCTTCCCTTCCCCTTATCCCCGACTTCAAGCCCAAACTGGTTGGCATTGCCCGTCTGGCAGCAGAAGGCGAATCGCTTCGCCTGGGACACGAAATCGAATATTTCACTCTTCCGGTTCGTTCTCTTCTGAACCGCTGCACCGTGGAGCGCATGCCCTTTACCTGGACCATCAATCCCTATCGCGGCTGCGAATTCGCCTGCAAATACTGCTATGCCCGCTACACGCATGAGTTCATGGAAATGCGAAATGGCATCGAATTCGAGCGGAAAATTTTTGTCAAGCAGCATGCAGCGGACCTGCTGCGCCAGGAATTGCGTCAGGTCAAAGCGGGAGAAGAGATTGCGATCGGCACCGCAACCGACCCGTATCAGCCCGCCGAACGCTGTTTCGAGGTTACGCGGGCGATTTTGGAGAAGTTCGCCAGGCACAAGGGATTCGAGATCGGCATCGTCACCAAATCCAATCTGGTGCTGCGGGACACCGACGTCCTCAAGGAAATTTCTGCGAAGAACAAATTGTTCGTGAATGTCACGATCACAACCTTAAATGCAAACCTGGCCCGCATTCTTGAACCACGTGCCCCACGTCCCGATCTTCGCTTGGAGGCCATGCGCAAGCTGAATGAAGCGGGGGTTGATGCCGGAGTAATTTGCGCGCCTGTGATCCCCGGAATCACCGACGCACCGCGCGACCTGGAGGCGCTGGTTAGCGCAACCGCGAAGGCTGGAGGAAAATATATTTTTGCTAATTCCCTCTTCCTCAAGCCCTGCTCGGCAGCGGTTTTTATGCCGTTTCTGGAAGCAGAATTCCCGCACCTGATCGAAAGCTATCGCGAGCGTTACAAGAACCGCGCCTTTCTGCCCAATTCTTATCGGAAACGTTTGTCGCAGCTAATGGCCCGTCTTCGCGAAAAACATGGCATAAGGAGCGACTACGATCGCAACAGCGAGAGAAGCCACCCCCTGCCGCAACCGGAATCAGCCGAACAACTCAGATTGTTTTGAAGGAGATCAATCCCGATTCGTTTGCTGTAGGCCGTTCAGGTTTGAGCGAGCAGAGGAAGTGCGATGGTTCACTGCGACAGAAGTTTTTGCGCAATACCCTGCGCCTCACCCAAATCTGAAGAGATTCGCTGGGCTTGTGCGTGAGCGGCATCGGCCTCCCGACGGCGACCGGAATGCTCCAAAGCTGTTTCCAGTAGCAGATAGTCTACGGCCGAGGGCCGGATAGCTGCCGAGCGCGAAAATGCATTGGCCGCGTCATCGTGTTTGCGCAATCTTTCTTCGATCAGCCCCATGCCGATCCACGTGTTGTGATTCTGCGGTTTGAGGCGAACCGCCGCTTGGTAGGCTGATTCAGCGTCCGACAGGTTCCCGAGTTCGTAATAAGCCCAACCGAGGTTCGTCAGGGCCTCACCTTGAAGCTTCTCATCAGAAGTTAGCTGCAACGTATTGCGATAAAGCCGGATCGCATCTTCTATCCTGCCTCGGGTGTGATCATATACGGCGAGGTTTAGATTTGCCTTGGCGTTGGTTGGGTCGATGGCCAGCGCAGTTTCAAAGTGAACGCCCGCTTCATCGGTACGCCCTTCGTCCGCTAAGGCACTCGCCAAGTGTTCTTGCGCCTGGAAGTTGGGCCCGGTGACTTCAATCGTGTGCGTCCACAGCGCAATGCTGTCGCGCCAGTATCCAAGCTGCCGGCGAGCAGTTACACCCAGCCCGATTAAGAGAAGTGAACATGCCAGAAGCGGCACCGTCTTCGGCCAGGGGTAGCGTTCCGCAAGTTCTGCGACGCCCCATGTCGTCATCACGAATAACCCAATGAAGGACAGGTATGCATAACGGTCAGCCATCGCTTGTGCACCCACCTGCACAATGCCGATCATGGGCAGCAATGTGCCGAGAAACCACAGCCAGCCGACCAACAAGTACCTTCGCCGCGTAACGATCACCACTGCAGAGATCAGAACGAGAAGCAGCAGTGAGACGAGGAGTTGGACTGTCGAAAATCCCAAGTAGGGATACATGACTGCAAGGTGTGACGGCCAAACTGCCTTTCCTACATAGCGAGCGTATGAAAGCAGTCCGTTGCCGAGCCGAGCATCAAGCGGCAGCTGATGGAAGGATCGCACCGCACCGCCAGCAGCTTGAGCTTTTATTGTGATGACACAGCTTGCAGCGGAAAGCGCAAAAAGCGGCAGCTTTTCTAACACCAGACGAGTGAAGCTGTACGCAGGCACCGCGCATCCTGGCGAACTCGGTGGATGCTTGGCATCAGATTGAATTCGCCGGAGCGGCCAGTAATCCCAAAGCAGAAGCAAAAATGGAAACGTGACAACCTGCGGCTTGGCCATTAGTCCCAACGCAAACAAACCAACTGCGGACGTATAGCGTGTCACACCTGGCTTCTGTGCGTACCAGCGGTAAGCGGCGAGCGCAAGCAGAAAGAAAAACATGCTGAGCAAATTCTTACGCTCGGCAATCCATGCAACCGATTCGACGTTTATGGGATGAAGAGCAAACAGCGCAGTCACGATCCAACTCCGCCACATAAAGCCGGTCGCTTGCAGAAGTACAAAGAATAAAAGACAGACATTAATCGCGTGCAAGAGCACGTTGCCGTAGTGGTGTCCAGCAGGATTCGAATGAAAAAGCTGCCAATCCAGCTCGTGCGATAACCAGGTCAGCGGGTGCCAATTGGCTTCGGTCGTCGTGGTGAATGCCCAGCGAATCGTGCTCCAGCGAAGGCCCGCTTGTACGTGAATGTTTTGACTTACGTAGCGATCATCGTCGTAATTGAGGAAGGGATACCGGCCAGCGGGGTTGTAGAGCACAAGCGAGGCAAGGACCAGCACCAGGCCGAGAATCACAGCCGGATTCTGGATCGTCCTGGCGGACGATCCGGTACTGAGGGCTGGGCTTTCTACGATAGCATCCTCGGTCGCGACTGCCACATGAATCCCCGAGCCATCATAGGGAGCACGCAGCGCCCATAGTCAGATCACAAAGGTAACGACTTCACGAATGATCCTTGCTTAATCCCTGACAGAAATTGGCAACTGACCGACACAATCTGTTGCCAGGAAGGATCTGCGCCGGTACCTTAGCGGCCCGGTTCAGGTTACGCGAGACCAGTCGGCATTGAACACAAAGAGCGTAGACCGGTACTGGGGCGTGACATTGGTAACCTTCGCCTCTGGCGAGAAAAGTGCCAACATAATCGGCAACTGGTCAATCACGACCACAACGTCATTAGGGAGAGAGAAGGGAAAACGAGATGCGGAAACAGAAGGGTTTTTCACTTATCGAGTTGCTGATTGTGGTGGCGATCATCCTGATCATTGCTGCCATCGCAATCCCGAACCTGCTGCGGGCACGTATTGCTGCTAACGAGTCGTCCGCAGTTCAATCGCTTCGTACCATCAACACCGCGCAGGTGACTTACCAGTCCACCT
>DASPTU010000120.1:0-9578 GCA_035623255.1 Terriglobales bacterium | reverse complement strand
AATGGAAGCGAGCCAAACGCGCGTTGATTGCGTCGCTAAAAGCCGCGACGCTTCGCGCGGCTCGCCCAGATCCTTCGCTGCGCAAAAGCGGCTTGCTCAGGATGACAAAACGAACCAGTTTAGGCTCCAATAGTGTTCCTTTTTAGAAGCTATACCGCAAACCGAATTGCATCACGCGCGGCTTGGTTAGAGTTTGAGTGAAGTTCGACGACTGGCCGGCCCTCTACTTATTCTTCATCGTTCGCAGTGATACGCCACCCTTCCTGTCGGCTCGCGGGTTCGCACCGACTAAGTCGAATATTCTGCGTTGATGCGAACGTATTCGGTGGTCAGGTCGGTGGTGAGATATCTCGTGATCGCGCGGCCGCGGCCTAGCTGGATGCGGATTTCATAGTTTGGCTTGGACATCTCACCGTGAACCTTGCGCACGGGGAAAAACTGGCTTTGCCCGCCTCGGCAGACTAACACGCCTCCGATGAAAATGTTGATTCGCCGGGCATCGATGGGAACACCGGATCTGCCAACTGCTGCCAGGATGCGCCCCCAGTTCGGATCGGCTCCAGCAAGGGCAGTCTTGACCAAGAGGGAATGAGCGATGGTGCGGCCGACCTGCACGGCTTCGCCGCGATCTCGAGCTTGTTCGACAGTTAGCCGCACGACGTGATGAACGCCTTCGCCGTCGCTGACGATCTGCTGCGACAAAGAGCGGCACACGTCTTGGAGAGCCATCCGGAATTTGGGCCGGACGTTCGATTCGCGCAGGTCGGTGCCACTTTGTCCTGATGCCATGAGCAGCACGGTGTCGTTGGTGGAGGTGTCGCCGTCGACAGAGATGCAGTTGAATGTGTCATCTGTCACGTCCCGCAGAACAGCCTTTAGCTGCGAGGGGCTGGCTGCGATGTCAGTGAGCAGGAACACAAGCATGGTTGCGAGTTGCGGATGGATCATGCCGGAGCCTTTGGCGATGCCCAGCAGATTGACAGCCCCCTTTGTCGATGCGAAGCGAGCCGACGCGAGCTTGGGTCTCGTGTCGGTTGTCATGATCGCTGCGGCGAAGTCCTGAACGGCTTTGAGGGTTGTTGCACGCCTATCCATCAGCTCCGGCAATTTCGAAATGATTTTTTCGACGGGTAAAGGCACACCGATGATTCCTGTGGAGGAGGGAAAGACTTCTGACCTTGGGATTCGCAGCAAGCGCGCGACTTGAGAACAAACATGCTGACAGTTTCGAATGCCGGTCTGGCCGGTGGCGCAATTAGCGTTTCCGGAATTAACAATGAGAGCTCGAACCCGACTATGCGAGGCTGCCAGGAATTTCCGTCCGACGTCGACGGGAGCCGCAATAACGCGATTGGTGGTGAACATCGCGGCGGCAGTTGTGCCGGGCACGGATTCGACCAGCGCCAAATCTGGGCGGCCACTGACCTTGACGCCAGCTGAAGTGGAGGAAAAACGAAATCCTAAAGGCAGGTGGATTTGGTGCGATGGGCCGCGCTTCATGCCTGAAGCTTTACAAGCCAACTCGGCGGCTCGGGAAGGATGGCGTATTTGGGCAGCTCGCCGCGAGTCATCGCCACCTCATCGCAGGAATGGAATCTTGGACAAACCCAGCAGTCCTTTCGGACCTTATCGGGCAGATCCTCGCGGCTCGCGAGGACGAAACCGAGACGAGCAAAGAATTCGGGTTTTCGAGTAAACAGGCAGATGCAGCCGACGCGATGCCGCCTAGCTTCGGCCAATAGCGCTTTTACTAAAAGTTGGCCGCCGCCTTTTCCCTGGGCCCAAGGTGCGACGGTGATGGAGCGAATCTCCGCCAAATGGGGGCCATAGAGATGGAGCGCGCCACAACCGAGGATGCGACTGGAATCTTCGAGGACAACGAAATCGCGGACGTTTTCGCAAATTTCGGCGAGGCTTCGGGGAAGCAGAGTGCCATCGGCGGAGTAAATACTGATGAGATCATGCACGTGGTGGGCATCCGTCAGAATCGCTCTACGCGTGCGCATTGACCTTCTCGCGAAGGGATTCGACCTTCAGGGCTGCCGCGCCGAGCGCGGCCTTGACCCGGCGGACAGCAGTTCCGCCCGGGACGTCGTGGAGAGCTACAACGGCATCGAGCTTCAGGCAATCATAAAAATCCACGTCGAACCTGGAATTGAACTGACGTAGCTCATCGAGTGACAAATCCTGAAGCTCGCACTCTTTCGTGATGCAGAGCTGCACAGCTTTGCCGATGGCTTCATGCGCCAGTCTTGCAGCAGCTCCGCGTTGGACCAAATAAGTTGCTGCGGCCCAGGCGTTCATGAATCCGGATTGAGACGCTTGCTGCATGCGCTCGTAGTTAAACTCTGCGGATTTCATCCAAGCGGTCACCAACGGAAGCAGCGATTCAATGGTCTCGGTTGCATCGAAGAGAGGTTCCTGGGTTTCCTGCAAGTCTTTGTTGTAGGCGAGAGGCAAGCCTTTCATGCTGATGAGCAGAGTAGTGGTATCTCCAATCACACGGGCAACTTTGGCGCGTGTGAGTTCGAGCAGGTCAGGATTCTTCTTTTGAGGCATGGCGCTGCTGCCGGTGGAGTAGGCTTCAGGCAGGGAAATAAAGCCAAACTCTTGGGAAGAAAACAGGATCATTTCTTCGGCCCAGCGGCTGAGATGCAAGGCCAGCATAGACAGCGCGTTCACAAATTCCAGAACAAAATCGCGATCACTGGTGGCATCGATGCTGTTGGCAGTGATTCCCTGGAATTGGAGGTTGTTGGCGACCGCACAGCGGTCGATAGACAAAGTCGCGCCGGCCGCTGCGCCCGATCCGAGGGGACAGATGTTCGTTCGCTTGCGGCAATCCACCAGTCTGTCAGCATCACGGATGAACATTTCGAAATAAGCAAGAAGCCAATGGGCCACCAGCACGGGCTCGGCGCGTTGCAGGTGGGTGTACACGGGCATGACACAATCTCCGCTTTGCTCGGCGCATTCAAGCAAGGCGGAACAGAATTCAGCGAGCGTAGTTCGTAGCCGCCCAATTGCGTCGCGAACGTACAGGCGGAGGTCGGCCGCAATTTGCTCATTGCGGCTGCGCCCGCTGTGCAGCTTGTAGCCAACTTCACCAATCAGGGACACAACCTGTTGCTCGACGAAATGGTGAACGTCTTCTGCTTGGGCATCGTTCAATAATTGAGGAGACGCGGCAACCTTTCTGCCAAGCTGGTCCAATCCTTCCAGAATCGAGATAAGCTCGTCGGAACTCAGGATACCCGTGTCTTTCAGGGCGCGCGCATGCGCGGAACTGGCGGCGATTTCGTAAGGCAGCAGGCGAACATCGAATATGAATGAGCGCTGCCAATCGTCGAATCGGGGATCGAGCGGCTGCCGAAATCTGCCGGACCACATTTTCATCGCATCACCCCGACGTGGGCTCGCGCGCGTGATCGCGAGGGTAGACCGAGAATCCGGATAAAGCCGGCCGCATCTTTCTGGTCATAGCTATCGCCCATCGTGAACGAGGACAGGTCGGTGCGATAGAGCGAAAACTCGGACTCGCGACTGGCCACGGAAATGTTGCCTTTATATAAGGAGAGCGTAATGCTGCCCGTCATTTCCTTCTGCGTGGAGTCGACGAATGCGTCCAAGGCCTCACGCAATGGCGTGAACCACAGGCCGAAGTAGACGAGTTCGGCGTATTTCAAGCCGATCTGCTGTTTGAAATGGGCCAGATCGCGTTCCAGGCAAATCGCCTCGAGCTCACCGTGGGCCGTAAGCAGGAGAGTCCCACCGGGAGTCTCGTAACATCCCCGCGACTTGATTCCGACAAAGCGGTTCTCGACCAGATCTACGCGCCCAATGGCATTGCGGGCACCAATCTCATTGAGTAGTTCGACGAGGGAGACAGGATCGAGATCCATCTGGTTTACAGAAACCGGAATGCCCTGCGCGAAACCAATCGTGATCTGCTCTTCGCGATCGGGAGCTTGCTGGGGCGAATTGGTCATTTGCCAGGTCGTGGGCAAAGGAGCCTTGGCAGCATCCTCGAGCTCTCCACCTTCATGGCTGATATGCCAGAGATTGCGATCGCGGCTATGAATTTTTTCACGACTCGCGGACACTGGAATTCCGTGTTGCTCGGCATAATCAAGGCAGTCCTCGCGGGATTTCAACGACCATTCCCGCCAGGGGGCAATCACTTTGAGATCGGGGGCGAGCGCCTGATATGCCAACTCAAAGCGGACCTGATCATTCCCTTTGCCGGTGCAGCCGTGGGAGACAGCGCTCGCCCCCTCCCGGAGCGCAACTTCGACCTGATGTTTGGCGATCACGGGGCGGGCGAGGGAAGTCCCGAGCAGGTATTTGTGCTCGTAGACGGCGCCTGCTTTCAAAGCCGGGAAAACGTACCCGGTGAGGAATTCCTCACGCAAATCCTCGATCACGACCTTGCACGCGCCGGTCTTGTAGGCTTTGGTGACGACCGCTTCGAGACCATCCCCCTGACCGACGTCCCCAACCATAGCTATCACGTCGTAATCGTAATTTTCCATGAGCCAGGGAATGATGATGGAGGTGTCGAGTCCCCCGGAATAAGCGAGAACTATTTTTTCAGACATGAACACTCCTCGCGGGCAGGCGGGACGCGCCTGAGAGTAAAAGTTGTAAGACAGCCTTCTGCACATGCAGGCGATTTTCCGCCTGCTCAAAAATGACAGATCGCTCCGAGTCCATCACTTCATCCGTGACTTCCTGCCCGCGATGCGCCGGCAGACAGTGCATGAAGACGGCATGAGGAGCCGCGTGCTTTAAAAGTCGGCCGTTGACCTGATAGCGCTGAAAACTTTGCGCGCGCTCTTCAGCTTCGTGTTCTTGCCCCATGCTGGCCCAAGCGTCGGTGTAGATAGCATCAGCGGCTTTTACTGCAGCGATTGGATCGGTAAACAACTCAATCGACGCTCCGGTACGGCTCGCGATTTCATGAGCGCTGGCGAGAATGTCCTGATTGGGGGAATATCCCGGAGGTGTGGCGATACGAATTGCCGATCCGACACAGGCGCAAGTGAGCAGCAGCGAATGGGCGACGTTGTTTCCGTCGCCGACATAGGCGAGGCAAATGTCTCTCAGACGTCCGTAGCGTTCCTGCAGAGTGAAATAATCAGCGAGAGCCTGGCAGGGATGTTCCAGGTCGCTCAATGCATTGATCACCGGTATTGAGGCATAGAGCGCCATATCTTCGATCGTCTTTTGGGCGAAGGTGCGCAGAACAATCACATCGAACCAGCGCTCCAGGTTGTGCGCGATGTCGCTTAGCTTTTCGCGGGCGTCGATGCGCGCGTGGGTTTGATCGACGAAGGTCGCAGTGCCGCCCAGGCTGGCCATGCCGCTTTCGAAAGTGAGCCGGGTACGGAGAGATGGCTTCTCGAAGAACATCACGAGTTGCTTGCCCGAGAGGGCGCGGCCAAAGTTCGCGGGACGCGACTTCATGAGTCGAGCAAGATGAAACACGGCTTCGACGCCGCTTGGCCCAAGATCCGTCGTAGAAAGCAGATCGGGACAGCAGAATACGTTTGGAATTACGGAGCCAGTCGTGCGGTCCGCGGCTGCGGTTTGAGCGTTCAACTCTTACTCCTTGCAATGGATTTTCGATTGGGTAGCGGAATCGTTTCTGGGGCTTTTGAGAGCGCCTCATCGAGCGCTTGAGCCACCTGATCCACATGTTGCCTCTGAACGATGTACGGTGGCAGGAACCGCAAAACTGTGTCATTTGTGCGGTTAATAAGAATTTCTCGCTCTAGCATCTGAGCAACTACTGCTTTGGCAAGTTCGGCGGAGTTCAACTCCATTCCGAGCATGAGCCCTATTCCACGCACTTCGACGACACATTTGTGCTTGGTCTGCAGTGATTCGAGCTTGTCCCGGAAATAATCACCGACTTCAGAGATGTGATCCAGAGATTGATCGAGAATTCTTAGGAACTCAACAGCGACCGCGCACGTCAGCGGGCCTCCGCCGAAAGTCGAACCGTGCATGCCGGGATGGATCGCGTTGGCGACGCGGTTGGTGGTGAGGAACGCACCTAACGGCAAGCCGGCTGCCAGCGGCTTAGCAACCGTGACAATATCGGGCTTCACTGCGTAGTGTTGGTACGCGAAATATTGTCCGGTGCGTCCGAGTCCGCACTGGATTTCGTCGAGCAGAAGCAAGGCGCCTGCACGCGTGGTTAAAGTTCTGGCAGTGCGCAGAAATTCGGGGCTGACAGGCCGGATTCCGCCTTCGCCCTGAATGGTCTCGATGCAAATGGCGCAGACGCTGCCGTCGAATTGTCGCTTGAGATCGGCAACATCGTTGAATGTGACAAAACTGACTCCCGGCAGCATGGGGCGGAAGGGATCGCGGTATTTGTTCTGTCCGGTCGTGGCAAGTGCACCGAAGGTGCGCCCGTGAAATGAATTTTCGAGGGCGAGCATCCTCCACTTGGGTTTGTGCCCGTTCGTGCCCGAGGTGCGCGCATAGGCCCGTGCGACCTTCAATGCTCCCTCCCAGGCCTCACTGCCGCTATTGCAGAAGAAGGCGCGGTCGAGGCCGGAGATTCGGGCGAGCCGTTTGGCAAGTTGCGCCTGAAACTCATGAAAAAATAAGTTACAGACATGAACGAGCCGGCCTGCCTGTCGCTTGAGCACTCGTTGGATTGCCGGATGTCCATGGCCCAAGGCGTTGACGCCGATACCGCTGAGGAAGTCGAGATAGCGCTTGCCGCGCGAATCCCAGAGATAAACTCCACGTCCTCTTTCAAATAAAACCTTCTGACGATCGTAAGTGGGCAACAGGAGTTGCTGTTCGGAACGAATGGTGCTAGCCAAGTTCACGCGTGAGTCACCTCCGTTCCGCACTCAAGTTTGCTGAAATAAAATTGCGGCAAGAGTTCCGCTTGTTCTGCCGGGAGGATGCGCACTCGCGCCACGCCCCGGCGCAAAGCCTGGGTGCAGGCTTCCAATTTTGGCAGCATGCCGCCGCTGATCACCGAATCTGCCACGAGGTTGGCGGCTTCCTTGGTGCTGAGCCAGCGCAGAACGACACCGTCGGCATTCTTGACACCCGCAACGTCGGTCAGAAAGATCAGGGCATCGGCTTGGCAGACCACCGCGCAAGTGGCGGCCATCTGATCGGCATTCACGTTGTAATACTCACCATCTACGCCGAGTGCGATGGAGGAAATTACGGGGATTCCGCCCTGCCGCCAGATCAAATCGAGCCAGCGTGCTTCGGCGGCGCAGATTTCGCCAACGAATCCAAGATCGCGACCCAAGTTTTGTTTTTTTCGAGCGCGGAACATCATGCCGTCTCCGCCACAGATTCCCAGCGCGGGTAATCCCTCCGCTTCGATCGCTGCCACCAGTTTTTTGTTGACAATTCCTGAGAGAACCATCAAAGCGACGTCGCGGGTTGTGGCATCTGTGACGCGTAAACCGTTCACAAATTCGCTTTCACGTCCGAACTGCTTCAAAGTTCGCGTGAGTGCACTCCCGCCTCCATGCACGACGGCGACGCAGTGGCCGTCCTTGGCCAGCTCGGCTACTGCATGCGCGCACTTTCGACGTGTGGAGGCATCATCCAGAGCTGCGCCGCCGATTTTGATTACGACTTTCACTGCAAGCCCTCTTCCTCGGCCCACCCATACATGAGGTTCATGTTTTGCACGGCTTGGCCAGCTGCTCCTTTGACCAGGTTGTCGATGCAGGAAACCAGCACCAAGCGACGGCCATCGCCCGCGAGGCAAAATCCGATGTCGCAGTAATTGGTGTTGAGCGAGAACTGGATCTGCGGCAGCTTGGCAGCGGGGAAGATCCTCACCCAATGCCGCCCTGCATAGAAGTCCTGAAAACATTTTTCCAGTTCCGCCGCAGTGCTTGCCCGGTTCAAGTGCAGATAGATGGTGGATAAAATGCCGCGAGGAATCGGCAAGAGATGCGGAGTGAACATGAGTGTGCCGGCGTCGAGCCGCAACTGCTCGAGAATTTCTCCGACATGCCGATGGTTCCAGACCGAGTACGCCGAAAGATTGTCGGCCACCGAAACAAAGTGAGTGTGCGAGGTCGGCTCCTTGCCGGCTCCAGACACACCCGACTTGGAATCCGAGACGATTCCACGCTGGTGATCGACGATTCCCGCCTTTAGAACAGGGGCCAGCGCCAGAATCACAGAAGTGGCGTAGCAGCCGGGGTTGGCAATGAGAGTGGCTTGAGGGATGCGATCGCCGTTTAACTCTGGCAGGCCGTATACCGCTTCTCGCGTGAGCGTAGCCGCGGAAATCGCGTTCTCGTCGCGAAACTGATAGACAGCACGGTGCTGCTCTTCCCGGAGACGCCAGGCGCCACTCAGATCGATTACGCGTAATCCACGAGCAATCGCTTCGGGCACCAGCGCGCGGGAAACTTCGTGTGGGGTAGCGAGAAAAAGCAGATCTACGCCCTCACGCTTCAGCTCCGTCCATGAAAATGGCGCAAGAGGGTAGCCACCGTTGCCCGAGAGCGCTGGGAAAAGTTCGGCCAAGCTGGTTGGAGCTTCGGTTTCCGATGTGCGTTGCAATAATAAAGGTTGGGCCAGGCGCGGGTGCCGTAGAAGAATGCGAGAGAGCTCGAAGCCGGAGTAGCCGGTCGCACCCAGAACCGCCGTCTTGAGCTTTGCAGCCATTAGCCAAGCATCTCCTCGACGCGCCGCGCCAACTTCCGTGCTCCCCCGTTATCAGGACAAACGATCAAAATGGTGTCATCCCCGGCAATCGTGCCGACAGCCTCGGGCCAGTCTTCTTCGTCGAGTGCGGCAGCGACTGGCTGCGCGCTTCCCACGATGGTTTTAATCACCAGCAGGTTTTGTGCGGTCCGGGCATCCAACACAAACTCCCTCACCAGCCGGGATACTGGCGGCAATGCCAGCCCTGCCGCACTTTCCCCCTGAGGTAAAGAGTAGCCATTGGAACTCTTGCTCAAATTCAATTCACGAATGTCACGCGAAAGCGTTGCTTGCCCCACTTTGAAGCCCCGCTTGCGCAAGGCTCGTTGCAAGTCTTCCTGGCTTGCGACCGGCCCTTGCTGAAGCAATTCGAGAATCGCCCTCTGACGCAGGGCTTTATTCATTGTGAATATTTATCCACATATATGCATAAATATTTACTTATATTAGCGGCGAGACTGCCAATGTCAAGACAAAATGTGAACCAAGAGATCAAGACAAGCAAGATCCTCGCAGGCTAGTAAACAGCAGTGACACCAGTGCCGGCGGCAGCGCCAGGAACAGGTAAAGCGCATTCGCGAAATCTCTCACGCCAAGGGCGCCCCGGGATGACATGACAGTTGAAGAGAGCCTGTCGAATTGTGCCGTACCGTCGGGGCAAAAATACCTAAGGAAGTACCGTCGCTTGCTGACGGGTCTTGTAGATCGGGACTTGGCTTAGCGGGGTAGGTAGAATTCTGGGCACAGAGCCAGGACCTGGAGAAGTTGAGCAATTCCCCCAGGACACCCGGGAAGTCGCTGAAGCCTGGTGAGCGCGGCAGGATTCGAACCTGCGACCCATGCCTTAAAAGGGCATTGCTCTACCA
>DASPTU010000119.1:0-27405 GCA_035623255.1 Terriglobales bacterium | reverse complement strand
GTAGGTAGAATTCTGGGCACAGAGCCAGGACCTGGAGAAGTTGAGCAATTCCCCCAGGACACCCGGGAAGTCGCTGAAGCCTGGTGAGCGCGGCAGGATTCGAACCTGCGACCCATGCCTTAAAAGGGCATTGCTCTACCAACTGAGCTACGCGCCCACATTGTTGCTAACAACTTAAATCGACTCGCGAACGTGTGACGCAAGCAGTACCAGGTAAAGTTGCGGACACCCGACTCCTTAACTGCCGGCTCGAACCAGTGCTATAACCGTGCAGAGGTCCCTCATGTATGTTAACAAAAACCCCCTCGGTAGGGCGCTGTGAGCGCTGCCGCAAGCTCTTGAACGAGTCGCGTCTCACGCATTATCTATCTCGGCGGGAAGGCTGAATCTGCACAAATTGCCAGCCAAAGCGACCTTTGATGCAGAGATTGCCGCGAGTCACGCAGTTATCAACTGGTGAGGTCACGCGAACGATCCGGCCATCCTGCTGATGAACCGTCAGGTTGCAGCCCACGCCACAGTAAGGACAGATCGTGTCAGCTCGGGTCTGACGATTTTCGTCCCAAGTGCCGGCCTGCCGCATATCGTATTCGCTCTTGAACATCAGCGCCCCAGTGGGGCAAACACCGATGCAGTTGCCGCAATAGACGCAGGCGGAGTCGGGCAATGGAACATCAAGCTCTGTAGCAATGTGGGCTGAAAAACCGCGACCGGCTACAGCGATGGCAAACGTATTCTGAGCATCCGCGCCGCAAGCTTCTACGCACTTGTAACAGAGAACACACTTTGAATAGTCCCGGATGTAGAGATCGTTGTCGATTTTGACGGGCTGGGCAACCGTGGCGGAGCCTGCACCAAAGCGCTCTGGATGGGCGCCATATCGGTCGATGTAGCTCTGCATGGTTGGAGCCGTAGCCAGATCGACAGACGACGCCAGAAACTCCAGCACCAGACGTCGGCTGAGACGAACACGCTCAGAATCAGTTCTGATCGCCATGCCCTGCTCCACATTGCGCGAGCACGCCGGTACGAGTGTCCGGGAGCCTTCCACTTCTACCACGCAGATGCGGCAGACATTGACTGGAGTGAGGCTTTCCAGAAAGCAAAGCGTTGGAGTGTCAATCCCAAGTTTCCTGGTGGCGTCGAGGATAGTGGAGCCCTCGGGTACAGACACCGGGTTGCCGTCGATTTTGATCTCGATGAACGGGGATGTTACTGGCTGCTCCGCCTGTGGAATCGGACCACGCGGCACAGGTACGGTAGGCTGAGGCGCGTCGAGCATATGATTGATTTCTGCTAAGCCGTCGCTCACGAAAAAAGGCTCCATCGCTGCATGGCAGACTCCAGCGCGCCGGCGGCGGTTTGGCCGAGGCCGCAGATTGAAGCGTCACGCATCGCCTGGGCTATCTCGCCCAACAACTTAAGTTCGCTTGCTACCGAACCAAGAGGCTTCGCCTTCACCAGGCGCTCAAGAGCTTCCTGCTGGCGCACTACGCCGACGCGGCATGGGACACACTGGCCGCAAGTTTCATGGCGGAAGAAACTCGCGATGCGCAGCAGCACTTGTCGAAGGTTGACCGTGTCGTCAAATAGCATGACCACACCGGAACCAAGCGTCGCTCCGATGGCTCGCGAGCCTTCAAACGTGAGTGGCATGTCCAGTTCCTGGGGAGAAACAAAAGATCCAGCCGCACCGCCCAAAAGTACCGCTTGCAACCTGCCGCTGCCCGACACTCCACCGGCGATTTGAATGAGTGTGCGCAACGTAGTTCCCATGACGACCTCATAGACTCCAGGATGCGCCACGTGCCCGCTAAGGCAAAAGAGTCGGGTGCCGGCAGAGATGTCCGTACCAGACTGAGCGAAAACGGCGCCACCGTCCCGGAGAATGTAGGGTACGTTCATCAAAGTCTCTACATTATTCACGACGGTCGGTTGACGAAATAGGCCGGACTCGGTGGGGAATGGTGGCTTGTTGCGCGGTTCGCCGCGATAGCCTTCAATCGAATTGAAGAGTGCAGTCTCCTCGCCGCAGATATATGCACCGGCACCGCGGTGAATTTCAACGTTGAATTGCAGGCCGCTGCCCAGGATATTGTCACCGAGGTACCCATTTTCTTCAGCCGATTGAATCGCCTGCTGCATCCGCTCGGCGGCCAATGGATATTCTCCGCGCAGGTAGATAAAGCCGTGCCGAACACCGGTGACGAATGCAGCTATGGTCATCCCCTCGAGCATGGCGAAGGGATCTCGTTCCATGAGAATTCGGTCCTTAAAGGTGCCGGGCTCGGATTCGTCAGCATTGCAGACAAGGTAGTGCGCGCGAGTCGGGTCTTGTGACAGCAGATGACGCTGCAGAAAGAGCGCTTCCCACTTCCTGGCGGTGGGAAAGGCTGCGCCTCCACGCCCCAACAGTTTGGAATCGGAAAGCTCGCGGAGAACTCCTTCCGCCCCGAGCTGCAACGCCCTTCGTAAACCTTCATATCCGGCAGAACTGAGATAGTCTTTCAGAGTGCTGGAACTGCCCGAACTGATCCGCTGCAGAAGTCGCAACTGGCCAGTGTTAGATAGCGGCTGAGCAGCCTGGGGAATGGCATCTCTAGTGAAAGCATCCGGCTCGGCAGCAGGTTTTCCTGCCGCGACATCGCTCAGGACGGATTGAATGGCTTCCGCAGATACAGGAGCCAGCACTTGCTGATGAGGACGTTCACCTGCCGAGACAATCAATGCTGCAGGAGCTCGCTCGCACAGGCCTAAACATTGGCTGCGATCCCAGGTGGCACGCCCTCCATCACGTTTGGAACCTGCGGGACCAAGCTTGTGTTCCAGTTGGTCACAGAGTTTGTCCGAGCCCCGAGTGAAGCACGCAATATCGTCACAAACGTGAGCAACGACCGGAGGCCTGGGCTGAAGGGAAAACATTCCGTAAAACGATGCCACGCCGTGAACCTCGGCAGGAGCTATGTCTAAGCGCAAAGCCACGTAGTTGAGAGCGCCGTGGCTAATCCAGCCGATGCGGTTTTGCACCGCGTGGAGCACGGGCAGCAGCTTGTGGCGCTGGCCACGGCTGTCTCGGTCGAAGACCGTCCGAGTATTTGCGGTCTGACGGTCGCCACCTTGCGAGCCGGATTCGGTGGCGCCCAACTCGGAGTCGACTGCGGCACGTTCCTCAGCATTCGCCCGCGCCTCAGTCAGATGAAGGTCCAATCGAGTCCTCCCGTACTTTGTCAATGCGGATGGCCGTCGCCTTGAACTCCGAGGTGCCGGACTTGGGGTCAACTGCGTCAATCGTCAATTCGTTGGTCGCTACTTGATCGTGAGCGTGGACTGACAAAAACGCCAAGCCCGGACGCAATCCTGAATCAAAGCGCACGGCCGCAATCAGCGATCCTCGGCGCGAAGTCACGCGGACTCGTTCGCCTTCCCGCAGTTCGTACTGTCGACCGTCCTCTGGAGAAATCTCGAGCGCTTCATCTCGCCGCAGCGCCGACAAATACTCGCGAGATTGCACGCCGGTATTGTAATCGTCGAGCCGGCGGCCCGTAGTCAATCGAATAGGATATTGCTCGTCAAGCGTATCCACGGGGGGCTCAAATTCAACTACACTGAACGGTGCTCGCGGGCCAATCAAGGGATCATGCCACAGCCGCGCGTGCAGGAACATTTCTCCAGGATGTGACTCGTCATAACACGGCCACTGGATCCCACCCATCTCTTCAAGGCGACGATAACTCATGCCGGCATGCATCGGACTCAGCAGGCGCAGTTCGTTCCACAGGGATTCGGCGTTGGGTGTCCCCCAATCATGCCCGAGCCGGCGCGCGAGATCGAAGATAATCGCAAGATCGTCGCGCACACCGGCAGGTGGTGGCACAGTTCGACGGACACGCTGGACGCGACGTTCGCTGGAGGTAACCGTACCTTCGCTTTCCAAGGCGCCGCACGCGGCGGGAAGCACAACATCGGCCAATTCCGCTGTCTTGGTATAGAAAAGATCCTGAACCAGAAGAAATTCGAGTCCACGCAGCCGCTCGAGTGCCCGGTGACGATCCGCTTCAGAGTCAGCTGGATTCTCGCCTAACACATACAGCGTCGTGAGGTGACCATGGCCCATGGCTTCGAACATGTCGCTCAGGTGCCAGCCGCGTTCTGGCGGGAGCTTCACGTTCCAGGCTTGTTCAAACTTGGCGCGCAGTTGATCGTTCTCCACATGCTGAAAACCCGTCAGACGGTCAGGAATGGCGCCCATATCGCCGCCGCCTTGAACGTTGTTTTGTCCGCGCAGTGGATTGAGGCCGCTACCGTACCGGCCAACTTGTCCCGTGAGCAGCGCCAGGTTGATGAGGGCCACCACATTGTCGACAGCGTTGTGATGTTCCGTAATGCCGAGCGTCCAGCAGATCTGAGCGCGCGGAGCCTTGGCGTACGCGTGAGCCAGGGTGCGAATGGTCTCCGCAGGCACGCCGGTGTCTCGCTGTGCCCTGTCAAGTGTGTATTTCTCAACGTGGGCTTTGTAGGCATCAAATCCACTGGTCGCATGCTGGATAAACTTCTCGTTGGCTAGACCGGTAGCGATGATTTCGCGCCCCATGGCATTCGCCAGGGAAATGTCTGAGCCCACTTCCAGCCCCAGCCACAGATCAGCCCAGCGGGCGGTACTGGTGCGCCGTGGGTCGACCACAAAGAGCTTGGCGCCGTCGCGTAGACCCTTTAGAACATGGTGGAAGAAGATGGGGTGGGTCTCTCTGGCGTTCGATCCCCACAGCAGGATTACATCCGTCTCTTCAATTTCCCGATAAGAGCTCGTTCCGCCGCCTGCTCCAAAAACCGCCGCCAGACCGGCGACGCTGGGAGCGTGTCAAGTCCGGTTACAGCTATCAATGTTGTTCGTCCCCATCACACTGCGGACGAACTTTTGTGCTGCGTAGTTCAGCTCATTGGTAGTCTTGGAGCAGCTGAACATGCCGAAGTTCCGGGGATCTTTCTTCTCAATCGACCTGCGAAACGCCACCGCAACGCGGTCCATAGCTTCATCCCAAGTTGCGGGACGATGAGAACCGTTCTCTCTCACTAGCGGATGGGTAAGGCGCACCGACATTGGTTTGTTCCTATTGTGCTGACACAAAGGTCGGAAGAATCCTAGCACTTTGAACTAATGAATGACACGGTTACGGGGCAAGCCGGAGATAACAAGCAATAGGTCAGTACCGAACAACGCCCTTATGTCCGCAGAGAAGCCAGTTCGTGGATTGTTGGCAAACGTTAAGATGCTCCCTCCAGGATCACGGTTTGTCACTTCAGGTCCCCAACTCTCATTAGGTCGACACGAGACCGTGAGAGCGAGCATGAGCGTGGCGCGCAAGATACGGCTGGTGGAGAAGCGCAGAAAGTTTGTTGCCGGTGAGTTCTTCATACACTTTGGCGACCTGCGACGGGAAGCCATCATCTGCGCCGGCATTGCTGACAAAACGTGCGATTTGCGCATTGGATTTCAGCATCGCCCGGATTGATTCGATCCTTGCTTTGGTCTGCTCAGGTGGAACGTTGGTCATAACGGCGCCAACCTGCTCACGGAGCGCTTTAAAGAATGCCTGCTGGTCGTCTAGAACCGTTGCAGTAGAGCGCGGACCGTGACCCGTGCATACGATCTTCGCGTCGAGTTTCCTGGCCATATCCAGCGTCTCCACCCACTTGCCCACGTCGCCGTCACCTACATAGTTGTAGGGTCCGTTCACGCACACATCTCCAGTGAAGAGGATTCGCTCCTTCGGCAGCCACGCCAGCGCATCGCCATGCGTGTGCGCTACGCCCAGGTGCATCAGCTCAACGCGATGCTTGCCGTCGTCGAAGATTAGGTCCTTCGAAAACAGAACCGAAGGCGGCTTCAGCTTGCTGGTTCTCACGTCGGCGCGGTCCTTGGTTGCCTCTTCCCATCTGCCCGGTTTACTTCCGTAATAGCCGGTTTCGTACCGCTTCATCTCCTCGATCACGCCAGTATGTGCAAGTGGCACCCCACCGTTTTCTACAAAGACCTGATTCCCATAAGCATGGTCGCCGTGATGGTGCGTATCGAAGGCAAATCGTATGGGCTTATCAGTCATGGCCCGAATTTTACCGATGATCAGCTTTGCCCCTGCCGGGAAATTTGCATCGACCACTAGCACGTAGTCTTCAAAGATGATCCAGCCGTTGTTGCAGACAGCATCCGCAGTATCGGATACCTGTCCTTCATGAAAGTAAACATCAGGAGCTACGAGGTCTTCTCTGGCAGCTTCGGCCAGTCCTGCCGGGATTGGTCCCGCCAAAAGCTCCGCCTCCGCCGCAAGGCTTAGAAAGGCGCTCGCCCCTGATAAGAACCCACGCCTACTGATATCGCACATGTTCCCCCCTAGTGTCACCATTGCGTCGATACTGCGTGTCGTCGCTCTTGGAAACGACGGTTACAAAACCAGGATGGGATTATACGCTGCGCTCGCCGAACTACCCCGGAAAGTCGCCTTGCCAGACATGCCCGTTTGCGTGTTCGTGAGCGAAGTACCTTGGGTAAGCACCTCAACAGCATGAAAGGACGACGCGTTGCGACGCCTTTCGGAGATTCTAAACGTAATTGGCCGCAAGCATTTGCGCCGCGCTCTCGTCCAGTTGTTCCGCACGCCGCACCTCCTCAAAGCGCGCCAGAAGATCGTCGGGACGAAGTCTACGTTTTTCCGCACCCTGAAAATCATGGATGATCTGTCCACGGTGCATCATGATGAGTCGGTCACCCAGGTTTGCCGCCTGGTGCATGGAATGCGTGACCATCAGGCTCGTAAGCTTGTCGCGCACAACCACCTGCTCGGTAAGCGCGATCACCAGATCCGCGCTTTTAGGATCAAGCGCTGCCGTGTGCTCGTCGAGCAGGAGCAACTCAGGACGCAGCCACGTCGCCATTAAAAGCGTGAGCGCTTGGCGCTGTCCTCCGGAGAGACTTCCAATCGCATTCTCCAGCCGGTCTTCTAGTCCCATATTTAAGCGCGCGACTTCCTCTTGCATGCGCGCCATCACAGATCCTTTGAGACCCCAGCCGAGCCCACGCCCGAGGCCGCGGCGAGCGGCAAGGCTCAGATTTTCTTGAATCGTCAAGGCAGGGGAAGTGCCGCTGAACGGATTCTGAAACACGCGCCCGATCAGCTTCGCACGGGCATGCTCCGGCCAGCGAGTTACGTCTTGCCCCGCCAGCCGGATGGTTCCCTGATCCACGAAGAACGTTCCCGCCACGGCATTCAGCAGGGTCGATTTTCCTGAACCGTTGGTGCCAATGATGATGACCCAGGACCCCGGTGCCAAGTCCAGATTGACGCCGCGTAATGAGCGCACTTCGTTCGGTGTGCCTGCGTTGAACGTCTTTGCGACGCCTTGAATCTCAAGCATGCACACTCCGCTTTTTTCGCAAGAATCCGGGTGTGATGAGGGCAAAGAAGACGAATATAGCCGTGATCAGCTTCAGATCGTTGGGACTCAGTCCCCAACGCAGCGCAACGGCCACCAGCAATCTGAACAGCACGGAGCCCATCACAGCGCCCACAATTGTCATGCCCAACTGGTTCGACCCCACCAATGCTTCGCCGATGATCACGCTGGCCAGTCCCCAGACCACCATTCCGATGCCCATGCCAACATCGGCAAAGCCCTGGTACTGTGCCAGCAGCGCCCCAGACAGCGCCACGAAGCCATTTGAGATGGCCAGCCCAAAGATGATCATGTTGGCATCGTTCACGCCGAGCGCCCGGATCATCTGTACGTTATCGCCGGTGGCCCGCATAGCCGTACCAAGATTCGTGCGGAAAAACCAGTAAAGCAGCAAGCCGGTCAGGGCCACCGCCGCCATAACCGCGCCGAGTACTGAGGCATCACGCACGCTCACCTCCCATCCCGCAAGATTGAACGTGCTGGCGCCGTGCATGAGAGTCATTCCGATTCGTTCCGACTGCGTGGCAAGGGTGGTTACGGACAGCAGTGCTACGTTGCTCCGTCCCATGATGTGAAGGTTTATGGAGTAAAGCCCGGTCATCACCAGGATTCCGGAGAGCAACGGATTGATCTTAAATCGCGTGTGCAGTGTGCCCGTGCAAGCACCCGCCAGCATGCCTGCCAGAAAACCCGCAAGCGATGCCAAGGGTGGGCTCACTCCGCGCACCAGAAGCGTGGCTCCGACCGATGCGCCCAAGGTGACAGACCCATCTGCTGTGATGTCGGGAAAGGCAAAGATACGGAAGCTGATGAAAACACCAAGCGCCAGCAGCGAGAGAATGAAACCTATGGTGAAAGTCGCGATGAGAAGATTCATAAGCGCCCCACTCTCACCGAATTTCCGCCGCCGCCCCGACCCAGCAGGCACCACGAACGAATTCGCTTTGGTGGGCGCCAGCCGTCGCACGGTAATCCCCGAGCAGATGAAGCACGCCTTGCAGCGTTTCGTGCTCGAACAGCGCTTGTACCGTGGTTGTCAGGTCGAGGCTCCCTTTCTTAAGCGGACGATAGGAAAACGCAGCCGCATGAAAGTGTCCACTCATCCCATCATTGGATAACGGCCGCAGGAAAGCGCTCAGAGAGGGACACTCCGTCGTGGAAGCGAACCCTGCCACGAGAGCCAGCGATCGCGAGTACAAACGCTCGGCGGAAAACGACAGCCAGGATCGGATTTCAGGATACTGGAATGGGGCATCTTTCGAGGTGGCTGCAGCAGCCGGGGACCGACGAAGAGATGCTCCCACAAGTCCAGCGGACTCTGCCAACATCACCAACCCGATGGTCGGCGCCCCCACAACATCCAAGCCGGTTCGCAGCACATCACTAAGCGAGATTGGACTCTCAGCACGGCTGGTTTCGAATCGCATCAGGTGAGTGAATCCCGCTTCACAACTCAGGCCATAGAGGACATTCAACTCCGGCACCAGTTCGCCACTGGCCACCATGAAATCCGGCACATTGGTCCCGTCCGTCGGCAGGTACGCAGCTGCGCCACCAACTGCTAGGAATTCGCCGAAGCGCGCTTGTGCATCATCAAATCCTTCGCCGAAAGCGCCCAGACCCAGCCCAAAAACGCTTGGTGGAAACGCCAACAGCCGGCAGTCCCCCTCCGTAAAACGGCAGCCTCTCAGCAAATTTGGATCGCCGATTCTTTGGCAGGTCATTGTTGTGCCAGATGAGCATTCGGTCACTTCAAAGGATCCCACCGACGACGAGAACTTTCGTACCTCAGCTCTGTGTACCGCTGGCGCAGCAGGTTTTGCCTCGGTGAGCAGGATCGGCGAGAGCTTGCATAGTTCCAGAACATGCCTCACCCGCTCCGAAGGGTTGGTGACGACGAAACTTCCACCGATGCCTTTGAGTTTTGTGTGGCACTGTACCAGCAGTCCTACACCGGCCGAACTGACAAAGGAAATCTCCGAAAGATTCAGCCGGATATCGTGCGCCCCAGCCCTGACCATCTCCTCGAGATTGCGCCGCAAGTGCTCGGTCCAATTATTGTCGAGGCGGCCTTTGACCTTGACGTCGAGCAAGTCCCCGTTTTGCTGGGTCACAATTTCCATTGGCTTCTAGTGTTCGGTACTTACTGTCGTGTTTTGTCTGCGTATTCCTCCGGAATGGCGAGTCCAAATTCTTGCGCGGCCGACTTGCTGATGGCCATTTCCTCGATGGCTACTTCGCCGAGAGGCAGATCCTTCGGGTTCTCTCCGCGAAGAACTCGTCCCGCCAGCATGCCCGAGGCTATTCCAGCGCTTGACAGGCTCGGTCCCAGGCAAGCCAGGCCACCTCGGCCTAGAGCTGAGCACTCGTCGGTGATCAGGGGCAACCGCGCATCCTTCGCGCCCTTTACTGCACCCTCATAGCCTTCTATCGCAGTGTTATCGCCGGGCACCCACACCGCCTGAATATCGCGTCCGGAAAGAATTTGGACCGCCTGCAAGACCTCGTTCGATCCGCTGATTGCGACTTCCTCCAGTCTTACGCCGCGCTTGCGGAACACCTCGCGGGCGACGGTCAGTTCCTTCGCCGAATTGGCCTCCGCCGGGTTGTACATCGTTCCCACCGCATGCAGACCGGGAACGAGCTTCTCCATCATGTCCAGAACGCGTTCCACGGGCGGAAAACTCCCGACCCCAGTGACGAATGGCAGATGGTCCGTCTGCGTCTTGCCTGCGCCGGCCGCAATCGGGTCGGTCACACAGGTAAAAACCACCGGCTTATGTTTTACGCGGTTGCATGCCCCGGCCAGGCATGGCGTGGTGATGGTCATGATCAGGTCGGCGTCGGAGCTATCGTGGTTTTGCAATATGGCTGGTATGTTTATCATTTCGCCCTGGGCACTGGTGATGCGTACATCTAGATTCTTGCCTCGTTCAAAGCCGCTGGCTTTCAGGCCGTCGATCAAGCCCTGAACGCAGATGTCAGTGCCGACGTCTGGAGCGAAGTACACAATTGCGGCCTTGAAGATCCGACCGCTCCCAGAAGCGGAGGCGGCGTTACGGTGGGTCAGATCGGAGAACAGCAGGATGGCCGAGAACGCCCCGATCAGCCCGAGACCCAGGGCCAGTCGTTTCAGTGCCACCCATGCGGCTGATTTAAACAAGTGGACGATGTTAGCGATGCCCCCGCCACGCGAGCGGACATTATACCTATCCGAATAAAAACGGGAAGGAGTCTTACGAGTGGGGCGGAGCGAAAACTCAGTCGTTGATACTGACCCCCGATGGCTATTTTCTAACGCTCCCGTCGAAGCTCACATGGCCCGCCACGACGGTCAGCCGAACTGTAAGTTTACTTAAATCATTGACCGGCACCTGATAAGGGTCTGAAGACAGAACGGTGAAATCTGCATAACGGCCGACACTCAGACCGAGGTCGTTTTCTTGGAATGCGGCAAAGGCCGGACCGGCAGTCATCATGCGAAGTGCCTGATCGACATCGACGCGTTGATCCGGATACCAGCCTGCTGCTGGCTTTCCATCGGCGCCCTTCCTTGTGACGGCACAATAAAGAGTGTCGACCGCACGTCCCGAGTCAGAGGCGGGGTAATCCGTCCCCGCTGCCAAGATCACTCCGGCGTTCAACAGGTCTCGGGTTCGAAGCACCCAATGCACGCGCGACGCTCCAACACGATCCTCCGCCCAGCGGCTGTACTCTCCTACGAAAACCGGCTGAATCGAGGCAACAATGCCCAACGAGAGAAACCGTGGCAGGTCATCGTTACTAACCATCGAGGCATGCTCTATGCGAAACCTGTCGCTCGGCGTCACGCCACCTTGCTGGAACGCATCAAGTGCGCGCCGGACCGCGCGATCTCCAATGGCATGTGCATTGACTTGAAATCCTTTTTCCCGGGCGGCCTTCACTACCCGCCGAAGATCAACATCATTCATCAGTTCCAGGCCGTGCTCTTGGGGAGCATCGGTATACGGCTCTGTTAATTCAGCTCCACGCGATCCAAGCGCGCCGTCAAGGAAAAGCTTGAAACTGCGGACCGCAAGCATGCCATAGCCGAGGTCGGGCTCCGGGCCATGCGCCAGGTAATGACTCCTCGCCTCATCGCCAGCCGCCATCACATAGACTCTGACAGGAAGCTCGTCGCGCTTCAGCAAGTCCTTATATATGGAAATCGTTTCCAGGCCGACCCCAGCATCGTGAACGCTGGTCAGTCCCCATTTCGAGAATTGCTGAAGCGCTAACCGGATCCGGCGTTCCTGATCAGCCCGACTGGGCTTGGGCGTCACGCCACGGAGCAGGTTCTGCGCCTTATCAACCAACATGCCAGTAGGCTCGCCGGCCGGATCCCGCAGAATTCGGCCACCGTCAGGATCAGGCGTATCGCGTTTGATCTTCGCGAGAAGCAGGATCTTGGAATTGACCCATGTGGAGTGGCCGTCGATACGGCTGAGTGCGACCGGATGATCGCCACTAACGGAATCGAGTTCTTTGGCTGTCGGAAAGACAGCAGGACGCCAGAAGCCTTGATCCCAGCCGCCGCCGGTGATCCATGAGTCTGCAGGCGAGTTACGCGCAGCCTCGGCAACCTTGTCGAGAATCTCCCGTTTGCTTAGGCCTCGAAGGTTGAGCTGCTCCAGTTGCTCGCCTACACCTTCAACGTGGATATGTGCGTCTGCGAAACCGGGAACGGCAACCCCATCGAACTTGACGATGCGAGTGCTGCTGCTAGCAAAAGCATTGACAGATGATGCCGAGCCGATGGCAATGATTTTGCCTGCAGCGACTGCCAGGGCTCCAGCCTGAGGCTGTGAACGATCCAGCGTTAGAAAGTTTCCGACGAAAATGGTCTCGGCTTTAGGCGACTGTGCGTACAATATGCCGCTGCCCAGAGCCAGCGATCCGGCGAACGCGATTGTTAGCCATCGAATTCCCATCAGAAGCTATACCGCAAGGCGAATTCCATGACACGAGGTTTCGTCAATGTGCTGGTATATGTCGCAAAGACGCTTGCGGGCTGTTCCAGTTGACCCGTGCCTTGGGGCAAACTGGCCACATCAAATCGAACTGAATTCGTGACGTTGTAGATGTCCCAGCTGAACTTCAACGCTTGTGATTCGTGAATAGGCCACGATTTGCTGAGTGCGGTATCGATTCCGAAAAATCCCGGCCCTCGCAGTTCATTGCGTTGCCCTGATTCGCCCGGCAGAGAGTAACGAAAATCTCCTTGCGCTGCCGCAGGGTCCTTGAACAAATCGGGGTTGCCGTTGGCGCCGATGAACGCCCCGGTCTGCGGCTTGGGTCCACTCAAGATTGCAGTGGACGGCAAATACCAGTTCGTCGGGAAGCTGGTGAAGGTTTCAATGGTTGTGGGGAACCCGCTGGTCCAGCGTGCCAGCCCTGACCATTGCCAGTTTCCGATGATCGCGTTCACCCAACCACTTGAAGTGCTTGCAAAGCGTTTTCCACGCCCAAATGGCAGTTCGTAGATCCAGTTTGTGTTGATTTGGTGAGTAGTGTCAAAGTCTGAGGGACCACGAAGCTGGGCTGGCGACCAGGAGTTAATAATCTGGTCAGCTTGATAATACGCGTCAACATTGTTGACGCGTTCAGCATTCGAACCGATGTCGACCGATTTGGACAACGTGTAGTTCAAATCCCACTGCAGGCCGTGCGTCATTCCATGCCGCAATATGACCTGGAGAGCGTGGTAGGAACTCGTCCCGGCATTTCGCCAGGCGTAGAGCGACGTAAATTGAGGGTTGAAATATGCGTAAGGCCCAAGCTTGGAACAGGCAGGGAAGCAAGGGTTAGGACCCAAGCCAAGTTCTCCGGGAACGTCCGCAAAAATCAGCGGTAGAGTTTCATTGTGCAAGGCGCAGGCATACGAGCTGTACATCGCCTGCGTTGCCGTGGGAGAGAAATTCGCCGGGGCGTTACCGGGTGTGCATTCACCAAAATCTGCGGCGTCATAGACACCGGTTGCGCCCGGAAACATATCTTCCCAGTAAGGAATTTTTGCCAGATTCTGAATAGGAACCTGTGCCGCAGCAGCTTTCGAGAGAAGAGTCGCAGCTGAGAAGTAATCGGTGTTCGATTGCTTATCGACAATGTCGAGCGGCATTGCGAGATCTTCTTCCTGCAACAGCCGTCGGCCCAGACGACCGATATACGCCACATCGACGACAAAGCTGTTCGGAAGTTCGCGACTAATGGAGAAGTCAAACACATGGGAATAAGGCGTCTTCATCCTGTCATCGATTCCCCATGCCGTGGTTGCGCCTAACGGTAACCCTTGCGGAGCCAGTTTCGGAAAGGCGCCGGTTGGCGGCGCAGCGATCAGTTGTTTCGGGATGACATTCGGGGCGATGAACCTCGGCGAAGTATCGAGCGTGTACTGCCCGATAGGATTCTGGATCGTGGTGGTCAAGCCGAATGAACCATTGCGATCAAAGCTATCAACCACACCCTGTCCGAAGTGGTCATAGTAAATGCCATACCCGCCGCGAATGGAACTCTTTCCGGCGCCACCCAGTAAGCGATGTGCCAAACCACCTTCAGCTTTCGGAGACCACGCAAACGCCAGTCTGGGAGCCACGTTTCCGTAGTCCCAATTCCAATATGGGGCTTTACCGTTGGCTTGTCCGGACAAAGCGTAGCTGATCGGCGGATTGAAACCGTGTCCGGCTAACATGGCTGCCGCCCGGTCCTGGAAAAACGCTTCTGTGCTGATGGAGGGCGATACCTGAGTCCCGGTGGTTTCAAATGGCGGCTGCAACAACGTGTAACGCAACCCATATGTCAGCGTCAGCTGTGGCGTAATGCGCCAAGTGTCTTGCATGTAGGTTTCGAATTCGTGCGCGCGGAAGTGACGCTGGGCGGGCTGTCCGGTTGGTAATGCATTCCCTTGTTTTGTGATGTTGTAGTTGGAGAAAGAGGAATCAAGCAACCCTGCCAGCGCGATCACCGGCCAGTCATAGCCATTCTGGAAGTTGGAGTTGACTGCAGGTAGTCCCAGCGAAGCGAACTGCGGAGCACTCGGATCAAAGCTTCGGCCTTGGCCGGCAATAAACGCGGTCGGGTTCAGCCACAAGGTGTAGGAGCGGGCATCAATGAACGAATTGGCATTGGAATTACGATTGTTGGTGATGATGCGCAGATTACCGCCGAATCCCAGCGTGTGTTTTCCTTTCACCCATTCCATATCGTCCGCCAGGTTGTGTACCGGAACATTGGACTTGATGGTGAAGGTATCCGCGGTCATTGAGTCCGGCCCGTTTCCAAAAAACGTGTAGTTGTTCGTGAGTTGGCCAATGTTGCCGACACCTTCGCGAATGTAGCCGTAATGGAAGTTGTTGATGAGATTGGACCGCAAAGTGTTTGTGTATCCGACAATCAATCCTTTGCTGTTGTTTGTAACAACCGTGCTCTGGGGCTGTCCGGGAAATTCCGGGCCCTGCGGTCCGGTGTTGTCGCCAACCAGACCGCCACGAACAAAAACATGCTGATTCTGCGTCACGTTGAAGTCGAATTTTGCGACGTACGTGTTGAGCATGCCGGGCGCAGACGCAGGAAACGTGAATCCCTGAAAATTGAGCCCGTCACCCACCGCTGTGGAATTGGGGTGAGGATACTGTTGGAACAGGGTCATCACTGCGGGATTCGCGCCCGGTCCGAGAGGACAGGTTCCAAGACCGGAGCAGTTTGGATCCAAAAAAGCCAAGTCTGGCCGCGTCATGGTTTCGACGCCGCCCGCAGGGCACTTTGGATCTCCCGTGCAGTCGTAGCTGACAATGCCCTGCCGCAGATTGTCGCTCGGCACTACGCGTGTGGTTTGCACATTCTCGCGTGTTCTTTGTCCCTCATAGGCCAGGAAAAAGAAAACCCGATCTTTCGCAATCGGGCCGCCAGCAGTTGCCCCGAAAGTGTTGCGGATCAACTGTCCAGGAATGTTGGGAAGCCCTGAGTCGATCTGGCTTTGCTTGTTGAACCAATCGTTGGCCTCGCCGACGTTGTTGCGGTTGTATTCGTAGACTGATCCGTGAAAGCTATTGGTACCGCTTTTGGTGACAAGCGAAACTTGCGCTCCTGAGGAGCGCCCCTCGTCAGCATTGGCGTTACTGGTGGTCACGCGAAATTCCTGCAAGGAATCAAGCGTTGAGCGCAGCGCTCCCTGGAACGCATAACCTTTAACCTGATCGTTATCATCGATGCCATCAAGCGTGATGTTGGTCTGGTCGCTGCGGGCGCCGCTTACCGAACCACCACGGCTGTCCTGGTTTTGATCCACGTTGCTTCCAACGTACGTGACGCCCGGCTGCAAGCTCAAAATCTGGGTTGGATCGCGGCCTTCGAAAGGTAACGATTCGATCTGGGAAGCCCCAAAGGTGTTTCCGACGGTGGCGTCCTCACTGTTGACCTGCACGCTGGTGCTCATAACTTCCACCGTGCTCGCTTCCGCCTGTACTCGCATGGTCAAGTTTGATGTGGCGGGGAGATCGACCTGCAATTGCAAGCCTTCTTCCTTGAGCGTCGCGAATCCAGGCTTTGCGACCGTCAAGCTGTATGTTCCGGGCGTTACTTGCAGGAACTGGTAGAAACCGTGATCGTCGGTTTTCGTGGAGCGGGAAAAACCGGTGGCGGGATTCGAGAGAGTCGCAGTGGCACCTTCGATGACTGCGCCCTGTGGATCCGAAATTGTGCCACGGAGCGAAGTAGTGGCAGTTTGGCCGTAGCTAAGGATTGAGAATAAAGTAACCAGCGACGCGAAAACCCATACCCTGTGTAGATTGCCCATAGCCCCCTCTGCTTTGTGCGACAATCGGACTCTTTCGCAGTTTATGAGGTGCAAAGGTATTTTTGACCGGATTGATTGTCAAGCGGATTGTGCTTTTGAAGGCCATGACCGAAACAGCAGTGCCAGATCGTAGCCGACCCAGGTTAGTTCGAGTGATCGGCCGATGGAGTCTGGCTGCGCTCACGATTAATTCCATGATTGGCAGCGGTATTTTTGGGCTGCCATCCCAGATGGCCCGGCTTACCGGAGCTGGCAGCCCCCTAGCTGTGCTGATTGCAGCGGCAGCTACAAGCATTGTCATGGGTTGTTATGCCGAACTGGCATCATACTTCACCGAGGCTGGCGGGCCTTACTTGTATGGACGCGAGGCATTCGGCCCGCTGGTGGGAATTGAAATCGGATGGTTGCTGTGGCTTGCTCAATTGAGCGCCTGTGCTGCCAATACAAATCTTTTCGT
Source organism: Terriglobales bacterium (assembly GCA_035623255.1). Lineage (GTDB taxonomy): Bacteria > Acidobacteriota > Terriglobia > Terriglobales > Acidobacteriaceae > JAFAGX01. The sequence continues at coordinate 10,687 of DASPTU010000119.1, read as the reverse complement.
CATTTACCTGGGCCAGTTCTGGGTCCTGGCGAACCACCCAGCTCCACGTATTTTCGTGCTGACGACGTTAGTTGGTTTCTTGGCGGCCGTGAATTACCGTGGTGTTCGTGGCGGCACAAAAGTAAGCAACATATTTACGATTGCGAAGCTGTTGCCACTCGTAATCGTGGTCGCGGCCGGAACTTTCTACATTGCTGGCCACAGGATCGCCTCCGCAACTCAAGTTCAGATGGGTTCGAGTAATTGGCTTAAAGCCATCTTGCTGATGTTCTTTGTGTATGGAGGCTTCGAGACCGCGTTGGTGCCCATGAGTGAAGCCACAAATCCGCGACGCGACGCAGTTTTTGCCCTGTTCACCGCCTTAACCGGCGCCACAATTCTCTATACACTGATTCAATGGATTGTTATCCGCGTGATAGCTGGCCCGTTCACAAGTGAGCGTCCTCTGGCCGAGATTGCCGATGTAGTACTGGGGCGCGGGGGCGCAAGTTTCGTCGCGCTCGGGGCGCTGATCGCCTGCTACGGATATCTCACAGCAAAGATGGTTGCTGTACCCCGGATTACTTTTGCACTGGCTGAACGAGGCGATTTCCCAAAAATATTCAGCGCAGTTCACTCGCAATTTCACACGCCGTACGTTTCAATTCTGGTGTTTTCGGTTCTCATTTGGTTGCTGGCGCTCATTGGAGATTTTTCCTGGAATGTAACGCTTTCGGCCTGTGCGCGGCTGTTCTATTACGCTGCTGCCTGTGCAGGCCTTCTCGTTCTGCGCAGAAAACGACCTGGCGGAGCCGGCTTCCAACTTCCGGGCGGAGCGTTTCTGGGACTGGTCGGGATCGTCATCTGTTTGGTGCTAATAACCCAGATCGATATGAGCAAATCTCTTTTCCTGTTTGCGGCGCTCTTGGCAGGTCTGCTGAATTGGTTATGGCTGCGGGCAAGGAGTTCCCGGCAAAAAGCTGACAGTGCAGATTTCACTTCGTTTTGAGGCGGCTCGTGCAATTTACTGCGATTAATTCAATTGATAATCGCGCGATCGAAGCGCTGCACTATTCATGAGGAGAAATCGAGTGCCGGAATTTTTCCGCAACCAATGGGGGCAGTTCCTGCTCGAGTTTCTGAGCGAGCCACATCTGCAAGCGAGAGGCGAGATCCGACGGAAGAAATAAGAACTGCAGCCCGGCGTTGCCCCGCGCATCATTCCAGCAGACCTTGGATTCGGCGGTGATCTGTAACAAAGGCTCTGTCAGCGTGAACTGCACCTTGCCTTCAGAACCGGGCACTAAAGCGATCGAGGTACTCAGGGCCAGGCCGTTCTCACTTACATTGACGGTGCGGCCGAAGACTTCCGGCGCGTTCTTTCGGCTGAGGACGGCAGGGACCACGACCGGATATCGGAAGTAGCGGCGGCGCTCGCGCACGATTAATCCGTAAGCAACTTTGAGCGTGTGGCTGATGGAATCGGGAATCAGCGGTCTCTCAAAAATGAAGCTGAAGCCTTGCCGGAGAGCTGCTGCGGTCTCCTCGCTACCCCGCGTCAGGGCGAAGGCGATGGCGGTACGGTTCAGGGAAGAGGCACGTAGTTGCCGAAAACAGGTCAGGGCATCATTTTCAAGGGCAGAGTCGACAACCACCGCTTCGAACTTGTGATGGTTCAGACGGTGCAAGGCGATGGTGGGCTCGCCGGTGGTATCGACAGAGAGTGCGTGCTCCCGTAAGACGTCGCTGATCTGACCGATGGCCGTGCGATCGGGCGAAACGATGAGGACAGTTCCGACGGCCCGGTTTTCCTTTTGGCCCATCAACAGTGGCAGTTCTCCTATGCGGACTTGCGGGTTTCGCTGGAAGGCGCATCGCATGGGAGATCACTCCGGTCTTTCCGCGCGAGCGTTTCCAGCAGGTTTCTGAGAGAGCGAATTTGTGCCAAGTAAAATATGGCCGTGGTTACAGCTCCTACCGCTGCTCCCAAAAGGAAGACACCCAAAGCGGTCCCCGGGCCCATACTTTCTTCTACTGTATCTCTTCGTACCATCCGATGATCAAGGACTTTTGTTACAAAAACCGGACAGAGTATAAGTTGTCACAGGAAATAACCATCGGCAGTGATAATCGTCACATCGTGTCGCACAAAAGCAGTGCAAGGATGAGAGCAGCAATCAAAACAGCGAGGCCGCCGCACGAAAGATGCTGGGAGGTGCAGTGGCTTTCTCTGGGCTGTGGTAGGCTGCGGGGCTGACTGGCAACAGGAACCTCGCAGCCTGTCCTTGCTGGGCTCCGCAGGTTTGCGCGTAGCTCCACCGCAAAATCCTGGCCAGTGTTCTTTGGGGCCAATTCCCAACGGGTCGTTGTTATCACTGAAAAAATTCAGCATGCGCTAACGGTGTCTGCAAGGGGACCAAGTCTATGGGGCAATCCGGGCGTCCCCATGCAGACACTGTCGCATTACCGGATTCTTGAGCAGATCGGTGCTGGGGGATCGGTGTAGTCTATCGTGCGCACGACCAACGCCGGGATCGTGATGTCGCTATCAAGATCCTTTCTCCCGGAACGGTGATTGACCCAACCGTGCGGATGACCTTTCACAAAGAAGCTCTGATACTCTCGAAACTCAACCACCCCACCGACTCCTAACGATGGCTCATGCATTCAAGAATGGAGGCAACCTCCGTGGCACGAACCCCAACGGCTAAACCTCTCGACTCTAAGCACAATCCATTCCTGATTCTAAAGGATGCCATGAACAGTGCTCACATAGAGGTCAACTGCACAAGCGCGAGCGCAGGGACAGAAAAGAATGTTTCTATTAGTCGGACACAGGCCATTAGTGGATAGGAGATCAAACACCAACACATATTAAGATTGCTCAGTGGCTGGAAGGCTTACATTAATGTCGAAATTCAACACTGAGGCCATCGCCACAAAATGGGGTTAGAATGTGGCAGATCAACGTGCGGCAAGCATTTCGGGTGAATGTGGTTGTTCGGTTCATTGTTGGCACTCTCCTGCTAACGTCGATTGTGCAAGGCGCTGAGCAAAGTAAGCCGACTATTATTGTCGACACCTTTGTCCTCCCCGCCGGAGTTTCGTGGCCGTACGACATGAACCAACTCAAGTTTGAGACACTAGCGGAACTCATTAAGAAGGACGATCGCTATTTCTACGTCGTTCCGGAACCTCTAAAGGATGCCAAGGGCGTCGTCTACACCCTTAGAGGAGAGGTGTTGGAATGGCATTCGGGCAATCGGGCAAAAAGGTTGCTCGTCGGGATGGGATCTGGCCGAGAAACCGCCAAGATTCACTACTGGCTAACGGACGCCAGCGGGAAGCGGATCTTCGATCACACTGACACGATCCGCCAAGCGTTCTTGGGTAACACTTATGCTAAATCGGTAGGACAGCTCGCGCAGCCGTTCGCCGACAAGATTGCTGAACGCCTAAGAGAGGCAAAACTCACTGAGAGTGGCTCAACAGCAAACGGGGCTGCGCAGTCCGACTGGCAACGAACTGATTAGAAGTTGGTGGAGCTAGTCGGGATCGAACCGACGACCTCATCGTTGCGAACGATGCGCTCTCCCAGCTGAGCTATAGCCCCACGCGCGGGACAGTGCCTTGACGTAATTTTAGCAGGTTTAGTGAAGCCAACCAGACCGGAGGCTCAACAAGGGGTTCATCTCTACTCGGCCTACAAGAAACTCTGATTCTGTGAGATGAATCCTTGCCTTTTTCTCCCTGGCAAGGTAAAACCATTCCGCTTATGTTGAAGTGTCTGTGCCATTTGCCGTTTGTTGCAGTGGTCGTTTTCCTGAGCATGTGTAAGGCCCAAGTCCCCGCTCAAGCAACACAACCGAAAAGCATGAAAAGCGAACCGGTGGCTGCGAAGCCGGACTATTCCAAAGAGGCCTTTGTTTGTGAGCAGGACTCCACGGAAATTGCCTTCGAGAACGACGGGACGGGCACACGCCAAAGCTCCGCTCGAATCCGCATCCAGTCAGACGCTGGCGTTCAACGCTACGGAGTGTTGACATTTTCCTATCAGGGTGCAACCGAGAGCATAGATGTTGATTACGTCCGTGTCCGAAAACCGGACGGAACAGTAATCACTACTCCCGCTGAGAACATTCAGGACATGCCCGCTGAGATCACGCGGCAGGCGCCTTTTTACAGTGATTTGCGGGAGAAGCACGTGGCCGTGAAAGGGCTAAGCGTGGGCGATGTGCTGGAGACTCAGGCTCATTGGCATGCCACTAAACCGCTGGCGCCCGGGCAATTTTGGTATGCATTCAACTTTTCGCACGATTTCATCATGCTCGACCAGGAACTGAAGGTCAGCGTCCCGCGAGCGCGCGAGCTGAGGTGGAAGAGCCCGAGATACAAGCCGGCGATCAGCGATGAAGGTTCGCGCCGCGTCTTCGTGTGGAATACCTCGCAGTTGGAACAGAAGTCAGCGGATGAGCAGAAGAAGGAGCAGGAAGAACAAACTTACCATCTTGCGCGCGGAAAGTTGCCGTCGCCTGACGTGCAGATCTCCACATTTCAGAGCTGGGAAGAAATTGGCGCTTGGTACAACCAACTGCAACTGGACCGCGTAAAGCCGAACCCGGACATTCAGGCGAAAGCGGCCGAGCTTACCAAAAATGCGGCCGACGAGAATGCGAAGGAGCGCGCAATCTACAACTACGTGAGCACGCAATTCCGTTACATCGGCGTGGCCTTTGGGATTGGACGCTACCAGCCGCATTCCGCGGCAGAAGTTCTCGCCAACCAATACGGCGATTGCAAGGATAAGCACACCTTGCTGGCTTCCCTGCTGGGAGCCGCGGGAATTAAGGCGTATCCGGCGTTGATTAATTCCAGCCACGAGCTTGATCTCGATGTTCCTTCGCCCGCGCAGTTTGATCACGTGATCACCGCGGTTCCGCAGGGGAATGGCTCGGTGTGGCTGGACACGACTGCGGAGGTTGCGCCCTTTGGGTACCTGTTGGCGTTGCTGCGCGACAAGCAGGCCCTGGTGATTCCGGTGGATAAATCGGCTGCGTTTCTGACCACGCCAGCCGAACCTCCCACGAAAGCTGCTGAGACATTTCACATCGACGCAAAGCTCAAGGATGACGGGACACTGGAAGGAAAGATCGAGCGCAACGTGAGCGGTGATGATGCGGAGGTCTTGTTGAGGGCTGCGTTCCGGCGGGTGCCGATGCCGCAATGGAAGGACCTGGTGCAGCAGATCTCCTACAACTCGGGATTTGCTGGCGAGGTAAGTGACGTAACAGCGAGCCCACCGGAGAAGTTCGACAGTCCCTTCACACTCTCATACTCATATACTCGAAAGGATTTTCCACAATGGTCCGAGAGGCGCATTAGTTCCCCGCTTCCGCCGGTTCTGGGTCCGCTTCCGGACACCAAGGCAACTCATCCCATTCTTCTGGGACCGATTGCAGAGTTCAGGAACGAGTCGCGCGTAGACCTGCCCGACGGCTATTCACCGCACCTTCCAACCCAAGTGGACCTCAAAGAGGATTTCGCGGAGTATCACGCTTCGTATTCGTTCGCGCGTGGGGCGTTGCAGACTGTGCGCACGCTTGTCGTTAAGCAACACGAAGTTCCCCTGGACAAGTATGAGACCTACAAAAGATTCGCCATGGCTGTTGCCGACGACTATGCGCGTACCGTCGTACTCTTCTCAACGAGCTCCTCGCCAAATAGTCTTCAAAAAGAGGTTGCTAATCTGCCGTACAGCGACAATTCTGAGGCAATGCAGGCCTTTAACGATGCTGTGAACCAGGCTCGAAGCGGCAACATACCTGCTGTCATCGACTCTCTCAATCGCGCGGTCAAGGCCGATCCCCATTTTGCACGTGCCTGGCTCCTGCTAGCCGGCATCTACGTTACCACCTCGAGGCATGAGATGGCGCTTGAGACTTTCCGGAGGGCTCGCGAGGCTGACCCAGACGATTCCGTGGTTAACAGGGCGTTCGTTTCTGCCTTGATGGATCAGCAGGAATATCAAGAAGCCGCTTCCGTACTGCAGAATCTTGTGAAGTCTGAGCCAGGAAATAGTGACATGTTCTCTGCCCTGGGTGGCGCGCTTTCCCTTTTAAAGCGCTACGACGAGGCCGCTGGTGCGGTGGAATCCGCGATCAAGCTGGCACCGGATCATGCCCGTCTGTACTCGCAACTGGGGTCGATTTACATGCACGGAGGGAAACAAGATCAGGCGCTAGAGGCCTTCGCAAAAGCAATTGACCTGGACTCCAGTCCGGAGATGCTCAATAGCGTGAGTTACGAGATGGCCGACGCTGGCCAAAGTCTGCCGCTGTCGCTGGAATACGCAAAAAAGGCCGTCCGGGCAGAGGAAGAATCGACTGCACAAATGAAATTGGCTGACTTAAGCGAAAAGGACTTGGCCAGTCCATCCGTACTTTCCGCCTACTGGGATACGCTTGGTTGGGCATACTTCAAGCTGGGGGAGTTGGACGAGGCGGCAAAGTACCTCAGCGCCGCGTGGACAATTTCACAAAACTACATCAATGCGGACCACCTGGGTCAGGTTTACGAACAAGAGCACAAAAAGGATGAGGCGGCAAGAATGTACCGACTGGCCCTGATTGCATCGCCGAAACTTGACGCCACGAAGGAAACGCAGGAGCGCCTCGATCGCCTGGGTGCCAGCGCCAATCCCGGGCGCTTCGGCAACGCGGGTCGCGAAGAACTTAGCAAGCTACGGACGGTGAAGCTGCCGAGTATTACATCGGAGTCCGCCAGCGCTGAGTTCTTTCTGCTCTTTGGCCCGGGATCGAAGCTCCAAGAAATACAGTTTGTGAGCGGTTCAGAAAAATTGAGGTCGGCCGACAGGGCTCTAAGTGCTGCATCCTTTGAGGTGCCTTTCCCCGATAACGGTCCGACGCGACTATTGCGCCGCGGAGTATTGAGCTGTTCTTCGATCTCGGGATGCACGTTTGTTCTTTATACGCCGGACATGGTGCGATCCAGAAACTAGAGTAAGCGCTATCGCCATAGCCAGCTTCCCCTTCTGCCCCACTTCGCGCTATATTCCTAAGCCGGTTTTCTTTTGGAGGATCGTGATGGCGACGCAGTCCCGAACGGAAAACAAGGAAGGCAAAGTCAGAAGTTTTGGTGAGAACATCGAAAGCGACCTGGCCTCGAGATTCCTGCGCGTGGTGGAAGTGGCCGCGATTGCCTCCGCTCACACCATGGGTCAGGGTGCGCGCAAATTGTCGGACCAGGTGGCGACTGAGGCCATGCGCCAGACCATGGACAACATTCCCATGCGCGGGACGATTGTGATCGGCGAAGGCGAACGGGACGAAGCGCCGATGCTTTACATCGGGGAAAAAGTGGGAGCGCAGTTTCCCGATGGCACCGACGTGCCGGAGGTCGATATCGCCGTGGACCCGCTCGAAGGAACTAACCTGTGCGCTACCGGCGCGCCCGGGGCGATTACTGTGCTGGCAGCTTCGGAACGCAGCGGGCTGCTGAATGCTCCCGATTGCTACATGGAAAAAATTGTTGTCGGACCATCCTGCAAAGATGCCGTCGATCTCGACGCGCCGGTAGCGCAGAATCTGAGAAATATCGCCAAGAGGCTGGAGCGCGATGTGGAAGATTTAGTAGTGATTGTGCTCGACCGGCCGCGGCATGAAAAACTGATCGCCGAAATTCGGGCGGCGGGAGCGCGGATCAAACTGATTGGCGACGGCGATCTGTCGGCGGGCATTGCGGCGGCGGTGATCGGGACGGGTGTCCATGCAGTGATGGGATCGGGTGGCGCCCCGGAGGGCGTAATCACAGCGGCCGCGATCCGCTGCCTGAACGGCTACATGCAGGGACGCTTGGTCATCGACAAACCGGAATTGGAAGAGCGCATCGCACGCATGGGAATAAAAGATAAAAACCGAGTCTATGAAGCGGAAGACCTCGCGCCGGGAAGACAACTGATCTTTGCCGCCACGGGCGTTACTGATGGTGCTTTGATGCGTGGAGTGCGGTTCTTTGGCGAGGGGACGCGAACGTCGTCGGTCATCATGACTCTGCGCACCGGCAAAGTGCGCTTCATCGACAGCATTCATCTCGAGAAGGGGCCGGATGTGAAGGTCAGATTCTCGTAGAGGAGGAAGCCTCCCTCGACTTCCCTCGAGTTTTCGGCAGCGCGCTCGGACGCCCTTTAATCGCCTCAACTTCGAAAACCGCATGGGGCCGCCTTACAGTCGATTTCGGCGCATGCATCGCAAGGCGAATCTTGCGATAATAAGACGAATCAGGGTATTGCGAAGCGAGCAGCAGCTCACACAACGAGGTGCCGGGTCTCGCCATCCAAAAGAAGTATATCTATGCCTTCAAGCTTGCTTGTACGGTGTGAGGAGTGCGGACACGAGAGCGCCGTGCGGTATCACTATTGTGGCATGTGCGGCGCGAAGTTACCGCCGCCACAGCCGCCTCCACCGCTCCCGCCGATCTCCGAAAAAGGTGGGAACGACAGACCATCCGTCCAGGCCCCGGTGCGGAGCGAACCCGTGCGTCGAGTTAGCGGGCCATCTTTCCTGGGCCTGTCCGATGACACCAACACCAGCGTGTCCTACCTGCTGGAAGATGATTTAGAGGAAAGCCACTGGGGAAGGTCTGTGGTGCTGCTGCTAGTCCTGATTGGAATCGGCGTGGCCGGTTGGCACTGGCGTGAGCAGTTGCGGACTTACGCAGCAGCCCATCTGGCGCAACACCCCAACACCCCGACTGAACAAGTGAGCACTGCGGAAGCACCCGGCTCTGAGATTGGTGCAGGAGCGCCCAATAGTGGCACAGCCACTGACAAGCCGATGACGGGAGTGGGCGATCTGCCGGTATCGACTGCACAGAATCCCGGTGCACCGGGCGCAGAGCCGAACAATGTTGCGCCGCCTCCTGCAATTCCGAATGCGGCGTTGATTCAGGGCACGTCGGTGTCGCCTGCGCAGGACGGCACTGCACCTGCTGGCAATGCGGCCAAAGCGGCTGTCTCAGCTGCGACTTCTGCTCCGGCCCCGTCGACGACTCCGGGCAGCGCCACGCCAAGCAGCAGCAAGCCAGCTGGAAGTGCAGGGCAGAACGGGAGTGAAGAAGCGGCGAGCGCGAGGCCAGGGTCTCCTGCGAGTGCAACGGCGAGCAGGAAATCAATAGCCAGGCTAAAGCAAACGGCTCCGGCGGTTTCTGATGCGGATCAGCTCGAGGCACAAGGCGAGAAATACTTGTATGGGACGGGCGTCCCGGCAAGCTGCAGCCTCGCACAAAAGGACTTGCAAGCGGCGGCCGAACACGGGAACGCGAAGGCAAACAGTGTGCTGGGAACGATGTATGCTACTGGACATTGTGTGGGCCGCGACTTGCCGCTGGCCTACCGCTGGTTCGCGAAGGCGCTGCAGCAGGATCCGAATAACGACCGTCTAGCGCGGGATCTGCAGGTGCTGTGGAACCAGATGACCGCGGAAGAGCGGCAGATCGCCATGCGCCGATAACGGGTCATTTCCCTTCGAACCAACCCTGGATCCCCTTGCCGTGGGCTGTGAATTGGGCTAACATTTCTCCACTCACCCAAAATCTCTGGCCCGTGTCACTCGTTGATGGTTAGCAGTTGAGGTGTGTGTATGTTGTACCGGAGACGGCGTTCATCGGCCTTCGATGACGCAACCAAGCTCATCTTTATTATCTGCATGGCAATCGGGTTAGTTCTGATCTGGGTCACCGTGACCGGGATCGGCGCTTTCCAGGCGCGATAACGGCGGACGAGAGCTTGCACGGATTCGAACGCAGGTGTGTGCTCGTAAATTGGTGCAGGCTGTTAACGGTGTTTACCTTCAATCAGTTAGCCGCAATCCGCTGTGCCAGAACCCAATCGATGAACGAGACCGCAGCCCCTGCCAATGCGGCAGAGTCCGTTCATAAATCGTTTTAGCGAGCAAATACCCCTTGTCAGATTGTAAGTAGATGGTATTATCTTGTGCTCGTTGCCACATTCCTGTGGCAACGACGTCACTAGCTTGGGTAGATGTTTCGTGTCTCGCAGTCGCAACTCGCGCCACCACGACAGACTCCGGAGCTTCGCGCCGATTTTGACGCATGCAGGCGCGAAACTCAGGGGTCTTTCTTGTTGACAGGGGAGCGATGTCAAGCGTTAGTCCACGTCCTCTGAGGGGGTCGTACGAACGTGCGCTGGACGAGGGATGTGGATGTGGGGTGTTAATTCTTAGCAGAGGCGAAAGGAGTTCTTTGTGAGAGAGAAAGGCACAGTGAAATGGTTCAATGGGGCTAAAGGATATGGGTTCATCCAGCGGTCCACAGGGGAGGATGTCTTCGTTCATTTCTCCGCGATTCAGGAAAACGGTTATCGTACCTTGAACGAAGGTGAGACCGTGGAGTTCGACCTGCTCAAGGGACCAAAAGGTTTCCAGGCAGCCAATGTAGTACGCGCCTAGTCCTGTTCCGACCAACAGCGGCGGCAACCCTCTCAGCGCACTGAGAGGGTTTATTGTTTTAGGGCTGAAGTGGGACGAAGTTTTTGCCGCGCAACTCTCCCGGCGCAATCAGATCGACGTAGCACCACACCCAGTGTTCCCCCGGCTCAATCGAGCGCATCAAAGGGTGGTGCTGCTGGCGGAAGTGCTTGGTTGCGTGCTTATTCTTGGAGGAGTCGCAACAT
>DASPTU010000118.1:0-4100 GCA_035623255.1 Terriglobales bacterium | reverse complement strand
GGGGCCCGTAGCTCAGCGGTTAGAGCAGCGGACTCATAATCCGTTGGTCGTAGGTTCGAATCCTACCGGGCCCACGAAACAACCCATTTCGATTTTTGGCACTTTTGAAGATGAGCTTTCCTGCGATTACAGCTAGTCGCTACAGCTGCTCGCTTATGGTCTACGTGTCTCTTCGAGAGGTGCGGTCTTCTTAGTGCGGGGTTTGCTTGTGCCAAGCCATGGCCATGTCGATCTTGTTGCGGGCATCGGCTAACGTCGTTTCAAACGTGGAAGAATGCAGCGTTTCGGCCGCACTTCTCAAGTCCTTTAGCGGATCTCCCGTTGGCCGCGAACTTACTCCCAGCCCGGCAGTGTCGAGGCCTGCCGTATGCGCTTTCTCGACCGCCTTCTCCACCAGCGACTTCAGATCCAATAGCGCTTGGTAGGCGTCACGCGTAATGAGCGTACCTTTGTGCATTCTTCTAGTAAGCAACGGATTCCTCCTGCCTGTGGTGGGGACACAGAGACTACCTGAAGGTCTGACTTCGGGCAATACTTGATTTTTTCTGCGTCTGGTTGCCTCTTAATACGAAACGTCGGAACCGAAAGAGCGGAGTACTAAACTTAGACAGATCAGTTTGAAATTGACAGCAGAGCCTCTACCAATCGCCCCCAAACCAGCTCGGCTCGGCTGTGCTTAGCTGTCCGCAAACCTGCGGAGCGAGGCGATGTCCTGGATAAGTACCGATGAACCTTTAACCTGTAAGAGCTGCCTCTTCTTGAAATCCGAGAAGAGCCGCGTGACTGTCTCTCGCGACGAGCCAATCATCTGGGCAATTTCTTCGTGCGTTAGCGTCAGAGTCAGCCGCACTTCGCCCTCTTCCTTCCGTCCTTCCGAAGCCTGTTCCAGCAGGAACCGGGCGAATTTCTCCGCGGCGGAGTGAGACAGTCCAATCGTCCTCATTTCGTTGATGGCCAAGTGGTAGTTTTCGCTGAGCTGCTGCGCGACGCGCAGAGCCGCTTCCCCGTACGATTTCAGAAATTCGAGAAAGTCATTTCTTGCGATGAAGTTAGCCTGCGCCGGCTCCAGAACTTCGGCCGAGGCTTGGTAAGGCTGGCCGGAAACAGTGGCAGCAAGTCCGAGAATCTCTCCTTTTTCCGGCACTCGTAGAATCAAGGTCTTTCCATCTGCGGAGGACGTAGAGAGCTTTACCCGGCCGTTGCACAGAATGAACACGCCACGGGGCTTTTGGCCTTCCACGAAAAGCGTGGCGCCTTTTGGATAGCTGGCCGCTGCTGTGATGGTTTCGAGTTGCTTCAGCGCCGGTGTCGACAAATTGCAGAAGAGCCGCTCCTCGCGGTGGGGGCAATTGAAGCAGCTCTCAATGATTTCCAGCCCGTAGGGAGCGCGCATAGTGTAGCCACGACGGACTACACCCCCGCGATCTTTCGGCACAAACCAGAAGCGGTTGCTCATGGAATCCTGTGACATGCTGCTTTGCTCCGTCTCAGTCCTGCTCGTATCCCTGTCCATATCAACCTCTGTCCGCCACTTTCGGGTGAATGGGATCCGGTGTGTCTGCCCTCCGGTAGCTGGTTTCAGTTTCGCTCCACACTCACATTGGCCGTTCCACTGTGGGAATGTCCCTGGCTCCTGCAAGCGTTCTTTGCTTCAACCGCGAGAGCGAAATAAGCGGCGACCCTCACTTTCCGTGAGCTGGGTCCACCTCTCGTTGTCCTATTGGAAGGCCATCCTTTGCCAAAGGGATATGATAGGGGTCACGAGCGGATGTGATTGCGGTCACCGCTCATCTGCGGCGATTACAATTAGTTAGGTACTCTCGGGAATTCGGTTACCGTAACATTCCACTCCTAATTGCCCACAAATTTAGCGCGCGTGTGATGCCGGTCACATTTCCGCGTGATTCCAGGCACTGCGCCGTTTGCCCTGGGCCTCCAGTCTTGTGACCTACAAAGCTTGCAGATTGAGTCGGGACCGGAAGTTGCTTTTTCATTGGAGATTAGTCAGGAGGGTTTGTTGTGATGAATAACCGCAGCCGTGATATCAGTGTGTTTGCCGTAGTTGCTGGCTTGGCAATCGTTTGGATGACACTCGCTTCGGCTCCCAAGAGCTCCGCCATCCCTGCGTTTTCCCGAAAGTACCAGACGTCCTGCACCACCTGTCATAACAATTATCCTGAACTGAATGACTTTGGCGAGGCCTTCAAGAAGAACGGCTTCAAGTTTCCCAAGGATGACGAGACATTTGTCAAGGAGCCGCCGGTTCTGCTCGGCTCAAAGGCGCAGAAGGAAGCGTTTCCCGGAGCCGTGTACCCGGGCGAGATCCCAGGGTTCTTGCCGATCGCGTTCCGGTATTCGGGTAACTTCAATTGGAATGCCAAGCAGCCGCAAGGAATTATTGCCGCAACGGGCTACACGCCGCGAACAGATCTCTTTGTACCGAATACGTTCACGATCATCAGCGCGGGGAGCTTTGGACAAAACCTGGCGTTTTGGATTGACAACGACATCTCCACTGGGGGAACCGGCGCAGGGGGAGGATTGGGCGACGGCTATCTCCGGTACAACGATCTAGGACACGTCTTCGGCTTGCCTCTGAATGCGTTCAACGTGCGATTTGGCCAATTCGAACTGGATTTGCCCTTTTCGCAGGCGCGTAGCATCTACCCTACGGCGTATGACGTTTTCAGCGAAACTAGCCTCGCCGGCAGCCTGGGGACGACGAACAATCCCTTTTTCCTGGGAACGCCCCAACGCGGGATCGAGTTTGGGGGTTTTCCAAACAACGGCAATTTTACTTGGTCAGTGGCCTTCATCGACGGAACGAACTCGTCCTATGGAAGCACTCCCCTGAGCACAAGAAATACGAAGGATGTTTACGTCCGGGTTTCGCAGAAGTTTAATTTGGAGCGCGATCCGGAAAGCCGCCACGCCGTCCAGGCGGCTGGGCCCACCGGGCCGCGGGATCACACTTCGATTCGCTTCGGCGCCTTCTACTATTACGGAAAAAACCAGCTCAATCTCGACGGCGTCGCATTTCCGGGATTGGGGATTTTAAATGAACCGTTCTACCGCGTCGGCGGCGATATTCGCTTCAAATACCGCCATCTGGAATTGTTCGGAGTCGGGCTATACGGCCACGATGAAAACCTTGTGGAGAACACGGCTGCGACTGGATTCGTGGCCGCCAAGCCAATCAAGTATTCCGGCGGGTTTGCAGGAGCCAACTATTGGGTTCACCCCTGGCTGATTACCTACATGCGCTATGACTGGGTGAATTCGCCGGCTGATTTCATCAACGCAGGTTTGCAATACACAACGCGGAACCGCTTCAGCCCCGGTTTCCAAGTGCTGGTGCGAGCCAACATCAAGGTAATCGGCGAGTATCAGTACACATACGGGCGGCCTTATGCAAATCCCACTCCCCCGCCCACTAGTCTGTACTTCCGGCCGAATTCATTCATTTCCGGCATTGACTACGTCTTCTAATCGAGTCTGAGTCAAGGTTTCGAATCGCAAGGAGCATTTAAAAACGAGAGGAAAATTATGAGCATATTGAAGATGGCAGTGAAGTTCGCAGTCACAGCAAGCCTGGTTGTTGTGTTGGCAGCCACAAGCCCAGCCAACGAAATCAAAGGCAAGGTCAGCGTGCAGGGAATCAAGTCCGCGGAAAACATCGCTGTGTATGTCGACGCGATCGCAGGCAAAACCTTCGAGGCTCCGAAAGACCACGTGGTTGTTGACCAGCGGAAAATGGCGTTTATCCCGCACGTCGTCGCGGTGCAGCAGGGCACCACCGTGGATTTCCTGAACAGCGACCCCGTGGGCCACAATGTCTATTGGCCGTCGATCAGCGGCAACAAAAAGCTCGCCCACAATCTCGGCACGTGGCCCAAGGGCGACAAGAAGCCTTTCCAGTTCAACGATCCGGGTGTGGCATCCCTACTTTGCAACGTGCACCCCGAGATGTCCGGCTACGTGGTCGTTGTGCCGACACCGTACTTCGCGGTGACCGACAAGGATGGCAATTTCGAAATCAAAAGCATCCCTGCGGGAAAGTACACGCTGAAGACCTGGAGCGAAGACGGCAAGCCGACAAC
>DASPTU010000117.1:0-8847 GCA_035623255.1 Terriglobales bacterium | reverse complement strand
CGAGACGTCGTACTGCATGGCACGATGGACGAATACAGCACCTGCTGCCGGACCGATCACCTTAGTACTTGCCCGACCTCTCTCCAGGTCGGTGCCACTCACAAAGGCAAAAAATAAAACCACAAGTGGAATTGCTGAAATCACGGCAGCGGTCAGACTGCGATTCTCAGACATTACCCGGAGTGGCGGCTGTGACTGCTTGCCTTGTGGAGGGTGCGCGAAACAGTTTAGCGGAGTGATGCGTGTCACAGCCAGCCAAAGGTTCTTCATCGTAGCGTATACAGTATACAAGATGGTCTCGCATGAACAGCCTACTGCCATCCCCAACCCACACCCACTCAGTTCCCAGTCCTCCTGAGCAGTCACTCACCAAGGGGCTGGTCTTTAACATAATGCGATTTTCTATCCACGATGGGCCAGGAATTCGGACAACCGTATTTCTCAAGGGCTGTCCGTTGCGCTGCGCCTGGTGTCACAACCCGGAAGGCCTATCGCATGAACCCGAATTGGTCTACTTTGAAGAGCGATGCATTCGCTGTGGCGACTGCGTATCGGCGTGTCAGCGCGGCGCGCTTCAGTTGAATCAGCACGTACTTCGCAATTCCGCTCTTTGCCGCCACTGCGGAACTTGTGTCGACGCTTGTTCGGCAGGCGCGCGTCAACTCGCGGGCCGGTGGATGAGTGTACCGGATGTACTCGCGGAGGTGCTCAAGGACGAGGTCTTTTTTGACGAGTCCGGCGGGGGCATTACAGTCTCGGGCGGTGAACCACTGATGCAAGTTTCATTCGTGGAAGCGTTGCTTGCTGCCTGCCACATTCGACGTCTTCGTACCGCTCTGGATACCTGCGGTTATGCGCCCTCCGGTGTTATCCGGCGCGTCTGCGAAAACGTGGATCTGTTTTTATACGATCTGAAGCTGATGGATAGTGAGAGGCACCGGCAGTTCACGGGCGTCGGCAACGAACTGATTCTGCAAAATCTGAAAACGATCGCTAAACACGGGAGTGCTGTGATTGTGCGCTTTCCTGTCATTCCTGGAGTAAACGATGGTGCGGATAACATAGACGCTCTGTCCGCATTTTTGCTCTCACTCGGTCTCACAAGGATCGATCTTCTCCCCTACCACCGGATCGCGAGCGACAAATACCAAAGGTTGCATCTCCCCTACAGAATGGAGCGAGTGGACCCTCCCACGGCCGAACACATGCAAGCAATCGCCGCACGTTTGGGCCGCGATGGGTTCAATGTGCGCATTGGAGGCTGATATGACGGAGCGCGTGAACAGACTCAGACAAGCATCCTTGCAAGCAAAACCAAGCTTATCCATAGAACGCGCGGCGCTGCTCACGGAGTTCTACCGCCAAGATAGAACTGTGTCGGTTCCAATCCGCCGCGCTCGCGCTTTTCAATACCTGATGGAACACAAAGCCATTTACATTGGAACGGACGAGCTGATTGTCGGAGAGCGCGGCCCGGAGCCGAAGGCAACTCCCACATTCCCCGAGCTGTGCTGCCATAGTCTCGAGGACCTCGACGTCCTGAATTCACGTGAAAAGATCTCCTACGCTGTAGACGACGAGACCCGGCGGATCCATAAGGATGAGGTGCTCCCTTACTGGCATGGGCACGCGATTCGCGACCTCATCTTCGCGGAGATGACTCAGGAGTGGAAGAACGCTTACGAGGCCGGCATCTTTACCGAGTTTATGGAACAGCGCGCACCCGGACACACCGTGCTGGGCGATGTTATCTACCACAAAGGCTTGTTGGATTTGAAAGCCGAGATCGAGTCCTCATTGTCCCGATTGGACTTCTTCAACGATCCAGAAGCCGCAGCAAAACGAGATGAGCTGCGCGCCATGGCGATCGCGGCCGATGCGGTGGTCCGCTTTGCGGAACGCCATGCCGAAAAGGCCGAGGAACTGGCCAAAACGGAAGCCAATCCTGAACGGCAGGCCGAACTGCTGAGAATTTCGCAGGTATGCCGCCACGTACCAGCACACGCACCGCGTGATTTTTGGGAAGCACTACAAGCCTATTGGTTCACCCACCTGGGAGTTGTGACGGAACTCAACACTTGGGATTCGTTTTGCCCCGGACGTTTCGATCAGCATCTTTATCCCTTTTATCAGAAGGGCATGGAAGAAGGCACGCTGAGCAGAGACCACGCCAAGGAACTTCTGGAATGCCTGTGGGTCAAGTTCAACAATCAGCCGGCTCCCCCTAAGGTGGGCGTGACCGCGGCGGAAAGCGCGACCTACACCGATTTTGCCAACATCAACAGCGGAGGGCTGAAGCGTGATGGATCGGACGGCGTGAACGACGTCACTTATTTGATTCTGGACGTCATTGACGAAATGCATTTGCTGCAACCCTCTTCGAATCTTCAACTGAGCAACAAGAACCCGGACGCGTTTCTGAAGCGCGGCCTGGAAATCGTGCGCCAGGGCTGGGGACAGCCATCTATCTTTAATGCAGACATGGTCGTAGAAGAGCTGTTGCGTCAGGGGAAAGCGCTTGAAGACGCGCGGTTTGGTGGGATTTCGGGCTGCGTCGAAACGGGAGCTTTTGGCAAAGAAGCATACATCTTGACCGGCTACTTTAACCTTCCCAAGGTCCTCGAGATTACGCTCAACAACGGAGTGGATCCGCCCACCGGCAAGAAGATCGGAATTGAGACAGGAGACCCGCGCGCTCTAACTTCCTATGAGCATTTGCTCGCCGCCTTCCGCAAACAGCTGCACTATTTTGTCGATGTCAAGGTCAAGGGCAACAATGTCATTGAGCGGCTGTACGCGTACTACATGCCAGCGCCGTTCCTGTCCCTGTTGGTGGATGATTGCATCGCGAAGGGCAAGGACTACAACAACGGAGGACCGCGTTATAACACGACTTACATTATGGGCGTTGCTCCGGGAACCTGCACGGACTGCCTCGCTGCGGTGAAGTATTACGTATTCGACCGCAGAACTCTGCCAATGGGCAAACTACTCGATGCTCTGGCTCACAACTTCGAGAGTAATGAAAAGCTGCGCCTTCTTTTGTGGAATAAGACCCCGAAGTATGGCAACGATGACGACTATGCTGATGCCGTTCTCAAGGACGTATTCAACGCTTTCTTTGACGGAATAGATGGACGGAAAAATACCAAGGGCGGCTTCTACCGTGTGAATTACCTCTCGACCACGTGTCACGTCTATTTTGGTTCTGTGACTGGAGCTACGCCAGATGGGCGCCGCGCTTGGGAACCGCTTTCGGATGGAATCTCGCCCGTTCAGGGTGCGGATCGCAACGGGCCCACCGCGGTAATCAAGTCCGCAGCCAAGATGGACCATGCGCGAACCGGAGGAACTCTGCTCAACCAGAAATTCACCCCCCAATTGATGGAGGGAGAAGATGGGCTCGACAAAGTGGCGCGCCTGGTCCGTTCCTACTTTCGCATGGGCGGGCATCACGTCCAGTTCAATGTGGTTACCGCAGCCACTCTCCGCGCGGCCCAGGCTGATCCGGACAAGCATCGCGACCTAATCGTTCGCGTGGCAGGTTACAGCGACTATTTTTGCGATTTAACCCGCGCGTTGCAGAACGAAATCATCGCGAGGACAGAACACGAGGCGTTCGCCCCCGCCATGCTCGACACTTCAAAGGTCTGATCGCTAGCTCTTCACTTGAGCACCTGGGACTCCCAGCGTTTGCGCTTGGCAGGGTTCTGTCGGCATGATATCGACACGTGCAACGTTCCCGCTTCATCGTAGCCTCACCGTTCCCATCGTTCACAACAAACTGCACGGTTGCACTCAGGGAGCCTACCGGGTTTCTCTGCTCGCTCTGTTGTTCGAATTCCTCAGGGTCGGTAGCCCAGAGTCAAGTGCAAGCGCTGTCGCTTGTAAAACTGCTCGATGAACTCTTCGATCTTCGCTCGCAGATGTGCTCCATGTGCTCAGCCAGAGTCTGAGCGTAGATGTTCAGGGCAGTTGAAACGCGCCGTGCCCGACGATGCGCTGATGTATCGCTTTCAATCCACACCTCGTTGAACAGAGGGATCCCCTTTCAGGCCATCAGGACAAGGTCCAGGGCTGCGGTTCAATGTATTCGATGACGTGCTGAATGCCCCACGCAATCTGAGGGTCCTTAGGATTAGGCAAAGGGCCAAGGGAAACTCCCGTGGTCTGACAGAGTGTAATGCTAGAATCCCTCCCGCTCCCCTGCGCGACGATGTTTCAAACTAACTGGCAGCGGGGCCACACTTCTCAACTCATTGGAGGAGATATGGCCGAGCCACGGCACAGCCATCAACATCCGGATTACAACAAGCGAATTAAGAGACTCGAAATGCTGGTAAAGAAGCTGGAAAAACAGGTTGATAAAATCCAGCACAAGCTGAAAACACACAGACATCCGAACACGCACTCTCGTTAAATATCTTCGAAGTGCATTTCAGCATTGGCGATAGGCGGCAACGACCGCTTGGCCGAGGCTGAGTCCTCCGTCGCCCGCAGGAACCTGCGAATGCGTGAAGACGTCAAATCTCATCTCCCGCAACAACTTCTCTAGCCGCGTCGCCAAATAAGCGTTCTGGAATGTCCCGCCACTCAAACAAACTGAGTTCAGCGAGGTACGCCCGCGCAGGATCAGAGCGACCCTCACGAGCACTTCTACAAGCCCATCATGGAAACGCTGACTGACTTTCCCTGCCGTTGCACCGTGACGTAGGTCTTCCACGATAGCTCGAAAGAGAGGTCGCGAATCAACCTGCAAGATACCACCCGACTCGTCAATCGAGAAGGGATACGGTTGGCCCGCGAAGGCTTCGTCTCGGCACATTTCCAGTTCGATGGCGGCCTGCGCTTCATAATTTATTTCGTGACGCAGGTTGATCAGCGCTGCCACCGCATCAAAGAGGCGTCCACAGCTTGAGGTCAATGGAGAATTCACTTCACGATCCATCATCTGAAGAATGGTCAAGATCTTGGACTGCCGTATCTGGTGGAGGAACGGTATGGGTAGTTTAAGCAGGTCAAATCCAAAGGCTGCCCACAGATGGCTGATGGCTACGCGCCACGGCTCGCGAATCGCCGCCGACCCACCTGGCAAGGGAACATAGGTGAGGTGCGCCGCGCGGTCGAAATCCAGATAGTCCGCCAGCAAGACTTCGCCGCCCCAAATGCGGCCATCGGTTCCGTACCCCGTGCCATCGAAGGCGAACCCGATGACCCGTCCCTCAAGATGGTTCTCGGCCATGCAACTGGCGATATGCGCGTGATGGTGCTGAACACCAACCGTCTTCAGTTCACTTTGCGCCAGGGCCCAGCGCGTGGAGAGGTAGTCTGGATGCAGGTCATACGCCACGATGGAGGGCCGAACCTCGAGGATCTTTTGTAGGTGCTCGACAGATTCCTGAAAGAACTTATAAGCCTCGACGTTTTCGAGATCCCCAATGTGCTGGCTCAGAAATGCCTCGTTCCCCTTCAGCACACAGATGGTGCTCTTCAACTCACCACCAACAGCAAGTGTGGCTGGGAAATTTTTCCTCAGGAATACCGGCACTGGCACGAAGCCGCGGGAACGACGCAATTGCCTGACCTGGCCCCCAACGCGACGAACGACTGAATCGTCGCAGCGGCGCAGGATCTGCCGATTGTGCACGAGGAAATAATCGGCCACGCCTGTTAGACGCGTCACTGCCTCTGAGTTGTCTATAGCGATCGGTTCCTCGCTCAAGTTGCCGCTGGTCATGACCATCGCATGCAACTGGCTTTCCGCGAAAAGGACATGCTGCAGAGGCGTATAGGGCAGAAACACTCCCAGAAACCTGTTAAAAGGTGCGACTTCGGCGGGAATCCCTCCCGAATCTTTGCGCCGGGCGAGCACGATGGGGCGCTCCGGCCGCATCAGCAAATCGCGATCGTAAGCATCGAGTTCGCAGATTTGCTCTACTGTTTCCGGGTTCGGAACCATCACAGCAAAAGGCTTTTCGACACGGTGTTTGCGTGTACGGAGCCGACGAACCGCCTCGATATTTGTCGCGTCCACTGCAAGATGGAAGCCGCCCAGCCCCTTTACGGCGACGACCGCCCCGGACTTCAGTTGTGCTGCAGCCTCAGCCACTGGATCGCGGCACAAGACGAGCTTTCCTTGTGCATCCCACAATTCCACTTGTGGTCCGCAGTCCCAGCAAGCGTTCGGCTGCGCGTGGAAGCGCCGGTTCCGCGGGTCCTCATACTCCGCCCGGCAGCGCGAGCACATTGGGAAGATGGCCATGGAAGTTTGTGGGCGATCGTACGGGATCGAGCGCACGATCGTGAAACGCGGGCCACAATTCGTGCAATTGATGAACGGATAGAGGTGGCGCCGGTCCGCGGGGTCAAACAATTCGCGGAGGCAATCTTCGCATGTGGCGATGTCCGGTGGAATCAGAGTGCGAACTGCCTCGGATCTTTCGCTGGGAAGAATCCGAAACTCGGAGTCGCCGTTGAGTCCTATTTCAAGAACATCAAGGCCAGTAATGAGGGCCAGCGGCGGGGCTTCTTTGGGAAGCCGCTGCAAAAAGTCATCCACCGACTCTGGAGAACCCTGAACTTCAATGACGACCCCGGTTGCGGTGTTGGCAATCTGACCGGCGAGACGCTGCGCGACTGCAAGGCGATACACATAAGGACGAAATCCAACGCCCTGCACGATGCCTGAAACATGTATGCACCGACGAACTTGCATACGAGGCTTAGCTTTCAACAAGACTCCCGCGGCTGGCTTCTCGCCGGTTTTCGAGCCAGCGCTGCCACTCTGGCAATCCCTCACCCGTTACGCATGAGACTTCAATAGTTTCAATTCCGGGATGGACCATTTGCGCATTCTGGTGAGCCCTCGCGAGATTGAAGGGCACATAGGGAAGCAGATCGATCTTGTTCAGTATCAGAAGCTCTGATCTGTGAAACATGGCGGGATATTTGAGCGGCTTCTCCTCGCCTTCGGCGACGCTCAAAACAACGATCTTCGCTGCTTCTCCCAGGTCGTAGCTTGCCGGACAAACAAGGTTACCGACGTTCTCTATAAACAGCAGGTCGAAATCCTCCAAGCGCCAATCGGAAAGAGCCTTCTCGATCATGCGCGCGTCCAGATGGCAGGTGCCTCCGGTCGTGATTTGTCGCACAGGAAAGCCGAAGCGTGCGAGGCGTACAGCGTCATTATCGGTTTGAATGTCACCCGTAAGGACCGCGACGTGTTGGTCGCGCGGGAAAACCTCGAGAGTGCGTTCCAGCAGGGCGGTCTTTCCCGCGCCTGGGGAGCTCACAAGATTGAGGCACAGGATGTTGTGTTCCGCGAAGCGGTTGCGCAGCTCGGCCGCAATCCGATCATTCTCGCTCAACACTTTACGTTCCAGAGGCACACGATTCATAAGTCCTCCATCTCCAAGTACGCCAATTCGAGTTCGTTGCCGCACAAAAAAGTAGTCATTGTTTCGCCGCAAGCGCGACACGTCGTGTCGTAGTTGATGACCACGAATTCATTGCCGCATCGCGGGCAGCGATGCCGTTGCGCTCGCCGCTCGATTTCTAGAACCACGGGTTCCAAATCTGTTTCTTTGACCAGCGCCTCAAAGCAGAAACTGAGGGCGTCAGGGTCGATCCCAGCCAAATCTCCCACGCGGACCACAATCTTGGTCAGCCTCATGGATGGACGAAGTTGCGCCTCGGCACGGGCTGCGTCTAGAACGGAGTTGGCGATACCCAATTCATGCATAGCTTTAGCAGATTCTTGGCAATTGATCCCCAGCCAGCATATCCACAATGCGCGTGGTGCCCAGGGTCGTGCGCATCACGACCAATCCTGGGTCGTCTGCTAGGACGGTGCCGATAATCCGGGCATTCTGCCCCAGAGGATGCTGCCGCATCGCCTGTAAAATGGGTTCGGCCGCGGCCGGAGCCACAATGGCCACGAGTTTCCCTTCGTTGGCTACGTAGAGTGGGTCCAAACCCAGCATTTCGCAGGCACCACGAACTTCTTCGCGAATGGGGATGGCGCGTTCGTCCAAGGCCATGCCGACACGTGAGCGTGACGCAATTTCGTTCAGCGTGCTAGAAAGTCCGCCGCGGGTGGGATCGCGCAAGCAGCGAATCTCCGCGCCCGTTTCCAACATTGCGGCAACTAACGAATGCAGCGGGGCGCTGTCGCTCTGGACGGTGCTTTCGAATGCCAAGCCTTCGCGTTGCGCGAGAATTGCGATGCCGTGCTCTGCGATCGATCCGCTCAATAGGATACGATCGCCGGGCCGAGCTTGATCGGCAGACAACCGCAAACCGTTTTCTACAATGCCGATGCCCGACGTGTTGATGAACATCCCGTCGCAACATCCCTTCTCCACCACTTTGGTGTCTCCGGTGACTACATTTACGCCTACGTCGGAAGCCGCCTTGCGGAGCGAATCCACCACTTGTCTAAGAGTCTCGAACGGCAGCCCTTCTTCCAAGATAAAGGCCGCACTCAGGAATAAGGGCCTGGCTCCCCCCATGGCGAGATCGTTCACGGTGCCATGAACAGCCAGCGAGCCAATGTCCCCACCCGGAAAAACGAGAGGCTTTACGACAAAGGAGTCCGTTGTGAAGGCCAATCTCGAACCGTTTACGTTCAGGATGGCTTGATCGTCCAACCGGGACAGAATGGGGTTTGCGAATGCCGGCAAAAAAATCTTCTGGAGAAGGTCGGCGCTGAGTTTTCCTCCGCTGCCGTGCCCAAGAAGCACTCGCTCGCCTGGGCGCAATGGCAGCGGACAGGTGAAGCCACCCAAAGTCTTAACTTGCTCGGACACTGCAGTCCTCTCACACCAAAGCTCTATGCCGGCGGTACTG
>DASPTU010000116.1:0-8613 GCA_035623255.1 Terriglobales bacterium | reverse complement strand
TCTAACTGTTCTCGCAGCTCGGCATCCAAAACCAACGTCGCTTTCGGCCGTCCCATCGCCATAGGCACCTCCATTGTGCACGGGAGATGCCGCTAATCCCAGCAATACTAATGCCAGTTATTTATGGGACAGAACACTAGGAGCAACGTGTCCGGTTACCCGAAAACCAAGCGGTCTTCGGAGTTGCTCGTCAGTCCACCAGAAATCGAGCACAATGGCACTAAATATCCACGGAGATGGATAATTGCCGTTATGCGTTCTTACTTGCATTCAGCCGCGTTGACGCTGATGTGGCTCTTGGCTCTGGTCGCCGCGCTGACTTCGGCCCGCTACTTCCTCATGCCGCCACGATTGCTCCTGCCGAACGAAATTCTCGCTCTATCGCGGCATCACACCTGGATCTTGGCGCACATCGCAAGCGGGATCGTGGCCATTACAGTGGGGCTATTCCAATTTGTTGGCAGGCTGCGCGATGGCCACCCGTGGCTGCACCGCTCGATGGGCTATGTGTGTCTAAGTGCCGTGTTCCTGGGGGGTTGTGTGGCCTTAGGACTTTCCTCAGATACTCCCGCGTTCGCTGCGGACGGGTTGACTGATCTCACTACAATTGATCTTTCCTTCCTGGGGCTCAGTCCATCTTTTCTCGGCTACAGCGCCTCGTCGAAGTTTTCAGCGAACCAGTTCTTCCTGGTAAGGGCAGGCTTCACGGCCCTCGCCATCGCGTGGCTGATGACAGGCGCGCTGGCCTTCGCCCGCGCGCGCCAGCGCCGTTTCAACGAGCATCGCGCGTGGATGATGCGCAACTATTCGCTAACTTTCGCCGCCGCAACTGTGCGGCTGGCTGGCCTTCCGTTTCTGGTTCTCACCCGTGATCCGGTTGTCGCGATTACATGCACATTTTGGAGTTGGATTCTGAACCTCGTAGTCGTCGAATGGATCATCCGCCGTCGCTCCCAAGTCGGCGCCACCTAACGGAACCCGTTTCGAAACCGATTCGCGGAAGGCAAGGCGAGTCTGGAGGCAGATGCTCGACGCCGGTCGTTACTTGACTGATGCGCTATACTACGCGAACTCATGGGTAGGAAGCTGGCTCCGGCGCAAATCGTGGGGATTGCCTCCCTGGCGATCTTCACGCTTTTCATTACGTGGAAAGCCAAAGCGCTCGAAAAGCACCTGCGCGAAAGAGGGGAAGCTTCCGCCCTGGTGAACAAGCCCGCCGCGGATTTCACGCTTCCTTCCCTGGACGGCGAGCTGGTCTCTTTGGCCGATTATCGCGGCAAAAAGAAAGTCGTCCTCAGCTTTTGGGCCAGTTGGTGCGGTCCCTGCCGGATGGAACTTCCGGTGCTCGCGGACTTTTACAAAAGGTACCACAAAGGTTCCTCGGACTTCGAAATTCTTGCCATCAGCATTGACGACGACCGCGAAGCCGCCGAAGCTTACGCCGCCAAAGCGAAACTGCCCTTCCCCGTTTTGCTCGACCCCGACAGCAAGGCCGCGGATTTGTATTCCGTCGATGGGATCCCGACCGTATTTATCGTGGATACGCAAGGAAAGATCATCGAGGGAATCACGGGAATGAACCCCGCGATAGAAGTGCAATTGGCGCTGCGGCTTGGAATTAAGACGGCGGCTAACGCGTCCAACGGCCCGGAAGTGGTTGATGACAGCCGCAGCCATTGAGTTCAAGGAAGTGACCAAGGTGTACCGGCGCCGCTTCGCGGGCCAGGAAATTCCCGCGCTGACGCACGTCTCTTTCGAAGTGGGTGCTGGTGAAGTTTGCGCTTTCCTTGGTCCAAATGGTGCAGGAAAGACGACAAGCATCAATATCCTGATGGGTTTTCTCTATGCGGACTGGGGTGAAATTGGCGTTCTCGGCTACGAACCGGGAGACGTGCGCGCTAAGGAAAAGATTGGATTTGTCCCTGAAAACTTTGCGTTTTACAAACATCTCAACGCCGAGAAACTCCTTCGCTTTCACCTCGCTTTAGCTGGGGGAAATCTGGCCGTCGCAGATGCCACTATTCGCGACCTGCTTTACAAAGTGCAGTTACAAGGCTACGAAAAACTCAAGATTGGCAAATATTCGCGGGGCATGGTCCAGCGCCTCGGCATTGCACAGGCTCTCTTGAGCGATCCACAACTCCTGGTGCTCGACGAACCTACATCCGGCCTCGATCCCGCAGGGCGCAAAGAAGTCAAAGACCTAATTCACAACTTGAAAGAACAGGGAAAAACCATTTTCCTGAGCTCTCATATTTTGTCCGAAGTCGAGCAGATCTGCGACCGCGCGATCATCATCGACAAAGGGCGTTTGGTGCGCACAGGGTCGCTCACTGAATTGCTGGGAGCCGGCGACCACGTGGAAATCCTCGCCGGTCAGGTGCCCCCCGAGATGGAGCCTGTGCTGGCCGAATGGGGCGCCACCATCGAACGCGGGCCTCACGGTGTTCGCATCACGCTTCCCGTAGCGCGTAAGCGCGAGTTGGCAGAAAAACTGTGGGCCGCCGACTGTGACGTGGTCAGCATGGTTCCCGTACGTTCTTCGCTGGAAGATCTGTACATGAAACTCGTGGCCAGCGGGGTTCCGTCATGAAAGTCTGGCAAATCGCTCTGAACAGCTTTGGCATTTTTCTCCGCGACCGGCTGCTGATTGTGTTTGCCGTGCTTTTCATTTGCACCGTGCTGCTCATGATGACCCCTCTACTCGGCGCCAAAGCGATGATCTCGACCGGCAACGCTGCCGCGGGGCAAGGCATGATTCTTGGCATGGTCTCCGCCATCATGTTTTTTGTCAGCGGAACGGGAAGCCTCCTCGCCGCCTGGTGTGCCGCTAACTCCGTGTCCAGCGAGATGAAGACCGGCACGATCCTGGCGGTCATGGCACGCCCGGTAAAACGCTGGGAGTTTCTCCTCGGCAAATATCTTGGCGCCATGCTCTTGATGTCTCTGTATGTCGTGATGATGTTCGGGCTGAGCTGGATCCTGGCTTGGATTGGAGGGGAGCGCATTCAATCCACGACATGGGTGTTGCTGGTTTACCCGATGGTGCGGTACGCGGTTTACGCGGCGATAGCCATGGCCCTGGTCACCGTGCTGCACCAAGTCGTGACCATGGGGATCATCCTGATTCTGGCGGTGGCCGCCCTGATTGTGCAGCCCACAGGCCAAGCGGTAACGGGCCACATCAAGTATTTGCGTGTGCCGGCTTGGATTGTGCTGCCGTCCACAACTTTGCTTTCCGAAGATCGTTTCTTGACCATCACGCATGCCAGCCTCAAGCAGACGGGCTGGCTCGAACACCTCACTACGCTCAGCTACGGCCTCGACTACGCGCTGGTGTTCGTGCTGCTGGCCATGTGGTCGTTTCATTACCGCAGCTTGACGCGGGATTGAAATTGACGGCGGGATGTCAGGGTGAGGGTTGTTTGTATTTGGCGGCTTCGGCGGTGGCCCACTGGGCGAGTTGGAGCGTGTTCTGAAAGGCTTGCTGGGGAAGCCGCTGAACGTTCTCGTCCTGAGCGAGCTCGACAAGAGTCTGAAGCGAAGTCAGGAGCGTGCGTAGTGTTTCGATGTTTTGCTCTTTCGTTTGGCCCTCGCTGCCATATTTTTTCCGCAAAGCCAAAACGAAGTCGTACCAAGCAAAGGTGTATTGGGGTTCAAGCGTAACGGCAGTCCGAAACTCCGCGATGGCGCTGTCGAGGTCGCCTTTGTCGAAGTAGATGTTTCCAAGGCCATTGTGAGCGCCTGCTTCTTTCGCGTTTGCCCCAAGAGCCATTCGGAAATGGCGTGCCGCGCTCTCGTCAGCCTCGCTGGCTTTGTCGGGCATACCTTTCTCGGAATAAACCTGCGCGAGATCCTTCTCGGTGTAGCCAAGCTGAATGAGTGATTGGAGGTCAAATTCATCGTATTGCTGGGCGATTTTGACGTAGCCGGCGGCCTTGTCGAGCTCTTCTTTGGCATGATCGGGGTCGTTGCTCTGGAGGAGCTCATTGCCGCGCATCTGCGAAGCGTAGGCCAGGCCCAAATAGGCCGAGCCGAGAGAAGGATTTTGCTTGGTGGCGTCAAGGAAGAATGCAATGCCCTTCTGATACTGAGCGATGCCCACACAATACCAGCCCAGGCGGACGAGATTTTCAGGAGAAAGCTGGAAGTTAGTCTTGGCCAGGACGGCTTCGAGTTGTTGTATCGTTCCGCTCAAGGACTGGCGGTCCTTATCGGAGATTGTGTTCATCTGAACCAAGCGGGCCATGTGTTCGGGACGCCCCAAGGCTTCGAGCTGTCGAACCGATTCCTCATATTTCGCCGTGAGATCGGCTACTTGTTTGACCCTTTCGCTGAGCTGGACGTCTTTCACGTCGAGGAGCTCATTGAGGCGCCGCTGCTGCTGAGGGTAAGTAGCCAAGAACGAATTGATTTGCTTGACGAGCGCCGGATCAATTCCCTGGCAGGCGTTTCCCGAGAATTGAAGCGTGACAGTGCCGCCACCGGTGTTGGAGATGTTCGGGCTGCAGTTGCCGGACGTTTTTTGATCGACCGTTTGCGCAGGAGCTGGCGGAGCAACAGCGAAAAGCCATAATGAGGCAAGAGCAAGCAGGAATTTCATTTTTTCTTCTCCGTGGTCTTAGGTGGAGGGTTGGGCGGATTGCCGTACTGAACGTTGATCGTGCCGCTGCCGCTATTTTGTGCGTTGGGGGCCTGGATGCCGGAAGTGGTTTGCGTTACGGAGGGCTGCGAGGCGGCAGTTCCAGCCGGGGAGGAGCCGGGAGCGGAGCTTTTTGCAGCAGGCTCAGCGACCGAAGAAGGAGTGCGCGAGGTTTGGTACCAAGCCAAGGCGAGGCCGCCGACCAAGGCGGTGACGGATACAAAAATCGCCAAGCGGAAAAGCTGGCGGTTGAAGTTTTTTCCGGCTTTAGAGTTCCACATCTTCGCGAGCAGACCGAAGACCAGGGAGAGAACATAGGCGCAGAGAGCGATGGGATGCGTAATGAGTCCGGCGGCGCCAGTCATGAGGACCTCCTTCGGGGTAGATGGGGCACGGCGGAGCGGGTTTGGCGCAAAAGCGGTGAACACCAGCCCGCGACGCGCCCAGCTTAGTTAGATAGTGCGGGCGGGCGGGACATCGTTTCAAGAGAAATTCTCAGACTGGGTGGCCCAACTCAGCCGCGAAGGCCTCCCAGGACGAGTACTATTGACGAGGGGCGGGAACGTGTGGGTAGGATGTCGACGCTGCAGGCCCGCCCGAAATCCCCCCAAAACAAAGCTGCACAGGAAGGCGTGTGTGAGCAGTCCCCTCCAACGCCGTGCGGAGAGCCGCCTCCGCACCAAAATGTTCGTGAAGCTCTCTGACCCGGTGACGGGTGAGTTTGAAATTACATCGACGATTGACGTGAGTTCACACGGCGCAGGAGTAGTGACCCGAAGCCACTGGGAACTGGAACACGACCTTCTGGTCCAGCCGATCCGCGGGAATCTAGTGTCACGCGCCCGCGTAGTGCGTTGCGAAGCACGCGAGGATGGTTCATTCCTGCTTGGGCTAGAACTGTATCCCACGACCGACGATTGGACGCGCTCCGGGAAGCTGGCGCGAAAGCACTAAGAAGGCAACGCAGCTTAAAAACTACCAATTGACGCTGATGGAGCCCACGCCGGAGGTGGGAACAGTGTAGGAATGTGCTGCGCCAGGTTCCATGGTGACGGTGCCGTCGGAAGCGATGATAGCGAACTGGAATTGAATTTGGGTCCCCGCAGGAACGGAAGCGTCGATGAACCACGACGTAGGTGGATTGGCATTGGGTGGCTGGAGTAGCGGGCCGACGGCAGCGTCGGTCGTAACCACGCCAGAGCCGAGTTCAACGATATTGCCCGTGAGATAGACGGCTGAGCCAGCCGCAAGAGCGGGCACGTTGTTGACGGTGAAGGTGACGGGGATGAGCGGGCCGGTGAGGACCGTGAAGGGTACAGTGTTTGCGTTTGTGCCTGAGCTGGTGACGAGTTGGACTTGGTAGGCGCCGGGAGCGGCCGAAGGAACGGTGAAAGTGACCGCGGAGTCGGACCACGTGTTTGTTGTGGTGGCGGTTGCGCCGGAGGTTGAAACGAACTTCACCGTGCCTGTCGACGAGCCAAATCCTTGACCAGCAATGGTGGCGGTGATGCCGGATTGTCCAAGAAGCGGGCCGATAGAGCCAACCTGGGGAGCCGTGGCGGCTGTAGTGAACTGCCAGACCGCAACAGTGTGAGTTGGCAGATTGAAATTTGCCACAGGATTGTTGTTGGGGTTCCCATTTGTCACAGTGATGGAGAATCCGCCCATCAAGCCATTCAAATAATCCGGAAAGTTGCCTGCGGGAAGCGACGTGAAGAGCCCTCCGATGGAATAGCTGGCGGTTTCGCTCTTATTGACCGCAATCAAAACGACGTCGCTATTGAATTGACGTTCGAGAATGTAAACGTCCGAGTTGATCCAGCGCTGCATGGAAGTGCCGTAGGCGAGCGCCGGATTGGTTTGGCGGAGATTGGCCATGAGGTTGATCAACGAATACGCCGTGGATTGCGTGTTGAAGGAACTCATCCAGATGCGGTTGTAGGGGTCGCCACCGTTGACGCTTCCATTGTTGGTGTCGTTGTGCAGGTATTGTTCGTCGCCGTAGAGGACGACGGGAATTCCGCGGCAAGCGAGAAGCAATGCAAGGGCTTCGTTGACGCGATTTTGATTGTTGTAAACGCTCAGCAATCGCGGAAGGTCGTGGCTGTCGAAAAAAGTGACGAGATCGTTGGGGGAAAGGAAGTCGTTGGCTTCGGTGGTGAGAGTGCTATCAATTTCATGGAAATCGCCACCATTCGAATTGCCGAAGACGTCGCGAAAAGCGTTCGCGAGTGGAAAATCGAGCAGCGAGATTCCGCTATGATTGGCGAATTTGTGTGAATCCGGGTAAAGCGGGTCGCTCGTGCCTCCCTGATCCCACTCTCCGTACAGAAAAGTGGGACCGGCTGTGAAAGCAACGTTCGCCAGGCTGTATTCCCAACCCCAGGTCACGTCTTTGACGGCGTCGAGGCGGAATGCGTCTACTCCATGATTCATGAACCGGAGCAAGGCACCCTTGAGGTATTGGTCGATGGAGGCGTTGTCCTGATTGAGATCTGCGAGATCCTCCAAGGTGTAATACTGCAATTGATACGGATCGTTGAAGTCCGAGATGTCCGGATTGTGATGGAAAAAGTTGCCTGGAGGCAGAGCATCGTTTTGAAAACTGGCGAACGGCTGTCCCATGCTCAGTAAAAGGCCGAATTCGCCCGCGTTATCGGGATTGGTGTCGTTAGCGGCAAAATCGACGATGACTCGTATGCCGTTTTGATGAGCGGCGGCAACCATGTTGTCGAAGGCGGTCCAGTCGCAGGGGTTGGTGGCGTTGCCGAAATGTTCTTCGAGGCACATCATGTCATGTGCCCAATACCCGTGATAAGGGGCATACGGAGAACCGTTGTACATCGCGGCCACATCGATGTTGTCCACGGGCGGGGAAATCCAGATGGCAGTGACTCCCATTCCCGCGAGATATGCCATTTTTTGCTGAATTCCCGCGAAGTCGCCGCCCCAATACGCCTGAAAATTCGCGTGCATAGGATCAAAAAGCCCTTGGCTCATCGCGGGATCGTCGTTCGTGGTGTCGCCATCAAAGAAACGGTCGGTCACGATTTGATAGATCACCTGCTGCTTGAAGTTCCCTGTCGCGCCGGAGAGAGGTGCGCCGCTAACCGTCAACGTCAGGCTCGTGGAATTGGAAAGTGTGCCGCTGGTTCCGAAAAACGTGAGCGCATAGTTGCCGCGAGGCACGGAAGGCCCCGCGATGAAAGTCACCTGCAGATTTCCTCCCGCGGCGAGGGGGAACGGAAAGGTCGGCAAGGTCATGACCCCGGCGGGCAAGCCGCCCAGGGCGACGCTGATGCTTCCCGAAAATTCGTTGTTGGCTGTCGCGGAAACCGTGACCGGCACGCTGTTCGTGGTCTGCGCGACGAGCAACGAGTTCGGCGAAGCCGAGAGCGTAAAACTAGGCGGCGGAGGAGTCAGGGTTGAGCCCCCTCCTCCGCAACCAGCGATGCAAAGCATAAGAGGAAAAGCGAGTAGTCGGATTCGGAAAAAGAGCGGAACGCGCATGGGGTCCACGGGATGCAAAAAAACTCCAGAAAAATTTTAGCACTGAAATCAGAGGAACACAGAATTGGGCAAACCGTCCTTTAGTTCAGGTTCTTGAGGGAAAAGGGCCTGTACCTTTTTGCGATTGCCTCAATTTGCAGCAGCGGCTTACAGTGTGGATAAGTACGTCCAGAGGTAAGCCCGATGGGAACCACCCTAGGAATTCGACCAAGCAAAGCAGGTCAACCTTCGCCACTCGAAGGGCTTCCGAGTTACCAGGCGCAGCGCGCGGAAGTGCAAATTGCGCAAGTGGAGCGGCGCGAATGGTGGATGTGGTTCTCGGCGCTGACGGTGAGCGTGTTGTGTGCGGCGGCGTTCGCGCTGACGGCGTTTCCGTCATTCTTCCGGCATGCCGATCATTTTTATGAGCTGCGGTTGGACCAAACGCGCTGGGGAATCTTGTCCCTGATGCTGCTCTTTAA
>DASPTU010000115.1:0-12508 GCA_035623255.1 Terriglobales bacterium | reverse complement strand
TCGTCTTTTCTGATGAATTCACTGTCAGCAAAGCGCCTGCAGAAGATCTTCGATAAGGTCGTCAGGATGCTCCAATCCTATAGACAATCGGAGAAGGTTCGGCGGCGCGTTCGAAGCCTTCCCTTCGCTCGAAGCTCGATGCTCGATCAAGCTCTCAACTCCCCCAAGGCTGGTGGCGTTCACAAAGAGCTTTACGCGTGAAGCCACGCGAAGAGTGTCCTCGCGAGTTCCACGGACCAGAAACGAGAGCATGCCGCCAAAGTGCTTCATCTGCCGACGGGCAATCTCGTGTCCGGCGTGAGAGGGCAGGCCAGGGTAATAAACTGCGTCGACGCGGGGAGAAGCCGACAGTGCCGCGGCGACGGCCGCCGCGTTCGCGGAGTGCCTTTCCATGCGGCACGGCAAGGATCGCAGCCCGCGCAAGATGAGCCAAGAGTTGAAGGGTGAAGCCACGGCACCCAAAATGGCACGCACATGAAAGAGCTTGTCTAACAATTCACGACTTTTTACCACGAGGCAGCCACCTTGCACGTCGCTGTGGCCGCCGCAATACTTCGTGGTGGAATGCAAAACCACATCTGCGCCAAGTGCCAAAGGCCGCTGGAGGATGGGACTGGCAAACGTATTGTCGACGACGAGCTGCGCGCCAGCTTGGTGAGCGGCATTCGCTATGGCACTGATGTCCAGAACCTTCATAAGGGGATTTGAAGGCGTTTCGATCCAGACCAGCTTTGTATTAGGGCGAATCGCTTTCCGCAGCGCCTGCGCATCGCTCAGGTCCGCAGTCGTACTCTCGACATGCCAGAGCGGCAAGAAGTCGCGCACCAAGTTGCGGACATCGATATAGAGGTCGTCCGAAAAGACCACGTGAGAGTCAGGAGCAAGGGCCTGTACGAGAGCGGTGGCAGCCGCCATTCCTGAAGAGAAGACCAGCGCCGATGCGCCACCCTCGAGATCACGAAAAGCGGCCTCCAGACGAGACTGCGTTGGATTCTTCTCACGGATATACAGAAACTCGTGAATGGCTTCGGCGGCGGGTCCGTGCTCGAATGTGGTCGAGAGGTGCAGGGGAGGGGCCAGAGCACCCGTAACCGGGTCGATCTCAGCTCCTGCGTGAACCGCGATGGTTTCGAGCCGCATCTTCAGCGCACGATGAGCCGTCTCTCGTGCCACGCCTTGTTCGGAGACGATTCGGTTGGTGATAGTCACTTTGCCACTGTCACTCATTTCGGTTCTGCTTTCCTTTCACGACTCGTACCCCCCTCTGTCAACTGTCCTATGGCTACTCCCCGTCACGGCATTCGCAAAGAGCGTGCTGACCTGCACGGTAACTTCTGAGCCCCCGGGTAATCCAATACACATGATCGATTGCAGAAGCGTGAAAGCGCCTCCGCGTGTTTGGGGCCAGGCAGGCGCCAGAATGTGTTTGACCCCTACGCGCATCCTCAGCGACAATCCTGGTTCGGTCAAGAAGATTTGCAACGTTAGGCGGGACCATGTGCCGATGGATCGGAACACAACCCTGGCTCGATAGCGGGTGTAGCATCTTGTCACAGGAGGTGTTCAGTGAACCGTCGTGAGTTTCTGACTTATGCGAGTGGAGCAGCGGTCAGCGCTGCGCTTTCTAGAGGAGACCGGACATTTGCCCAGGAGCCCGTGTCCACGGGTTGGCGCACGTTTGAAGTAACCACGCGAGTCGAGGTGCTGAAACCGTCCGGGTCTACACGAATATGGCTGCCCGCTGCGCTCCTTGGCGAAACTCCCTTTCAAAAGACACTCGCGAATGATTTTAAGGCCGAGGAAGGCACGGCCAAACTAGTAGAAAGCGCCGCTGATGCGCTCGGAATCGTTGCGGGTGAGTTTCCGGCCGGGACAAAACCGGCAATAACACTCACCAGCAGAATCGCGACCAAGAACTATGCCGTCGACTTTTCCAGACCTAACAAGCCCGGAACAGTGAATCGCGCTGAACTGGATTACTTTCTGCGACCCACAAAACTCATACCGACGGATGGAGTTGTAAGAACGACAGCGAATGAGATTACAGCCGGAAGCAAAGCAGACATTGAAAAGGCACGTGCGATTTACGAATGGATTGTAGAAAACACTTTTCGTAACCCAAAGACGCGTGGCTGCGGTGTCGGCGACATTCGGTTCATGTTAGAGACCAAAGACCTGGGAGGCAAGTGTGCAGATCTCAATGCACTTTACGTCGGCCTCGCTCGGGCTACTGGCCTCCCAGCCCGCGACGTCTATGGCATTCGCATCGCCAAGTCGGAACTCGGGTACAAAAGCCTCGGCCCCTCAACTCAAAATGTGACGAAAGCCCAGCACTGCAGGGCCGAAATCCACTTGGAGGGTTTCGGCTGGGTTCCCGTTGATCCGGCGGACGTCCGAAAGGTTGTGCTTGAGGAACCGCCTGGAAATCGCCCGCTCGACGACGACATGGTGAAATCAGCCCGCATGCGGTTATTCGGCTCCTGGGAAATGAACTGGATGGCTTATAACTTCGCGCACGATGTCGCGCTTCCCGGCGCGAAAGGCGAACGGGTTGGATTCCTGATGTATCCGCAAGCGGAAACAGCGGACGGTCGCCTCGACTCTCTCGACGCCGACAATTTCAAGTATGAAATACAGGCAAGGGAAATCGCGGCGGCCTGACTGCCCTCCGACTGCCTCGTGCCACTTCGAGTGAGAACTTTCGAGCCGGGATGCCGCATTCACTGGCGGAGGCGATCTAAGGTCATAGCCCGGGCACTCAGGTCCGGGGACAGCTTCGCTTGAGGTCCAATTAAGACGACGGTCGCGGGTGAGAACCGCTTCGAGAACGATGCGAACCGATATGCCGGACATAATAAAGCCAGTTCCACTAGCCTTTTCGATGCTTCGCTTTCAGCTTGCGTTCCGCCTTGGAGCCAGTTATCGATATCCATAGAGGGGTCCGTTGGAGCTTCCTCTCCAACTCCAGGGGAACCGTGAACCCGGTAAACCTCCACCGAGAATGACTATCCGGATTGGCCGCGGATTTCCGATCCTAGGGCTCCTACCCCAGTGATTGCGGATTCTCGGCAATTCGTCCTGGTACTTTTCTCCCTCAAAACCATTAGACCTTCGGTACTGGAAGAACCAGCCCCCTGTACCATCGCTGGCGGGCCGACCTAAATAGCACACTGACCCACATTGAAACGTCCCCTCGTTACAGGCCCCGAATTGGAACTAGCGCGAGGAGAGCTCATCACAATGAACGCCGCTCGACCTGATCCTAAGAAAAATGATAGTAGGTCCCTGAAGACCACCACTTGGGGAATGCTGATCACCCTTGGTTTGGCTCTGGCGATTTGGGGAATCTCTGGAACCGCGCCTCGGAGTCAAAATGGCGCACAGGTGGAGGGCCAAGCGGCTCACTTGCGCCCCGCCGTGAATTCTGGTGCTCAAGGCAGTGCAGCTTCCTCGGCGAAAAGGGGCAGCCTCTTTGCAAAAGTTGAGCGGGCCGTATCAGCACTGAATCCGTTTTCCTCTCCCGCCTCGTCCACAGATGCATCTTCGATGGAAGCAAGGACGTTGACTGGCGCAAGCACATTCCCGGGAAAAGGATCGGATGCTGGCGCCCATATTCCTGAGACGAGCCAGTCCTTGCAAGATGGTGCGCAAGCTTACGCTGCAACGCAGGCGAAAACGACAGCCGCTAAGATTGCGCCTGATCTTAAGAACATCGACCCCAACAAGCCCGTCGATTTGATAGTCCAGTTTAAGAGTGGCTCAGGCGCCACAGACCTAACCGCCGATGGCGCAGCGTTCAAATCCGATCTGCCGCTCATCCACGCAAAGTTGGTGACCGCCACCGGCTCCCTGCTCGACACGTTGGCTGCGCACGATAATGTGGCGTACATCTCTCCAGACCGTAAGTTAAAAGGAGCCACCAATACGGTGGTCACCGCCGTAAACGCTGACCTGGCCAACGCGAACGGGTGGAACGGCACAGGAGTTGGAGTCGCGGTCCTGGACAGCGGTGTAAACAGCGTCACGGACCTCAATTCCGACGGCAATACTAGTCCTTCGCGAGTTGTTTACAGCCAGAGCTTTGTACCTGGTTATAGCAACGCGAATGACGATTACGGGCATGGAACGCACATATCCGGGATCATCGCCGGAAATGGATACGATTCCGAGAACTTGCAAACCTATCCGAACACCTATCAGGGCGTCGCGCCAGAGGTCAACATTATCGATCTTCGCGTGTTGGACCCAAGCGGCGCCGGAACAGACAGTTCAGTCATTGCTGCCCTCCAGCAAGCAGTCGCTCTGCAAAGCACATACAACATTCGCGTAGCGAATCTGTCTTTGGCTCGGCAGATATTTGAGAGCTACACGCAGGATCCGCTTTGCCAAGCTGTGGAATCGGCGTGGCAGGCAGGAATCGTTGTGGTGGTCTCGGCGGGCAACTATGGCGAATATTACGGTGCCGGAAACCAAGGTTACGGCACCATTGGTGCGCCTGGAAACGATCCTTACGTCATAACCGTTGGAGCGAGCAACACCCACGGATCGGGTACGCAGGCTGCGCAGACGATGACGAGCTACAGCTCAAAAGGTCCCACGATTATGGACCACGTCATCAAGCCGGACTTGGTGGCCCCGGGCAATGCGGTCATATCGCTGCAGTCCTCAGCAAACAACACACTCGTAACAGAGTATCCCGGCATTGCTGTCTATCCTTGCGATTCCACAGGAACTAATTGCGGGTCCTCCTATGGCGCTCCGCAATACATGCAATTGAGCGGCACGAGTATGGCCGCGGCTGTGGTCAGCGGCGTGTCGGCGCTTCTGGTTCAACAGAATCCTTCGATGACTCCAGACCAGGTGAAGGCCCGCTTGATGAAGACAGCGTGGAAAGGATTCAGCCCTTCCACAACGGCCACCGACCTGGGTTCGAAAGTCACCTACACGATCGAGCAGGATATTTTCTCGGTAGGCGCGGGTTCGGTCGACGCGAATGCCGCGCTATCGGATAGCAGCTTGGCGCCTGCAAACGTGGGTTCTGCCATGTCCCCTTCCGCGTCGCTCAACGCTGACAATTCCATAAGCGTTGTCGTGGCTCCCGGGACTGTTTGGAATAGCTCCAGTGCTTGGGACGGCTCAACGGTCTGGGGCAGTTCCGTGGTTTGGGGCAATTCGGTTGTCTGGGGCAACTCGGTTGTCTGGGGCAATTCCGTGGTCTGGGGCAATTCGGTCGTCTGGGGCAACTCGGTTGTCTGGGGCAATTCCGTGGTCTGGGGCAATTAGCGGTGGCATAGGTGACGAGGAAAAAGATGCTACCTAAAAAAGCCAGACTCTATATATCGTTTGTGATTGCGTCAGGACTCGTGATCCTGTTGCTCGCCGCAAGATCGTGGTCCCCGACAAACCTCAAGCTATTTGCCATCTACCTGGGACTCGCGGCTCTCGCTTCGAGCTTGAAAATCCGAATCCCGGGCATCGAGTCGACCATTACACCGAGCTTTGTCTTCCTGCTGTTAGCGGTTAACGCTTGCAAGTTTTCCGAGGTTGTGGCGATAAGCGTAGTTATGGCCGTTATTCAATGTCTCTGGCGAAGTGCAAAACGTCCCCGTCTCGTCCAGGTGGCATTCAGCGCCGCTGCCCTTGTGATCAGTGCTACTGCCGCGTACCAACTCTCGCACCTCCTGCTCGGTGGGAATGGCTGGGACTCTGCGATCGCCACGGTGATTCTCGCCGGTTGCATCTATTTTCCGCTGAACTCCGCCCTGGTAGCCGTCGTGATTGGTCTCGTATCGGGCCAATCGTTGCGCCAGATTTGTAGTCATTGCGAGGCCTGGGCATTCCCCTACTTCATGGGCGGCATATCCTTTGCGGCTCTCGTGGCTTCAGCTTACAGTGCCTCCGCTTCATGGAGGGGTGCAGCCATTCTCATTCCCGTAGTCGTTCTGGCCCACATTTACTATCTCGGCCGCTCAGGCAGCGGGTTCCCTGCCAGAGCACCAGACCAGCACTCGGCCGACTAGCCGGTGTTTTCATAGAAGTGATTTTGATTCATACCAGCACGTGGCCTCGAGAAAGTTAAACCACAGTCGCGCTGCGCGAATAGCGAGTACCGGTTGCGGCAAGAGGAAACGCGCGGCGCAATCACTCAAGCTGCGCCAACTGAGGCAGCGCAACGATCAGTGCTTCGCTGAGGAGGCGGCAGATTTGTTCTGCTCGTCCGCGAGTTCTGCGCGGTACTTTGCTGCAACCTGAGGCTGATTCATGCCGTCATATTCGGCAACGAGGTCCTTTCGCGCCGCTCGCAAGAAGCTGATAGCCGGATTCGCCTGCTTGGAAAGAATCTGGTAACCCGCCAGCGTTTCTTGTTCCGCATCTTTGAACCGATTCTGCCGAAGAATGGATCGACCCAACTTAATCCGCGCAATGCCCGTATTCACGTTGTCCGCCGAAAGAGCCTCCGTGAACCTGCGAACTACGTCGCGGAAAAGCTGCTCGGCGCGCGCATATTGTTTTTGATTCGAATAATTGTAGGCGACATTCGATAACGCGATCGCTACATAGTAGTGGTGATCTCCATAAATCGACCGATAGATTTCCGCAACACGGGCGAATCTCTTTCCCGCCGCATCGTAGTCATCATGCATGGATCCGACATTGCCCAGCTCATTGAGAGTGTCTGCAACATCCGGGTGAATCGGCCCAAAAACTTTTTCCTGAATCGCCAGGGCTTGCTGAAGCGCTGCTTCCGCCTCGTCATACTTTTTCTGGTACAAGAGCGCGCGGCCAAGAATGGTCAGATCCTTAGCAGTACGGGGATGCTCCTTGCCGTAATACGACTCAGTGATATCCAGCGCCTCCCGCTCGCATCGCTCGGCTTCGCTGTAGTAGCCCAAATCCTGCTGAATCGAGGCGAGCTGGCCAAGATCATCGGCCACCAGCGGATGGCGGGCGCCGTGAAGTTGACGGTCCATTTCCAGAACGCGCCGGTACAAGGAATCAGAAATCTCGTAATGACCGGCGGAATATTGCGCCCCTGCCAGCGCGGAAAGGCTCTCGGCCAGGTCGTTTGGGGCGCCCCCCGGAATGGAAAAAATACGGACCGCCTCATTGAGCGCCTGGATTGCGGCGTCGTACGTTCCTTGCTGCGCGAGCACTTCCCCGAAAGCCGCCAGGCTTCGGCCGAAGGCTGGAGCCGTGGGAGACAAATGCCGCTTTTCTATCTCCATCCCCTGGCGGATGAATTGTTCCGCCTCGTCCAAGCGCGCTTGATCGTTGCGCAAGCGGCCTAAGACAACCAAGGTCTGAGCCGTCTCCGTGCTGTCAGGACCAAAAACCGACTTGCGCGCGTCCAGCGCCGAGCGTAACAGCGAATCCGCCTGGTCGAACTTGCCCAATTTCTGATAGAGGGTGCCGAGAGTCTCATAGAGATCTGCCTGTACGACGGGCTCCGCACTGAGGGATTGCGCTTCCTGGACGCCGCGATCGAGCAATGTCACGACCCGCAGATTGTCCGCAGGTCCAGCCGCCGCGTCACCGCCCTGAAACAAATTGGTCATAAATTTCTGGATGCGCTGAGCACGCGCGGATTCTGCGAGCGCGGAATTCCGCGCTCGAGCCAGCCTCACGGTAAAGAAAACCACAAGCGCTACGACCGCGGTTGTGACAACCGCCGCAGCGGCAACAGGCCGGCGATTCCGCCTCACAAATTTCTGGAAGCGGTAGCCGAGCGTGTCGGCGCGGGCTTCAAGGGGTTCTCCTTTCAGAAAATGGTCGATGTCGCGGACCAGCGCCTCCACGGACTGGTATCTGCGTTGCGGATCTTTGTGCATCGCCGTGAGGCACAAGACATCCAGGTCCGCCCAAGCCGAACTGCTTGCGTAGAGTTTTGGCCCCACGTCGGCTTGCAGGGTGAGCCCTTTGCGAACTGCCGCCGACGGTCTTTCCGTCTCTTCCTCGGTGATGGCTTTCTCCATTTGCGCCGCAGTGCGATTTGCAATCTCGAAAGGAAGGCGGCCCGTCAGCAATTCGTAGAAGATGACGCCAAGCGAGTACACGTCGGTTTGAATTCCAACTTGTTCTCCACGGATCTGCTCCGGCGAAGCGTAAGCAGGAGTTAGCAGGCGCAGGCCGGTCATCGTTTGTTCGACTTCTTGGCCGAGATTTTCGAGTTGCTTGGCAATGCCGAAATCCAGCAAGCGCACGCTGCCGTCGTTCTTCACCAGAATATTGGAAGGTTTGAGGTCCCGGTGGATTACCGCGCGCTGATGGGCATAGTTAACGGCGTTGCAAACCTCGCGGAACAGCCGCAGGCGCGTCTCCAGGCTGCATTCCTTCTCCTTGCAATATTTCGTGAGTGGTCCGCCCTCGACGTATTCCATAACGAAGAAGGGAGTTCCGTCCGGCGACGTGTCCGCATCGTACAACCGCGCTATCGATGGATGGGTGAGCTGTGCAAGTGTGCGCTGCTCCGAGGCGAATCGTTCGCGCCGGCCCGGCGACAGCCAAGCATCGCGCAGCACCTTAATTGCCACCTGAGTGCCAAGATCCTCCCGCTCGGCCAGATAGACAGCTCCCATGCCTCCCTGTCCCAACTCTCTCAGGATGCGATACGGGCCGAATTGGTTAAACGGCGGCGAGGAAGGCGCGGAATCGGAGAGAATTTTTTCCGCGGCTTGCTCAAGACCATCATCCAAAAGCGATGCGCCGCGCGCATCCTCTTCGAGAAGATTCAAAACCTCGCCGGCAAGCTCCGGATCGTCAGCGCATTTGTCCTTAAGGAAATCCTTCTGCTCAGCGCGTGGCAAATCGGCGGCCTCGTGAAACAAAAGCTGAATATGCTGCCAGCGAGCGCTATCCATCGGCACTCTCGACCTTCAAACCAAAAATTTGTTCTCTTACAACTCGGCCACGCGAAGTTCGTGCGACAGCCAGGCTTTGGCGGCGCGCCAATCGCGTAGAACGGTGGCTTCGGAGATTTGCAAGAGAGCGGCCGTCTCAGGGATGTCGAGCCCCCCGAAGAACCGGCTCTCGACCATGACTGCCTGCCGAGGATTCATTTGCGCCAACTCATCCAGCGCGCGGTCCAGCCGGATCAATTCCGCGGCGCAGGCCGGCTCTTTTGCGAGAGATTCGCCCAAGATGACCGTCAATTCCCCGCCTCCTCCCCGCTTATCGG
Organism: Terriglobales bacterium; assembly: GCA_035623255.1. Lineage (GTDB taxonomy): Bacteria > Acidobacteriota > Terriglobia > Terriglobales > Acidobacteriaceae > JAFAGX01. Next base: position 3,333 of record DASPTU010000115.1, on the reverse strand, counting down.
CATTGCGGCGGCGGGCCGCCTCAACAAGGACCTGCCGCATAGCTCGAGCGGCTATTCGTTTGAAGTGCAGTTGGGAGGCCGTGGCGATCCCGGGGGACTTTGCCAGTTTGATCCAGGCTTCATTGACCAGCGCCGTTGGGTTGAGGGTGGCGCTGGGGTCGTTGCGGCGAACACTGGATGCCAACCGCCGCAACTCCTCGTAAGTCACACTAAACAAATGGTCTAGGGCACGTCTCTCTTCGGAAAGTGGGCTCGTTTGTGGTGAAGTGGAGGCGTCTCCCGCTGGAGTATTTCTTTCGCCCATGACGGTTTTTTCTTTCCTCTTACGCAATGCTTAGTGAGAAACCGTAATCCAGCAACTCGCCGAAGGGGACGTGGGCGAACTCGCCCTTTTTCTGGGGGAACTGTATCACCTGAGTTGCGCCTATCGCAATGCCCCGTTTTGCGCGTTGCTTCGGTTTGCCGGGTGTTCACGAAGGAGGACGCACATGAATTCCAGCCGATCCCTGAGACGAGTAATAACCCTTATCGCCACATTTGTGGCTCTTGGCGCATTGGGAGTGGCCACAACTGCACAGACGCAAGGGCAAATGCAGCCGCTACCGGCGCCCGCACAGCAAGTCACGCCGCAAGCAGCGCCTCAGGCTGTTCAGCCTGGCCAACCTGCCCCGCAAGCTCAGCCTGCTTCGATTTGTGCAAACCAGCCGTTCTGCTACGAAGCGCCGGACTTCGTCGCAGTGGTCACCGATTTTCGCACCAGTGCCCAGGGATACTCCAAAATCATCGACGTGACAATGCGTTTTCTGAATAAGACGCCCAATCTACTGGTGCTGGGCTACACCAACGGCTCGGGTATCTCGCTAGACGATAAGGGAAATCGCTATGGTGTGGGCGGAGGAAACGGTGTTCGTGGGATGGGCATTGTGAATGGGGGAAATTTTGATCCCAGGTTTAGCATTCGGCCTGGCGGTTTCGGCGACGCTCGCTTCGAGTTGCTGATGCCTAACAACCCAGCGATCATCTATGGCTTCACGTTTGAGCTGGATATGAGCGTCAACGAAATCAATACGCTGGAAGGCAATCAGCATAGCCTCGGAAGCGAATTCCCACTGCAATTCCAGGGGCTGACCAACGGCGCAAAGGGTAGCGTGCCTGGAATTCCTGCGGGCGGCGGGAGCTTCTTGAGTGGCGTCAATCCTATGGCGGCAGCTGGAAGCGCACCGGCTTGCGGCCCCGCGGGGACCATTAGCTCGGTTGCTGGCGCGACGAATTCTGCCGCAGCGCAAAACGCCGCCAATACTGCAACGACCACGGCTAGCAACGCGGCGTCGGCACTTTCCAGCATCACTTCGATCTTTGGCAAGAAGAAGCAGGCCACCCAGGCGACAACGACCAACTCGGCCGACACCACGCCTTGTGTCCCAGCCGCTACAGGGACCGCCGCGGGCGCGCCCGCTGGAAATGCTGCGGCTCAGCAGGCTGGGACCGCTGCGGCACAACCAGCGGGAACGGTCACCGCGCCCGCGGCTGGAGCCGCCCCTGCGGCAGGCACTACCGTTGCGCCACCTGCGGCTGGCGCCCCGGCTGCCAAAACGCACGCCGCTGGTGCCAACCCGCCGAAAGCCCCAGCGAAGCCGACTACCAAGCCAGCGACAACTACGTCGACGACAAACACAACCCAGCAAAAGCCACAGCAGCCGTGAACTCTTTCTCTAGCAGGGGCCGCGATGGCACGGGCCGTGCCGGACGAGTGTTATTGCGGCATTGCAATGTGAATTTGTGTGCGCCGGAATCCCGTAATTGGAGGGTGAAATGAAAGTCGTAATCCGCTGTGTCTTGATTTCCGTCGTGCTCTACGGAGCATCAAATCAGAAGCTCCAAGCGCAACAAAGAGGTGCCGCGCCGCAGCAACAAGGCCTGGCGGGCCCCATCAGCACACCAGGTCTCGTAACGCCTCCGCCCGGCACGAAGGTTGAGGCCACTCTCCTTGCTCCATTCGAGCAGGGCAGCTCCTTCCAGATCAGCCCTCACGGCGGACACGCGGCAACGCTCTCTCACAAAGGGAGCCGTCCCCTTATTGTTTACGACGGCGTTCCCGGCCCTTTGTTTGAAAGTTTTATTTTGGGCAATCGGCCGGTTCAATTTAGCCCCGACGGCAATCGCTTCGCTTACTGCGGCATTTCAACGGACCACATGACGATTATGCTAGATGGCAAGGAGGTAGCCACCAGCACGGCAATGGCCGGAGGGCAGTTCAACTGCACCGTCTTTTTTTCTCCCAACAGCAAGCATTTCTTCTACACGGAGTACATCAATAAAGGGAGCTGGCGTCAGGGTTTGGAATACACGCGACTAGTCATGGACGGCAAGACCGAAGTCAAGATCGGGGGCTACGACAATCGCAACTTCGTCTTCAGCCCCGACGGGGATCACTTTGCGATGGTGATTCAGGATCCGATGCCCGGCCCACATAACGAAGCGATTTCCCATCTCATCGTGGACAACAAGCCCGTTCCGTTTCCCGGAGGCAATCCGCAGTGGAGCGCCGACAGTAAACATCTGTATACAACAGCAAGTGTACCGGCGCCGCCGTACGGCAATGTCCAGGAGCTTTTTGTGGATGGCAAGCCCTTGATGCGCGCGGACATGATCACGCTCGTCGTTCCACCGGTAGGGGACATGACCGTGGCGATCGTCTATGTCACCAATCACGGCAAGCCCGCTCCCCTCACGGAAACGTGGTTTCTCGTTGTTGGCGGAAAGAAAGTCGAAAGCAGCGAGGTTATCAGGCGCGGAGGCGGAGGAGCAGGTGGCGGAATTCAAAAGGTTTACATCAGCCCGGACGGCAAACACTATGCCGCCATTTGTACTGGTCTGACCGGCAGGAGTTACGTTTTCGTGGATGGCAAGAAGGGGTTGGAGTATCAGCGCCTCAGTGGACTTGGTGCTGACACGACACTGCTAGGGGCGGAAAACCGTCACCAAACCTACGATTTTGTCGGCTTCACCTCTGCAACGGAAAAAGTGATCTACATGGGATTCAACGACCCGAATCAATATCTAGTTGTGGGAGACGAAGAGACAAAAGCTTCCGGCTTCTACGGCACAATCGTCTCTCCGACTGGCGACCACGTTGCTCTTTTTGGGGCACACGCTCCCATGCTGGACGGAAAACTCCTAGATTTGGGTCCCCCGGGCACGGGGCTTGGTCAAACGACCTGGTTTCGATTCAGCCCCGACGGCTCGCACTACTCCTTCCAGCAGGGTCAGCGGATGTTCGTAGACGGGGTACCGCAGTTAGCTTATTACTTTGCTGGCGGAACCCAAGCTGGA
>DASPTU010000114.1:0-97505 GCA_035623255.1 Terriglobales bacterium | reverse complement strand
CCACACCTGTTGCTGGCGCGACGACACCTGATGCGAACGACAAAATTGCATTCCGGGTGGAGAACGAACAGATTGCATCATTCCCCGGCAACTGGGAACCGCTGCGCGGAAGAACGGTAAAGATCATCTCGGTGCAAGAGGCAAAAGGCAGGCCAAACGAGACGGGGTCGCAAGCAAAGCTCGATTACGCTAAGTCGCTATTCTCGCGCGAATACGTCGAACTCACGCGTGAATCAACGCTGGCGGCCGGCGTCGTAGTGGTCTTCGACTCTGAAGACGGCGGAATGATGGCAACCACTTTGCCGGTGCTGCAACAGTGGAAAGCGGGCACATTGTCAGATGAAGCGCTATGGCGGCGCTGCTATTTCGATCCACCAGAAATGTTCCGGGCTGCCAGCACGCCCTGATTCAAGCGAGAAAAAACTGGCTTTCCAGAATGCCTCGCTCGAGGGTGCCCATTGACAATGACTGTCCAAAAGGCGATCAAAGCTGCCGAACGCCTGCTCCCCGGACGTGCGGCACCCGAAGGAGCTGAGGACCCACGCTGGCAAGCCATCATCGTGATTGGTGAGTTCATCGAAGAAGAGCCCGAGGCGGTCTGGCCATTCGTCTTGCGATGGGGCTCGCATGAGGATGAGGATGTACGAGCAGCGGTAGCTACATTGTTGCTCGAGCACCTTTTGGAACACCACTTTGACCTTATCTTCCCGCGGGTCGAAAGCGCTGCGCGATCCAACGTTTGGTTCGGGAAGACGACAACCCAGTGCTGGAAATTTGGGCAGGCGAAGGAACCACGGCGGGCGGCGCGTTTTGATGAACTGTGCTCCGAGATTCGACAGGGCAAATGAAGCGGTTCGCAGCGGTGAACGAAACGACGACCGCAACATACAGAATGTTACCGTGAAGGTTGGAGGCGCGGGGCGGAATCGAACTTGAGCCGTCTTGGCGGCGTGAGCAAGCTTAGCGAGCGGGAGTCGCCAGGCGAAATCCCGAGCGCCGCGAGGGACCTCAATCAGCAGGATATTTCCAGTGGGAGTTGGAGGCGCGGGGCGGAATCGAACCGCCGAATAAAGGTTTTGCAGACCTCTCCCTTACCACTTGGGTACCGCGCCCTGGTAATCAAGTTAGCTTGATGCGCAGCGAATGTCGACGATCCAACAAACACCGCGCGTAAATGGGCCCGAATTCTGGAGCGGGAGACGGGATTTGAACCCGCGACTTCGACCTTGGCAAGGTCGCACTCTACCGCTGAGTTACTCCCGCTCTGCAGAGACGATTATAAACGACTGATAAAACACGCAGCAATGAGCAGCGTATGCTTTCGTAACGCACTCTCGCGAACGGGTCACCGACGACTTATCGCTGCGCCTTTGACCTCTCCAACTCTTCGTTGGCCTTCGCAGTGATCTGATTGCGGACGTCCCAGAGGTCCTTATAGAAAAGGTGCTCCATGCGTTGATGAAGAACTTCGACGGGAGTTCCCATAGTGCCAATCACCCCACCGCCAATGATTCGCTGCGCCAGTTTCAAATGATGGAAGCGGAACAAGTGCACGCGCTCGTCAAAATCCAGCAGCCGTTCCGCTACGTCATGTAGGCCAAACAATTCGGCATGACGGCAATAGACATCGTCGACGCTAAGGCCGGCTTTGTGCAGCAGCGCGTGAAAGGCATCGCCAAGTCGAGGGCCGATATGCAAAAGCGCAAGAAACCCAGGCGAGTCGAGACCACTGCCGTGTCCCAGCCCGGCGCGGATCTTGTGATAATCGTAGGGAGTGATGGTCTCGAGCGCATGCAGCATAGAAATGGGGAATTCCAGCATATAGTTGGCACGTCGCAATAAGCGCCCGGCATCGGCAAACTCGCCTTCCTCAATCAAGGCACGTGCGCGGCCCAATTCAAAGGCGATCCCCTTCAGCAACAACTCCGAAGCTTGATGAACCACCTGAAAGGTCAACTCATCCGGGTGCAGCATTTCTCCCGCCGGCTTTTGCAGGGAAAGCAGCTCGTCCGTGCGCAGGTACCGCTCATAATCAGAATTGCCCTTACCGGGAAGAATCGGCTTTTTGAGGTCATCCATTGCAAAACGATAACTGGCTAGTGGCAGGATCCGCCAGGACCTCGCCACTGTGGATCATTTTCCGGCGACACAATCTCCCCATCGCGCATGTGGATGATGCGGTCGCCGTGTGCTGCGGCATCCGGGTTATGTGTGATCATGAGCACGGTCTGTCCTAGTTCGCGATTGGAATGCCGGAGCATACTTAACACAATTTCCGAGTTCTTCGAATCGAGGTTACCAGTGGGCTCGTCTGCCAGCACAATGGCCGGCTTGTTGATGAGCGCGCGCGCCAGCGCCACCCTTTGCTGTTCGCCGCCGGAAAGCTCGGATGGCCGATGCGGCAGACGCTTTTCCAGTCCCAGCAGAGTCACGATCTTTTCGAAATACCCGGGGTCGCGATTTCCATTGGCGCCGGCTATATCGAGCGCAATCTGAATGTTTGACCTTGCATCCAGGGTTGGCAGCAAATTGAACTTCTGAAACACGAAGCCGATTTTGCGCTTGCGCATGCGGGTCCGCTCGGCGTCCGAAAGTTCAGCGAAGTCCGCACCGTCAACAATTACGTGGCCAGAATCAGCCCGTGTTAACCCGCCAAGAATATAGAAAAGCGTCGACTTGCCGCTGCCGGATGGGCCGACAACGCTTACGAACTCCCCTTTTTGGACGCTGAAAGAAATACCACGCAAGGCGGGGACCTCAATTTTCCCCACGTGATAAGTCTTGCGCAGATCGACGGCTTCGATGAAAAGGTCCATTCAATTCATCGATATTACACCGAATCAGTTGCGCTCAGCCGACGGGCGGATCCAGTTTCGGGTCATCTAAGCGGCGCTCGTCCGTGAACCGGCAGCCTCTGTGGAAGTATGCGGACGCTTAGGGCCACGCTTGCGGACCAATAACAGGCGGATTCGTTCTAACAACTCGGAGGGTGCGTACATTCCTTTTGGCATAAACACATCGGCTCGGGTCGCGCGATCAAAGATCTTCACCTTTCCCGACAGTAAAATGGCCGGCGTTTGAGGCGAAGCTGATTTGATTTCGTCGATCAGCTTGCTGCCATCCATCTCCGGCATGATCAGGTCGGTAAGTACCAGGTCGATGCCACCCTTGCGGAAGGCTTCGAGCGCCTGCTGAGCGCTGTTACACATGACCACTCGATAACCTCGTGTCTCGAGCAGAACTTTGCGGATCGAGAGTGCCTGTTCGTTGTCATCAACGCAGAGGATCGTTCTTTTAGGCTTCATTCGTTTATCCGCAATGGCAACTGGATAACGCGGTAATCGAGAAAATTACTTTTGACAGAGAACTTGAAGCGACTGGAATCCTAAAAGGCGGGAATGCCCGGTGTAAAGTGCCGTCGATGCTAATGGCAAAACTATGTCTATTGAAAAACTCCTGCGATTGTGTATCGCTGTTTTTACTGGAGGTTCTCACATCAGCAAGTCACAAAAAAAGTTTGCCTCGAACGGTTTCCACGACATTTCCACCGACGCGCACATTAACCACTCGGTCATCCCTCTTCGCGGCTCGAACGAAAATCCGGCTCGGGCGTTGCATCTCCACTCCCTGCTCAATCAACACACGTTCTTCTGCTTCAACGATGCCGTTGGCAACCATCCATGCGGCCGCACAACCGGCCGCGGAACCGGTGGCCGGATCCTCGCCGTTGTAGAAGATCATGCGGGCGTGCAATCTGGCTTCAGGATCAACGGTTTCGCGGGTCACGAAGTAAAAGAACTTCCCGCCGGTGTGCGCAAGATATTCTGAAGAACCTTTAACGTCGACAACGACATTCCGGATGGTTTCCAAACCGCGCAACGGAACCACTGTAAATGGTACGCCGGTCGAAATGGTTTGGATTGGCAACGACGGATCGATGTCACCGTAGGTCAGGCCGGAAGCGCGCGCCACCTCTTCGCGATCGTGTGTCATTCCGAATTGCGGATCAACCTGCGTCATCTCGCCGAAGACCGGCTGGCAGGGCATTTCTTCGAATTGAACCGGGACCTTACCGACATTCAGATCAAGAATCACTTTGTCTGCCGAGCTCGATCCTCGCAGGTGGAAGGCAGTGCCCAGAGTGGGATGTCCGGCAAATGGGAGCTCTTCTTGCACCGTGAAAATACGCACGCGTATGCCACGCTCTCGCTCGATCGCGGGATCTCGGGGAAGGACAAAGGTGGTCTCGGAAAGATTCATCTCGCGGGCAATGGCCTGCATCTGATCGTCACTTAGCCCACGCGCATCCGGAAGAACTGCCAGAGAATTACCCTCAAAGCGCCTGGAAGTGAAAACGTCGAGCTGGACAAAATCAAAGCTGCGCGTCTTGTCGGACATACGAAACATTCTAAATGCCGAGAGGACGCTATCGGGGAACCGTCCTTCTTGTAGGCTGCAAAAAATCGGAATGAGAAGAAATATATCCGGAAATCATGGTGATTCCTATGCGGCAAAAACTGACCGGGCTAGGGATTGAAGAACCCGCTCTGGGTCGCTAGAAATGCTGTCTCAGGCCAGCAAAAGTTTCTACCACCAGCAAACGGCAGGGCGGCGTGGGTTCGGCTACCTCGTCGTGTTCCAGAATCCACGTGTTTCCATGGGGGACGAAGACCGCGTTAATCCCCGCCGATAGCGCCGGATTGATGTCGGACTTAGGGCTGTTTCCTACCATCCATGTAGAGTCGGCCGGCAAGTCGTACTTTGAGATGATCGTTCGATAGGTAAAAGCGTCCTTTTCTGCCACGATTTCGACCGCTGCGAAATAGTCTTTCAAGCCAGATCGCTCCACCTTCCCCGTCTGCTCGGCAATCGCGCCTTTGGTGAGCATGATCAGGTGATGACGCTCTGAGAGATAATGCAAAGTTTCAGGAACGCCGCGAATAATTTCCATCGGATGCTCGGCTATGGTGTGCGCGAACCCGTTGATGGTTTCGTGCAATGCAGGCGTGAGCGGTTCCACTGATAACCGTTCAAAGGTTTGCGCGAGAGCATGAGCGAAGCTATGCAGACCGTAACCGTGAGTCACGATGCACTCACGCTCGACGTCATTCAGAACTTGACGTACCTGCTCCGCCGTGTACTCGTGATGGTTCAGAAAAGAAATGAAATTAGCGATAGCGCGCTCAAAGTAGATATTGTTTTCCCAAAGCGTGTCATCGGCATCGATCAGGAGCGTTTGAGAACCGTGGGAATTACTTCCGGTGGGCATAAGTAGTGAGAGCCCCCAGGGCTAAATTCCCGGTACCAGACACGTCGAACTAGGAATCAGCGGGTTAACCGATCCTTAGGCTGCAAACTCCACTTCAGCCTCCTCGGAGATGATTCCGGCTTTGTGGCCCATGTCCAACAGGCGCCGCACAGCTTCGCGGCCGTCTGGTCCATAATCAAGAGTGCGTTCATTCACGTACATGCCGACGAACTTATCGGCCAACTGCGGATCCAGATCGCGGGAAAATTGCATAGCATAGGCGAGCGCTTCCTCGCGATGGTCCAACGCATACTGAATACTTCCCCGCAAAGCTGAGGCGACCTGCGACATTAGTTGCGGCCCAAGGCTGCGCCGGATGGCGTTTCCACCTAAGGGCAACGGCAGTCCGGTCACTTTCTGCCACCACTTACCGAGATCCACGACACGGTACAGCCCGATCTTGTCATATGTTAACTGGCCTTCATGAATAACAAGTCCGGCGTCGTGCTTACCTTCGAGCAACTCTGGAATGATTCGATCGAAAGGGACCACTTCAGTGGCAATTCCCGGTGCGAAAAGCTGAAGAACAAGATAAGCGGTGGTCATCGTCCCCGGCACGGCGATGCGCTTGCCTTTAATGTCGTTCACCGAATACGCGCGCGGCGCAACGATCATGGGGCCATAACCTTCTCCCACGCTGCCGCCGCTAGGGAGCAAGGCATAGTGCGACTGAATATATGGATAAGCGTGGAAGGAAATAGCGGTAACGTCATACACGCCTTGCAAGGCCTTCCGGTTCAAAGTCTCGATGTCACAAAGCACATGCGAAAAGCGCAGACCCGGAACACGCACCTTGTTAGTGGCCAAGGCGTAGAACATGAAGGCGTCGTCGGAGTCGGGGCTGTGGGCGACAGTAATCTCCCGCACTTGGGAGCCCCTACGGGCGTCGCTCGAGGGTGAGGTATCAGATTCCGAATTGCCCGAATTTTTAGACATGATGCTGATTGAAGTCATTCGCGAACCCCGCGAATCCGGTCCCAGCCGGTTGCAAGACCGGCGGAGGCCATGATCTTGATGATCTCCGCAAACACGAACCAGTACAGTCCGAACCGCACGGCTTGAGCAAGGGAGTGCGTCAGGATGGCTAGCCACGAGAGTCCGCTAGTAAAGAGTGCAATCTCAGCAGCAGAAGCGGCAATTGCAGCGCGCGCGAAGGTCCGTTTTCCGGATTCCATAATCAAGCCGGCCACACCAGCAACGAAAGGGTAGGCGAAGAGAAATCCGCCAGTCGGCCCAGCCAATTGGGCCAAACCGCCCGGCCCCGTCGGATTGAAGACCGGAAGACCCATCATCCCCTCGGCTACGTAAAGTGCCAGCGCGGCAAATCCGCGTCGTGAGCCCAAACTCAAGCCCACTAGCAATACGCCGAAATTCTGCAAGGTAAGAGGAACAGGAGTAAAAGGTAGCGGCACTGTAACGCGCGCGCACAATGCGACGAAAAAGCTGGCGCTGACCACGATTGCGATCTGGGCGACCGCATTGAGAATGCGATCATTCCCGCGTAGCGACTCGGCAGTGGATTTCAACATGGGAACTCTTCTCCCAGATAAAAATTACTCTAGACGTGGTCAGCTTCACGTCCGACACTACCCTTGCTCACCGTTGTGGAGATTTTCATGTGGCGCCGCACGCGAAGATACGTTGCCGTAGCTGCCCAAAGAACAGCCCCGGTACTGCAGGCCAGGATCAGAAACCACCACAACATTCGCACGATGACTTAGGATATCAGATGGGGAAATCTACACGCCGACCGGAAACGGTTTGCTTTGAGTTTCAGCGCGAAGCGAGAGGCCTGAGAGACGTCCTTGTAGCAAGGACATCAATCCGGTGTACCAATAGCCAAGCACAAACAGCAACAGGAACGGAACGGTGATGTAATTTTCATTTTCGACAGCGTAGTAGACGGTGAGAGCGAAATAGCAGCCGATCAGCAGTTCTATCCAAGGCACCCAGCCGAGACCGCGGCGGTATGTCGATGCCCGCACTTTATCTCGCTTCGATTCGACTCGATATTTCGGGGTACGCGCGAACGCTGTCTGCTTTCCGAGCAGCGCTTCCAGCACAGCCCGCGAGTTGGTTACCGTGAGCCCAATGCCCAGAGCCATCAGAAAGGGCAGGTACAGCAGGCTTCGAGGCCAGTTCCTGGGAAAAAGCTCGCGTTGCGACACCAGATAGAAGCTGGAGATCGAAAACGTCGAGGCCATGAAGAGAGGCAGATCGATGTACAACATCTGAAACCAGCCTTGATAGAAACGGATGATCATGGCCGGCAGCAGCAAGACGGAGAGCACGATCATCAGTGGATAACTGAGGTTGGCGGTTAAGTGATACCAGGCCTCGAGCTTTACGTGGAATCTCTCCTGGCTGTTCAGAACCTGGGGCAAAATCTTCTTACTCGTTTGAATGAGTCCCTTGGCCCAACGCGCCTGTTGCGTTTTGAAAGCCGTCATTTCGACGGGAAGCTCGGCCGGACACTCCACGTCTTGCCGGTAAATGAACTTCCATCCCTTCAACTGGGCGCGATAGGAAAGGTCTGTATCCTCGGTAAGGGTATCGTGTTGCCACCCCCCCGCGTCGTCGATCGCATTCCGGCGCCATACCCCAGCCGTGCCGTTGAAGTTAAAGAATACGTTGCTGCGAGCGCGGCCGGAATGTTCGAGAACAAAGTGACCGTCTAACAGAATTGCTTCCACTTCTGTGAGAAACGAATAATTTCGATTGATGTGCGTCCAGCGGGTCTGGACCATGGCGACCTTTGGATCGGTAAAGTGGTGAATGGTGCGTTGCAGAAAGTCTGGTGGAGGGACGAAGTCAGCATCGAAGAGCGCGACGAATTCACCTTTTGCCCTTTTGAGACCTTCCGCTAAGGCCCCCGCCTTGAATCCCTGGCGATTGCTGCGATGGTGATAGGTGACTGGGAAACCTCGAGCGACATAATGGTCTACCAGCCCTTTTGCCACTGCTTGGGTTTCGTCGGTTGAATCGTCCAACACCTGGATGTCCAACTTGTCCAGCGGATAATCCACCCGGCATACCGCATCCAGCAATCGTTCCACGACAAACTGCTCATTGAAAATGGGCAGCTGCACGGTAACGCTCGGCAATTCTGTGAATCTGTTCAGCGGCTCCCTGCTGCTGTTCTTCTTGTTCTTGTAATACAGGTACACCAGGATGTAGCGGTGCGCGCCATAGAACGCCAGCAGGATCAGCACCACGAAATAGGGGATCAACAGCGCCATGTCAAACGCATTGGCGTGATATAGGCCCTGAAAGGTCTTATCGAGAAAGTGCTGGCGGAGGTACTGCCCAAGACCGCGCGACGTAAGAATGACTAGGGCTGCAAGATGTGTTGAGACCAGCATGACGGGGTTCTGGCAAGGGGACTGACTAGGTCCTCCGTCTAAATTGTTATTGTACCTGAGACACTGCAGCGTAATTGAATGTGGCGGGCCTCGTCGATTCGAGATCGATTGGAATTCAATTCAAGAAATAAGTCCGATAGAGGGTGTCCCGTTGTACCGGCTTGAATCCGGCATCCCGGATGATGCGCCGCAGCTCTTCTTCTGTCGTGCAGTTGGTGACTCCGGCTGCACGAACCACATTCTCCTCCAGCATCACGGAGCCCACGTCATTGCCGCCAAACTGCAGCCCAAGCTGGCAAACTTTCAGCCCCTGCGTGACCCAGCTTGATTGCACATTTTGAAAATTCGAAAGATAGAGCCGCGAAATGGCAAGCGTTTTGAGGTACTCCACGGCGGTAGCTTCGTCCCAATGGCGGCCACCCAAGGCAGTATTCGCCGGTTGAAAAGTCCAGGGAATAAACGCAGTAAAGCCACCTGTTTCTTCCTGGAGATCGTAGAGCCGCTGAAAATGATTGACTCGGTGCTCGTACCTTTCGCCGACGCCAAACATCATCGTAGCCGTCGTGCGCATGCCGAGCTTGTGAGCGGTGCGGTGCACATTAAGCCAATCATCGGTCAGGCACTTCAGGCGGGCAATTTTGTAACGCACCTCATCATCAAGAATCTCCGCCCCACCGCCAGGAATCGAATCGAGACCGGCGTCTCTTAGACGCAAGATGGTGTCATGAATCGAAAGTCCACTGTATTCCGAGATTGCAATAATTTCGGAAGCCGAGTAGCAGTGTAGATGAACTCCTGGGAACTGCTGCTTGATGCCGTGCAGCATCTGCTCGTGCCAATCGACCTTGAGATCCGGATGCAGCCCTCCTTGCATCAACACGCCAGTGCCGCCAAGTTCAACCGTCTCCCGAATCTTCTCGTAAATTTCTTCGAAGTCGAGAATATATCCTTCTTTGGCTTTGGGACCCTTCAAAGGACGATAGAAAGCGCAGAACGTGCAATACTCTGTGCAGTAGTTGGTGTAGTTGATATTTCTATCGATGATGTAGGTAACCACGCCGTCAGGGTGGAGTTTGCGGCGGACAGCATTTGCCTCCATCCCGATACCGACCAAGTCGTCAGATCGGAAAAGATCCAGTGCTTGTTGTTTGCTCAGAGCCATCGCAATTGCCTTGATTGTAGTGGAGAGGGTGAAGACGCGGCAATTCTAGGCTGCCCTGGTCTGGGCGGTCTGTAATCTCTGATTCGAATCCCGTATGCGGCGAAAGTACTCGACGAGCGCCAAAATGCCGACAACCACCGCTAGGCTGGGCCTACGGTTGCGCTGGCTTGGTTTCGAGAAAATACAGCTGAGGCGCTGATGGCAGGGCCCCACACTCGAAAGCGTATCGAAAGAACAAGTTCATGCCTTCAATGCAGGAGGGATCCAAGTAGTAATGAATGTTCTCGGTCAAATAGGTTTTGATCTCGGCCCTGGTCAGCCCCAAGCGGGGCGACCAATCCCTGGCGATTTGAGCGATGTTGTATGGCAAAAGGCCGTGATCGCGAGCCTGTTGGAAAACCGCCGCCAGATCCACGTCGGGCGGAACCTCTTTCAGGGCATCCTTGCGTATCGCCCAGAACGCGAAAACGAACGACTTGCCGGTCAGCCGCACCCATTCCTCCGCCAAGTCGTAGCACACATACCGGGAACGATCGACCATGAGTGCGGGATCACCGATCAGCAGGCCGGCATCGTTTTGTGGAAGCATTTGATCGATCTCGGGGTCCATGGGTGTGAAGATCCGGCCGCTCCCCCACCATTTCGCAAACAGCACTTTCAGCAGGGCCACCGAGGTTAGAGACGAGTTGTCCAAGGCCACCGTTTGGATCTCTTCCAATGGCACTTTGCTGACCAGGAGGATAGAACGCACGCTTCGTCGCGACGCAATCGCTACCCCGGGAAGAATGAGCAGGTCAGGAATCGAGGTGTAGGCGGCCGCTGGAATAATGCCAATGTCGGCAGATCCGTTTCGCAGGCTCGCCGCACATTGCGAAGGGATGGTGTAGGAGACCTCGAACGCTGCGCCCACGGATCCGTGCTCAAAGTCCCACATCAGCGGCGCGGTGTTTAGGTAGGAAATGGCGGAGACGCGAAGCGGTTTCATTCTGGAAAACATACGATTTTAACAAAGCGATCAGTGCAACTTACCTTGACACTCGAATTTGGCGCGCCATAGATTCAGGCAGGAATGCTGCGGAGGTAAAAGTGTCAGAGGCGGTTGCACTACCCTGCAAAAGCATCGACAGCCCCACAATCCATTGGCTTGCACTCGCGCTGACGCCCGGCCTGGGGCCTACCAAAGCGCGGCGCCTGGTTGATTTCTTTGGCAGCATTCAGCATCTCTTTGACGCATCCTTGACAGAATTGGAGGCTGCTGGGTTGCACGCATCTTCGGCGCAATCGCTGGGCACGGGACGCTCGATGGAACTGGCGAATGAGGAGGTCATTCGCGCCGAAGCAGCAGGCGTCCGGCTGATTTCTCTGGAACATCAGCTTTATCCGGCGCAGCTAAAGCAGATCTACGATCCTCCAGTTATCCTTTATGTACGGGGCAACGAATCGGTAATTGGGGAGCCCGGAATTGCTCTGGTGGGGACGCGGCATCCCACCCCTTATGGTTCGGGGATGGCCGAGCGATTGGCCTGCGATTTAGCGGCACGAGGATTAGTCATCTTCAGCGGGATGGCAAGAGGTATCGATACCGCAGGACACCGTGGCGCAATTGCAGCCCAGGGCAAGACCGTGGCTGTGTTTGGCACGGGCGTTGACGTGCCATATCCGAAAGAAAATACTCGCCTCATCGAGCGTATGCTTGCCTTGGGTGGGGCGGTGATCTCGGAATTCCCTCTGGGCACTTTTGCCGCGCCGCAGAATTTTCCTATCCGCAACCGCATCATTAGCGGTATCTCACTTGGCGTTCTGGTGGTGGAAGCCGCCGAGTACAGTGGGACGAGGATCACATCACGGTGCGCTCTGGAACAAAACCGCGAAGTTTTTGCCGTCCCAGGCAACGTCACTAATAAGAATTCCTGGGGACCCAATACCCTTATCAAACAGGGAGCAAAGCTCGTCGCAACCTGGGAAGACGTTTGGGAAGAACTGCCGACGGATGTGCGACTTAAGCTGACCCCAAAGTGCGGCCCTGAATCGCCCGCGGGCGAAACCGCATCTCTATTTCAGGAAAGTGAACTGCCTCCTCATGAGAAGAAGATTTTCGCCTTATTGAAGGCCGACGAGTCCACCCATATCGATGAGATCGTCGAAAAGCTGGAGCTGGAACTCTCTTCTTCGGAAATCTTCGCCGCGCTGTTTGAGCTGGAGTTAGCGGGCAAGGTCAAGCAGTTGCCAGGAAAGAATTTCGTGAAAAGTTTTTGAGCTAATAGCCTCTGGCTGCTGGAGTCTGGCCACGCCGGCAACAGAGTCTGGGAGGAGAAGCTTTAGAGGCGTATCTCTGGAACTTGTTGCCTGCTCACAATTCATGCTAGCTTCAAAGTAAATTACCCACTGAGGTCCAATTGGCAAAAGGTTTGGTCATAGTCGAGTCGCCTGCCAAGGCGAAGACAATCCAGAAATATCTGGGAAAAGGTTATACGGTCGAAGCTTCGCTTGGGCACGTGAAAGATCTGCCCAAGAGCACTCTCGGCGTGGATACAGAAAATGACTTCGATACTGAGTACATCGTTATCCCTGGCAAGGAGAAAGTACTCTCCAAGCTGAAAAAACTGGCTCAAACCGCGGATACGATTTATCTGGCTCCCGACCCGGATCGCGAAGGCGAAGCGATCGCGGCACACCTTGCCGAAGAGTTGGACAACGGCTCCAAGAAAAAAAAGAAGAAAAAGAAGGACGAGGGCTCTGAGCGATTTCGCCGTGTGGCATTCAACGAAATCACCCAACGTGCGGTGCGGGCTGCTTTCGAAAACCCACGCGATATTGACCGGCACCTGGTCGATGCGCAGCAAGCACGTCGCGTCTTGGACCGTCTGGTTGGTTACCAGGTTTCCCCTCTGCTCTGGGACAAAGTACGACGCGGCTTGTCAGCTGGCCGCGTTCAGACCGTTGCCTTGCGGCTCATTGTCGAACGCGAGCGGGAAATTAAGGCGTTTGAAAAGAAAGAATACTGGACGATCGACGCGCATCTGGCCGCCGCCAAGCCGCCGGCCTTCGATGGTCGCTTTCTTGGGAGAGGTGAAGAGAAGGTTGAAATCCCCAATGGCGAGGAAGCCGAAAAGATTCGTGCTGTTCTGGAGAAAGCCGATTGGAGCGTCCGGAGTGTTGAGCGCAAAGAGCGACGCCGTAACGCGACTCCGCCGTTTACCACCAGCAAGCTGCAGCAGGACTCTTCCCGAAAGCTGCGTTTCAGCGTAAAGCGCACCATGATAATTGCGCAGCGCCTCTATGAGGGTGTGGAATTAGGTGAAGAAGGGCTGGTCGGCCTTATTACTTACATGCGCACGGATTCGACACGTGTTTCCGTTGACGCGCTGGCTGAGGTGCGCGACTACATCAAAGGTCAGTACGGTGATCAGTATCTGCCCGAGTCACCCAACATTTATAAGGAGAAAAAGGAAGCCCAAGGAGCGCACGAAGCAATCCGGCCGACTTCGGCCCTGCGACACCCTGACCAGATCAAGCAATATTTGAAAGAGGATGAGTACAAAGTCTACAACCTGATCTGGCAACGCTTTGTAGCCTCGCAGATGACACCCGCTGTTTTCGACCAGACCACGGTCGACATCGACGCCAAGACCGTTTCCGATGTGTTCTGGTTCCGTGTGACCGGATCGGTGGAGAAGTTCGATGGCTTCCTTAAAGTGTATAAGGAGTCCAAAGAAGGCAAGGATGAAGAAGACGAAGAACTGAAACACAAGCTGCCGCCGCTAGAGGCTGGTCAGAAGCTGACTTTGAGAGAACTGAAGGCAGAGCAGCATTTCACCGAGCCGCCACCACGCTACAACGAGGCTTCGCTGGTGAAAGAACTGGAGGAACGGGGCATCGGGCGGCCATCCACGTATTCCGCAATTCTCAGCACGATACAGGAGAGGCAATACGTGCAAAAACTAGGCGGCAAGTTTGTGCCGACCGAAATCGGGCTGGTCGTAACCGATCTGCTGGTGGAGAATTTTCCCGACATTTTCGACGTGCAGTACACAGCTCGCCTGGAAGAAGAACTCGACGAAATTGAGGAAGGCAAGGAGAAGTGGACAGACGCCCTTGGCGATTTCTACAAGAAATTTGTCAAGGATCTCCGTTATGCCGAGAAGCATATGGAGAACATCAAGCGGATGGAGAAGCCGACGGAAGAAAAGTGCGAACGTTGCGGCGCTCCGCTGGTGATCAAGTGGGGCAAGCATGGCTCGTTTTACGCTTGCAGCACTTATGACAAAGAGGACCCAAACAGCTGTACCTTCACAAAAGAGAACCCGATCAATCTGCCTGATCTTGATTCTGCCGATCTGCAGGAAACCTCTCAGGAAGAATATTGTGAAAACTGCGGTCGCGTAATGGTCCTGAAGCGCGGCCGTTTCGGCCAATTCATGGCCTGTACCGGATACCCCGATTGCAAGACCACGCGCCGCCTTGATCAAGGCAAAAAGGTTCCCGATATCCCGCTCGACGAACTCTGCCCCAAGTGCGGCAGAAATCTCATGATCCGTCATGGACGTTATGGCGAGTTTACCGCCTGCAGCGGATACCCGGATTGCAAGTATGTAAAGCAGAATTTCATCGGGGTGAAGTGCCCTCTCTGCAAAGACGGTGAATTGGTTGAGAAGCGCGCGCGTAAAGGAAATACGTTCTACGGCTGTTCGAACTATCCGAAGTGCAAATTTACATCTGCCAACAAGCCGATTGCCGAAAAGTGTCCGAGTTGCGGCAATGAATATCTCGTAGAGAAGACGTTAAAGTCAGGGCCCGTGATTGCGTGCCCCAATAAGGAGTGCGACTATGAGCGGCCCGCACCGCTGGAAGCGGTGCCGGTGAGCTCGTGAGAAAGAGAATATAATTCTGAATCCGGACTTGGCAGAGATAATCTAGTAGCTGGTTGTTGCCTTCACCATCTAGCAGCTCAAACACATAACAATTGATGAGGAGGAAAACGAATGTCTACGACACCGACGACCGCAGATGCTGAACTCATTCTGAAGCTGTACGATCTTCGCCGTGAAGCTGAAATGCGAAAAGCTCGAAACTGGTGGTTGGGTTTCTGGCCTGAATCAACGGATGACATCATGAAGTTTGCTATGGCGCTCGGAACTCAGCAAAACGCCTGGATGCGACAAGTGGGTGGATATTGGGAGCTGGCGGCATCGCTTGTGCTGCACGGCACGCTGAGCCGCGAGCTGTTCCTCGAGGGAAGCTTCTGCGGTGAGATGTTCCTGATTTTTGCCAAGATTGAACCCTTCCTGAAAGAGCTTCGTGAGAAAACACACAACCCGAACATATTCGGCAATGTCGAAAAAGTCATCATGACCTCCAAAGGGGGCCCCGAGCGTTTAAAGGAAACCCAAGGGCGAATCGCGATGATGCGTAAGGCTGCGAAAGCAGCATAAATCGGCGTCAGCAAAAACAAGGGACACCGGATTCGCTGGTGTCCCTTAGTATTTTTTTGGTGTTTTAGCTATGAAATGTATTCGCGGATGTATTCATCCCTGGTGTGAGCCAGTTCGTGCACGTCTCCGTCGAAGATGATCTTGCCATCGCGAAGAATGAGGAAGCCCATGGGAACTTCGCTCTTGGTGCCAGGAGGAAGGGGCTGCATCTGGTTGGTTTTACGATCGAAGTAGTGGTTCGCCATGATGAAGGCGTCTTGTAAACGGTGCGTGACGAGGAGCGAACTGGTCTTGTACACATCGCGTTGTTTGATAATCAACTGAATGATGGTGGTAGAGGTAACGGGATCAAGTCCGCCAGTCGGAGAGTCGTAAAGCAGAAGTTCAGGACGCGTGATGATGGCGCGGGCGATGGCAACCCGCCTACGCATCCCCCCCGACAGCTCTGAGGGGTACATATCAATGGTGTTTTCCAGTTCGACGAAACTTAACGCCTCTCGCACCGGCTGTTCTACTTCCTCTTCCGAAACATTGCCTTCTTCGAGTAATCGGAAGGCGACATTCTCGCGAACGGTAAGCGAGTCAAACAGTGCGCTCTCCTGGAACACCATGCCGATCTTGCGCCGTAAGTCGAAAAGTTGTTCTTCCCGCATTTGAGTGATTTCTTCGCCCAGGACATAAATGCGGCCCGAGTCCGGCTTCAGTAATCCCAGCGTGAGCTTAAGAATAGTGCTCTTTCCCGACCCTGCGACACCGAAAATAGCTTTGGTCTCACCCTTAGGGAGACGAAAGGAGATCCCATTGAGTACTACCTTGTCCTCGAAGGCGAGAAAAACATCTTCAAAGATAACCGCACATGAGGCATAGTCCTGGGAAGAAGGAATGGGTTGCTCAATCGCGGTTGGGGGTGCTGCCATGCTTATTGGTACGCAAAAATCGTCATTAAGAGTTTCGTAACCAGCAGGTCGACAACCAGAATCAAAACTGAGGAGGCCACGACAGCCTGGGTGGTAGCTCGGCCTACCCCTTGAGTCCCGCCACGAGCACTGAGGCCATAGTAACAACCGATCGTGGCGATGATGAAGCCGAAGAGCAGAGGTTTCAGCAAACCCATGAAAACGTCCTGAAATACCAGAATTTGCCAGGCAGTACTCCAATACTGGTGCCAATTGGTTTGGTAAAGGAGAGTGGAAATCACCGCTCCGCCGAACAACCCCAGCAAGTCCGAAATGATGGTAAGAAAGAAGAGCATGAAAACAGTAGCCGTGACGCGCGGGGTCACCAACTTTTTCATTGGATCGGTGCCCAGCGCGCGCATGGCGTCGATCTGCTCGGTTACCAGCATGGATCCAAGCTCGCTTGCCATGCCGGAAGCATTCCTTCCCGCGACCATGAGTCCGGTGATGATCGGACCCAGTTCGCGCACCATTCCTACTGAAACCAGCTGCCCGATAAGCGAAAGGGACCCGAATCTTTGCAGCGTGTTGGCGCTATTGAGCGCCAACTCAGCTCCGATCGAGAGGCCCGTCAGCACCACGATGGGAAGAGAACCGAAGCCGATAAGATCGGCCTGGTAAATGGTATCGGCAACGTAACGAGGTTGGCGGAAAAGGTTCGAAACCGATCTCGCCGCCACGAGGGCGTAATCCTGCACCGCCGCAATTTTCTCTTTGGCGTAATCTGCAGGCGAGACTAGTTCCATCGACGATCCGGGGTATTCTTGCGATACAGTCTGACGGAACTATAGCAGAGAAGGTGTCGGCATAAGCGGCTTGAGGGATGGCATCGCTGGCACTCGCGTACGGTTGCAGCGATGCTTATTCCCTTCCCTTGCGCTTGATCTCAATATTGAGTCGTTTGATCTTCTGATTCAGAGTGGAAAGCGGAACGCGGAATCGGTCGGCGGCTTCAGTTTGATTCCAACCACACTTCTCCAGCATCTCGACGATGATGTGGCGCTCGCAATCTTCCATTATGTCGAACAGAGAGGCGTTAGCATGATGTTCCAAGGCAGAGAATGCCGCGGTCCGGCCTACGATCTGGTCTGGCAAAAGCTCGGGACCGATCTCCGGATCCGTTGAAAGCACGACGGCCCGCTCAATCACATTTTCCAACTCGCGCACATTGCCGGGCCAGGAGTGGCCCACCAGGGGACGCAGAGCTTCCGGAGACAGATGGCGCACTGGGCGATCGTTTTCCCTTGAATACTTGTCGAGGAAAAAGGATGCCAGCAGGGGAATGTCTTCCTTACGCTGGCGAAGCGGCGGTAGGTCGATAGTAATCACGTTCAGCCGGTAAAAGAGATCCTCCCGGAACTTGCCTTCCCGCACCTGCTGCTTCAAATCAACGTTAGTAGCGGCAATTATGCGCACATCAACCTGAATCTCATTGACGCCACCGAGGTGCATAAATTTGCGGTCCTGCAGCACGCGAAGAATCTTGCTTTGCGTATCGAGGTTCATCGTGCCGATTTCATCCAGGAAGAGGGTCCCGTGGTCGGCAACTTCGAATAGTCCTTTCTTAGACGCGATGGCGCTGGTAAATGCACCCTTTACGTGACCAAACAAGGTGGACTCGAGTAGATCGGCCGGCATTGAACCGGTGTTGACCGGAACAAAGGGACGATCACGGCGCGGAGAATTCAGATGAATCGCTTTAGCGATGAGTTCCTTGCCGGTGCCGCTTTCTCCCTGCAAAAGCACGGTTGATCGGCTGGGCGCAACCTGGCCGACTAAATCGAAGATCTTCAGCATGGGCTCACTCTTGCCCACAATGTTCTCGAAGTTGTAGCGCTGCTTAAGCGCACGCTTGAGCTGAACGTTCTCCTCTTCCGCGCGCCGGCGCGCAACCGCGGCTCGAACATCGGCAAGCAGCTTTTCGTTGTCCCAAGGTTTTTGGACGAAGTTCGTGGCCCCGCCCTGCATCGCCTTCACCGCGTTCTCGACCGTCCCATAGGCGGTAATCATGATGATGGCAAGCTGGGGATCCTGGCTGTGAATCTCTCTCAGTAGATCGATGCCGTTGCGGTCGGGCAGAGCGAGGTCAAGTAATACCAGGTCAAAATTGTGCTCTCCAATGCGGATCAGGCCATCTTCGGCGTTCGCGGCGGAGTCGACGGAATAACCTTCCAACTGAAGCAAGGTCTCCAGCGATTCACGAATTGCGACTTCGTCATCAATGATTAAGACTGAACCTCCTGACGGAGGACGGCCTTCCTCGACATCATTGTGATTGATGACGGCGGCTTCAGACATTCACTGCCTTCCTAATCAGAGGAAAATCCAAATAGAACGACGTGCCTTCCCCGGGCTGGCTCTCGACCCGGATCTTTCCGGCATGCTCCTGGATGATGCCGTAGGTCACAGAGAGACCAAGGCCTGTTCCACGTGCCTGGCCATCCCGAGAAACCTTGGTTGTGAAGAAGGGGTCGTAAATCCTGCGAATATGCTCCGGAGCGATTCCCGCGCCGGTGTCTGAGACGAGCACGTTGACGCCTTCTCCGTTCCAGGTCGCAACTCGAAGAGTGCCGCCGTTTACCATCGCATCTTTTGCATTGAGAAACAGATTCAGGAACACTTGCTGCAAGCGACCGGGGTTCCCCTTGATCGTGGGCAAATGCTGGGTGAGATCATCCCGCACCTTGATTCTGGATGTTTTAAACTGGTGCTCCAGCAAAGCCAATGTGTCGGAGATAACCTTGTTGACATCGACCTCCGTAAACTCAGTGCTGCTGGTACGTGAGAAGTTGAGGAGGTTGTTGACGATCTCCGAAGCGCGAAAAGTCTGACGGGTAATCTTCTCCAGCAGCGCGCTTTTTTGCGCATCGCCTTGCACCTGCTTGGAGAGCATCTGCGCGTAAGATGAGATAACGGCCAACGGAGTGTTGACCTCGTGCGCAACACCGGCCGCAAGCAGTCCGATTGAAGAGAGTTTGTCAGACTGGGAAAGCTGGGCCTCCAGTTCGACCCGCTCAGTAATGTCGTCCATGATAATGAGACGACCGATCACATTGAATATTTTGCTGACCAGTGGGGCAATCGCAACATTCACGGTCCGGATTTCGCCGGCCCTCGTCCTGAGCCCGAACTTGTACAAATTGTGAATACCGGGATGCTGCCGAACGCGATAAAACTCTTCCACAAACTTGGCCGGGAAAATGTCGCTAAGAGGCCGGCCCAGTACCTGCGAGCGCGAGAGGGCGTACATTACTTCCATCTGTGAATTCCACGACTCGATCCGGTCAGCCAGGTCTACGGCGAGTACGCCAACATTGATGGATTCAACGATGTTCTCGTTGAAATCCTTCAAGCGCTCATATTCAGCGGCCTTCTGTTCGAGCGATGCATACAGACGTGCGTTCTGGATAGCGATTCCCAGATATCCCCCAAGCGTTTCCAACAACTCAACATCCTCGCTTGAGAGAAAATCGCCTTCCGCAGTTTTGCCCAGACCAAGCACCGCGACGGTCTGTTTCTGGGCTCGACACGGAATGTAGTAGTTCAGTTCGAGGTCGGCAATCGTTTGCTGTGCGCTCGGAGACTCTCGCGGGACCTGATGTGTATTGTCGAAGAAAAGGTGGCCGGCGCCGCTTTCCGGTCGAGGAACGCTAAGGAAACCCAGATCGAGGCCGGAGGGCTGCATCATGCCAAAGGATCTTGCCAACACGAAGCCTGAACCCGATGCACTCGAAGAAAGAAAGATGGCTATGCGATCGACAAGCAGTGTTCGTGACAGACGCTCAACCACGGCGGCCAGCATCTTATCCAGGTCGGTTTCGGAGCTGAGCTCGCGTCCGAACTCGATCAGCGTCTTGCGGTAGTCGTAACGGGCGCGGTAAAAGAGCTGATCAATCCGGTACTGAATCCATTTGCGCAAGGGATCGACCAGCAGCGCGGTGACCACAATCGCGATCATCAATCCTGCGGGTCCGGTGCTCGGAACCTTGGTGTGGATCAACTCTGCCACACCACCCACGACCGCAAAGTAGGCGCCGCCGATAGCAGCCGCGGCAAGCGTATACGCCATACCGCGCTTGAAGATCAGATCGACGTCCATCAAACGGTAGCGGAAGATAGCGTAACCAAAGGTCAGCGGTAAGATTCCGAGCGAGAGGACTGAAATCTTCATCAGAGGCGTGATCACCGCACCTGTGAGGTAGGGCAAAACGTAAAACAATGTGAATGGCGTTATGGCTAAAATCGTCCCGCGGGTTACCCATTTCAATTGCTGTCGCAGAATAGGTGTGGCGGAGCGCCGGTAGTTGTACAACAACACGGCGGCAGCGAAGACGAACAGTACTGCGAGATAGCCCATCTGCACACGATCCAGGTTCCAGCGCAAAACCTCACTTGCCGTCAGGAATCGCAGTGCCACTACGTGGACGGTCAGCAGCAATAATCCCGGGAGGTAAACCGCCGGGATCACCCAGGAATGCTTCCGCAGAAACGCTCGCCGCTCAGGAAAAGTCAGGACGAAATGGACGAAGAGAGCCGGCTGCAGCAACCCGGCTACTACATTGCTCCAATAGATTGTCCAATCGAAGGAGTTTAATTTGCCGCTGTAATGAAAGCTGTAGAAAATAAACGACACCAGGCAGAAGATGTAAAAGTGTGTCGAACTGGGGGCCGTCCAGCGTCGGAGCAGGACATAAATTCCGATTCCCAAGTAAATCAAACCGATGAGCCTAAGCCAGTTATATTGGGAACGATCCGTTGGAACCGGAATTATGGTGACATCTACGGGAACGGACTCTCGCACGAGGGAGTACGTGGCTTTTGACCATGCTCCAGTGCGATAAAGCTCCCGCGTAAGCGTGGCAAGGTTTGAGACGTTGTGACCATTAACGGCAATCAGTTGGTCGTTAAGCTTGACTCCGGCCCGAGAGGCTGGCCCGTCCTCGTGCACCTGCTCGGCGGTGAGCACACCTCCCCGTTCCACCCACCACGCGCCATCGGAGGGAACCTGAAACTCCCGCTCCTTCTGAAAATTGATCCAAGAAAGAACCATGCCGGCCGCCGTTAGCAACGTAAGCAGGATGGCTGTGAACCGGATTTCGAAATCCTTGTTCATGGAGCGAGGTGAAGAACTCCTCAAGGACCCAAGGGCCCCCGCTGCCGATTTGTGCACGTTCACTGCCAGTACGGACGCCATAGGAGCGGCCTTAAGTTGCTTAACTACAGCGGCTTCCATGATTATAGAGTTCTTGCCCGGGTAAAAATATGTATTTTGGAAGCAGTCCTTTGATAAACCGTAACCACTTGGCTGTAATAGGTTTACCTTTTCCCCGGTTCAGCAACATCGTGGATGTCGCCATCAGTCCAGCTTCGGACCTGCGTTCGCTAGAATCGTGTTCTTGTGGGATGTTTCTGAACCATTTAAATAGAGGGACGGCAATTCTTGCCCCTCAATACCAAAGAAAAAAGAAGGGAGAGCCGAAAGCCCTCCCCTCACAGAAGCGACAGAGGCGATATCAATTAGATAGAGTGCTGCTCATCGCAAAAGGTTGTCCTGAGGAATCGATCGGTGGACGGCGTGGGTAATTCAGAGTGCGATAACCAAGCTCTTTCAGTGCAAGATCTCTCAACAAGCATAGGCGGCGCCCGGGTGCGCTACTTGCGTGCGGGCGCTGGCCCTGCCTTGCTCCTAATTCATGGCCTGCTCGGATATTCGTTTTCATGGCGATACGCAATTCCATCGCTGGCTCGGATCTCGACCGTTTACGCTCCTGATTTGCCAGGTGCCGGTTACTCCGACCCTGTCCCTGGTATGGATTGCTGTTTCCGCGCATGTGCTGAAAGAGTGCTCGGGTTCTTGGATGCAGTTGGCATCAGAGATTGTGATCTGCTGGGAACTTCACATGGCGGAGCCGTGGCGATGATGACCGCAGCAATGGCTCGGTCGCGAGTTCGACGGTTGATCCTGGTGGACCCTGTGAATCCGTGGTCCGCGCGCGGGAGAAGTTTAAGCGTATTTTTGAGCAGCCCTATAATAGCTCCGCTGTTTCGGGAGCTTTTGCCGCGATCATCACTCCTCCAGCGTTTTTATTTTCGACGGCTTTTTGCAGATACAAACCGAATCAGGCCGGGCACACTGGAGGGATACCTTAAGCCTTTGCGACGCCCGGGCGCACTGGGATATGGGCTGGCTATACTCCGCTCGTGGAATCGCGACCTCGATGAGCTTGAGTCGGCTCTGGCCCGCATATCGGATACCCCAACCTTAGTGGTTTGGGGGAAACTGGATGCGGCCGTGGACCCGCGGTCAGCATTCCAGTTGCAGCAGAAACTTCGCAACTCAGAACTTGTCATACTCGACGGAGTAGGGCATCTTCCATATGAGGAAGTACCAGAGCAATTCAATCGAATTGTGAGTGGCTTTCTGCTCTCGTCTCAATCTGCACCTTCCAAAGCCGCGCATGCGATTGAGAACAGTTGATGCCTAAATGCGCGAGTGTTAATCTCCGCAAAAGGCCACGGGTATGCAAAACACGGCGCGTGTCAACCTGGCCGAGCGGGGCTCAACCTTTGGGCGGATCTCGCGCCTTCTGCACGGCGACATTCCAGAAATTTGGGTGCGTTTCCTGCTGGCAATTGTGGGTTTGATTCTTGCGTTGGCGGCAGCGCTATTTTCCACGGTCTCCCGGGAATCCGGAAATCTCTGGGCGACTCTGATCATGGCCTCAGCTGCCTTAGTGCTGGCTGCGATTGTCGGGCTCACCACCGTGCCTTACCTGGCCCGTCGCGTGGCTGCAGCCCGCCTTCGGGATGCACTCGATTATGAAGTAACCCGAGTAGGAATCATCTACATCGTCATTGTGCTCTTGATTGGCGTTGCTGCGCTGAACACTGGCAACAACCTGCTCTATATCATCGTCGCCGCGATGTTGGCGGCGATTCTGGCATCGGGCGCTGCATCGGCGATAGTCCTGCGAGATCTCGAGGTAGAGCTCCATCTTCCCGAACACGTGTTTGCAAAACGGGCCACCATCGGCCACCTTGTAGTGCGTAACCGACGGCGCTGGCTGCCTTCGTTCTCCGTGAATGTTGTCACCTCGAAAGAACCAAAGACATCGACACGGTGGCATTTGAAACGACTCATCAGGTTCAAGGAACAGCGATTAACTCAATCATTTGTCAACGATTCGGCAACGCCCATTTTTGAAGGCTCGGTATTTTTTCCTTACATTCCCCCCAAAAGCGAAGTAAAGGCCGAGTTGCAACTGGGCTTTGATAAACGTGGAATCTGCCGGCAGCACGGTTTTGGAATCGCGACCCGATTCCCTTTCGCCTTCCTTACCAAGACGCGCCGCGTGCCACTAGTAAGCGAGATCGTGGTGTATCCGAGCATTGAGCCGGCGGACGAGTTTTTTGAGGTGCTTCCTTTGATCACCGGAGAGTTTGCCGGCTTCGCACGTGGTCGCGGATACGATCTATATCGGATTCGTGAATATATGCCGGAGGACTCAGCCCGTCACGTAGATTGGAAGGCAACGGCCAAGTCGAGGTCACTCAAGGTGCGGGAGTTTAGCCGTGAGGACGAGAGGAAGCTGAGAATTGTTTTCGACAATCCGGCAAGCGAAGTGGTCTCGGCGAACACCTACGAAGAAGCGGTGGCATTGGCGGCTTCGTTGAGTTGGCATTTTGCAGCGGAGGACGCAGACCTCTCTTTCGTGGCACCCGGCTGCACAGCCGGGCGGGATCTGTTCGGCTTTCTGGCCTATCTGGCAGTTGTCCAGCCCCAAGCCGACCGGTCAGTTCTGGATGACCTGCATCCCTTTGACGGTTACAACATTATCTTTACGACCAGAGCGCGCGGCACGGTTCCTACTGTGCTCTGGTCGTGTTCATATCTCGTGTTTCTGCAGGGGCGCACATAGTTCCCTAGTGCATACCCAGTTGGTAACCAACCAAACGAGTACAGAGTTTTCCCTCTATGCAAGTGGAAGTTTTCGTCATATACTCGCGCCCGCATCTGCCGAAAGGAGATGGCCACTTGCATATTTACGATCTGATAAGGAATCAGGATACGTATCGGGCTGAGGGCGCACAAACCGTGCTGGAAGTTGCGCAGGCCATGGTAACACGCAACATCGGTGCAGTTCCTGTACTCAGGGAAGGGCTGTTAGTGGGCATTTTTTCGGAGCGGGATCTGATGAAGCGGGTTGTGGCCGAGTGCCGTGATCCCCGAACAACCCCTCTTGCAGAAGTTATGACAGAGGATCCACTGACCGTGAATCCTAGTGAGACTCCGGAGAACTGCATGCTGCTGATGCGTCGTCATGGTTTTCGCCACTTGCTGGTTTGCGAGGGCAAGCAACTCCTCGGCGTTATCTCTTTGCGGGACCTGTTGCTGCACGACCTTACCGAGAAGGATTATGAAGTGCGGATGATGCGCGCCTACATCCAGGCCACTCCAGAGATGTAAGTAGAATACCTCCCTTCCTCAGTTAACCCCTTGCGGCTTATTGAGTGAACTCTCCGTGATATCCCTTACGGTGCGTCTTTCTCCCGTTGATATCCTTTGGTAATGCCTTCGTTACGTTACTTTGGTTCATTGACCTCTGATGCAAAGCTGTTAAGGTTACCGTAACGGCGACAGCGATTGCCGCCACCATTTTTGGCCAAAAACCGTGCACGCCAGTCTCCAGCTCGTGCTGTGGATGTCCCACCCTATCTTGGAGTTACTCCTTGCTGCCGTCATGGTCTGGCGCAAGCTCCATCGCAAATTTCCCGTCTTTTTCGCCTATGTGGTTTTTCAGCTCGTCAACTTTGGAGTCCTCTTTCCGGTTCACCAATACGGGAGCTATGACCTCTACTTCTACACTTACTGGATTGGGGCGACAATCAGCCTCGGCATCGGCTTCAAGGTAATCCACGAGATTTTCCTTGATGTATTCCGCCCGTATCACACACTCAAGGATCTCGGCACTGTCCTGTTTAAATGGGCTTCGTTGGTGATGATCTTTGTGGCCTTGGTGGTGGCGGTTGCCAGTCCGAGTGGACAGTCTCCAATCGTGCTCGCAGTTATAACCATGCAACGCTGCGTGCGAGTGATTCAGTGCGGCCTGATTTTGTTCTTGCTGGTGTTCTCCCGCTACCTGGCAGTTTCGTGGAAGCAGCCCAGTTTCGGCATCGCGTGCGGATTCGGGTTGTTCGCCGCCGCCGAATTGGCGGGCAGCGCGCTCTTCGTTGGCGGTCTGGTTAACGAATCGACCCTCGGCGTGATAGGGACTCTGTCTTACTGTTGCGCTATCTTAACCTGGCTCGGATACGCGCTTAACAAGAGTTCTTCCCGTCAGGCGGTGCAGAACGCATTGGTATCGCAGCGCTGGGAGCAAAGCCTCAGTGACTTACAGCACCCGGCCCCGGCCGATTCTCTCATTCCCATGTTCGAGGGCATGGTGGATCGCGCATTTTCAAAACACCGCGACCAGGATGCGGATGTTTTCTCCTCAGAGAGCTACATGCGAAAAACCTCCCTGCCCAAGAGCTTCGAACCCCTGGCGCTCACCAAAATACAGTCGTTTCGATAGCTCGTCTCATTTTTAGACGTGGTTGCCAGCCCAGAAAGCTTCCGGAGTATTGCCCGTAAATAACTGAGTAGAAATTGACTTCGTGTCCCGCCGGGCTTTCTCCACGCCCCGCGATCACTCCTGCGGCTCAAGCCGTACTTGACACGCCACTTATAATTTCTGCCACAAGAGGGTTTCCGCTCCCAGGGGACCCGTGTAAGGAGAACGAACCCATGAAGCGTGCATTCAGGGTTTTATTCCTGATGGTAGGTTTGTGGTGCACGTATACAGCGCTAGCAGTTCCAACGATAGCTGTGGCGGAGGATGGCGCTCCGATGCCGGTACGTCCGCCCGGTGGAGGACACTAGACAAGTAAGCTAGTGCTATTCACCGTAACGTTAGCGCTAAACTTTGTTGCAGGCTGGCTCTTTTGCCAGCCTCTTTTCATTTGGAGGCCGTACGATCTGGTCCCAAGCTTCTGGCCAGTTGTTCGGGATCAGAAATTGGCGGCTGACAGGTGAACCCGGAGCAGATGAGCGCTGCAGTCTGCATGCTTTTCACAGACGGCAGCTCGGGAAGAGTATCGGCCAAGGCGGGTGGCAGGTTTTGCGGGACTATCTTTTCGAAGTCGAGCCTGAGCGCTGCCTTTGTGACAGAGAAGGGCTTTAAGGCCTGACCATAGAGCTGTTCTGCCAAGTCATCATTTCCAATCACGACAACTTCCGTCTGCGGCTCCGACAGATGTACTCCGGCAATTGCGTAGGTCGCAGCAAAGAGCCCGTACTGGCCTGCGACTCCGGCGAAGGCCCCAATAGTTTGCTCGGCCTTTACCCGGTATTTCTCATCGTTGGTATAAGCGTGAAGGCGAAGCAGGGCGATTGCGGCAACAGGGTTGCCGGCAGGAGTGGGTGAGTCCTGAAAGGGCTTGCGTTCGGTATCGAGGACGCCAAGTGTCGTCCCATCTCTGCCGCGTCCGGTGTCGAAGAATCCTCCGTCGTTTGGATCGAAAAAAAGCTCCAGCATCGTGTCTGCGATACGGCGCGCAAAATCGAAATAGCTGAGGTCAGACGTCGACTCATACGCATCGAGACACGCATTCACCGTAAAGGCGTAGTCTTCGAGCACGCCCGGGACGTCACGTTCTTCGCCACTCTCTGAATAAGCCAGCACATGCAGGACTTCGCCACCCGGCTGGCGGGCCTCGGCGAGAATACGATCCAAAGATCGAAGGGCGAAATGTCGCACCTCATCCAGTTTCAACACCTTTGCCGCTTCCAAGTACGCCGAGATGCACAGTGCGTTCCATCCCGTGTAAACCGTTTTATCAACGTATGGGGTAGGACGTTTGAGGCGGGCCGCATACATTTTTTGCTTGGCGATCTGCAGAAGAGAGTCAACTTGCTCTTGAGGTAAATTCAGACGACGCGCAATCTCCTCCACTGAGGCCCGCACATACAGTACGTTCTTAGCCGGGTCGTGATGCATCTCGCCAATTTCATTGATGTCGTAGTACGGGCAGGCAATCCGTGCTTCTTCATCGCTGAGAACATCGCGCGTCTCCTGCAGAGTCCAGGTGAAATAATCACCGTCGTCATCCATGGAGAAGTCAGCATCCTGGGAAGCGTAAAACCCGCCATGTTCCCGGTCACTCAGCCATTCGTCCATCCAACGGATGATGTCGTGCGCTATATCAGCAAAGAACTGAGCTCCTGTCGCCTGGTAGGCATGAACATAATTCTTGAGCAGTTCGGAGTTGTCGTAGCACATCTTCTCGAAGTGAGGCACCACCCAGCGTTCGTCAACGGAATAGCGGTGAAATCCGCCCCCTAGTTGATCGTAAACACCTCCGTGCGCCATCTTGTCCAAAGTTGTGACGAACGCCTGGCGAAGCTCATCGTTCCCCGAACGCACATATTGATCGATGAGCAAGTCAATGGCTGATGGATGGGGGAACTTGGGCGCACTTCCAAAGCCGCCATGGTCGGGATCAAACATCTTGAGGGCGGAATTCACGATTACTTTAATCACCGCGGGAGAGAACTTGCCTCCTTTTCCTGCGAGCGATTCGGCCTGTGCGATTGCACCTTCCACCAATTTGGCTTGCTCGATGACATCGCCGTGCTTTTCGCGGTATGCGTCGGAGATTGCCAGCAACACTCGTTTAAAACTGGGCCGGCCATAGTGGTCTGCGGGAGGAAAGTAGGTTCCACCGTAAAACGGCTTCCCATCGGGAGTGAGAAATGCCGTGAGCGGCCAGCCGCCTTGCCCGCTGATGGAACTCACTGCTACCTGATAGCGGCTGTCGATATCAGGGCGCTCGTCGCGATCAACTTTCACGGCAATGAAGCGCTCGTTGACGATTTGCGCGATCTCAGGATTGTCATACGATTCGCGATCCATCACATGACACCAGTGGCACCAGACGGCACCAATGTCGAGCAGGATCGGCTTGTTCTCGCGTTGCGCGGCGGCGAAGGCCTCCTCGCCCCACTCGTGCCAGTGAACGGGCTGATGCATGGCCGAACGCAGATAAGCCGATGATGCTTTGGAAAGTGCGTTTAGGGGCTGGGTAGACATCCCTTAAGTGTATCGTGCCAGTGGTTAGCAATTCCTCCAAGTTAAGAACTCGAGAGCCGTCTCGCGATCGCGCAGTATAGGTCGACCGCCTGCTGTAATTGCGTCTTCTCGATGTATTCACCTTCCGTATGTGCGACGTGAATGGATCCCGGTCCGACCAGTAATGGAGTGCCCCAGTTCGTAAGCCAAGGGATATCTGTAGTGAATGCCGCGACCATACTCGGCAGCCCATCCAGGGTACGCAGCCGGACATAAGGGATCTCCAGGATGAACTCGACGCGTGCCAGGCTCGAAACCACTCGTTCAATATCTTTCCGCAGCTGCTCGGACGGCCCGACCAGCCGATACAAGAGTTGTGCGCGAGCATAGTCCGGAATAACATTTGGCGCACGGCCCCCCTCAATGACGCCGACGTTCAGAGTGCAGGGGCCCACGTCGGGGTCGGATGGCAGCTTCAGTGCGCGCAAGCGATTCAGGGCCTCGAGCAGCTTGTCAATCGCCGATTCGCCAAGCTCCGGATAGGCCGAATGAGCCATGCGACCCTGAGCGATCAGTTCCACGCGTAGAGTGCCCTTCGAGGCCGTGGCGAGCCGATTCTCCGTGGGCTCGCCATTAATAAGAAACCTGCTTCCGGGAGCTCGCTGATTCGCTATTTTTGCTCCTTGACTATCTCTTTCTTCGCCCGCGACAAAAAGCAAGCCAACGTAGATTCCTTCGCTGCGAAGACGCTCTGCTGCTGCGATCTGGGCTGCAATGATTCCCTTGGCGTCGCACGAACCACGGCCGTAGATTCGCGTCATGTCTTCTGATGAGGGTATGAATGGAGGGACAGTGTCCATGTGGGTGGAGAGCACGATCGCTGGATTCGGCTGCTGCGCCGATGTTGCGAAGACGTTGCAGCGATTGCCATCAACCGGCATTTTGCTGGATCGATAACCAAGACGGGCAAGTTCTGCATGCAGAAAATCTCCGACCCGACCTTCGTTGCCACTAATCGATTCAATGTCTACCAGTTGACGGGTAAAGGAGACGACGTCCATGGTTAGAGCATAAACCAGCAATCGCCGGGCGAACACCATCCGCCCTGGCTGCGGGCACGGATGCCGTGAAGTTTGTTACTGTGGTGGCGTGGTGGAAAACTCCACGATCCGGTCTCTTTTCATCGATGGTCCGGCGGGACGGCTTGAAGCACTGCTCAACCAGGGCACGGAAAACCCGACTCGCGCGGCAATTGTGTGTCATCCCCATCCGCTTTATGGCGGAACATTCCACAACAAGGTCGTGTTTCACACAATGAAGGCGTTGAACAGCTTCGGCTTCCCGGTTCTACGCTTCAATTTTCGCAGCACCGGTTTGAGCCACGGCGAGCACGATAATGGCGTCGGCGAAGTCGACGATGTCCGCGCCGCGCTCGATTGGATGGATGGCAACTTTCGCCTCCCCATGTTTCTTGCAGGATTTTCGTTCGGGGCTGTAATGGGGCTGCAGGCGGCATGTCCAGACGACCGTGTGATGGCAGTAATTGGCTTGGGGCTGCCGGTCGTACCTGCCGATGAGCGCGTCTATGATCTCAGCTTTCTGCAAAACTGCACCAAGCCGAAGCTGTTCGTAAGCGGCACCCGCGACCAATTCGCCGCTCCCCGGTTGCTGAGGCAACTGGTCGAGTCAGTTCCGGAACCAAAGAAGATGGTGTGGATTGAAGGTGCCGATCATTTCTTCGCAGGCCGTTTGCGGGAGTTGCGGGAGGGCATCGAACAGTGGGTGCGAGACGTGATTAAGAGCAGGGACTAGTCCAACCGCTTGCAGCCAAGCCACGCACTGGAAACCTCTATAATCCTGCGCATGTCCCGCGATGTAGATCATCAGCAATTGGCTAAGGCCATGCGTGCAATGGTAAGGCGATTGTTTGAGCGCGCTCTGGCTGAGGCCAGAATTGAGCATGCTTTCGAGCGCAATCTCCATTGCGAGCGTGGCGTGTTGCGCATTTGCGATGATCTTTATGACCTCTCGTCCTATCAGCGGGTCTTTGTAGTTTCGATTGGCAAAGCCGCCCACACGATGGCCAGTGCTTTGCAAATGCAGGCCGGCGACCGTTTTGAGGGAATCATTGCGACCAGTGTTGACCCCGGTGCGCAGTTGCATGGGTTCCGTTATTTCCGTGGAGGCCATCCCACTCCCAATCAGGAGTCGATCCGTGCAGCAGAAGCGATACTCAAATCGCTTGGCGCACGCAACCAACATTCGCTAGTAATCTTCATGCTCAGCGGAGGTGGGTCGTCTATCGTCGAGAAGCCCCTTGACGAGCAGATTTCGCTTGAAGACCTGATCACAACCTATGGTGTGCTTGTCCACTCTGGCGCGCCAATCGCGCAGATGAACGCGATTCGGAAGCACTTGTCCGCCGTCAAGGGCGGTAGAATGGCTCAAACCGCCTATCCCGCAAGACAAGTTTCACTTCTGATTTCTGACGTCCCCGACAACACCCCTGATGCCTTGGCTTCCGGTCCCACCATGCCGGATTCAACTTCGGTCGAAGACTGTTACAGAATTGCGGCCGAGCACGCCATGCTGGGACAATTTCCCGAGTCGGTTCGCACGATTTTTCAGACCCGCAGCTTGGAGGAGACCCCGAAGTCCGATGATCCCGCGTTTCACTACAGCCGCTGGTGGACAATACTGTCCAACGTTTCGTTGCTCGTGGCCGCGCAAGCTGAGGCAGAGAAAAATGGCTTTGCCGTAACGGTGGACAACACCTGTGACGACTGGGACTATGTCAGGGCTGCGGATTATCTTCTTGGCCGATTACGTGAACTGCGAGCAAAATTCGACCGTGTGTGTCTGCTGTCAGGCGGCGAAGTCACCGTGAAGGTTACGAACCCTGGACTGGGTGGCCGAAATCAGCAATTTGCACTGGGCTGTGCAATCCGGGTTGCGGGCGAAAACATTACGGTCCTCAGTGCCGGTAGTGATGGAGTTGACGGGAATAGTGTGGCGGCAGGGGCAATTGCAGATGGAACAACGTTGAATCGTGGGCGTTCGTGCGGGCTGGACGCAGAGAAACACTTGAAGGGATTTGATGCGTATCCGTTTTTCCACGCGCTTGGCGACACGCTGGTAACAGGACCGACCGGTAATAATCTGAGGGATTTGCGAATTTTGCTGGGGTATTGAGGGCCGTCTTTAAAAGAACTGCGTTATGCCCTCTTCCAGCACGAGCACGCGGTCTTCAATCCCAGCCGCCCTTGCTTCCCGCTCCAAAAGCTGTAATGGCTCGTCAATGGGTTCGTGGGACAAGCGGAAAGTTCCATAGTGCATGGGAACCATCCAACGCGCGTTCAAATCGAGGAAGGCCCGGGTCGCGTCAGCCGGATCAGCGTGTACGTTACGAAAAGACGGCGGGTTGTACGCGCCGATTGGCAGCAGGGCAAGCTCAGGCGCGAGACGGCTGCCGATTTCGCGGAAACCTGGAAAATATGCCGTGTCACCGGCGTGGTAAACCGAGTGCCGTCCGGCACGAAGTACGTAGCCACCGTACCCGCGGTGCGAATCCTTGAGAATCCGCGCCCCCCAATGTCGTGACGGCACATGGGTGATCGTAAGACCGCGATGGCGATAGTTATTCCACCAATCCAGCTCGACAACATCGCTGAAACCAAGGTCTGAAACCAAATCTAACACGTGAGTGGGGACCACAATGACCGGCGCCTTCCCTCGTCTAAGAGCATGCTGGGCGATAGCCCGGAGTGAAGGGCGATGCAAATGGTCAAAGTGCGCGTGTGTAACCAGGACGGCGTCGATTCCAGGCAGGTCCCGAAGCTGAATACCAGGTTTACGCAACCGCTTCAAAACAAAAAGCCACCGCGCAAAGTTGGGATCGATAACAACGTTCTGGCCACCAATCTGTAGGAAGAAACTGGCGTGTCCAATGAAAGTAACGCCCATTTGACCGTTGGTTACCAGCTTCGGTTTGTGCGTCTCTCCAGTTCGAGGGCTAACCGCAGAGTGACGTACCAGGCGCCCGAAGGCCCGGGCACGTTTGCGAAGAGCAGGATTCTTAAGGCTCGCTTTTAACATCGGGGGATCGGTACGCTCGAGCCAACTTCATAACTCCTGCCGGCCACTATGAAGTTTCGTCCGCGTCTCAGATGGACAGCAATCCGGCAGAGTTGCCTTTATTCTAAGCCAAACAGTTGCGTGATTGCTTGACCATGTTGGTATCCTCAGTTCTAATTCATGTTCTGGGGTTCAATCATTGGCAGGAGAAAGTATGCGAGTCGCTTTTTTAGGATTGGGAATCATGGGGCGCCCAATGGCGTCAAATTTGGTCAAAGCTGGTCACCAGGTTACGGTGTGGAACCGCAGCACTGGCAAAAATGTGGACGGCGCGCATACCGCAGCCAGTCCGGCGGAAGCGGCTCGAGATGCCGAAGTGGTGTGGCTTTGTGTTTCGGACACAAAAGCCGTCGAGGGCGTTGTTTTTGGAGCTCAAGGCGTGAATGAGTCGTTGTCTCCGGGGCAAATCATTGTAGATTCCAGTACGATTTCACCTTCTGCGACGCGCCAGTTTGCTGAGCAAGTGCGTAGTAAGGGAGTTGAATGGGTGGACGCGCCAATGACCGGATCTAAAGCCGGCGCGGAGAGCGGTACGCTTATCTTTATCGTAGGCGGAGAAGAGTCCGCGATCGAGACCCTGAAGCCGCTATTCGCGTCCACGGGCAAGAAGTTCTTTCGCATGGGCGAAACCGGCAAAGGGCAGGCTGCCAAGCTGGCCATGAACTTACAAATTGCATTGATCTATGAAGGCTTCGCCGAAGCACTCACTCTCGCCACCAAGCTTGGCGTTGATGCAGAAACCTTGCTGCCGCTGATCGAAGCATCAATGGTTCGCTCAGGCGTCGTGGACTATAAGGCGCCCTTCGTGCTCAAGCGGGATTTCTCTCCAAATTTTCCACTCCGCCTCATGCAGAAAGACATTCGCCTGGCGCTCGAGGCCGCGAAGGAAGCACGCGTCAAACTACCCGGGCTCGAAACCGTTGAGGAGATCTATGACATGGCCACTGAGGACGGCCACGAAAACCAGGACTACGCCGCCACCCTCACCCTGCTTGAAAAATGGGCGGGAATAGAAGTAAAGGGCGCATCTGCAGCCTAATTGTTGTCGCACGTCCAAGCGCACCGCACAGTGCATCGCGCTGCTTTAATCAGGTTACTTCCTAGCTCTGGCCGGTTCCTTCGCGGGCGTATGCCGACTTAGTTCGAACTTCATCTTGCCGGTACGCTTATCGGCGTCCACAATGACGTGATCGCCATGCAGGATCTCGCCGTCCAGAATCTTCATCGCCAGAGGATCCTGCACTAATCTCTGGATGGCGCGCTTCAACGGCCTTGCGCCAAAGGCTGGATCAAAACCCTCCGTGAACAATAGCTCGCGGGCTGCATCGGTCAGCTCGACAGAAATCTTGCGTTCCGCCAGCAATCGCCGGACATCTTCCAGCCGCAAGTCGATGATCTTGACCAGTTGCTCTCTGCCGAGCGGATTGAACACGATGATGTCATCCACCCGGTTAAGAAACTCCGGTTTGAAGTTGGCGTGCAAAGCTTCCATGACCAACTTCGTTGCTTCGGCAAAATCTTCCGCCGTCCGCATCTTGTCAGCCTGGAGGTAAACCGAGCCGATGTTCGAGGTCATGATGATAACTGCATTGCGGAAATCAACCGTCCGGCCCTGGCCGTCGGTCAGACGACCATCGTCCATGATCTGCAGGAGGATGTTAAATACGTCTGGATGAGCCTTCTCGATCTCATCGAACAGGATCACGGCGTATGGCCGACGCCGAACCTGCTCGGTCAGCTGACCACCTTCTTCATAACCGACATAGCCCGGAGGCGCGCCAATCAGCCGCGAAACAGCATGTTTCTCCATATACTCCGACATATCGATGCGGATCAAGGAGTGTTCGTCATCGAAGAGAAATTCGGCCAAAGCACGGGCCAGTTCTGTCTTCCCAACCCCGGTTGGCCCAAGAAAAATGAACGAACCGATAGGCCGCTTGGGATCACTGAGGCCCGCCCGCGAACGTCGAATTGCATTCGAGACCCGTTCCAGCGCGGTGTCCTGTCCAACCACTCGCTGGCGCAGCCGGTCTTCCATGTTGATGAGCTTCTTTACTTCGCCTTCGAGCATCTTGGAAACCGGAATTCCGGTCCACTTGGAGACAATCCGGGCTACGTCCTCTTCGTCGACCTCTTCTTTCAACATTCGTTGGGCCCCAAGGCGCTCCAGTTGCGCGGTAAGAGTCTTTAGTTGCTCTTGGGTCTGCCGGATCAAGCCGTAACGGATCTCGGCGACGCGCTGCAGGTTCCCCTTGCGCTCCTCTGCCTGCTCCTCGATTTTGAGCTGCTCGAGTTTCTCTTTCAGTGCGCGAGTTTGCGCAATTAAATCTTTTTCCTGCTTCCACCGGGTTTTCAGGGCGGTCGCTCTCTCACGTATCTCGGCCAGTTCCCTGTCGATCGTTTGCAACCGTTCCTTCGAGTTCGGATCGTCTTCTTTCTTCAGCGCCTGCTTTTCAATTTCCAGCTGGGTCGCCCGGCGCTCGAGTTGATCGATCTCGGTCGGCATCGAGTCGATCTGGATACGAAGCGAAGCCGCGGCTTCGTCGATCAAGTCGATTGCTTTATCCGGGAGGAATCTGTCAGAGATGTATCGGTGTGAAAGCGTAGCTGCGGCGACGATCGCTGAGTCTTTGATTCGAACACCATGATGAACTTCGTAGCGCTCTTTCAGGCCGCGCAAGATGGCAATAGTGTCTTCAACATTCGGTTCCCCAACAAATACGATCTGGAATCGGCGCTCGAGGGCAGCGTCTTTCTCGATATGTTTGCGGTATTCATTCAGGGTAGTTGCGCCGATCGCACGCAATTCGCCGCGCGCCAGCGCCGGCTTCAGCATATTGGAGGCGTCAATCGCCCCTTCCGCCGCTCCCGCACCCACCAGCGTATGCAGTTCATCAATGAAGAGAATGATCCGGCCTTGGGAATCCTCGATCTCCTTCAGCACGGCCTTCAGGCGATCTTCAAATTCCCCACGGTATTTCGCGCCAGCCAGCATGGCTCCAAGATCCAAAGCGACTACACGTTTGTTTTTCAGGACTTCGGGAACATCACCCGAGACGATGCGTTGTGCAAGGCCTTCGACAATGGCGGTCTTGCCCACACCCGGCTCCCCAATCAGTACGGGATTATTCTTTGTGCGACGCGACAGCACTTGCACCACCCGCCGAATTTCTTCATCGCGTCCGATGACCGGATCAAGCTTTCCTCGTCTGGCCAATTCCGTCAGATCGCGCGCGTAGCGCTCCAGCGCCTGATATTTGGCTTCAGGATTCTGGTCTGTAACCCGCTGTGAGCCGCGAACCGAGGTCAGTGCCTTAAGAATTGCATCGTAGGTTGCTCCATGGCGCACCAGGATTTCCTGCGCGGAATCGCGCTTTAATTGTGTCAGCGCGAGTAACAAGTGCTCAGTGGAAACGTATTCGTCTTTAAGGTTGTCGGCCTCTTTGAAAGCACGGTCCAGCAACTGGTTCGCCGCTTGCGACAAACCAGGCTGTGCCGCCGCTCCCGATACCTTGGGAAGGCGCTCCATCGCCTGGTAGGCGTCGTTCAGGATGGCTTGCGGACCCGCTCCGATCTTTTCGAGCACCGGCGGGACGATGCCTTCCATGTCTTCGACCAGCGCCGCCAGAATATGGAGCGGCATGAGTTCGGCATTGCCGTGTTCTGAGGCGAGTTCGTTGGCCCGCTGAACGGCTTCTTGCGCCTTGACTGTGAACTTGTCCCATCGAATTGCCATAAATTAATCCTAAGTATCTTGATTATCGTTCTACTGAGTCGGGTTCACCCACTAAGCATTTAGTCGTACTTTGCCTCGTCGGCCGATCCGAATCATAAAAGAAAAACGGGAGGTATTCACCTCCCGTCTGAAACTCGGCGGGCGAGAATGCCCGTCCTCCGTGTTCAACTTACGCCGCGCTCTTGGCTCCCTTGCCTTCCAAGGTGCGATCGCTGCCAACATTGACTTTGATCTGCTTCGGCTTGGCTTCCTCTTTCTTCGCCAGCTTGATCTTCAGCACGCCCTTCTCGTAGTTAGCCGAGACGCTGTCGGTATCCACAGTGTTGGGGAGAGTGAAACTGCGGGTGAAGCTGCCATACTGGCGCTCCACACGGCGGTAGTTCTCTTCCTTCTCTTCCTTTTCGAACTTCCTCTCGCCATGCACGGTTAATGTGTTGTTCTCAACCCGGACATCGATATCTTTCTCATCGATTCCCGGCACTTCGATCTTCAACGTGATGCGGTGCTCATCCTCGTAGACGTCAACCGGCGGAGCGAATGCGCCAGTGGCAAGGGCTTCTTCCCGGCCCTCGCTAAACGAATCGCGGAACAAGCGGTTCATGCGATCCTGCAAGGTACTGAACTCACGGAACGGGTCCCAACGGGTCAGTACTGTCATCTTCAAATCCTCCTTCAGAAAGTGTTAAGGGCTTCTTCCACTTAGGGTTGGATGCCTTAATTAGCGCGAAAGAAGCATAAAATATGAGTGTGTTGTTGTCAACTAATATATCAATCGCATTTTCATCTACTTACATGGAATATCGAGCACTTTAGATATGCGGTCTCTGGGACATTTAGTAGGATCGGATGATCCCTGGCCTGGCCGCGGTTCTCCAGAAGTCGTAAATTCCTGTGGGCATCTTGGCCTGCCTGGCGAATGACTCCCAGGAACTCGCTCTGCTCCACGTGGTACGAGCAGGAGCAACTGACCAGAATTCCGCCGGGACGCAACATCTTCAGCGCACGCAGGTTGAGTTCTTTATATCCCCGGAGGGCAGTGGCGAGATTCTTCCTCGTTCTGGCGAAAGCCGGCGGATCAAGGACCATGGTGTCGTATTGCCGGCCAGCCGCAGAGTAGTCGTGCAGCAAGTCGAAGGCGTTAGCATCGACCCATTCAATTTCGCGTCCGTTTAGCGCCGCATTGCGGTCGGCTATTTCGAGCGATGGGCGCGAACTGTCGACTCCCGTCACACTGGAACAGTGCGGGGCGAGGTGCAAAGCAAAACCTCCCTGGTAGCAGAAAACGTCCAGAGCCTCGCCACGGGCATACTTCGCGGCGGCTGCATAGTTTTCCCGTTGATCGAGAAAAGCTCCTGTCTTTTGGCCTCCGAGAGCGTCGAAATGGAACTTCACTCCATTCATTGTAAAAACGGTCGTCGTTTTCTCTCCCTGTAGCAATCCAGAGGCGCGTGCCGGAAGCTGCTCGAGTTCGCGAATCTTGGAGTCGACCCGCTCAACGATCGCCGCTGGATTTAGAGAGTTAAGTTCCGAAATAATCGTTGTGCGCACCGATTCGGTGTCCGTTGCCTGCGTAAGGATCTGTAACGAAAGTATGTCGTTGTATCGGTCGAGGATCAGGCCCGGAAGAAAATCTGCCTCGCTGAAAACCAGCCGGTAGGCATCGGTGTCCTGCACCACGAGCCCGCGATAAGCAATTGCATCCTGCAGCCTGTGACGAAGCAGGCCGTCCAGATCTTCGATGGGATCGCGTGATAGCAAGCGAATCGTAATTTGCGACGCGCTGCTATACCAGGCTGTGCCTAGAACCCTGCCACGCTCATCAACAACGCAGACGAGCGAGGCAGGCGCAATTCCGTCTGCCGAAATAACATCAGAACGGTAGACCCACACGTGGCCGTCTTTGAGCCTCTGAGCTCCGCGCGCGGACACAATAACGCGCGTGGGCTTCAGTAATGGAGCTCCAGATGGCATGGGACGATCCTAAACCCAAACCCTGTCTCAGTTCAGGGCTCCGATGTGTGAGGAAGACGCGCGCAGAGGGTTTTGAAAGCGGCTATTCTGGCGGGCCGCCCGGTTCAGCGGGCGCAAGCGGCAGACGCGAGGCGTTATTAAGCATCTCGAGTTCCTGCGGACTGAAATGGCTCCTGTACGCGTCCGAGTCGATCGTGCGCTGCCGCGCCTCCGGGGGCATCGCTCGCAATGACTGCACTGCGTTCCGAACCGCCTGACGGCGGTCGGGTGGAAGCTGCTGCATCTGCTGGTGCAGTTGTCGCGCCTGCTGTTTCTGCTGAGGCGTCAGATGCTCCCAGATTTCCATGCGCCGCAGCATGCGATCTTGCTGCTGCACTGGCATGCTGTTAAACCGCTGTAAACCATTCTGCAATTGCTGCTGACGCTGGGGTGGGAGAGCGCGGAAACGAGGATCGCTTTCGAGAGCTTTCCTCTGCTGCTCAGGGGGCAGATTGCGATGCTGGCGCAGCCATTCTCCGGCGTGTCCCTGATTCTGCGGTCGCGCGATCTGACCCTGCGCACCTACCTTTGCTTGCGGACGAGGTACGTCGTGACGGTTCTGTGCCGCTGAGGCACTGCCCACCAGCACAACAACCGCCGCCGCAAACCCGATCATGAACCTAGTACGAAACACCTCCACCTTCCCTGCCCACCACAAAGCCAGCCAACTATGGATTCGCATTTACATCAGGCTGGACGCTCATGTCATCCAGCAACTCAAAATCCGAATACAGTTCTCCATTCTTATCCAGGGCCTGCAAATCTCCTACGGCGGTTCCCGGGGGCGCCATCGCCACGGTCCCCGACTCGCCGTGATTCCTGAAGCCTGCGTCCGTTCGAAACAGAGTAATGCTCGCCACCATGAGGACGGCTAAGGTGAGGGCCAAAGCCGGTTTCCGCAGCCAGAACAGCCAACCGGTGGGCTTGGCTTGCTCCTCTCGTACACGCGCCATCAGACGCACATCGAAGTAAGGCGAAGGCTCTGGGACCTGCCACTCGTCGAGCAGCGCCATCGTGCGTTGCAACTCCGCCAGCTTGGCCGAGCACGCGGCGCAAGTCTTCAAATGATTGTTAATTTCGGGCGTGGCCGCGTCGGGGCCGGCGGCCAGTTCCGGCATTCGTTCGCAAATTTCCTGACATTTCATACCGCACCTTCAAATAAACTCTTTCAGCTGAACGCGTAAAGTTTCGTACGCGCGAAACAGCAATGACTTAGTGGCGGACTCGCTCAACTTCAGAACTTCCGCGATCTGCCGATAATCCATCTGCTGATATTTATGCATGATCACGGCGACCCGTTGGCGTTCAGGCAGCTGCCGGACCTTTTCCCGAATAGCAGCCATCCGCTCCCGGCGCATGATCGTCTCTTCTGCCGTCAGGGAGCCATCGGGTACGTCAACGGTTAAACCGGTGTCGTCATCCTTCTCATCGATGCTCACCATGTTTTCCGGCCGTTCGTGCCGCGTATCGCGCGCGTAGTTCGCAGCCAGATTGCTAGCAATCCGATACAACCAGGTAGTGAACTTTGCGCTCGGCTGGTAATTCTCACGCGACCGGTAGACGCGTAAAAACACCTCCTGCGCCAGATCCTCGGCAGCAGCGGGATTGTGCGCCATACGATACATAAAACCCACCATCGCCCGCCGATACTTCTGCACCAGATAAGCAAACGCGGAGTCGTCACCAGCTTTGACCCGCAGCATTACTTCGGCATCACTGCCGGCCTCCGCTGCTTGGGAGTCGGCGTACCGCGCCTTAGTATCCGGCACTGCGCCCGACATTGCGAGCAACCCGCGGTCGATGGCAACGCTGCTCACATTGGAATGAACCCCTGCCGAAGCGGAAAGTTGCGCTTTCTCTGACTGTGGGACTGGCCTCGAAGTGCCTGTGGATGAGGAGCTTAGCGGCGTCCCGGGGATGGATTCACCAGACATTTCGGGTAGTCACTTATGACGATTCGTCTATCAAGGCTAACACGGTAGGTTCCAAGCCTTTACAGAAAATCACGAATGGTTCCCGGCACCAGGGAATTCAGCTCTGCGGATTGCCGTCGCGCCGTTTCTGGATTTCTATTCCGAGTTGCTCGGCCTTCTTGTAAAGATGACTGCGTTCGAGGTCCAAAGCTCTCGCGGTATTCGTCACGTGATAATTCTGCCTCTTGAGTTCAGCCAGGATGGTGTCACGCTCGAAGCTCTGCACACGGTCAGCTAGCGATCCTGAGTAAAGACCGTCGGGCTGATTGTCGGACCTGGACGGGAGCGCCGATCGGGCTGCCTCAGCGTTTACTTCATCGTTGCCAGCCAGAAGCATCGACCTCTCCACTACATTGCGTAGCTCGCGAACATTGCCTGGCCAGGAATATCGGACCAGCAATCCCATGGCCTCAGGCGCGAATGAAACTGCTTTCCAATTATTTTGAACACAGATCTGGCCAGCGAAATGGTCGACCAGAAGGGGTATATCGTCGCGCCGCTCACGCAATGGCGGCAGGGTTAGCGGGAACACGTAGATGCGATGGAATAAATCCTGGCGAAATTTGCCCTCCCTAACCAAAGTCTCGAGGTTACGGTGGGTTGCCACCAGAACCCGGACGTTCACCGCTATCGCGCCGTCACCACCAATGCGTTCGATCTCGCCTTCTTCCAACACCCGCAGAAGTTTGGCTTGCATGGCCAGGGGCATGTCTCCGATTTCGTCCAGGAAGAGAATTCCACCGTCCGCCTGCTCGAACTTTCCGATGTGCCGCCCCGCCGCCCCTGTGAAGGAACCTTTTTCGTGACCAAAGAGTTCTGATTCGATAAGTTCCGCCGGAACAGCAGCACAATTCAAGGTGACGAAGGGGTGAGCACTGCGCGGGCTCCGCTCATGAAGGGTTCGGGCAATGAGTTCTTTTCCTGTGCCGGTTTCACCCAGAATGCAGACCCTCGTCTCGCTCGCAGCCACGCGCTCCACTTGGGCCATCACCTTCCGCATGATCTCGCTCACCCAGATGATTTCGTGCTTGCCGAGGCGTTGCTTGAGGCTGCGGTTTTCCCATTCCAATCGTTGCAGCCTGAGCGCATTGTCGATCGTTAGCAGCAACCGATCGGTAGAGATCGGCTTCTCCAGGAAATCTAGTGCCCCGAGCCGGGTTGCACGAACAGCCATTTCGATATGCGCTTGGCCGGACATCATCACTATCGGAGTGTTTATGTTCAGCGACTTGAGTTCCTCCAGCAGA
The DNA here is from genome assembly GCA_035623255.1 of Terriglobales bacterium. Classification (GTDB taxonomy): domain Bacteria; phylum Acidobacteriota; class Terriglobia; order Terriglobales; family Acidobacteriaceae; genus JAFAGX01. The sequence goes on along the minus strand of DASPTU010000114.1, from coordinate 56,075 downwards.
GCGAGGCCGTCTTTGCCGGGCATTACGACATCGGAAAAGATGAGATCGAAATTCTGCCTCTTGGCGAGCTGGATAGCTTTTGCCGCACTGTCACACACGGTCGCTTCGTGACCAGCGAGGCGGAACGCACGGGAGAGCGAGGCCAAGGTATTGGGCTCGTCGTCCACGATCAGCAGATAGGCTTTTTGTGGCACTCGCATCTCCTCGCGGTTTCGCGGTAGTTAACCATTGCTGGGTTGGAGCTTATCAAAATTGCGCGCTAGCTCGATGCGAAAGACAGTACCTCCGCCCTGTTTGCTGTCGACAGAGATTCTGCCTCCATGATCGCTCACGATCGATTGCACGATAGCGAGCCCCAGTCCGGTGCCATGCGGTTTGGTAGTGAAGTAAGGAGTGAAAAGACGGTCGCGCTCGTCGGGCGTCAGCCCTGACCCCGTGTCCCCAACCTCGACCACAACGTGTTCGCCCTCCTGCAGGGTGCGAAGACTCAGGGTACCGCCGTGCGGCATTGCGTCAATTGCATTGGAAATCAGATTGCAAAAGGCGCGATGAAGCAGCTCTGGATCACCGGCGATTGGATCGATTGACTGGGCTAATCCCAGTTGAGACTGGATTGGCGCCCGCTCGGACGCTGTCAACTGCGGCTGAAATACGCGAAAGCTGTCTTGTGCAATGTCATTGACCTGCACCCGCTGGAAGCGTGGCGGCGGCATTTTGGAAAATTCACTGAAACGCGAGACGATGGATTTGAGATTGGCGATCTCGGTCAGCAAAGTTGCCGAACTCTCACGAAAGACTTCATCGAACTGCTCGGGATTCTGCTCTCGGGCACGCACCAGATTCTCGACGGTCAGTTGCAAGGGGAACAGCGGATTTTTCAGCTCGTGAGCCAGTCTGCGCGCGAGCTCTCGCCATGCGGCAACTCTCTCTGCCTGCACCAGCCGTTGCTTTTGATCCAGCAATTCCCGGGTCATGTCGTTGAAGGATTGCGCCAGATCAGAAAGTTCGTCCGCGGAGCTGATCTGCACCTGAGTGCTCCAGTCGCCGGCAGCTACTTTTCGAGCTGCGGCGACTAACTGGTCGACTGGTCTTGTGATTCTTGTTGCTGCCCACCCGCTTAGCACAATCGCTATCAGAATCCCTGCACTTCCAATGAATAAGGCGGTCGAACCAATCTGGCGACGCAACTGCAAATATGGACGTAACGAGTCTGTGAGAAGTAGTGCGCCAAGAAGGTCTCGATCAATCCCGAAAAACGGTATGACGCGGACGATTTCGGCGTCCGCGGGATCGGTAGACCAGCGAACCACGCCCGAGTTCTGTCCGGTATCATTTCGAACCTGTTCGATTAGAGGCAATAGAGGAGCAGCGGGGGGAGTTGAACCAAAAGAGTCGATCAGCTGTGGCGCGTCTGACGCAGGTCCTCGGGGTTGATACAGCAAGGCGCGCATGCCCGGAGGCATATCAAGACCGGCAACGAAACTCCTGTCGATGCGCTGACCGCCGATCACGAACAACGCCTTGTCAGCAACCGTGACTTTGCGCATGGCGCAGAGCCCAAGAACTGAACCATTTGGCAGGTCTTCCTGCTGAAAGAAGACTCCCAGCGGATCGCCAGCGGGCAGCACCGTCTTATATCCGAATTTGGCCGGTAATTCCGCAGAAGAAAGAATCGTCCCCTGATCGTCGGCGAAATCGAGGAAGTCTAGTTGCTGCGCATCCGCAAGATTCCTGGCCTCGTTCAGATACTCGCCATAATCGACGGGGCCACGATTCAGCGAGACAGCCATGCGTAGCGCGGTGGGGGTTGCCGCGATATTCTCGACGCGACGCAGGACAGCGGCTTTCCTTTGGTTGAACTCCCGGTCGACTCGCACGATCAAGGCCGTACTGCGTTGCTCACTGGCGTCTTCAAAATTACGCCTGGCGAAATAAGCAATCAACCAAGCCACGGCCGCCGCGCAGAGGAGCACTGTCAGCGCGAAGACCGCCAGAAGCTTACGCCGAAACTTCATGGTTTGCCCGGTGCGGCCCAAACGTCCGGCAATCGCCAGGTACCGTCCGGGACGTCCTCCCAGTTTCTTAGGGTCTTAGACACCACCCATGCGGTCCGGAGGTACAACAGAGGGATGACCCGTTGGGAGTTCAGCATGGCGTTTTCTGCATGATAAAGGTCGTCGGCAGTGTTACCGAGAAAACGCGGGGGAGGGAGTTGGAGTGATTTCGCCATTCGAGACAGAGCAATAAAACCGTCGAGCGACGCCAATGGGACTCGCACCAGACGGATGTCAGGAGCACCTTGATTACTCAGTTGTAACCGAAGCCCCGCATCGCCCCCATTAAGCACGATTCTCTCGGCAATCAGACGCGCCAATGTATCGTCTGCCGCAAAAGCGAGCTTCCACAAACGCGCTTGTGGCACCTCGGCCCGCAACTGCTGGGCCCGCGTTAGATCCATGGCGCTCGGAAACAAGAATTCGTATCCGGTGAGCCAGTTCGGCAACAATCCGCCGGCTGCTTCACCGCTGTTTTGCAGTACTACACGATTGAGTTGATCGCGATCGATGCTCTGGGCAAGAGCCTGGCGTTGTTTTACCTCCTCCGGCGATTGGGCTTCGCTCGCAAAAAGCAGGGCGACTAGTTCGACTGGTCGCGAGGCACGGATTTCCCGAGATTCTGTCGCGTGGTGGGCCTCTTCGGAAGGAATTTCGATTAACTGTGCTTGGCCCAGGTCATACGCGATCGTCTCATCACGGAAGTTCTTGCCCATTTCGATTATGACCGAGTCCAGAAATGGGCGCCCGGCCCAGTAATCGTCGCGCGCGGTGAGCCCGAGCTTCTTGCCGGGATCCCATTCAGTCGAAATGAACGGGCCGGTGCCCAGGGCCTTGCCAGAATCAAGCTTGGCAATCCTATTGCGCGCCAAGGCCATCTCGGCCGGCAGGCTGACCGATGCCGCGTCAAGCTGAATGACAACTGCGGTTTCCTGCGGCGCGATTTTCCAGTTCGGATTTGCCCTGAGCAAGGATGCTGCGACAAGCTCCGGAGTCAGGGGCGTACCATCCGAGAACGTGACTCCCGGGCGCAGGACAAATTGCCAACGCTGATTTCCCGGCTCACTTTGCCACGATAGCGCCAACGCCGGTTGTGCTTGGCCGCGATCATTAAGGACAACCAGATTGTCGAAAAGTAGACCCAGAACATTGCCCACGGCGACACCGTTAGACTGGGAACCATCTCCCGGATCGAGAGAACGCATGCCACTCTCTATCTGCACGTGCAGAGTTCCACCGTAGTGTGGCCGAGTGGCTGCCGCGGCTGCGCTGGCCAGCAACAGACTACCGATGGCAATCAATGGAAAGCCTATAGGCTTCATATCTTCCTGTTTCAGAGTTGTGGGAGACGGCGGTGATCGCGGTAGAGTAGGAATCAGACCAGAGAGCCGTAAGCGGCCCATGAAATTCAGATGGTGCACTTACAGCCACCGGTTCCCGATCCAGGATCTCGAATGCTCTTACCTCGTCGGTAGGGCCGTCTTCATTTGAATCAGCCAGAATCTGCCAGCCCATCCCGCAACCGCTCCGTACGCTGGCAACCCCACTTCCCCAGGTCGATTGAGGCAGAACTTGGTTCGAAACACCATCCAAAAAATGAATCCGCCCGTCTACGCCAGCAAAAACCCAGAGTGTGTACTTGTCCCGCGGTAACGGCGCGGCTGAGTAGAAAGCGGGAGCGTTCGTCTGCTTTTGAACTCCCGGCGAAAGTGCGCCAGTGAAGAAATTCCTTGCGCCAGAAAAAAAAGCCCTCGGATCACCCGGATTGCCGGTCAAAGGCCATGGATCATCGGAGTCATCGCAGGTCAGGTTCAGCGGTGCGGCCACGCCGCTACGACAATAAACTCCCGGCAAGTATGCATCGAAGAGATGATCTTTGCGCACGATCAGCCGCCCTCGCAGATCGCGGGGCCAAGGCCGAACGTGCACGACCGCGAAAGATTGCTCCAGTTGCCAACTGCCATTCTGCATGCGATAGAGCCCGATTTTCTCCGGCTGCAGGACTACCAGGTAGGACGGGTTGCCGTCGATTATTGTCGCATCGAGAATAGGAGTTTCTGCGCTCAAGAGAAGCGTTTGGCGGATGCTAAGCGGAATCGAAGAGCCTTCCGCCGCACCCCCGATCTCTCCTGGCATGGAGATCATCACGACTACTGGTTCACTGGTCCCTTGGCGAATTTCTGCCACCCAGAGATAGCTTCCCAGGTTTTCAGAAAGCGTGACTTGTACGGAGGCCGCCGCTTGGTCGAAAGCGGCGCTCTGCACGCCGTAAGCTGCAAGTTCAGTGACAAGCTTGCGGCGAATGTCCTGCACATCGCTTTCGCTGAGAGAGGAGCGGCTCACGACCGTTACTGCGACGGTGCCAGGGCCGGTGATACCGGTGATTCTTTGGGCTAGTTGACCAGCAGGTATTTGCCAGTCCGCGGCGAGAGCGATACCCGCCTGAAGCAACATCCACAGGAGACAACTCGCCCGCGTGATCCCAACCGAAATATGCATCGCTGGATTGCGCGCATTATAAACCGGATTGCGATTGATCCTTCGCATGACTCGTTCACTAATTCAGTTCTCAGCCGGCTAGTCATTTACTTCGGTTCTGCTTCTTCAGCCTGGCTGCCACGATTCGCCATATTCATGCTGCGCAGCACGTCGTTTGCGAAAAAAAATTTCCCATCGGCAGGTACCATCATGATCTGCAACTTGTCCGAAAGGCGCTCGGCGACGATTTTGTTGATCAGGAGCGGATTCTGTTTGAGGATCACTCCTTCTTTTTCCATTCGTTCGGCGTCAGCCGCCGCAGTCACGCGGATCCGCTCAGCTTCCGCCGTTGCCAAGAGCTTGCGCCGCTCTGTTTCGGCCTTGCTGTCGATTACCTTGGCCTCCGCTTCAGCTTCGGCGTTCTTGACGGTTGCCTCTTTGCGTGCCTCGGCCTCAAGCTTGGATTGTTCGATTTGCTTCTGCTTTAAAGGTAGCGTGTATTGCATGGCATCGGATTCGGCCTTGGCTTGCAGTACGCGCACCTGCGCCTGTCCCTCAGCCTGTTTCACTTGCTGCGCCTTCACCGCTTCGGCTTCAAGCTCCGAAATTTTCACCTGCTTGGCCTGGATCTCGGTCTGGACTCCCATCTGATCGTTCTCCTGCTCCTTGAGCAGCAGATCCTCAAGCCCTTTGGCATATTCCGGCGGAAGTTGAATGTCGCGTAGCATCACTTCCTTGACGATGATCCCATCGGCGGCCAGCTTTTGGGTGATTGTGTCCGCAGCTTTTCTCCGAACCTCTTCGCGCTTTGTGGCGAAGACATCCCGGACAGTGTAGTTGGGCACGAGTTCCCGCCAGGCGCTGGCCACTGCAGGCGGAACAATTTCCTTTTCCACCGGCAGAGGCAGATTGGCTTGAATGTATCCGAGCCGCTTGCTATCCAACCGGTAGCGAACCGTGATCGCCAAGCCGAGTGTCAGCCCTTCCTTCGCTTGAACGTTCAGCGGTTCGAACTTTTTCGATTGGCCACTGCTTCCATCTTCTGTAGCACCGGTGGTGAACAATTGATCACGCGTATCGAACAATACGATACTTTCGGCAAAAGGAACGATGAGATGGGCCCCTGGACTGAGCAGACCCGCAGGAGCGCCCTCAGTTTGACTGATCAGAACACCCGCCATACCGCTGGGCACAACCGCGATGCCCAACGCCAGCAGCATCGGGCCCCACGCGAGGAGGACGAGCGCCAGAGATATTCGCCACCGGACGCTCGGCATCGGCACGGGATTCGCTTGCGTTTCCGAAGCCACTTCCAAGCTGTACTGCCACTTCCGGCGCAGATCATAAAGAAGAATGCCTGCGGCGGTTACCATCATCGCGATTCCACCCCACAACAAAACATTTTTCAGTGCCAGCATAGTTGCCTCCTATTTGCGCTTTAGCTTTTCTGCCCGGATTTGAGCCGCGCTGCCTGGCGGGCAAACAATGGGCAGAACACCTTTCCGAAAATCAGTTCTTCCATCAGTAGTCCGATGGAGAGTGAAAGACTCATTCCCGCCACCACTGTCACGAAATTGATTAGTGCTTCCATGGGTTACCTCCGCGGCCCGTTCAGGTGATGCGCTCAAAGAGATGGCAGGCGGGTGACCAAAGCAAAGCGACTGACCAGGCACTGGTTAGCGGACTCCGTCGGAATGAAACCGTGTCCGCTCGGCTACACCGTGTCCGGACAGACACATGGCAAACCACGGGGCTCGATATTAAGTCACGACAAATCAAGCGATTCGATTCCGGCGCCTTCCGTGCAAGAAGGCCGACAGCTGCAAGTGCAGCAGGAGGTGACAACATGAAAAAACTCGAATGCTTTAAATCAGTAGGACGACTTACCAACACTGCAGGGTTCATCCGCAGGCCCGTCGGAGTCGCGGTGATCTCCGGCCTGCTCGCAGGCTCATTGCTCACGGTTGCATGCTCTAATAAAGAGAGCAAGCCTTCCGCCAGCGAAACTCAAACTTCTACAAACCGGATGACGTTGAGTCAGCCGGTCATTCCGACTCCAGCAGCCTCAACAACGTCGGTAACGGCTCCGGCAGTGAAGAAAGTCGCGAAGAAACGGCCGTCCACGTTGAAGTACAACGACCAAGCCTACGGACTCTCTTTCCGATATCCGTGGCAATACTCTGTGAAGCGAGCTGATGGCATCGATTCCGCGTCGGCGCCGATGAACTTCGTTCAGCCTGGCGGTGAAGCTGCAGTATCGGTTGACATGCCGAAGAGCTTCTTTCCTGACACGGACCTTACCTCGGCCTTCTTCCTGGTCAACGTCAACAAGAACTTGAGCGAAGCCGAGTGCAATCAGTTTGCTACGCCGGAGGCCTCCGACAAGGATGTGGTTCAGCCTTCGAGACTAGCGCTTGGCGGGTTGGAGTTGCAGGAAGTCGAGAATACTTCCGGCGACGATTCGAAACAGGAGGATACGAAGTACTATCACCTGTTCCAGAACGGAGCTTGCTATGAATTCGCTTTGGGACTGTCGACGGCGAACGACAGCAACGACGAGAGCATGCCGGTAAATCGAGAGAAAGTCTTCCGGCGTCTTGAAACGATCCTGGCGACCGTCAAGATCAATCCCGAAGCCAGTCCGCAAGTGGCAACGAGCTCGGCATCTCCTGCCACACAGGACGAGGTAGTCAAGTAGGCGATTCAGGGCCATGCTGGCGAAGCATGGCCTTGATGCGTTCTAGGAAAGTTCGCGAAGTTGCCGCACCGTCTGTACCACGCGATCAGCCACATAGTCCACTTCGGACTCAGTCGTAAAGCGGCCAAGACCGAAGCGAATCGAACTGGTCGCCAAGTCATCCTCGCAACCTAATGCCTTCAACACGTATGACGGATCGATTTTCGCGGAAGTGCATGCTGAGCCGCTGGAAACTGCGATGCCCTCGAGACCCAACATCAGCGACTCGGCGTCCACCGCATCGAAGCTCAGGTTGAGATTTCCAGGGAGACGATGATCCATCGAGCCGTTGAGGTAGACCCGGTCAATCCCGGCCATAATCTTGTCGCGAAGCCGGTTACGAAGACCTGCGAGATGGCAAGCTTCCTTCGGCATCTCTTCGGAAGCAATGGCACAAGCTTTGCCGAGTCCCACAATCCCGGGAACATTCAACGTTCCGGAGCGCATCCCGTGTTCGTGCCCGCCTCCATCGATAAGCGCTGCGAGGCGCACCTCGGGGTCCTTACGACGTACGTATAAAACACCGACACCTTTGGGTCCGTAGATTTTGTGGCCGGCAATGGACATCAGGTCGATGCTCTGCTTGTTTACATCAATCGGAATTTTTGCGACCGCCTGGGCAGCATCGGTATGAAAAACCACGCCGTGCTCGTAACACATTTTTCCGATTTGGGCTATTGGCTGGAGCACGCCGATCTCATTGTTCGCAGCCATGATGCTGACGAGGATCGTCTTTTCGCTAATGGCGCGGCTGAGGTCTTCGAGATCAACCAGACCGTCCTTATGGACGGGCAGATACGTCACCGAATATCCGTACTTCTCGAGATGCTTACAGCTGTCGAGAACGGCTTTGTGCTCAGTCACAGCCGTGATGATGTGGTTGCCCTTCTGGCGGTACATCTCGGCGATGCCCTTAATTGCCAGATTGTCACTTTCTGTAGCTCCTGAGGTAAAGACAATATCTTCGGGCTCCGCACCGATAAGTTTTGCGACCTGCGCGCGGGCACGTTCAACCGCCTCGGCCGCTGCCCATCCAAAGGAATGACTGCGGCTGGCGGCATTGCCGAATCTTTCCCTAAGAAAGGGCAACATCTCCTCAAGTACACGCGGATCAACCGGCGTGGTTGCGTGGTTGTCCATATAGACGGGCAGCTTCACTTGGTTTTGCCTCAGTTCGCTGTCCTGAATTTGGCCAACCGTGCTTGCGCTCATGATTGTTCTCCTGAACCCTGGTTGCGTTCGCCCAAACGCTCGAGGCGAATACAAAGCATTGTAAGTCCGGCCTGGGACATTAAGCACTGGTGACGCTCAATGCAGCATCGGATTGACGAAGTGCGGAGAGCACGTTCGCTGGCTACAAGTTACTCAATGTAAGCGGGTTAGACTTACGAAGCGCATCTCTTCCCCAGCGTTTTGAGGATGGCTTCAGGAGAATGTCTGTGATTAGAAACCGTAGCATCTAATGTTCCCTAATTAATTACTGACTGGAGGACTTGACAAGCTAATCAGTGAGGCTAAAATACCCGCAATTTCCGACTTCCCATGTCGCCCAGTGCGCGCCGCTTAAGCGTCCGGGTTTATGAGTCCAATCCCGCCGTCGCAGATTCCCGAGAAGAGAAGTGAAATGAATCAGTGTAAGCACCCTCGTGTACAGATCGTATCCCGCGATGAAGATTCCGAGTTCGTCGAATGCCTCGAATGTGGTGAGATATTCGAATCCAGCGAATTCAAGGATATGAATATCGAGGAAACCAAGCTCAACAATGAGTCATGACGACTATTTTCACGGCCTGGTTTGCGGTCGTACGCACCTTGCCGCAAAGGCTATGCGCAGCATTGTTAGTGACGATAGTAACGTTCCCCGACGGTCTGTCCCCGTAGCATACTTGTTATGAGTTTTGTCAGCCGTCGATAAGGCTGGCACAAACGGCTATGTCGCTCACCGCTCTGGTTGTAGATGATTCCATGCTAATTCGGCACACGGTTTGCCGTTTCCTGGAGGAACGTGGCTTCACGGTGGAGTGTGCCACGAACGGATGCGAAGCTCTGGAAAAGCTTCAAGGACTGAGTCCGACCCTGGTTGTCACGGACATGCAGATGCCGAAGATGGGCGGCAGCGAATTGATCACGGCGCTGAAACAACTGCCCGCCACAGAAAATATCCCCATCATTATTGTCGCCGGCAAACAAAGCGGCTTCGATCAGACCGAGAAGCGCGCCGACTTCACGATCTTCAAAGACATCGATATCGAAACCCAGCTGGCGAAGGCCCTTAAATCGCTTCTCGGCTCCAAGGCAAAGCGGAACACCGCCGGTAAGTAAAACTTTGCTGTTCCCGTGCGACCGGAGGTTATCTGAGAGCCAGTCCCGCCTCTGCAGAAAACTCCAAAGGTGCAAACTCACGAGCCAGATACTTGGGATAAGCCGCAGCCGCGATCATCGCAGCGTTGTCAGTAGAGAGTGGTCGCGAAGGGAAAAACACTCGTAGTCCCTCCATGGTCGCATCCCTCTCAAAGCGCTGCCGTAATTCATCGTTGGCGGCGACACCGCCGGTGATGAACAGCGTTGAAACATCATACGCACGGGCCGCTGCAAGTGTCTTTTCGATCAGGTCTTCAACCATCCCTCGCTGGAAGGAGGCAACTAAATCGAGTGTTTGCTGATCGCTGTTCGCCAGAAAGTCTTCCAGTTTGGGCCGCCAGTTTCCTGCAAGGTTTCGCCGGCGAGCCTCAATCGAATCTTGCAGGTTGTGGGTCTCCACATAGCGCAGAACAGCAGTCTTTATTCCGCTATATGAAAAATCAAAACGTGGTCCCTCCTCTCTCGAGTCCCGTGCTTCCTTACGGTCCCGATGCTTGATCTGCGAAGGCACGAAGCTTACAGCCTTGGGATTCCCATGAACCGATAGTTTGTCGATGATTGGCCCGCCCGGATATCCCAGTCCGAGGAGCTTGGCAACTTTATCGAAGGCTTCTCCGGCGGCGTCATCCCGAGTATGACCGATAATCTGATACACCCAGCCCTGTTCCTTCTGCTCAGCAAGGTACAGATGCGTATGGCCGCCTGACACCACTAGAGCCAGCACCGGAAAATCCAGCTCGCGATTTCCTTTCTGGCGTTCTTCGAGAAGCACGGCATGAATGTGGCCTTCCAGATGGTTGACCGCAATCAACGGCTTGTCCAGCGCAAATGCCAGAGCTTTCGCGTAGCTGATCCCCACTAACAACGCACCCGCCAGACCCGGCCCCTGCGTCACGGCCAAAGCATCAACGGATTCGTAAGTCTGCCCAGCATCGACAAGCGCCTTGCGTACCACTGGTACGATCGCACGGAGATGCTCACGAGAAGCGAGTTCAGGCACGACGCCGCCATATGGCTGATGGGTTGCAATCTGCGAGAAAACCACGTTTGAAACGATCTGTTCTCCCGAGCGCACCACCGCGGCTGCGGTTTCATCGCAGGAGGTTTCAATTCCGAGAATGTAAGTATTGGGTCTCATTCACGACCCTGAATAACGAAGGTGGCCGCGGCGTAAGTGATGTTCATCGAGTTCGTGCCAGCAGCGTTTCGTTTGGATCCACAACAATTTTCCTCGTGCCCGACGGAACGCCAAAGTGGAATGGGGTTTCGGGACCGTCCGCAAAAATACGTCCTAGAAGGATTAACTTGCCTCCTCGCGAAGCATACACTGGCACTGGCGTAACTAGATCCTTCGGCGCATCTCGCTGCAGAATCGTAGCGCTGACAATGGTCTGGCCGCCCTTTTCGGTGAACTTCACTCCTCGAAGTTCAAAATGCGGGACTGCAGTCCCATTCACCCACCCATCGTAAAACCAGTCGAGTGACTTCCGTCCCTCATACCATAACGAACGTGGCAGATCTTCCTGAAACACCTGCAGCATCTCCCGAGTCGTGATTGGCCTGCCTTCATAGCGCTCTCTAATATGCTGCAACGCGCGCAAAAAAGGTTCGTTCTCGCTGTCAGGTCGTTCGAGGTCCCGTCTTTCGCTGGCTCGCTCTGCGTCGCGCATCATCGTTCGCAACATATGAAACAGCCACGTGCCGCGTCCATAGCTGATGGCCTCGTATCCCTGGGGAAACTGAGAACAAGAGAGGCGATTGCCGAGAGTCACTGGGCCATCTTCCATGAGCGGGACACCAGATTTGGTCTTCTGCAGCAGATCGTTCCGATATTTCTCCATCACCGCGCGAAAATCGCGGGGGCTCTCGTTCTGGAGCAACATCATCGAGCTATAGTTGGCCAGCCCTTCAGAGATCCACTGGTCACGATAACCATCCCACGTGACCAGGTCTCCCCACCACTGGTGAGCGGTTTCGTGGGCGATCACCGTTGATATCAGGGTCTTTTCAACCGCATCCATGTGCAATGCGGATCTTTGTTCTGCCGTCAGGAAGGAGAAACTGGAAAGGAAGACCAAGCCAGGCCACCCCTGGCTAACCGTGCCCGGCATCTGGGTGAGGGCGAGTTCACCATAAGGGTACGGGCCGAAGCTCCGAGCGTAGAAATCAACCGCGTGAGCCGCCACCCCCGCCACCATTTCCACGTTGTGGGCTGGGGAGGGTGGAAAGGCGGAGATTTCTAGTGGTGGGGCTTCTCTGCCAATGATCGGCGGGGGTCCAATCGCGGTTGGCTGGCTTTCGGCCTGGGGAAAACCTCTCTCCACAGCTGCGGTTCCATAAGCTTCCACCGTGACAGTACCGGCGTGCGCGGCGGCCCGCCGGTATTTTCCGAGGTTAAACCCTGCGAAAGGAATGGGACGTTCCGATATCCAGCGGCTTGCTTGTTCGCCAGAATTCTGGGGAGTGCCAGATCCGGGGGAGTCCGTCTGCTGATTTAGATCGACTTTCTTGCCAGTCGCTACCAACGTCCAGCCCGGTGGGTAATGGAACTCCAGGTCAAAATTGGTCATAGTGAGGCCCCGGTTCGGGTACCAGGTCCCTCGCGCACCCACGTAGAGCAATCCTGGGCCCGCCTCCGACAAAACTTCACCACCGTAAACAAATCTCAACTTTATTTTCTGCCCAGCCCGGACGGGCGCAGGAAATACGACCGCTACCAGATCATTACCGCGGCGGGCGAGTTGCGTGCCCTCAATCGAGGGGTTGTGAATGAACTGGACCGCCTGACCGTCGGCCTCCACTTTCCTGATCACGAGGGTACGGGCGAGTTCAAAGAGAACCGCCCGCTGGCCTCCTTGACGAACCAGGAGATCCAGCAAAGCATCAGCTTCGATACTGGTCGGCGGATTAATCTCAGCCCTGATCCTGCAGGACGAAATGTCGAGAGCGCTTTGTTGCCCTTCCTCTGTGGCAATAGCGTTTGCGCCGCCTGAATGCTTCGTTTTCGGCAGAAACGAAAAGGAAGTCCACACATCGTAATAATTTGTTCCATCAACCGTTCGCGATTGTGCTGCCCATACTTGTTCCGGGGAATCTGAGTCAAAGTAGACATCAAACGTGCCTTTTGTTTCTCCCTGCAAAAGGGCATGCAGGAACCGATCATCAGCTCGAGGAGACCTGGACGCTATATTGCCGGTTTCTTCTAAGGATGGAAGGGATTTTGAGAATGTCATGAACAATCGCAATGCATCGCCCGACGCCAGGTTGCGGGCGGCGCCGTCCCAGTGCGAAACAAATTCATGGGAGTTGTCCGCCGACGTGAGCAGCGGCTGCAGTTCGGCAAAAGTGTCATCGTTGAAGCGGAAGTAGGCAGTGGCAAACCTTTCCTCCAGGATAGCGGCCCCGGTTTGCAACATCATCGAAGCACGTTCCACCTGATTTGGCGGCGTCAGAAGAATCTCGCCTTCTCCTTCGAAGAACGCCCCCGTCACTTTTCCCGCCACGTCAGATGTGAATCCAATCACACCGTCCTCAAGCGAGATGTGAAAGGCGGCGCGATCGAGAGCCACGTCGCGAACATGATAGACACGTGCGGGATCGAGGCCGACATTTTCAAGCTGCAAGAAGAGGGCCTTCGCGGGGTCCATATGCAATGGAGGCGTCGGGCCGAGGATGCGAATAGACGAGTCCGGCTGCTGGTTTGAATTCTCCTGTCCGACGGCAACCAGTGAGGCTGTCGCTGACAAGAGGCAGAGCGCCAATGGGAAAACGCGGAACCAGATCGGCATTACTACAGTCACCTACGTTTGCGGTCCCTCGCCTTCTAGAATGCGCCTAAATGCGTCGTTCTGCCACCTTGCTTCTATTATCCGCCGGACTAGGCCTTGGTTATGTTGGGCTCTCAGCCGAGATAATTCATCTCAAGAATGGCCGTACCATTTGGGCGGAACACGTTCGCGAAAACGGTGCGCAGGTCGAATATGAGATCGGCGACGACAGCTACTCCATCCCAAAATCATTGGTGGAGCGGGTTGAGGCAGGAGGCATCTCTCCGCAGGCGGGTGGAAGCGCATCAACGGGCTCACGCGATTTGCCCGTTTTTGCTCCTGCCGTCAAGGCGAATCAAGATTCCCCAGCGCTGAAAAAGATTGTTCATGATGGTCAGGTCGACGAGGGTGAATTATCCAGCCTGGAGCAATCCGGAGACGCGGCCACTGCTGCGGCAGCGTACTTTCTTGCCGGCAAGTATGAGTTTGACCGTGGCAATTTTTCCAGGGCTCGTTCATTCCTTGACAATGCGCTCCGCTTTGATGCGGACAATCCCAGTGCCTTGAACTACTACGCTGTGTTGCTGGCGAAAACTGGACATGCTTCTGAAGCGCTGCCTTACGCCGAACGCGCGGTTCGGTCTTCGCCGAATTCGCCGGATAGTCTGACTGTCCTCGGTTTCGTCCAGTATGCCGCCGATCGAGATCAGGAAGCGATCCGCACCTGGAAACGGTCCCTTGAGCTTCGTCCAGATCCGGCGGTGCAAAGTTATCTCGCAAAGGCGGAACGTGATGCGACGGTGCAGGCAGGCTATTCCGAACGGGAAAGCACTCACTTCACCTTGCATTACGAAGGCGAACAAACCTCAGAGTCATTGCGCAGTCAGTTGCTGGCAACGCTTGACTCGGAGTATGACGATCTCGTCCGTGAGCTGGGGATCGAGCCACGCAGCAGCATCGGGGTTGTGCTCTACACTAAACAGACATTCTTTGACGTTACCCAGGCGCCGTCGTGGAGCGGGGCCATCAACGATGGGAAGCTGCGTATTCCGGTTCAAGGCGTAACCTCCATTACGCCGGAGTTGGCTCGGGTCCTGAAGCATGAGCTGGCGCACTCTTTTATCAACCAACTTTCAGTTGGACGGTGCCCTCAGTGGCTGAACGAAGGAATTGCTCAGCTTGTCGAACCCAAGCTGCTCACGAATGGAAGCCGTTTGGCCGAGCTTTATCGATCCCAGCGGCAGATTCCTCTGAATGCCATGGAAGGTACTTTCGTGAATTTCTCTACTGCACAGGCGACCTTGGCATACGCAGAATCTTTGGCGGTGACGCAATACATCACCGAAACGTATGGGATGAGCGATTTGCAGCGGGTTCTGCAAAAGCTCGGCGAAGGGAGTTCTACCGAGGCTGCCCTGCGCGTCATCCTCCATTCCAGTTATGCGGATCTCGAAAACGAGCTGGCGAAATACCTGGAGAGCAAATACGGCAGTTAGTTGCTGGCCGGCTTCGACTCTTGGGGCGCAGGGCGCTTGACGTACTCCTGCGCAAGTGCCAGAATCCCTCCGGCAAGTGCTCGGGACTGGGGCAAAAGCGCGACTTCAATTCTGCCGTGTTCTGCGGCTCTGTGGTCTTTCCCTGTCTTTAACAGCCATCGCTGGAGCGCAAACCTCGGGCGACCTCGGAGGGCCGCCCCCAGCTTTTAACGGCCTTCCCAGTGTGCTCGATAGCTTGCATGAGGGATCGGCACTTCATGTACATGCGCTCACCGAGAACAAGAAACGATTGGACAGACAAGCGGTCGCCAGACTTCACTGTAACTATCCGGAAGGGACCGTCTTCCAAACGACGAAAAGCGACTCCGAAACAATTTTCTTCGGCTTGCGATTCGGAACCTACGACCTGGAGGTCAGCGCCGTTGGGTATCTGTCGGCCCATCAAACGATTCAGATCACGGGGCTCACAGAAAACATTGATTTGCAAGTAATAATGCAGCGAGACCCGATGGCAGTTAGCTTGGACGCAGCGGGCAGCTCTGATGCGCTTATGTCCAGCAAGGCTGGAAAGGAAGCCGAGCGCGCCGTGCGAGCGTTCAAGTCCGGCAATTTGAAAGAGGCAAACAGGCATCTCCAGGCCGCTTATAAACTCGCGCCTTCCAGTTCCCGAGTGAACTTTCTTTTGGGGTATCAATGCTTCCAGCAGAAGAAGTTCGACCAGGCACAGACCTACCTCACGAAATCCGCGGCACTCGATCCCAATAATGCCCCGGCTCTCGCTCTGCTTGGACGCGTAGAGCTGCTCGGCGACCATTTTGATGAAGCCTCTTCAACACTTGAACGGGCGACTGTTGCCGACCCTGAGAATTGGCTGCCTCACACTCTCTTGGCTGACGCCTATCTGAAGCAGAAGCAATATGAAAAGGCACAGCAACAAGCTCACATCGCCCTGGATGAAGGCAAAGAGAGGGCCGCGCTGGCTCACATGGTGCTGGGGCAAGCACAGGCCAATCTGGGTCAGACCCAGGCGGCAATCCAGTCGCTCCAAGCTTACCTGCGATCGAATCCCACCAACTCCTCTGCCGAGCAGGTGAAAAAGCTGATCGCTGATCTCGAACATCCGGCTGCAGATACCGATATCAGTGTGGCGCCGCCCCAGACGGTGCCTTCTTTCACGTCCGCGGTGGTACAGCTGCCGGCGCCGGAGCCGGAAATATCGTATAGCTGGCAGCCGCCGGGCATCGATCAGTCAAGACCGCCTGTCGCTGGTGGGGTAGCTTGCCCGTCTGCGCAAGTGCTGGAGCGAACCGGTGTGAACGTGCAGAGACTGGTCGAGAACGTCGGGCGCTTCGCGGCCATCGAAGACCTCTTACACGAGAGACTCGACAGACAAGGCAATGCTCATCGCCGGGAAGTCCGAAAATTCGATTATGCCGCGAACATCTGGGAATCCAAACCGGGTTTCCTAATGGTCGACGAGTATCGGACTCAGCGGTACGGGGTCGAGAACTTGCCGGATGAGATCGTGACCGCCGGCTTTCCGGCCATGGCTCTCATTTTCCATCCCACCATGCGGGACAACTATGAGATGTCTTGCGAAGGTTTGGGCGAGTGGCAGGGACAGGCGACCTGGCTCGTCCATTTCCGCCAGCGACAAGATCGCCCCAGTCGCATTCAGAGTTTCAAGGTTGGCGGCATGGCGTACCCGGTCAATTTGAAAGGACGGGCCTGGATTTCTGCGGACCAGTTTCAAATTGTGCGGCTGGAGTCGGAGATGGTTAACCCGATGCCGCAGATTGAGTTTCAGGCACAGCATTCCATTACCGAGTACGGCAAAATCCACTTTCAAAGGAAAAATCTGGACATTTGGCTGCCGAAGAGCGCTGATGTTTACCTCGACCTTCACCGGCGCCTCTACCATCGCCGGCATAGCTTCGATCATTACATGTTGTTTTCAGTTGATTCAGAGCAAAAGGTCGGCGATACCAAGCACAGTCCACAGGGGCCTGGCTCGACGACACCAAAGAAGCGCAAGTATTGGCACGCCTGATGTAAACGGCAATAGACAGATCGGGTAAGTGATGCCGTTCTTATCCACCACAAAGCATTTGCTGCTCCAGCCATTCCATGGTATGTTCCCGCGTCCAACATGATGCGAGCACTATTTAATCTCATACGGCGTAAGCCGCTTCCGCCGCGCGAACCGGTTGCGGCGCAGGTCCCCGCTCTGCAGGATGCAAATCTTGCCGCGGTTTATTATGGGCAGCGAATGGGCGGAGATTTTCATGACTTCCTCCGCGTGAGCCCGACCCGCGTTCTGTTTGGATTACTCGACGTTGCTGGCCGGCTGGAAGAAAACCGCGGAATCGTAGCCGCCGCTCAAAACACCTTTCGCACTGCGGGTGCGGAGTTGCTCCGAAAAGAAGACGTAAACCTGGCGGAGGCGGTCATCGAGGTTTGTCTTCAGGTCAACCGCTCAATTCTGAAAACCGCAGGCCGTGTCCATTCCTGCCCCGCTTTTGCGGGGTGCTATGACGAGAGCTTCGGAACAGTCGTTTACTTCAATGCCGGACACACCCCGGGTTTGGTTCGGGATGGTGGGGGTGTAAGCGAATTGCCGGCTACTGGCCTTCCCTTGGGACTTTTCTCTCACACAACCTGCGATGCCTCGACGGTCTTTCTCGAACCTGGCGCGGCCCTGCTACTGGTCTCGCGCGGAATTGTTGAGGCGAAATGCGGGGAGCAGGAACTCGGATTGGAGTCGATCAAGAAAGAATTCCACAATACAACTGCGGCAGATTCTAAAGAACTTTGCCTCTCCGTACTCGACCAGGTGCAGCGGTTCATGTGTGTTCCGCCGACGCACAACGACGTAACCGCGCTTGCCTTGTTCCGCACGTCACCTGCCAAAGCCGTTGTGGCGAATGTCTGATGCCGGATGCTACCAGGCCGCCTTTTTTCGCGGTGTTGTATCGACTTTCGGGGGTTGATTTTCGATCGGTGCCACTTCGTCTGCCGTAACCAAAATGGGCTCGATATCGGTCGGAATCTCCTGCAGCTTATCAAGGACCTTGAGCAAGTTAGGGCGTATATGCCCAAGATCGTCCATCATCTTTCTGGCCCCAGCATAATCGCCTTGAGCTTCGATCGTCAGCAGGTCATGATCAAGCGCCACAACAGCATCCTTGATCTTCGAGGTGTCTACAGAGAAGGTACCGTCTGAGTGTTCGACGAAGGCGCCTTTGTCCGTGTATGTGTTGAATTGGATTGCCATGCCTTTGCCGTGCGCGTCGTTCAGCCCAAACCGCAAGGCGCGAAAAGCCGATGCAAGAAAAGTCGTGTAAAGCTGGCGCTGGGCAGCTTCATCGGACGGCAGAGTTTTTTCCAGGCCCATTTCTTTGGCATGATCCATCATGTAACTCAAGGCCCAAAGCCCGGTCACATCGGCTTTTGCCTCCTCGATTGTGCCGAAGAGGTCTTTTAGTTCTTCGCGGGATGTGGTCTCCCGACCCTGGATGGTAATTTGATGAGGGCCGAGGCCGTGCATCAATTCGTGCGCCAGAATGTGCGTGAAAAATGGCTCAAAGCTCACATCTACCATCGCGTCTTTGGTCAGCATACGACGGGCGATGGGCAGGAGCACGGCGCGAAACTTTGCTTCCTGCACATTCTTGAGCATCACACGTTTGGATCCCTTCTGATGTACAACCCGGTCGTCGTTGGGCAGGTTATACGCGGCGGCCCGCACTCCATGCGCACCGTCCCCCGCACTTAGGATTTCATCCACAACACGAATTGGAGCAGAGGGGCCAAGCTTGGGATTTCGATACGGCGCATCGATGGGCAGGTTGTTCTCGATCTCCTGGAGATGCTGCGTAAAGGCGGCGAGCTTGGCGGTCTCTTGATCATCCCGCAAATTGACATAGGCTTCGAACGCCGCCTTATAGCCGAAAAGTTCGTCCGTGTAGGTTTCGTACGGGCCAATAGTGATATCCAAGGGCGAATCGAGGTCCATCCACGCCATGTCACTCTCGTAATAGTCGTTGGACAGGAATGCATCAGCTCGCAGGTTCAGAAACTTCTTCAGGGAATCGTTGTCGGTTAGCGCGGCGGCGTCGTGCAACAGATCAGCTGCTCGCTTGAGATCATCCCTGTATTCCTGACTGTAAGGTTCGTAGAAGAGCGTGTCGACCGCCGGTGCCAGCGTTCCGCGCGTGTGAATTACGGTAAAGAAGCTTTTTGCTTGCTCCTTTTCGTCAGGCGGAAGTTGTGCCACCCATTGCTCAAAAACTTCTTTACTCATGTTTTCAGGATAGAAATTTGCGCCTGGAGGTTTGCGTGCGGGCACTCCTGGAATAAAAGCCTTGAAGTCGTCGATATAAGACCAAGGCCCCTTGTTAATCCAGAAATAATGCATGCGCGCTTTGCCCAGCGGAGTTGTATCCCGCTGCAGCTTGGCGTACAGATCGAGATTCCCTGACCATAACTGCCTCATAAAAATGTTGTTCAAAATCCGTGACGCCTCGATCAGCTTCACTAGAGCTTTCTGGTCGCCCGATGAAAGCTTAGAAACGTCCACTCGCATCTGGGTAGGGGCAAATCTGGCGATCATCTTCTGCAATTGTCCGAGATTCGCCACTTTGGGCTGTTTCTCTGCCGTGGCTGAAGCGGCGAAATTTGGTATTAGAATCATTATGCAGGCAACGGCTGCTAAGTGCTTCACGTCGCTAGGCTCCTGAGCGGCATCATAGCAGGAAGCACATTGGTGTCAGTTACGACGAGGGGGTACAATTCAGGCAAGTTGTTTCCCAGATCCTGCAACCCTCAGGCGGTGGTACGACGGAAAATTCTTATGCGAAAACCCTTGCTTTCCCTGATGTCGGTTCTGCTGATCGCTCTGTCCTGCTTGGCCGCCGATCAGGTTATTGAAGAAATTGTCGTACGCGTCAACAACCAGATCATTACGCGCAGCGAATACCTGCGCAGCAAAGAGGATTTGCGAAAAGAAGCGCAACAGCAGGATCCCGTTAACGCCGAAAAAATCATCGCCGACCGCGACAAAGATGTTCTTCGCGATTTGATCGATCAACAGCTTCTTTTGGACAAGGGTAAAGAATTGGGAATTACCGCTGATACGGAGCTGGTCAAGAAATTGGATCAGATGCGTAAGGACATGAACCTCGACAGCATGGAGGAGTTGGAAAAAGCGGCGCAAGCCCAAGGAGTCTCTTTCGAGGACTTCAAGCAGAATATGCGCAACCAGATCATCACCCAGCAGGTGATTGGAAAAGAAGTTGGTTCTCGGCTGAATATCGGTAAGGACGACGAGCAGAAGTTCTACGACGAACACAAGAGTGAACTGGATCAGCCGGAGCAGGTGCGTCTCAGCGAGATTTTGGTCTCGACCGACAAAAAACCAAATGACAACCGGGATGAAGCTCAAATCATTCAAGCAGCCCAGGAAAAGGCCGATGGCCTTCTGCAAGAGATCAAGAAAGGTGCGAAGTTTGAGGACGTGGCCAAGAAGAGCTCAGATGGCCCAAGCGCAGCTCAGGGCGGCGATCTCGGATACTTCAAGCACGGAACCCTGGCCAAGGAACTTGATGAGAAGACATTCGCGATGAAGCCGGGCGATGTGTCTGATGTTGTTCGTACCAAGCAGGGCTTCATCATTCTCAAGGTCACCGATCACACCGAGGCGGGTGTGCCGCCCCTGAGTAAAATCGAGCCGCGCATTCAGGACGCGGTCTACATGCAGAAGCTGCAGCCGGCTCTTCGAGAATATCTGACCAAATTGCGTGAGGATGCCTTCATCGACCCAAAGCCAGGTTACGTTGACACCGGTGCCAGCCCTAACCAAACGCAGTTCATCATAACTGCTAACAAAGACGATAAATCCAAACCCCTAAAAAAGAAGAAGAAGTTGGGGATTTTTTAGTTTAAGCTTGGCTCAGCTGAGCGGGACGTGCGGTAACCTCATTGGACTGAGCCGTATCCATGAAGGAATTCTTTTTAGCCGACTGCTGCCATCACGAAAACAAAGTCATCACTTCCACCTTCGTCGTAATTTCGAAACAAGTCAAACCCAAGAAAACCGGGGAACCGTACCTGGCATTGACTCTCGGCGATCGTACGGGCCAGATCGAGGCCAAGATGTGGGACAACGTCGAGACCGCAATCGACGCCTTTGAGCAGGAAGACTTCATCAAAACCAAGGGGCTGCTGAACAAATACAAAAACCGCTTTCAGCTCACAATTCACAAGCTCAGAAAACTGCTCGATTCCGAAGTTGATTACTCAGACTACCTGCCAAAGACCAGCAAAGACATTGGCGAGCTCTGGCAAACGCTGGCGGCCTTCGTGGCGTCGTTTCAGAATGGACATTTAAGAGCGTTGGTCGAAGCGTTCATGTCCGACCCGGAGATCGCCGAGGCTTATCGCAACGCGCCGGCAGCCAAGTCTCTCCATCACGCTTACATTGGCGGCCTGCTCGACCACGTGGTTTCTTTGTTTCGCTCCTGCGACCTGATGTGTCGCAATTATCCGCAGGTCAACCGGGATCTGCTGCTCACAGGCGCGTTTTTGCACGACATCGGAAAGATTCACGAGCTTACCTATAATCGCTCATTTTCCTACACAACCCGGGGGCAGTTGCTTGGACACATGGTGATCGAACTGGAGATGCTGCACGGGAAGCTCGCGCAGGTCCCAGGGTTCCCGGACGAGCTCAAGACGTTGGTTGAACACATGATCATTAGCCACCATGGCGAATACGAATTCGGCTCACCCAAGTTGCCGATGTTTCCGGAAGCTCTGATGCTGCACTATCTCGACGATCTTGATTCGAAAATGGAGGCGATGCGGGCACATTTTGAGCGCGAAATCGGCTCGGATGGTCCCTGGACCGGGTACAACGCCTCTTTGGGGCGTCCACTCCTCAATAGCGAAAGGTTCCTTGAGAAGAAAACGAGCGCGGTGGGTGCGGCTACGGGAACCAACCCTGACGCAAATTCTTCCGCGCACGAGATCTCCGGTTCGGCCTCAGGCCTGGAAGAGCCAGCTGCACCTCAGCCACAACCGGCGTTAGGAAGCATCAAGCCTTGAGGCGGCGGTACTTCCTTGTTAACAGCGTGCTCGATTACCATTGTTTCCTGGCCTGATCTTCTGTTAATGCATCCGTATGGAGGTACTTATGCAATCGCGTTTGGGCGCACTCACTTTGACACTTTGTTTGTCCTTAGTTCTTTTTGGTTGCAGCAAGAAAAGCGATCAAACAGCCGATCAGAACGCGGCCAATCCCCCCGCTGCAACCGCACCTCCGGCCCAGGCGGCGAAGGAAGAACCGCGAAAGCCAAAAATAGAGACTATTACAATTCCGTCAGGCACCAGTCTGACGGTTCGTCTGGGCGAGGCGGTAGGCTCTAAGATCAGTCAACCTGGTCAAAGTTTCTCAGCGACATTGGCTGATGCCGTACAAGTAGATGGAAAAACTGTGATCCCGGCCGGGGCCGCTGCCAAAGGTACAGTTGTGGATGCCAAACCTCTCGGCCGTTTTAAAGGCGGGGCGTTGCTGCAGCTGCAATTGACCTCGATCAATGTTCATGGGACAGATCGCGACATTCAGACCACGGCTATTTCGCAAACGGAGAAAGGCAAGGGCAAACGAACCGCTGTACTGGCCGGTGGTGGCGCGGGTTTGGGTGCCTTGATCGGCGGTCTGGCCGGCGGTGGGAAGGGTGCAGCGATCGGAGCCGCCGCAGGTGTCGGCGCGGGTGGAGCGGGTGCGGCTTTCACTGGCAATAAAGAAATTGTCATGCCGGCCGAGTCGGCTCTGACCTTCACCCTCTCGCAGGCACTGCAGGTAAAAGAAAAAGAGTAGATAGATTCGCAGATCGTTACAAACACTTAGGGCCTGGACGCTCGCTGTCGAGGCCTTATTTTCTGTCGGTAAGCTCAGTATTAAACTGTTACTACGTACATTGGGCACATCAAGGCCCCGCTGTTCTCTCTGGAGATCGCATGGCGACTGCTACTGCTCGGATTAATCCTCTCTCTTACCTCACAGATCAACTTAACGAACTGAAGACGAAAGGCACGTATTTTCGTCTGCGGGTGCTTGATGACGAGCAGGCGCCCGTTTGCACTTTCGATGGGAAGAAGGTCATC
The DNA here is from genome assembly GCA_035623255.1 of Terriglobales bacterium. Classification (GTDB taxonomy): domain Bacteria; phylum Acidobacteriota; class Terriglobia; order Terriglobales; family Acidobacteriaceae; genus JAFAGX01. The sequence continues at coordinate 33,016 of DASPTU010000114.1, read as the reverse complement.
AATCTTGCCTCCAATAATTACCTGGGCTTGACCACACACCCCAAGCTGCGCGAAGCCGCACTCCAGGCTACGCGCAAGTATGGCGTGGGCTCAGGTGCCGTGCGCACCATCGCCGGCACGATGAAGATCCACATGGACTTGGAGGAGAAGATTGCCCGCTTTAAGAACGTGGAAGCATGCGTGGTGTTCCAGTCAGGATTCGCAGCCAATGCGGGAACGGTTTCCGCGGTGCTGGGCAAAGATGATTTCATCATCTCCGATCAACTTAATCACGCGTCAATCATCGATGGTGCCCGCCTGTCTCGCGCCAAGATTCTCGTCTTCAACCACAAGGACATGGCGCACGCAGAAGAACAATTGGCGAGCGTGAAGGATCAGTCCGGCAAAAAGCTGCTCATCACTGATGGCGTGTTCTCGATGGATGGCGACATTGGCCCGTTACCCGCGTTGTGTGATCTTGCGGAGAAATACGGCGCGATCATGATGGTGGACGACGCCCATGCTTCGGGGGTTCTCGGGCGCAACGGCCGTGGAACGATTGATCACTTCAGCGTGCACGGGCGGGTCGATATTCAGGTGGGAACTCTTTCCAAGGCAATCGGCGCACTGGGCGGGTACGTTTGCGGCACACGTGACCTTATCGATTTTCTGTACCATCGGGCACGGCCATTTCTGTTCTCAACGTCCCATCCGCCCTCAGTCGCGGCGACCTGCATCGCAGCTTTCGACGTCCTGCAGGAAGAGCCCGAGTTAATGGAGAACCTGTGGAACAATACTCACTTTTGGAAGAAAGAACTGGGCCTCCTGGGTTTTGATATCGGCGGCAAGACAACGCCCGCGAGTGAAACGCCGATTACCCCAATTATCATTGGGGATGGCAGGCTGACTATGGATTTCTCGCGCGAACTGTTCAACGAAGGCGTGATGGGCACAGGCATCGCTTTTCCAACCGTGCCCGAAGGCAAAGCGCGCATTCGCACGATTATGACTGCAACGCACACCAAAGAAGAATTGCAGCAAGCGCTGGAAGTATTGGAGAGAGTTGGAAGGCGAATGGGCATTCTTGCCTGAATTCACTCTGTGAGACTGTTTAAGCCAGGTTTTCGGGCTGTGCAGAGCGAAAACCGGAAAAGCCAGCGGCAAAAGAGAGAGGCGGCACAGTATCAGAGACACTTGTGCCGCTCAAGCTAAGTCCAGGATTACGCGCGGGCTGCGACGGCCTCGGCCGCTGCTGGAGCCTTTACTTCTTCACCATTGGCCTTCTGGCCTGCCTTGCGGATATCGATACCACCCTTGAAGAACGCGCCATCTTCAATGGAAATGCGCGCTGCTACCACGTCGCCAGTAAGGGACCCATCGCTGCGGATATCTACGCGATCGCTGGCGGTCAGGTTGCCACGAACCTTTCCCAAGACCACGATTTCACGCGCATTGATGTTTGCCGATACCACGCCGTTCCGGCCCACAGTCACGCGATTACCAGCCAGGTTGATGGAACCTTCCACGCGCCCGTCGATATAGAGCGACTCCGATCCCGTCACTTCGCCCTTGATGACCAGCGACTTCCCGATTGTGGCTTGGTCTGCGGTACTGGCAGAAACAGCTCGCGGGGCCGCCGGAGCATCGCTTGTCGCCGACGTCACAGGTGTCGGCATTGCCGGGCGTTCCGGTTCAGCGGGCCGACCAGGAGTGATAGGAGTCTGAGTGGTGGGTTTCCACATGGCGCAAAATTCCTTTCCTTGGGATGGGATTAGCAGGTCAAAGCCGCATTTGCGTGACCAAACCGGATTCTACTCCCCAGCGAAGCGGCCGTCTTGTGGAAATTCTGTGGTTTCTGCAACTTTCCTGTGCTTTGCCAGGACTTTTCGAAGTGGGCCAGTGAGCTCGATGCGGGTAATTCCTGCCGCCCTCCGGCAGTTCTTATACGCCCAGCCTCGCTGCCTGCATAAGGCGTATCCTATTAACCAGGTTCTCTGCACGAAGAATGCTCACCGATTCTGCCATCCTCAAGAAAATTGAGCGCCAGCCCAAGCACCAGGCTGGTTACAAGCAATTGGTGCGAGAACTGGGAGTTCACGGAGAGACGCGACAAGAGCTTTCCGAGCGATTACAGAAATTGGTGAGCACCGGCCGGTTACGGCAGCTCGATTCCAAACGCTACGCAATCCCGCAGGCTGCTTCCGGTAAGAATTTTGTGGTCGGACATTTGAGCATGCATCGAGACGGCTTCGGGTTTGTAATTCCTGACGCCAGCTCTCTTGATCAGAGTATGAAAGCGCGCATCTCCGGTGACATCTTTATACCGCCCCCCTTCGTGGGTTCGGCTATGCACGGGGATCGAGTGCTCGTCGAGATTACAACGATTCGCGCCGATGGCCGCGCCGAGGGACGAATCCTGCGTCCTGTGAGCCGTGCGCATCCTACCGTGGTCGGCATCTTCCACTACAGCCACCGGCGAAATTTCGTCACTCCGATCGACCAAAAAATCACGCAGGAAATCACAATTCCACCTGGGATGGAATACCCAGAATCGATGTCGCCCGAGCCTGCTGTGTCGCACGTCGGCACCGAAAAAACGAAGGGCCGGAGGCACGACAAACGGCGAAGCCCTCACCGCGTCCTCGGTAAAGAAGCTGCGCGATCAACTGAGCTCGACAACTTAGAAAATATGGTGGTCGACGTTGAGATTAGCGATTGGCCGACAGCAACCCAGAGTCCGCGCGGGCGAGTCGTGGAAATACTTGGTTATGAAGACGATTTCGGCGTGGACGTCGAAATTATGATTCGCAAATTCCATTTGCCTCATCGCTTTTCTCCTGAAGTGCTCTTCGAGGCGGAGGCTGTGGAGCCCCTGATCTCGTCCTCTGAGGTACGAAAACGTCGGGATTTCCGCAATTTCCCGATCGTGACCATTGATGGCGAAACCGCACGCGATTTCGATGATGCAGTGACAGTCAGAAGACTGGAGAATGGCAACTTCGAATTGCAGGTCCATATTGCTGACGTGGCGCACTACGTATACCCTGGGTCGGCGATTGATCAGGAAGCGCGGCTTCGCGGCACCAGCGTTTATTTCCCCGATCGCGCCGTGCCTATGTTGCCCCTGGAACTATCAACAGATATTTGCAGCCTGCGTCCGAAAGTGGATCGCCTCGTTGTGTCGTGTGTCATGGAAATTGACCACCAGGGCGAAATCCTGGGTTATGAATTGTCCGAAGGTATCATTCTCTCGGCTGAGCGCATGACCTATACCGACGTAAACGCAGTTCTCGAAGGCGATGGCAGTTTGCGGAAACGTTATGCCGATTTGATTTTCACCTTCGAGCTCATGCGCGATCTCGCACTGGTCCTCCAGCGGAAGCGAGAACGGCGCGGTTCCATAGACTTCGATTTGCCGGAGCCGGTGATCGAATTTGATGAGTTTGGACTAATGAGAAGCATCGAGCGCTCCGAGCGGAACATTGCGCACCGCTTGATTGAGGAATTTATGCTGGCGGCGAATGAAGCCGTGGCCGGGCACCTGGAGAACAACGGCATACCCTCGCTCTATCGCATTCACGAGAAACCGGACGCCAAGCGGGTTTACGAATTCGAGATTATCGCGGCGACTTTCGGGTACTCGTTAGGTGTAGGGGCGTTACCGATACAGCGCATGCAACTCAAGACCGATCGTCGCGCGAGCTATGGCAGCGGCAAGCGCGCAAGGGAAATCGAAATTCCCAAGGAAGTCCACATAACGCCTCGGATGTACCAGAGGCTGACTCAAAAAATTGCGGGGAAACCGGAGGAGCGCATTCTTTCGTATCTCATGCTGCGATCTTTGAAGCAGGCACGATATTCGGAAGAGAATCGGGGCCATTTCGCTTTAGCTGCTCCCACGTATACGCATTTCACATCGCCGATTCGGCGTTATCCGGACTTAATCGTGCACCGGATCTTGAAAGATACTTTGCACACAGCCGACATTCCGGCACATGCTTCGCGCCGGCAGCCTGCCGTTGCCTCACCATCACCGTGGTCGACGCGTCCTAATGAATCCGCACATGGCCACACACTCGAGACCTCAACCGGCCCAATTTCGCTCGAAGAGCTTCATGAGATTGCGGAAGAATCCAGCCAATCCGAGCGCCGCGCCGACGACGCCGAGCGCGAATTGATGGAATGGAAAAAAGTGAAGTTCATGCAGGATCGCATCGGCGAAGATTTCGATGGCCTGATTACTAGTGTGACCAAGTTTGGCTTTTTTGTTGAGCTGACTGACCTCTTCGTAGAAGGCCTGGTTCCACTTTCTTCCTTGGCGAACGACCGCTACACCTATAACGAAAACACACGCGAGATTATCGGGCAGCGCACGCGTAAGACTTACCGCCTGGGACAAAGGATTCGTGTTCTGGTGGACCGCATCGATCCGGTGGAAAAGAAAGTCCAGTTTGCGGTTTTGGAGAAGTGAGGTTAGTGTAAAATTTTGGTTGACCCCAACGTTGCATCGGTTTGGTGCGCGTTGCTTATTGTCGGGACGTGGCTCAGCCTGGTAGAGCACTCGCTTGGGGTGCGAGGGGTCGGCAGTTCAAATCTGCCCGTCCCGACCATTCTTTGTCCCGACGTGTCCCGGGGGCTTCAGCCAATCTTATAAGGACGAGCCGCGCTAAACTGCTGGCTCGCGATGAAGGCCAGACCACCTGTTCTGCTAGACTCCTCTCATGTTGGCCGATTATGCGGTAAGGGTGGAGCGTTCCCGCGGGCGCCGCTATCCCGAGCCTCCACATGCTTACCGCAACGACTTTCAGCGTGACCGCGACCGCGTAATTCACTCCCGTGCTTTTCGCCGGCTCGATTCAAAAACTCAGGTGTTCACGCGGCGCTACTCCGATCACTTCCGAAATCGCCTGACGCACACTCTGGAAGTCGCCCAGATCGCGCGTACGATGGCTGCCCAACTGCAATTGAATGTGGACCTCGTAGAAGCCTTGGCTTTGGTTCACGACGTAGGTCACCCGCCGTTCGGTCACGCGGGGGAAAAGGCCCTGGATTCGGCGATGCGCGAGCACGGTTTTTCCTTCGATCACAATCTGCACGCGCTGCGCATCGTTGAAGATTTCGAATTGCGCTATGCCGCGTTTCGTGGACTTAATTTGACCTTCGAGGTACGTGAAGGCATCATCAAACACTCACGCGATTACGATCCCGTGCTGTTTCCGGAACTAAGTGAGTACCTGCTGGATTTACGGCCTCCTCTGGAAGCCCAGCTCATCGATCTTGCAGATGAGGTTGCCTACACGGCCGCGGATCTCGACGATGGATTTGAGGCGCGCCTGCTCACGCTGGAAGAGATTCGTGACGGCGTGTCAGGGTTCGATTCTCTCTATCACGAGGCCGACAGCCGATGGCCTTCCGCAATCGAGAAACTCAAGTTCAATGAAGCACTCAAGCAAATGCTGGATTGTTTTGTAAGTGACTTAATCCGTAATACGCAGGCGAACCTCAAGGATGCCTGTGTGCACAGCCTCGAAGACGTACGAGCGCACAATCGCCGGTTAGTCGCATTTAGTGCGGAGATCGAGGGTCGACGCCGCCAGGCAAAAACCTTTCTTTATGATCACTTGTATTACAGCCCGGCGCTTGATGCAGAGAAGCGCCACGGAGAAAGGGTGATTCGGGAGCTGTTTGAACTCTGGATGGAGAAGCCAGATTACCTACCTCCCGCCTACCGCGAGAAGTCTGTACGGCAGCCTTTGCCCCGAGTAGTCTGCGACTACATCGCAGGCATGACGGACAACTACATTTATGAGCAGCACCAGAAGTACTGCGGAAGTGGAAATCGGTTGCAGAGCCAAAATCAGGCGATCTCAACTCGCCGCCTCTAACTCCTTTCATTGCAGTTTTTATATCGTCTTTCGTCAAAATTACCCTCGCTGGTGGCATTCTGAGAACCTGGCGCTGTTGTGAGCCAATAAAGTTGCTGTAAAATAAGTACTTAGTCGGTTTGGTTGCTTTGGCATGTGATGTGATGTGGAGAGTTGCGGAATGAGCGTCGAAAGATGCTTGGATCGACTGGTTTTGTGCCTTACCTGATACGACTTTTATCTAATTCGCGGCACGCCCGCCAAGGCGTGGATAGAAAGCTCCCTGACGGCTTCCTAATGGAGGAATTTGAGATGAAAAACCGTGCAGTTGTCGCGTTGCTCGTCGCTTTCGTGCTGGCTTTGCCGGCACTCGCGCAAACGGGCTCTAACTCACAAGATCAAACTACAGCCAGCCAGCCTGCGCAGAATACTGCTTCTTCCTCTGACCAGACTGGGACGAGCGCAACCGGTAAGCCGCTGCAGCCACCGGCACGCGAGGGCTTCTGGGGTCGCGTCAACCCCTTTGCCCGCAAGAAGTATGTGCAACGGCAGACGCAGCCGATTCGTGACCGGCTGAACGAACTCGATGAGCTCACTGCCGCCAACAGCAAAATGATCAAAGATGTCGATACCCGCGCACAGCAGGGAATTCAGCTTGCATCGACGAAGGCGAACGAGGCTGACCAGCACGCGATCGACGCGGGCAATAAGGCCCAACTGGCCCAGCAGACGGCCACGCAGGCGAGCAATCGTCTGAACACAGTGGAACAAGTGGTGGGCAACATCGATCAATACAAAGCCACCAATCAAACCGAAATTCGCTTCCGTCCCGGGCAGGCAGTGCTAAGCAAGAACGCGAAAGCTGCCCTCGACGATTTGGCGACCCCTCTGAAGAGCCAACGTGGCTACATCATTGAAGTGCAGGGCTTTTCTGCTGGCCGGGGTCAAACGGCAATTGCGACTTCGCAGAAGATGGCTGATTCAGTTGTTCGGTATCTCGTTCTGAACCATGACATACCGGTGTACCGCATCTACGTCGTAGGCATGGGGAATGCTCCGGTACCAAGCGCAACCACTGAGCAGCAGGGCACGACCGCAAAGCGCACGAGCGGCGGCCGCGTGGAAGTCAGTCTGCTGAAGAACGATCTGGAGCAGCTCGCTTCTACCAGCACACCAACTCAACACTGATCCGAGCTAAGGAGCCAGGCCTCCCAAGAGCCTCTCGCAAACGCGAGAGGCTTTTGTTTTTCTAGCGCGGATCAGTTTGCGCTGGCAGTTTCTTGCTTGAGCTTCTCGGCCTGGAAGTGGGTTACAAGAGCATCCATCAGGGGCTGAAGTTTGCCGTCCATAACTTCCTGCAGCTGGTGGATGGTCAGGCCGATGCGATGATCGGTGACGCGATTTTGTGGGAAGTTGTAAGTACGAATCTTCTCGCTGCGATCGCCGCTACCCACCATGGCTTTGCGTTCTTTGGCGAGAGCCTCCTGCTGCTTCTGCATCTCCATTTCATAGAGTCGCGAGCGCAGAACGCGCATCCCCTTTTCACGGTTCTTGATCTGTGATTTCTCGTCTTGGCAGCTCACCACGGTATTGGTGGGAATATGCGTGATGCGGACCGCAGAGTAAGTCGTGTTTACCGACTGCCCTCCCGGACCCGAGGAGCAGAAAGTGTCAATCCGAAGATCTTTGGGATCAATTTTAATGTCCACGTCTTCAGCTTCAGGCAAAACAGCGACGGTCACAGCCGACGTATGGACTCGCCCTTGCTGCTCAGTTTTCGGTACCCGCTGCACGCGGTGCACTCCACTTTCATACTTCAATCGCGAGTACACGCGCTCACCCTGAATCATGGCAATGACCTCTTTGAGGCCGCCAACGCCTGATTCTGAGGTCGAGAGCACTTCGACCTTCCAGCCCTGGGTTTCAGCGTAACGCGTATACATGCGGAACAACTCGGAAGCAAACAGCGTCGCCTCATCTCCTCCAGTCCCGGCACGGATTTCGAGGATCACATCTTTTTCATCATTCGGGTCTTTCGGAAGAAGCAGCAGTTTCAGCTCTTCTTCGACTTTGCCGATCCGGGATTCTAGTTGCTCCAACTCTTCCTGCGCGTAGGCCCGCATGTCGGGATCTTTTTCGTGGGCGAGTAGTGCCCGGCTGTCTGCGATTCCCCGTTTCAGATCCTTGTATTCCCGATATTTTTCCACTACGGGTGTGATTTCGCTATGCGCCTTGGCGGTCTTCTGATATTTCGCCGAATCGTTGATGATCTCCGGCGACGCCAACGCCCGGGTCAACTCGTCATAGCGGGCTTCGATTTGGTCAAGTCGTTCAAACATGAGTAGATGCTCAGAAATTTCGGTTCTTAAACTTAGTGTGCGGTTGAAGGTATGCAGTTCGCGGCGTGAACCGCTAGGCGATTACCAGTTCGCCGCCCCGCTGTTTTTCTAAAGACATGGCCTGATCGAGGGCTGCGATCGCACATTCGGCTTGCGGATCAGATGGCGGCTGGGTAGTGATACGCTGCAGCCACAAACCGGGAGCAGTCATAAGGGCGAACAGTGATCCGCGATGTTTTGCCGCAAAGCGGATTATCTCGTATGCCAAGCCTGTAATCAGCGGCAGCAACGCAATACGTAAGGCAAAACGGGCCCAGAAAGTGGTTACCGGAAACAACATATAGACCATGATCGAAATGATCATAACGGTCATGAGGAAGCTCGTCCCGCACCGCGGATGATAGGTCGAATATTTCTGTACCGTGGCGGTTTCCAAAGGATCCCCATTTTCGAACGCAAAGACCGTCTTGTGCTCAGCTCCGTGATACTCGTAAACCCGGCGAATATCAGGCCACAGCGAAGTCGCCCAGATAAATACCAGGAACAGCGTGAGGCGAATTACGCCGTCAACCAGGTTGAACATGATCTGCCCACCTAGCGCCGGATCCACTTTCTTTAACTCCGTAGCCGCCAATAACGGCAGATACTTGTACATGAAAATGAAGAAACCGACCGAGAAGATGACGTTGACGGCTGCCACCCAGCCACTAATCTCCAGTTTTTTCTGCTCTGCGCTTGCCTTGTCTACCGGCTGCAACTCTTCAAGCGCCACATTGGCGGAGAACTTCAGCGCGCGAAAGCCTAGCGTCATAGCGTGACCTAGTGTGATCACGCCGCGAATTACAGGCCAGCCCATCCACTTGTGTTTTTCCGACAGACGGTCCAGGGGTTCGCTGTGAACCGAAACCTCACCGGATGGCTTACGGCAGGCGATCGCCCATGCGTGGGGAGAGCGCATCATAACGCCCTCGAGCACAGCCTGGCCGCCGACTAAGGTCTCTTCGCCGCCTTCCAGAACAGGTAAAAGCTGCGCCGCAACCAGGAAACGCCACCATGTTCGCAAAAAACTCATGCCGATTAGATGATCTCCAGGCTCGCCGCGAATCTAGTCTAGAGTATCGCATACCCCGGGGAAGTACCATAGGGGTAAGTCGCGGCAATCGGGAGGCTTATATCCATCTGGGCGATGATATGAAACGACTGGCCGAGGTGTGCGAACGCATCGCTGCCACGACCAGGAAGCTGGAAAAAGTGGCCATCGTCGCTGACTTTCTGAGGGCTCTGAAGCCCGAAGAAGCCTCAGCGTCCGCCGTCTTCCTCTCCGGGCGACCTTTTCCCGTCTGGGAGGAAACCACCTTGCAAGTCGGAGGTGCACTCCTATGGCGTGTGGTTCAGGAGCTTTCCGGCAAAAGTGAGCAACAGCTAACCGCCTCCTATAGGCAACTCGGCGACCTGGGTGCGGTGGCCGCGGAGATGTTGCCGGCAAACACAGGCGCCGCACAGCATAAGGGCGCGGTAACCCCTAAAGAGGTGCAAGAAAGATTTCGGCAGATTGCGGCTGCCCGAGGACCCGCCGCCAAAGGTGCGCTCGTACAGGAACTGTTTTCGCAAGTGTCGCCCCTCGAGGCCAAATACATCATCAAGGTCATGACGGGCGATTTGCGAATCGGCCTCAAGGAAAGCCTGGTCGAAGAAGCTCTCGCGAAAGCTTATGGGGCGACATTGCCCGAGGTACAGAAGGCCAACATGTTGCTCGGCGATATCGGAGAGACGCTTCGTCTCGCGATTGACGGCAGGCTGTCCGAGGCAAGGATGCGGCTTTTCCATCCTCTCGGCTTCATGCTTGCAAGCCCCGCAGCCTCCTCCGAAGAGGCCCTCGGCTATTTCCAGAATGCGTTAGTGGAAGACAAGTACGATGGCATCCGGGCACAGGCACACTGTTCCGGCGATGAAGTACGGTTTTTTTCGCGCACCCGCGATGACATAACGGAATCGTTTCCCGAGTTACCCGAGGCACTGGCCGGCCTCCCAAAAGATGCCATCCTCGACGGCGAGATCGTGGCATGGAGTTATTTGAATGCCGATACGGCGGAATCCGGCCGCGCGTTGCCTTTCAGCACCTTGCAGCAGAGGCTTGGGCGCAAGAAGGTCAGCGAGAAACTCATGCGCAACGTGCCGGTTGCCTATTTGGTATTCGACATACTCTATGACGGCGGTGAATTGTTGATCGATCGTCCCCTGCAGGAACGAGGAAAAGTGCTGGATGAACTACTCGCAGCAACACGAGTTCCGGCGCGGCGGCTGCTGGTGGGAACTCAGGGCCTCCTGGCCCTGGAGTCCGCAGAGCCTGTAAGGGCCGCTCAAGTATTGCGTGCGCCCGTTTTCCATGCGGCCTCCGCCGCAGAACTCGATCGGCTATTCGAAGAAGCGCAAGCGCGGGGCAACGAAGGATTGATGATCAAAGATCCTGAGTCTGTCTATACGCCCGGTCGACGCGGAAAATCCTGGCTAAAACTCAAACGCGAATTAGCGACGTTGGATGTTGTGGTCACGGCAGTTGAATACGGCCACGGGAAGCGCATTGGCGTACTCAGCGATTACACATTTGCCGTCTGGGATGGCGACAAGCTTGTGAATATCGGCAAGGCTTATTCAGGACTGACTGACACGGAAATTTCCGAGATGACCAAATGGTTCCTCGAGCACACGATTGAAGATCAAGGCTTCCGGCTCATTATCGAGCCAAAGATTGTGTTGGAAGTGGCATTCAACAACATGATGCGCTCCGACCGCCACAACAGCGGCTACGCCCTTCGCTTCCCGCGAATTGTGCGCCTACGGCCGGATAAGCTCCCGGAAGAGGCAGACACGATCGAGACCGCGAAGGAGATTTACGAAAGGCAGACGTGAGCGCTACGCATTTGCCAGTTGTCCTGACAAACGACATCGACAAACTGGCTGAAGGTTGACTGCCAAATGCCGAGTCGCTGGGCCTAGTGGCTACGGCCGTGTTCGCCCTCACTCACCGGGATCACGCATCCATGCGCCACTTCGCAGATTGCGTGCTCGAACTGGATAGTTGTGTGGTCAATACGAAACTGGGTGTGAAGGCGATCTCTTACGTCTCGTAAAATGCGCTCGCTGACCGAGGGTGGGATATCGGCAATCGAAATGTGGCAAGAAAGCGCGCGAGTTTCAGAACCAATGCTCCATACATGCAAGTCATGGACATCGTTTACCCCCTCGACCGCTCGGATGGTATTTTCTACAAGGTGCAACTCGACGCCCCGCGGTGTACCCTCCAGCAAAATATTCAGAGTCTCACGCACAATCCCAAAGCCTGACCACAAGATCAGAACGCCAATCCCAAAGGAAAGCGCCGAATCGATCCAGTCCTGACCGGTAGCCAGAATCGCCCACCCCCCCACAATGACGGCAGCAGTCGAAACCGTGTCTCCGATCTCATGCAGAAACGCGCTGCGAATGTTAACGTCATTGTCGGAGCGATAAAGCAGGAAGGCGATCACACCATTCATGATCACTCCTGCCGCCGCCACCCACATCATTACGCCGGCCCGCACATGTTCCGGATGCTGTAAGCGTCGGAAAGCCTCGTAGAAGATCAAGAACGACACCAGCACCAGGGACCCGGCGTTTACCAAAGCCGCCAACACACCCGCCCGGTGCCACCCGTAAGTTTTAGTTGCGCTGGGGGGACGCGAGTGCAAATAAACCGCCACCAATGAAAGAAGGAGCGCCCATAAGTCCGTCAAATTGTGACCGGCTTCGGAAAGCAGAGCCAACGAGTGCGCACGCACGCCCGCAACGACCAGAAGCACAATGTAGGCCACTGTCACGGCGAGCGAAACCTGGAGAACCCTGGAAGTTCTCTCGCCCGCCGAATGCCGGAAATGCAGGTGCATCTCCTCAAGTTTAAGGGGAGCTAGAGCAGGCTTCAAGACAGGAATGGCGATCCAGCGTGACAAATCACAGACCTCGCATTAATTCCATGCAATAGAATGTGCTCACATGAAGACGGCAGAGGTGGTAATCGTCGGCGGCGGAATTGTCGGCTCCAGCATTGCATACCACTTGACCGAAGCCGGATGCAAAGATGTTCTGGTGATCGAACGCGAAACCGCTCAGGGCAAGGGATCGACAGGTAAGAGCATGGGCGGAGTGCGAGCCCAGTTTTCCACTCCCATCAGCATCCAGATGTCGCTTTACTCGATTCCGTTCTACGCTTCCTTCGACCAGAGATTAGGATTCCCCGCCGATTATCGGCCACAAGGATATCTATTCTGCGCAACAAACGACCGACATCTCGCCTATCTTCGGGCGAACTATCAAAAACAAATTGAGTTGGGGCTGAAGAATGTCCGGCTGATTACAGCGGACGAGATTCGTGGCATGTTCCCACAACTTCGCGCAGATGACATTCTGGGAGGAAGCTTCTGTTCGACGGACGGCTTTGTTGATCCGTATAGCGCAATGATCGGTTTCATGTCGCGGGCTGCGGACCACGGCGCCACATTGTGGAAGCACACAGCGGTGACCGACATTCAACGCGACGCGCTTGGAGTTACCGGAGTTGAAACCACTCGCGGCTTGGTTGCAACCCGCAAACTGGTGAACGCGGCAGGCCCATGGGCGGCGGAAGTGGCCGCCATGGCGGGAGTAGAGCTTCCCGTCCAACCGCTTCGCAGAATGTTAGTGCCTACCGAGCCATTTGATGAATTTCCGCACACCGCACCCATGATCATCGACATGTCGACTGGATTCCACTTCCGCCCCGAGGCGTTGGGATTGCTTCTGGCGTGGAATGATCCGGAGGAGACGCCCGGCTTTAAGACCGAATTTGAGCCTGGCTTTATCGAGAAAATTTTGACCCATGCAGCGGATCGGGTGCCTGTGTTTGAAAATTTGTCGGTCAATCCGAAGCGAGCGTGGGCCGGACTCTACGAGATGACTCCCGATCATCACCCAATCATCGGCGAAGCTTCTGATGTGCCCGGCCTCTTTTTCGCCAACGGCTTCAGCGGGCATGGTGTCATGCATGCGCCAGCGACGGGAAAAATTGTTTCGGACTTGGTCCTCAGTGGCAGGACGGATCTGGTCGACGTTTCACTGCTGAGCTTCAACCGCTTCGCAGAGGGACGGATGATCGAAGAAACTGCCGTTTTGTAATGTCGGCGACGAAAAGATCCGCACGAAAAACGCGGGAAAAGAGCGCTTTCTAACTCAGATAGAATTCAGCGAGTTCCAGATCGGCTGGCGTGGTGATCTTGATATTGCGCGGGGAACCCATCACCACTGCCACTTCATGCCCGGAGCGTTCCACCAGCGACGCTTCGTCCGTTCCAAGAAATCCATCGGCCGTAGCTTCATCGAAGGCTTTCTTGATCACCTCATAGCGGAAGCCTTGGGGGGTCTGTGCCATCACCACGCGCTCCCGGGGGACGGTGGCCGTTATCAACGCGCCTTCGGCCGTGCGCTCCACTTGCTTGACAGTATCGACAGCAGGCACCCCGGCAATGGCCGCGCCGTACTTCTGGGCCGCCCGAATGACGTCCCGAATAATTTCTTCAGTCACAAAAGGCCGGACGGCATCGTGGACGAGCACAATATCGTCCGGCAATGCGGTGATCGCGACTATCGCATTAGCTACCGAGTGTTGTCGATGCTCGCCGCCCTCGACGACCTGAATCTTCTTGCTCCGCAGATCCTTGCCTTCGTTCTCGAGTAGTTTGCGGAAGCCCTCCATTTCACTCGCGCGAAGGGCAACCCAAATTTCTTTCACTTCGGAACTAGCTGCAAACTTGCGCAAAGTATGGATGACGATCGGCGTTCCCACCAGTTCAGCGAATTGCTTGCTTGCAGCCGGTTTCTTGCCACTGGGAGCTGAGGCCATACGCGTACCCAGGCCGGCGGCCGGAATAATCACTACGACCTTCATGGCGGGGTGTAAGTATACGAGCGCGGCGAACCGCTTTCAAATCAAACCCGCGAGGACATCTGACATACTACGCGCTGGCTGCCTCCTGTCTACCAAGCGGAAGGAAATACTGGGTCCCTTTGACAGGGGTGGAAACTTTGCGAAGCAGCTCTTGCAGGTCTTCATTACGGTCCACGAAATCGATCTCTGAAGTGTTGACTATCAGTAGATCCGAAGAAGTGTAGTGAAAGAAGAAATGCTCGTACGCTTTGATCACTTCCCCCAGGTATTCTTCGCTTATCGCCTTCTCTGCCGAGGCGTTCTTTTTCTTCAGGCGCTTTTTCAGGACTTCCGGGGTCGCTTGCAGGTAAATGACGAGGTCGGGGGTGGGGAGCTGCTCGCGAAAATAATTGTAATAACGGTTATAAGTATCGAGTTCCTGGTCGGCGAGATTGAGGCAAGCAAAAATCTTGTCTTTCTCGAAGATGAAGTCGGTCACGATATTTTTTTGCGAACGTGGCCCTAGATCCAGGGCTCGAAGCTGCTCAAAACGTCGAATCAGGAAAGTGAACTGGGCTTGAAACCCCGCTCCCCGCTCCCCATCGTAAAAGGACCGCAGAAAAGGATTTTCGTCTGGCTCCATTACACGCTGGGCGTTGAGACGATCGGCCAGAATTCCTGCGAGGGTGCTCTTGCCGACGCGGATGGGGCCTTCCACTGCAATGTAACGGGGAAGTTCAAAAAGATTGGCCATGGGTTCCTAAGAATCGCCGCTTCGGATGGCAGAATAGCGCGGGAAGCAGGCCGCGTGCAATTGTGCGAACAGTAACCTCGGCGTGCGAGCTTGACGAAACCGGTAAGCTGTACCAGATCTTCAATCGGCACAAGCCAGTTTACAATCATGCCATGTGGCGTGGGTTATTCAGCCTTGCGGGCGCAGCTGTCGCAGCTTGTGCTGCTGGGTATCAAACGATGTCTCCGACGGGGCAATGGTATGGCCGGACGTTCACAGGCCTGCCCGTTGGATCCAGGCAACTCGCGCTCACTTACGACGATGGGCCCAATGATCCACACACCTTGCACTTGCTGGATGTTCTCGCGCGTCACAACGTGCGTGCAACATTTTTTTTGATCGGCCGCTTTGTGGCACAAAGACCCGACATCGTTCGCGAATTGGCGAAGGCAGGACACGCGATTGGGAACCATACCTTCTCGCATCCCAATCTGATTTTTGCCTCGAAGGAGCGGACCAAGCGAGAGCTGCGAGAATGTGATCAGGCGCTGACTGACGCGATCGGGGAATCTTCCTCATTATTGTTTCGGCCCCCGTTTGGCGGGCGTCGCCCTGCGACCTTGCGTGTCGCTCGGAGTTCAGGATTCGAACCAATCATGTGGCGGGTCACGGGATACGACTGGAGGGGGAGAGCAGCAGAATACATACAGCGCAAGGTTCAAGCGCAATTACGCGGGGGCGACATCATTCTTCTTCACGATGGCAGTCATCTCAGGTTCGGAGCCGACCGTTCACAGACAGTAATTGCCACCGATCGCTTAATCTTGTGGTCTAAGTCACAAGGTTACGAATTCGAAACCGTTCCCGAAATGATGGGAGCAGTGCAAACTAGCAAACTTCCAGTCGCCATTCGGTAAGCTCAGGCGTTGACCAGCGCGAACGCCTCCTTGGCGGCGGTGACGGTCTGCTGAACATCTTCCAGCGTGTGAGCCGCGCCGAGGAAAGCAGCTTCGAACTGCGACGGCGGAAGATAAACTCCGCTGTCGAGCATCGAACGGAAAAAGCGGCCGAAAGCTTCAGCATCGGACTTGGCCGCGGAACTCCAGTCAGTCACCGGTCCTGCGGTGAAAAACCACGTGAACATCGACCCCACGCGGTTTGCACATATCAGCACACCAGCGTCCTTTGCGGCAGTAGTGACACCTGAAACCAGTTCCTCAGAGAGTTTCTCAAGCTGCGGATATATTTCTCGTTTGTGCTCGCGCAGATAATGCAAGGTCGCCAGCCCGGCTGCCATGGCCAGGGGATTGCCGGAAAGCGTTCCTGCCTGATAGACGGGTCCAAGTGGTGCGACCAGATCCATAAGTTCCGAAGGCCCTCCGTATGCTCCAACCGGCAAGCCTCCGCCGATGATCTTTCCCATGGTAGTCAAGTCCGGAGTGATCGTGTACCGCTCCTGCGCTCCGCCAAACGCCAGCCGAAACCCTGTCATCACTTCATCGAAGATCAGAACCGCTTTGTCCCGCTGCGTAATTGCCCGCACTGCCTCCAGGTAACCTCGGGCCGGCGGGACACAACCCATGTTCCCTACAACGGGTTCAATAATTACGCAGGCGATCTGATGTTTGAACTTCGCGAACGTCTGCTCCAGCGCGTCCGTGTCGTTAAAAGGAAGCGCGAGGGTGAACTGCGTGAACTCCTCGGGCACCCCAGCCGATCCCGGAATGCCCAGCGTTGCAACGCCGGAGCCGGCTTTTACCAGCAGAGCATCCGCATGACCGTGATAGCAGCCTTCGAACTTGATTACGTACTTGCGCTTTGTGTAAGCGCGAGCCAGCCGAATCGCCGACATCGTCGCTTCTGTTCCCGAACTTACAAACCGTACTTTCTGAATATGCGGGAACGCGGAAAGCACAATTTCTGCCACATCCGCCTCGGCCGGCGTCGAAGCGCCGAAGCTGGTGCCCTTACGAGCGGCGTCGACGACTGCTTGCACAACGGCCGGAGCGGCGTGACCGAGAATCAGCGGCCCCCACGAGCCGATGTAGTCAACATAATCATTTCCGTCGGCATCGAAGATGTGTGCACCTTCGCCACGCACAATGAACGGAGCTTCGCCGCCGACAGACCGAAACGCGCGCACCGGGGAATTTACCCCGCCCGGAATCATCTGTTCCGCTCTTCTTTGCAATTTCCGCGAGATCTCAGTTCTTCGCGCCATCGATGCCTCCTCGCCGAGCCTAGAAGCATGGTAGCAGTCGGAAACAATGCTGCAGCGTGCGCCATCACCATGAGATGTGACCCGTTGCCTTCACCCTCATTTCACAGGAAATTTACAATTTCGCAATACCGCTGAAACATCGCGTCCTTATTGTTATTCCAGTACACGCCCTTCTAACCGGGAGGGTTCTCAGGACGGCCTCGGGGGGCTCCGGGTCGTCCTGATTTTATTTTCCGGATTACTCACAACCATACATCCATCCCCTTTTTGCTGCCAAACGCTCGGCTGTGCTCAGAATCACTTTTGCTCACTGCTGCAGCGATTTCAATTGACAATACCGTAGGGGGGTACTATATGTGAAACCATCCGCTTGGACTTGCAAATGGGGGGCGCAACTCTGACAGAAACCGGGTCGCTCACGTTTGTCATGCAGGTTGTGAGTTCGATACGGTGATCCATGCCAACCAAAAATGAGCAATGCGAACGCAGAATGCAAATCTCAAGTTGGTGAGATATGCCTTGTGTACGCGCATCCTGACGGCAACATTTGCTGCTGGGCTTTGCCTGAGTGCGGCGGTCGCACAACTGTCGCTACCGCAAATTGATCCCCGTCAATCGCCGGACCAACGAGCCTCGGCGAATCTGCCAGAACAAGCCGGCCAGAGCGATCCTTCCTCCCCTGCCGTCGATGAGCAAGTGGAAACCATGTTGCCACACTTGTCCAATACACGCTTCTGGCTATCCGGGCAAGCTAATTTCATTTCTCAAGGGCATCCACCGTTCTTTGCGAAGTACAGCGGCAAGAACAGTTTTCAGTCGAATTTTCAGGACGCGACATCGCGGATTCTTACTCTGTACACGGGTGTGCGCCTGAATAACTCCACAGAGGTGCTCGTCGATGTGGAAGACGCCAGCGGCTTTGGGATGAGCAATTCCCTTGGACTCGCCGGCTATACCAATCTTGATGTGGTTCGCATTCCCGGGGAAGGCTCGCCCTTGAGCACGGCACCTTACCTCGCCCGTGCGATGATTCACAAGGTTTTCGCACTGAGCAGAGACAAGGTTGAGAACGAGCGCAGTGCTCTGTCACTATTTGACGAACTGCCGCGTCGACGATTGGAAATTCGCTTCGGCAAGTTCGACATGGTGGACTTCTTCGATCAAAATTCAGTGGGTTCCGACACCCACTTTCAATTCATGAACTGGACGATTGACGCGAACGGCGCCTACGACTACGCCGCAGATACGCGCGGCTATACGGTCGGTGTCACCGCGGAATATGAAGACCAAAGCTGGGGGTTGCGCTTCGCTGAAGCGCTCATGCCGAAAATTGCAAACGGAATCGATCTCGTCTACAAGCCCTGGCAAGGAATGCATGCCGATAACTGGGAATACGAGCTCCGCCGTGGATTCATCCCTAAGAAGCCGGGGGTGCTGCGCTTGCTTGCTTACACGAACTACGCGAACATGGGCATTTACGAACAGGCCGTCGCGCAGTTTCAGGAGCATCTCGCCCCAGTTCCAGATATTACCAACCACCCCTTTCGCATCACACGCAAGTATGGCTGTGGTATCAATGTCGAGCAAAATCTCGCGCGCCATCTCACGGCCTTCGGCCGCTTTGGCTGGAACAATGGGAAAACTGAATCATTCGTGTATACAGAAGTGGATCAAACCTTCTCCGCCGGATTAGAGGCTCACGGCTCGATGTGGCATCGTCGCTATGATCGGGCCAGCATCGCCTTTGCCAGCAATGCAATTTCGAAGGCTCATCAGACTTACCTCGCCGATGGCGGTTATGGGTTCCTGCTTGGTGATGGCGCCCTGAACTACGGGCGAGAGACCATTCTTGAGACCTACTACACAGCGCATGTTTGGCGTGGAATTTATCTTGGCCCCGATATCCAGCACATCAACAATCCCGGGTACAATCGCGATCGCGGACCGGTACTTGTCGTTGGCGGCCGCTTGCACCTCGAATTCTGAACTATTTGCGGCCAGGATGGGCTTCACCTTTGCCCGAAAAGAATGCGTATGGCCACTCACCAGCTTTCTTTGGCAGGGGAACCGGAGTTGCGAATGTTGCGGGCTCTAGCCAGTCGTCGGGAGCGGGTTTGATACACCAGATGTTTCCGGGTTCTTCGAGCGCGATGCCCACAACCCAGTACTTCCCTTCTGTACCCAGCGGCACACAGTTAGCTACGCGTCCTCGTGAGGAGTTTCCACTTGGAAGTTCGTCCAGTAAAACCGAAACTCCCGGCTGCAGCGGCTGGGAAATCCGCACGCCGCAACCTTCTGTGTTCACCACTAAAGTGTGACATCGCTCCGCAAGGTTGAGCGAAGGGTCCAAACTGGTCACCCGAATGGGAATCTGCGCGCGAACGCGGGTGCTGCGGCGCGGGGGGCTTTGAGTTGTCGCTACTGTGCTCATTGGAAGCAGCTACCCAAATTCTACGGCTCGTCGGCCCTGCTCTTTCTTAGTTACTGCTCATCTGCAATGACCGAAGTAATAGTTGATTTTGACTTGACCGGCCTCGGCTAGTAACTGGAGAGTGTGCCTTCCTGCCTGGCCCTATGGAGAGAATGTGAGAAAGCAAGCAGCCCCAGGGGCAAAAGCACAACGCAGAATACCGCCAAAATTCCAATTTGCTGGTACACGGCGGCAAAGCGTGGTCCCCCAAGCAAAGCCAACCGCAAAGCATCCAGGGCATGAGTTATAGGAATCAACGTGGCAGTAGCACGCAGGGGTGCCGGGAGGTTGGACACCGGAAACAAAGTGCCGGTCAAAAGCCATGCTCCTGACCCCAGAGCGTATAGCACGACTGATCCCTTTTGAATCGAAACCTGCAGGGCTGCCGCCATCATGCCGATCGAAACGGCAATGCCGAGAGACAAACAGAACACCAGTAATGAGGCGGTTATATTTGGCACTCTCAATGGTGCTCTATACAAAAGCAAACCGGCCCCCAGATAGAGCATGAATTGCACAAAATTTCGCAAGAACGCCGACATTGCACTAAGACAGAGTAAGACTGAAGGTGTCGTCGAGGTGGTCATAAGAACCTCAAAGGTTCCGCTCTGTTGGGCGTCTTGTACTGTCTGCAGAAACGAATGAATCCCCATCACCAGAAATGTGTAAAAGCCCGTTCCAACGACTAAAAATGAAAAGTAATCTATCCCTTCGGGTCGAAATCCGGGCCCAATCGCTTTAGCGAGATAGTAGAAGGCTGCAAGCTCGGTAATGGCTCCGGCAATGGTCAGCAAGAACGCTGATCTATAGCGAAGTGCGGTCAGCACATCACGACGAAAAATGGCCCACGCTTTATCCGCTAATCCAGAAACAATCACCGGTAGCTCTCGACCAACCTGTTCGAATCGCTGATGGCCGCCGCCATTGTCGTATCAAGATAAAGCGAACGTATTTCTCTCGTCGTGGCGCCGCTGATGCGCTGATGCGCCACAACCTGACCGTGACGCAATGCGAGAACCGAGTCAGCAACAGCGCTCACCTCCTCGAACCTGTGGCTGGCGATCACTACGGTAGTTCCCTCAGCGGACAACTCGCCAATCAGGTCCCAAACGCCCGCGGTGGCGGCGGAATCGAGGCTGCGGGTCGGCTCATCGAGCAGCATCACAACTGGCTGCTTCATCAGGGCTCTGGCTATCGCTAATCTCTGATACGTCCCGGCTGAGAAGTTCATAACCAGAGTGTCGGGCGTATCCAGTAGGCCGGCGCGCGCGAGTGTTCGCTCGATGCGCCCAGGTCGCAGTTTCGGATGAACATCATTCATGGCAGCAAAAAAATCCAGGTTTTCGCGGGCAGTTAGACGAGGAAAAAACGATCGTTCGGCGGCAACCGCGAAACCTACGCAGGCCCGTACCCGTCGCGCGTCGCTGCGAGTATTGGCACCTTGCACCAGCACATTACCGCTATCAGGCAGAAGCATGGTCGAGATTAGCTTGAGGAGCGTCGTTTTGCCGCTGCCATTTGGCCCGAGGAGAGCCAGGACAGAGCCGGCGCGTACACGCAGCGAAATATCTCCTAGCGTAAACTTGGGCTCACCGCGCGCAACTCCCAGCCATTTGAAGAGTCTTGGCCGAGCAAAGAAAATCTTACGGACGGACTCGAATACGACGGCATCCATTACTTGAGCGGTGCCAAATTGTGCAACTTTCGCCAGAATTCCGCGCCAAATTACAACAGGCGTCTGTAATTATAGGTTCAGTCGGCGTGCTTGCCCGCTGACTGATTTTGTTCATGCCTCATTATGTCCGCTGCTACCGAGCTACGCCGTAGTCCGGATCATCCAGCTGAAACCAGTGTTGCTGCCATATCACCTGAGTTTGAACTGCTATTAGCTTGCTGTGCGCTTCCCCAAGCTCAGCGTGAGGGACAGCTTGTATATCTCACCGCTCGCAAATGCGACTTTCCGTCTTTCGTCAGCCTTGCGCAACAGCAACGGGTTATTCCGCAGGCGTACCAGGCTCTCGCATTGCATTCCGGCCTACTGAGGGCTCAGGATCTGGCACAGCTGCGCTCTGCTTACCAAAAAAACGCCCGCACGACGCTATGGCTGACCGCTGAACTGGTCCGCATTCTGCGGCACCTTGAGACTCATGGCATCAAAGCAATGCCATATAAGGGCCCTGCCTTGGCGCAGGTTCTCTATGGTGATGTGACGGCACGTCAATTTATTGATCTCGACATCCTGGTATCCCTGCGTGACGTAAGCTCAGCTAAAGATGCTCTCCGCAAGTTCGGATACAACCCCACCGAGGCCCTTTCCGCTCGCGAGGAGCGGGCGTTTATTTCTTCGGGTTACGAGTACGCGTTCGATGGAATCGCAAGTCCGCATCTCGTGGAACTGAAATGGCGAATCTTGCCGCACTTTTACTCAGTTGAGTTTGATACAGAAGAGTTCTTTAAGAGAGCCGAACAGATCACTCTCGCCGGACATTCGTTTCCGACATTGCGCGCCGACGATCTGCTGTTTGTTCTCTGCGTTCATGCGGCCAAGCACAGGTGGACCCAATTGTCCTGGTTGCACGACATCGCTCAACTCATCCAGAGCAGAGGGATCGATTGGGATGCTGTCTGGCACCGTACACATTCCCTGGGTGTCCGCCGAATCATCGCTCTGAACCTGCTGCTGGCGCATGATCTGCTTGGCTCGAACTTGCCGCCCGGTACGCGGAGATGGTTGGAAAACGACTCCGAGACCAGAAGTCTCCAGGAAGAAATCTTGCGCATGATTCGAGACCAGAATCCTTGCGAAACAGACTCCCCCGCCTATTTTTATCTCATGCTGCGCTTACGGGAACGTTGGTTAGACAAAATCCGTTTGGCGTGGCGGCTGATCGGGACACCCGCCATTGGAGACTGGTCCTCGATACATCTTCCTGACCAGTTCTTCCCCCTCTACCGCCTGGTGCGCCTGGGGCGGCTCGCAAGCAAAGCCGGACGAGCCCTGCAAAACCAGGTCGGAGCCATAAGAGCACACTCGGCGGAAACTATTGCATTTACGAGGCGTGAACCACACCAGGGCAGCCGCTCTTAGTTGACGGAATAGTTCTGCTCCGGTAAGGTTACATTAAGTGCTCGTGTGCACGAAGTGGAGGTTATATGTTTGAGGGCCTGTTTCAGCCGATGCACCTTCTGGTGATCTTTTTTATTGCTTTGTTGGTGTTTGGCCCCAAAAAGCTCCCGGAGTTGGGCAAGGGTATCGGTGAAGGCATCCGTGCCTTGAAAGAAGGCATGAAGGACCACAACGATCAACCTAAAACTGCTACCACCGACAACAACAATAGCCAAGTTAAGAGTTAATTCCGCTCGCCTACCTGCTGTTTCGTCGACTCACCCCGGAGTTCCTCAACTTTTTCTCGGCCTCTATACAACGGCGTGCCGTTCCCCACTTGTTCGGCGACGGTCCCATCAGGTAAGTTGAGTGCTTCGCCACAAGTCACTTCCTAATTTGAAATCAGGAAATCCATCGGAGGAATTTCATGCGCCAGCTCTATCTGTTTGCTGTGGTGCTTATCTTTTCATGTTCATTTTTGTTCGCTGATCAGGTCGTCCTCAAAAATGGCGATCATTTGAGCGGAACAATTACGAAGTCAGATCAGAAGAGTCTTACGCTGAAGACCGACTATGCCGATGACATCAAGATTCAATGGAATGCCATCCAGGAAATCAATTCCACGCAGACGTTGCACGTGGCGACCCAAGCGGGCAAGACCGTAGCGGGTTCAGTCACAACCTCGGATGGCAACTTTGTCGTTGCCAGTCCGGCCGGCACAGTCAATGTTGCGAAGGACGAAGTCACCGCGGTACGTAGCGACCAGGAGCAAGCGGCTTACGAAAAAAGCCTGCACCCGGCGCTATGGCAAGGATGGAATGTTGGAACGACTGTTGGATTCGCCCTGACGGGAGGCAACAGTGATACTCGCAGCTTGTCGCTGGCTTTTACCGGAGACCGCAAAACCTCGCACGACGAAATTTCAATGTACGCCAACACGGTCTATGCCAGAAATGATGCCGCCGGCGCCTCGCCCCACGTGACCGCGAATTCGGATCAAGGTGGAGCTCGTTACAGCCGGAATCTCACAACACGTCTGTTCGGCTATGGAAGCGCGGACTTCCAAGCCGACGCTTTGCAGGAACTGAATCTACGTTCCATATTTGGCGGCGGCCTCGGGGTGCATGTCATCAACACCAGCCAGACTACTCTGGATCTTCTCGGCGGTCTAAACTTCACTCATGAGAGTTATGGAATGGTGCCAGCAACTCTGACGCTCCCCGCACAACCAGCGATTAGTCGAAGCTTCGCGGCCCTCACGCTGGGGGAGGAATTAATGCACAAGCTCGGAAAATCAACCGTCCTGACTGAAAAGGCCTACTATTTCCCGGATCTAACGCAGAGCGGCAACCAATACCGCACAACTTTTAACTTCGGAGCGGTTACGAAGTTAAGCACGTGGTTGAGCTGGCAGAACGCCTTCGGAGATATTTATGTGACGAATCCGCCTCTGGGCACAAAGAAAAACGACGTCCTGCTGACGACCGGCCTGAACGTGACATTCACACACTGAACCGCTGCTGGCCCGAGCCGTCATTCCAGCGTAACGGATTTCACCAGGTTTCGTGGGCGATCTACATCCAGACCCTTTTCCACCGCCATGTAATAGGCGAAGAGTTGTAGAGGCACGATCTCGAGTATCGGAGATAGAAGCTCTGAGGCCGGTGGCACAAACATGGTGTGATCGGCCAGGTTCCTGACCTGCTCGTCGCCGTCGGTGGCGATGGCAACCACCCGGCCCGATTGTTCTTTAAAATTCCTGATGTTTGCGACGTTTTTCTCATATCGCCGTACTGCAGCTTCGTCGCTCGGATCGCAGGTGGCGATAATTACAACCGGCAGACTTTCGTCGATCAGTGCATTCGGCCCGTGCTTCGTTTCGCCGGTGGGGTATCCCTCGGCGTGAACGTAAGACACTTCTTTCAGCTTCAGGGCTCCGTCCATCGCGATCGGATAGTGCACCGCGCGCCCCAGATAAAGAAAGTCTTGCACCGAGTGGTATTGCTCGGCCAGTCGCTCGCAGGAAGGAGGAGCCGATTGTAAAACTGTTTCCGTTTTTTGCGGCAGTTCCAGTAACTGGCGCAAGTGCTTCCGAATCGTGTCCTCCCTGAGCGTGCCACGAACCTGTCCCAGATAGATCGCAAACAAGTACAGCACGGCCAATTGCGCAGTAAAGGCCTTAGTCGAAGCGATGCTGATCTCCGGTCCCGCGTAGGTGTAGAGGACCCCGTCAGCTTCTCGCGCAATAGTGGAATCGATGACATTAGAAATGGCGATGGTACGCGATCCCTTGGCTTTGGCCTCGCGTTGAGCGGCGGTCGTGTCGGCCGTTTCGCCTGACTGCGTAATCACGATGGTCAGCTCGCCTTTGCCGATCAGCGGATTGCGGTATTCGAATTCGCTGGCATAATCGACCTCAACTGGAAGATTCACCAACTCCTGGATCATGAATTGTCCCGCCAGGCCGGCATGACGGCTCGTTCCAGAGGCCACGATGTTGATCCGCTGCAAAGCCCGCAGGTCATCCTCATGGATGCGAACGTCATCGAGCCGCACCTGTCCGCGTTCGAGCGAGACCCTGGGAGTGACGGTGTTCCGCAACCCTTGTGGCTGCTCGAAAATTTCCTTCAGCATGTAATGCGGAAAGCCGCCTTTGTCCACTATCTTGCTCCTTAACGTGTCGATACAGCCTGGGATACGGCGCCACGCAAAATCGTGCTCCTGACTTGTCCGTCGAGGCCCAGCACTACGATATCAGCCCGGCATCCCGCTTCCAGTCTGCCTCGGCTCGTCAGGCCTGCGACTTTCGCCGGGTTCAGCGACGCCGGGCGTAACGCATGCTGTAACTCCCAGTGGGCAAATCGCATGATATTGCGCACCGCTCGATCCATGGTCAATACGCTGCCGGCCAGCCTCCCGTCCGCTGTGCATCGGCCATCCTTCAGTTCCACTTCGAGAGTCCCCAAACGATAACGGCCGTCCGGCATCCCCGTCGCGGCAATAGCATCGGTGATCAGCACGGCCAAGTCCGGGCCTTTTGCCTTCAGAAACAGATCAACAATCGTGGGATTCAGATGAATGCCGTCGGCAATGATGTCCGCAGAAACCTGCCGGTCGGTCAGCATTTGACCAACGATGCCTGGTTCGCGATGATCCAGCGGACGCATCGCATTAAAGCCATGCGTAAAGTGACGTGCTCCCGCAACAAGCCCGCATCGTGTCGCTTCCAGGTCCGCGTTGCTATGTCCGAGGCTGACGCACACGCCACGCCGGGTCGCGTCTGCAATAACCTCCTTAGCGCCTTCCAACTCCGGCGCAATTGTCATAAGGCGAATACGGCCTCGCGCCGCTTGCCAAAGGCGTTCGAACAGATCCACCGTTGGTCGCAGGAGATAAGCTGGTGGATGAACTCCCCGGCGAATGTGACTGATAAACGGTCCTTCGACGTGAATTCCTACGGCTTGCGCCCGTTGGGGTTCAACCTCTCCGTTTTGCTCAGCCGCCTCAATTGCTGCTGCCAAATGGTCGAGCGCGGACAGGATTCGGTCCAAGGGAGCAGTAACGGTCGTCGGAAGATATGCGGCAACTCCATGGCTGGCAAGAAGGCGCTCTAGCTCGCTCATTCCCCCCGCATCGGCACTCATCACATCATGGCCGGCACCTCCATGTATGTGGATGTCCACGAATGCTGGAGCGAGGATGGCGTTTGGGAAATCCAGCAACTGAGCGCCATGCGGAATCTCACGTGAAAATCTTGAGCTGATTTCCGCAATCGTCTCACCATCCATAAGAACGATCGGGTGTTCCACGGACTCCACTGGTGTGTAGAGACGGGTTGCGGTCAAAGCGATCATGAAAGGGATAATCTTAACGGATTTCCAGCTGGCGAGAAGGATTAAGGCGTAAACAGATTAACCTTGAATTTCTCGCCTAACGACGGACCATCACTTCTAATCAGCCGCCGCGGTCTCGGTTATCCGTGCTCCTGCTTTTAAGTCCGCAGCTAGAAGACGATGGAAGAGGTGCTCGCCTGCTTCTCGCCGAACAGAAAGTCTTCCGGCACCATAGGCTCGTGACTTCAGCCCGCGCTGAACTGCCTCGCAGATTCCCAAATCCTCATCCTGCACGCGAGCCCCAACCGCAACACTCTCTTCGTTGTGAGCGCGCCGGGCCTCGCTGATATCCGCAAAATAAAAGTCAAAAATCACTCGGCAGTGATCAACGTCGATTGGCAAGACGAGGTTGGTATCCATGTAGCCTTCGTAGCAGTTGATCATGAGGTTGGGATATTGCCAGAAATACCATGCGCGGTCGCCTTTGCGTGTGGCTCCCGTCGACTTGTCTTCATCCGAAGCCACCATCGGACTTGATTGCAGGCAGTAACGGTCTTCGTTCTCGATGGTGTACTCCTTGTAATCCAGGACAGAACTCAAACCTTTGTGCAAATGCGGGACGTGATAACCGCCATCGAGATAGTTGTCCACGAAAACTTTCCAGTTGCAAGCGATGTCGTATACGCGAGTGTCAAAGTAGTGCAGCTTAGTCACTCCCAGAGGCGCAACTCTCTTCACAATTCCGCCGAGAAACTCACTCAGTGAAGCGGACTTAGGATCCAGATTGACGAACACAAACTTCTCCCAACTGTCCGTCTTTATTGGAACCAAACCATTTTGCTGACGGTCAAAGCCCTTTACACCGTCGAACTCCGGCATGCCTTTTAGCGAGCCGTCCAATCCATAGTTCCAGCCGTGATACGGGCAGTGCAGCAGAGACGCCTGGCCGCAAGGCTCAGTGACGACCGCGGCCGCGTGGTGTCGACAAACATTGTAGAAACCGCGAAGAACGCCATCATTACCGCGCACCACCACAATCGGCTCACCGGCCACATTGGCTGCCACGAACTGCCCTGGCTTTTCTACTTGATCAGTCCTGTCAACCATCTGCCAGGTTTTGCTGAATACAGTCATCCTTTCGAGTTCCGCGATCCGAGTGTCAACGTACCAAGAGGCCGGTATGGTTGAGGCTTCTGAAAGTGGCGCCCTGTCGTTGTAGCTGGCGAGAATCTCCTTTACCGATTGCATATGCTTGTCCCTTGACGGAGCCTTTATCCCGTCTACGGCAAGCATCTTACACTGTCTCTCATGATAAGAAATTGGCTTACGGATGCTCGTACGCTGGGCTTGTTGGGGCTGGTGGAGTGTAGTCACGCCCATAAAGGTTCTTGTGTTCTTGCGGCAGGCCGGTCGCTGGCACTTGTACTACTCCCAGGGTTGATGCGGAATCAGAAATCGTGACCTCGCGCGTCATTGCGCTCAAAGTCTCAGGCAAGGCGGCCTCGTACCAGACGCGGAGTGTGTAGCGGCCCAGCGCTACATCGGGGATGAGCACCTGCCCCCGCCGGTCGGATACGCCATAGTACGGCGTGTTCACAGCTACGACTACTGCACTCATCTCAGCATGGATATTGCAGAAGATGTAGGAAACTCCTGGCTTATCAAAAAGCACATCGCGGGTGCTTCCGGCCTCGTAAAGGCCAAGGTCAAAGCGTTTACCCTCGAAAAGCGAAAAAACATTGTGAAAGAAGGGGTCGCGGTTAGGAAACTGGACCAGCGATCCAACGCGAACGACCAGCACGTGCGGCTCAAAACTCTTATTTCTCTGCACCAGTCTCGCTCGCGAAGAGGACTGAGAGATCGCCGGGGGGGGAAGCGCGCTGCCTTCCGTCGGCGTAAGCCACAGCACAACATTGCTCGCGTCACGGGATTTGCCCTTACCGTGTTTCACGGCAACTGATGCGGTCACAGTTGTTTGTTGCGCGAAGCTCCTCCCGGACGAGGCCAGCGTCGTCGTCAACAGGCTAATGCACACCACAGCAAGACTCTTAATCAAAACAGAACCCCCATCATCATGTTCACTTGTTGCGCAGAATTATTCACGCTGTACAGCTTGAACGACTGCAGGTATCTGTACTCGGTGGAGAACAGGAGACTCGACTTTGGCCGGTACACGAAATTGATGAGTCCGCTTCGGTTCTGAACATATAAAGGCCCCAGATAGGCTTCACTAGGCGCTGCGGCCTCTACTTCGGAAGTAGTGGGATTATCGACACCCACACCAGCGTTAAACTCGAGCTTGCGGTTGGCGCGGAATTTCACTTGCGACCACCCGCCGATCGAGTCAAGGCCACGTACAGCGGTGGAAGCAACCCCAGGCTGGCCAAGAAATACTACGCTTTGGCTGATTCCTCCACCGATTCCGCCAACCGCCCGCCCACGATAAAACTCGCCGGTAAGGCTTACCCTCGAGAGAATCGGTACTTCCCAGTCGGTCAAGCCGGCCCAACCGTTCACATAGTGCCCAAAACCCCAATTCTGGCGGCTGAAATAACCGGCAGCCCCCAGGGTTAGCGGCTTACCAAAGATCGCTGTCGTCCACCCGGTCCGAACTCCGAATGCCGGCTGGCCGGAGTTTTCGCCTGGTCCAGGCACCCGAAAGTCGCTGTAGCCAGGGAACTCGCCGGTCAGATTGTCCAGGACTCCCGCCTGAACCTTAATGCTCTGGGCATCCGATATATCGAACCGATGCTCTACCCGCACCTGTGGAGTCCATGCCCACAGGTTGCCGGCATAGTTGAAAGCTGGAACTGCCAAAGACGCAAACGAAGTGGGCGATAAGGGCGAGATGAACAAATCATCTTGCCCGGCTACTACCGAGGTGTTTGACCAATCCATCCGCATGCTGGCGATGCGCAGCCGGAAGATGCCTGAATTCACACCGTTCCACACGTTGGGAAAGCCGCCGGCAAAATCGGCCTGAAGGTTCGCAGAAGTCTTTGCTCCGGCCAGAGTCGGGCCAAAGGCCTCAAGACCGATTTCCGACTGGCGCATGGTCGCCCCGAAATTTCCGTTCCCCTGGTTTGGCCCATAAACGATGCTCGGAATGTCCGTGTTGTCTGTGGTACCGCGGTTGCTGAACAGATTCAGCAGGACAATTCCGGATAGCCTCACTCGATACTTCGACGCGCTTTCGACCTTCGCCTGATATTGGTCTTGGAGCTTGCTGTCGAGCAACTGCGTAGTTTCCTCCAGGTTCGCGACTCGTTGTGCAATCGGGAAGCCTTGTTCGGCCATGGTTACGGAACCCACTGTTGCAGGTGTTGCAACAATGCCCGGATTCGCCTGAGCGGTCAGTGCTTCCCCGTCTCCACGCATGGCCTGCAGTTCATGGCGCAACTCTGCCGTTTCGGCACGGTACTGTTCTGCCTCTGAGCGCATTTCAGCGATGGCCGCTCGAAGCTCGGTGACCTGCTGCTGCAACTCGCGCACGGCAGCTGTTACAGCCGCATCAGAGGACGAAGTGCCTCCGGGAACTGGCGTCTGCCCCGACGCGCGGCTGCCTGCAAGCAGGAGCAACCCGCTGATCATGACGGCCCTTCGAAAGGCTACGGAAAATGCATCGCTCCGCTTCACAAGTGCCTCCGTTGAAAACCTGGATCCAACGAATTTCTTTGTCCCACCTGACACAAAAACTTTGGACCGGGATTTCGGCACGCTGGGTAGCGCTACTGTATCGGCGCGCTCTTCGTCGGAGCTAGCGGGGGCATCTCTACTCTGGCTTCTCGAACGTTCGCGTGGATGGAAGCCGAAGCCAGCGGGAGTGTGAGCCGGAACACCGTTCCCGTTTCCGAGGTGCTCTCCACGACAATCTCACCCCCATGATCCTGGATAATTTTCTGCACCACCGTCAGTCCAAGTCCGGTGCCGTTCTCTTTGCCTACACTGACGAACGGCTCAAAAAGCTTTCCCCGAATGGATTCAGGAATACCGTGTCCATTATCGGCAAGGCGGATTTGTACTCCGTCAGGTACCTGAATCAGGTCAATACTGATGCGTCCGTCGCGGCTGGGTATCGCTTCACAAGCATTGAGCAGGAGGTTGTACAAAGCCCGCTCCAGTTTCCTACTGTCGTACCATCCCCTACAGTCGCCCTCCTCGCGGACATTGATTCTTGCGGGATGGAAGCGCGGGTGCGTGCGGATAGTTTGAACAACCCGCTCAACCGAATCCTTCACGTTTCCAAAGGTCAGACGCAGCGATTCCCGGGTACGCGAAAACTCCAGCAAGGAATCGATCAGTTCCGTCATCTGGTTCACTGCGATTCGAACTTCCTGATACAACTCCTCGCGCTGGTCGGTAGAGAGGCGGCTCTCCAGCAGGAATTCGGCATTGGCTACAACCGCCGCCAACGAATGCCGGAGGTCATGCGAGATCGAGCTGGCCATCCGCCCGATGGTCGCCAGACGTTCCGCCTCCAGGAGTTCCTGCTGCGTCTTGAGCAGGCTAGCGCGCATGCGATTAAATGCGCCGGTGACCTCGGCCACCTCATCACCACCGCGCGCATCCAGCGAATAGTTGAAGTCACCCTTCTCCAGCGCGCGCACACCTGCCACCAAGCTTCCCAAGGGTCGCGTGAATGTATGCGATATGAAAAATACCAGGGCGCTTCCGCCCGCAACCGCTGCGAGTCCGAGGGCCAGCAGTAACCGATTCAGGTTGTCGAGGAACGCGGTGGCCTGATCGAATGATTTCAGCACGCTTAATCGCACTGAAGGCTCTTTGCCGGACGCCAGCTCCAACGAGGTGCCCAGAAAGCGCTCATCCCCCAATTGCAATTCCTCGGGATCAACCGCTCGGCCGGAGCGGACAATCGGGCGGCTCGCCAGTTCCGCTTCCTGGGTTGGGTTCAGAGTGCTCTTGACGATGACATCTCCGTAGTAAAAGGCCACCTGGCTGGCGGCGATGCGGCTGACCTGTGAAGCAACGCGATCATCGATTTCATATCCCAGCACAACCAGTCCCAGCAGCCGGTTTTCCGATTCGGAACCGAAATAGATCGGTTTGATAAACACCTGGTACAGGTGCTGGGAACCAAACCACCACTGGGCTGAACCTTCCTCATCAAAAGCGGTGGCGAGCGACCGTTGCGCCATTTCTCTGGTAAAACCGGAAGTGGTGGCATGCAGAGCGACAACTCGACCCGCCCGATCCACCAGCACAAATAGATCGCTGCCCGCCAATCGCCACCACGAGGTTGAAGAGTCCTGAATGGTCGCTTCGTCGGGTGCGGTCATGAGAGAGCGCAGAAGCGGTTGGTAGGCAAGTAGCTCCGCTGAATGGGTCAGCGTGAGTTCACGCATTTGCTGGAAGTTCTGGAATGTAGTAACCGAGTTGCGCAGGTCGGCGAAGATTTCTCGTTTGATCTGTCCCTGAACGCTGTGACGAACCAATAGAAGGCTGGTTGCAGTAAGGCCTGCAGAAATCAGGAGCATGGACAACAGAAACTTGGTGCGAAGACGAAGTTTCATGAGGTCCTGCTTTCCTTGGCTTGCGACGGCTTGCAGTTTACCGCATGCGCC
The DNA here is from genome assembly GCA_035623255.1 of Terriglobales bacterium. Lineage (GTDB taxonomy): Bacteria > Acidobacteriota > Terriglobia > Terriglobales > Acidobacteriaceae > JAFAGX01. The sequence continues at coordinate 954 of DASPTU010000114.1, read as the reverse complement.
TTGGACTTACCGCACAAACTTGTAACCTACACCGTGTACAGTGCGAAAGTGCATGGGATTAGCAGGATCCCGCTCCAGCTTCTGGCGCAGCTTCAGGATGTGATTGTCCACGGTGCGAGTGGTGGGATAATTCTGATATCCCCACACCTCATTGAGCAATTCGTCTCTGGTGATTACTCGTTCGGCGTTCTGCACCATGAATTTCAAGGTCTTGAACTCTTGCGCGGTCAAAATCACTGCTTCGCCGTTGCGCGTAACTTCCATCTTGGTGAAGTCGACTGAAATGCCATCAAAAACCGCCACTTCGCCTGCATCCTTGCGCACATTGCGCCGCAACGCCGCGCGTACGCGCGCCAAAAGCTCACGCGGGCTGAACGGTTTTGTGACGTAGTCGTCGGCACCCAGTTCAAGCAACAATACCTTGTCGGAGACATCGCTCGCCGCACTTAAAACAATGATTGGAATTGAAGGCGCCTGTTGTTTGATTTCGCGGCAGACATCGCGGCCCGACAGTAGTGGCAAACGCAGATCAAGAACAATTACCGACGGGGTTATTTTGCGGAATGCCTCCAGGGCAGCCCTACCATCCCCTATGATCTCCGTCACAAATCCCTCAGTTTCGAAAAGGCGTTTCAGCGCCTTTTGCACGGCGTGGTCGTCTTCGACGACTAGAATCCGCTCCGACATAGTCGACCCCTGCCCGATCTGGGAGAAGTCCTTCGCCAGACTGCCTGGCATACGCTGACCTGTCGCGTCTCGGGTTGCTTCAACTCGCATAACCTGTCACTCCCCTCATCAGAACAGCCCTTTTTTGAAATCCTGCACAAAGCTTACTCTCCACAGGGGGTTTAGACGTGGTCTGTGCTGAATTGTTGACAATGTTTTTACAAATTGTAGACATCGCTACGGCTTCCAGGAAACCCTACGCTGGAGCAAACAGAGTAAGCGGGACGC